>JAYYZE010000001.1:0-54983 GCA_036340235.1 Bacteroidota bacterium
GTTGTCAGTCTTTTTTGATAAGTTAGTCTGTTTTATGACTAGTGGATAATCACTTTTTGAATCTCTTCATTGTCACTATTAGTATCGGACAAATGGATAAAGTACACGCCTTTGTTTAAGTGGCGTAGATCTATATTTTTACTAAATGTGTTAACCACATTAATAGATTCAGATTGAACGGTTTTACCTAGAACATCCTTGATACTTAATTTTGCTCTCCTAACCACATCAGATGAAACTTCTATTAGGAACTGACCATTGTTTGGGTTTGGATAAACGGAAAAGTTTACCTTTTCATTATCAGCTATTCCAACTGCGTTTGGATCGAAGTTCATTCTTACCATTGGTATCGAGAAGAATACACCATCCTCAGGAGCATCTGGAAGACCGTTGTAAAGTCGCCATGCATAACTTCCGTCTATTGAAGATGATACTCCAATTCTTGTGGTATCTGATATTATATTGCCGTCACCACAAACGGTTACAAGATATTCTTTACCTCCTTCCAGAGGTACTAATTGATCAAAACCTAAGGTCTGCCAGCTACCTGTACTCTGTATATCAAATAATCTAGATTCATAGAAAAAACTTGTGGTTTCACTTTGCGAATTACATTCGTAAACCTTAGCTTTTATTTTTCCGTTAGGGTAGCTACTGCCAGCGATATATACGTCAACAGCACTTAGTGAAGCGTTCTGAACGATATCGAAAGAACAGCCATGTTCTACAGTAAATCCGTTTGTTGTTGGAATTAGTGAAAACGCAACATCCGCCTGGTCAGAGTCACGCGCAAAAATGTTTTCGGTAACTTCAACGCTAAGCCCATCAATCGTGGCTGTTGCGCTATCCGATTCAGCCGAAAAACTAAAGTCGTACATCCCAGTAGCCGTAGGAAGGAAAAGATCATTGGTTCTAAAAGTATCTCTTTCAAGCGATGGTAGGTTAATTCCCCAACTTTGCGTGTTGAAAGTTCCGGAATTTACTTTAAGTCTAACTGAATCTTGTGCATTATTTCCAACGTTTCTAATTATTCCCTCGAAGAAAAACCCCGATCCAAGTTGGGATTGTGGTACTTTTGAGTAAGTTGAAATGTAGGAAAACCCAGGTAAAAACTGATTAACTGATTGAATCGATATTTCATTATCATTTAGTTGTCTTACAGTGATGTTGTCTATGGCTAGTCCAGTACCCCAATAGTTAGCATCAGACCATATGAATCTAAAATAAACAGAGTCTGTATTATCTAACATTGATAAGTTAAAAATACCTTCTTGCCAATCTCCAGACTTTGGTAGATTGCCAGCCAAATCGGTCCATTCACCAGAGCCAACCTTGTATTCTAAGCTTGCTTCAGCATTACCACCCGTGTAGTTTCCATCATTGTGGAAATCAAACGTTAAATACATATTTTCTGAAGTGCTCATGTCAATCATTGGTAATTCTAATACCACGAATGAAAAATCACAATTGTTGTCTTCATTGGGAACCGTCTGATTTGGTCTACAGGCATCATCGTTTGCCATTACGAATTGTGTGTTGTCGCCAACTGGCCAATATCCCATTGCGTTAGCATCTTCAAAATTACCTGTGTAAAATCCTAATACTGAAACAAGATTGCCGTCAATTGGAACAAAATAATTATCATCTAAGCTTGATGTAGTCATCGAATCAGGAAGATTAGGTGAGGTGACATCTTCAAAATTTTCGCAATAGATGTAATTGGAATTTGAGCAATCTACAGAAGCTGGAGCTGCCGAAGAACGCACCTTTTGTTCGAACGAAGGAGATGTAAATTTAGTGAGAGGGTCTTTCTTGATATTAGATTGATTTTGCGCCATTACTAATGTTATTGGTAAGGCAACTAATATGGTAAACAATTTCTTCATAGATGTTTTTTTTATATGTAATAGTTAATTTAAATTGATGTGCAATTTAGCAAAAAAAATAGTACAAACATAAACGTGCATTTCCGTTTGTTGTTTTATTTGACAATTATAGATTGACTGACTTCACTTTCATCACCTTGTTTTAAATTGACAAAATACAGTCCTTTCTTCAAATGACTAAAGTTGTAATCTTTTGAATAAATACCAACGCTATTTATTTTTTCAGAAAATATGGTTCGACCAATCACATCTTTTATAGATAATTGACTGTTTGCTGATTGTTTTGAATTAAATTGTACTCTGAAGCTTCCATTATTTGGATTTGGAAAAACTTGCAATACGTAATTTTTATCATTTTCTTCAATACTCACATTGATTCCTTGCACATTAGGGTCAAAGTTTAATCTTAGACAAGGAGTTGTTGTTGTGTAAAACCATCTTAGAGGAGCGGAGTTTTCTGAAACACCATCGATATCTTGTAAACGACTTTCTCCAGGAAAAGGGTTGAGGCCCGAGGTACTTATAAAGACAGTGTCATCAGCCATTCCAGTGTATTTGGCATACAATGTTACTAACAAAATATCTCCAGCATTAGCTTGGAATGGTGGAATTATGAAATCAACCCAGTCACCCGTGTGATCCCCTAAATTAGGAATAGGAAACTCTGTTAAAAACTCAATACCTTGTTGAAAATTAGCATTGTTGGCAATAGGGTCAATTTTATTGATATATATTTTTCCACTAGCGTTAGAACCGGTTCTTGAGTCAAGTCTTAGCTTGACGGAATGTATAGTTGCAGTTTCATAAATGTTAAAGACATTGCCTATTTGATAGGTGCCTTCATCATTGATGGCATTGATACCAAACGTATTAGCATTGTTACCATTGTCGCGGGCATAAATAAATTCAGACACCTCAAAACGCTGTCTGAGTGTGTCAGTTGCGGTATTGTTGTTGTCATCAATTCCAAATATATTACAAATATAAGTACCCGTGTCTTCCGGGGTAAAACCGTCATTTACATATAATGTGTCTGTATCGCTGGATAGAACACTGTAGCCATTACTTTGTGAATTGTAGATAGCAGAATCAATCTCAGCATACACTCTCATGCTGTCCAAAGTATTGTAGCCGGTATTATTAAACATTCCTCCAAATTGATAAGAGGTGTTGGAAATTTGTTCAATAGGCATTACTCTGTATGAAGTAAAACCTATCTCACTAGGAAGTATATTAAACGAACTTAAAATATTTGATGAGTATGGTTTAGTTTTAATAATTTTCACATCGTCAATCATCCAAAAATAGTGGGATGCTGTTTCTTCATTATTGCCCCAATCAAATCGAATTCGCACACTGTCTTTTAATGCCGCAACATCAGAAATGATTATTTCTACTAATGAGGTTGGTGCTAACTCATTTACCGATCCAAAGGTATTCAATACAAAGCTAGTATCATTTTCCCAACCGCTTCCGTTATTAATTGAGACAATAAGTTCGTGAGCAAAAAAACAACACCAACGATAGGCATGCTGAAAGCTCAATGTGACATTGGAGTCATTACTTAAATCGATGTAAGGCGATGTGAGAGTTCCCATTCTATCAGCAAAATTGGATTGTGGGACTCCTAAATTTGAGCTGTCACCATCAAATATCATCCAACCATTGCTGGCAGATTCTGAATCCAATGTGTAAGGTGTACTGCCTGCGTATTGACCATTAGATCCATTGTAATCTTTAATCCATATCTCACCATCATCTCCACCTGTTGTCCAAGTGGGGTCTGTCGATGAATTGTTACCATTTAATCCGTTGGCAAAGTCTTCGTACCAAATAATATCAGCCGTATCGGCTGCTTCATTGATGGAGAAACGGTGTTGGATTTTGTTTTCAATATCGTTTTTTTCAGGCTTAGTCAACTGTGCTTTATATTGAGCCTGTGTAGTTAAGTTAAAACTAACTAGAGCGGCAATAACTAAATACTTCATATGAATTTGAATTTTAAGAATGCTAATCTAACAAAAATTAAAACGAAATCACATTTAATTAATTACAGAATCTTACTCTTACAATAGACTGATGTAAATGCTATTCTTTCGATTTTTAGTACTTTATTTTGAATATATACTTGTGTCAAATGTAGAAGAATATTAAAAGGTAATCAAGATAAACTATCTTAATAATTAGCCGAGTTTGGTGTTAAGAATTTACACATAATTCTCTATAGAAGCACACGAGCAAATGAGATTTCTGTCTCCATAGGCATCATCAACTCGACTAATACTGGGCCAAAATTTATTGTTTTTAACAAATTCAAGCGGGTAGGCCGCTTGTTCTCTAGTGTATGGTTTGTCCCATTGATTAGATGTAATAAGTTTCATACTGTGGGGTGCGTTTTTCAAAAGGTTATTGGTTTTGTCTAAGTTCTTTTCAACGATTGTATTTATTTCTTGGCGAATGCTTGACATAGCGGATATGAATCGATCTAGTTCGTTTTTACTTTCACTTTCTGTAGGTTCAACCATCATAGTACCTGCCACTGGAAATGAGACGGTCGGGGCATGAAACCCATAGTCCATTAGTCGCTTGGCAATATCGGTCACACCAACGCCTAATTCTTTGAAAGGTCGACAATCCAATATCATTTCATGAGCTACTCGATTTTTGTTGTTAGAATACAAAATAGAATAGTCTTTCTCTAATTGGTGTTTGATGTAATTAGCATTAAGAATAGCCACCTCAGTAGATTTAGTCAAGCCCTCTTCGCCCAACAGTTTTATATAAGCGTAAGAGATGCACAAAATGAGTGCCGAACCCCAAGGTGCTGCTGAAATAGAAGTGATAGCGTTTTTACCACCTGTTTGAATCATTGGATTTGTTGGCAAAAAGGGTTTCAAATGTTCGACTACTCCAATTGGCCCCATACCAGGGCCACCACCACCATGTGGAATAGCAAATGTTTTGTGTAGGTTGAGGTGGCATACATCGGCACCAATCTTAGCCGGGTTGGTAAGTCCAACCTGAGCGTTCATATTTGCGCCATCCATGTAAACTTGTCCGCCATACTTGTGAATAATATCCGTTACTTCAATGACTGATTCTTCAAATACACCATGGGTTGATGGGTAAGTAATCATCAATGCACCAAGATTGTCTTTATGTTCTTTTGCTTTTTCCTCTAAATCGTTAAGGTCAATGTTGCCATGCTCATCACATTTAATAACAACTACTTTCATACCAGCCATGGTCGCTGAGGCTGGATTGGTACCATGTGCAGATGAGGGGATAAGACAAATATTTCGGTGTGCTTCGTTACGGCTTTGGTGATAAGCTCTGATAACCATTAATCCAGCATACTCACCTTGTGCGCCAGAATTGGGTTGGAGTGAAAGGCCATCAAATCCAGTAATTTCACATAATGATTCTTCTAGCTCATGAAACAAAATTTGATAACCTCTAGCTTGGTTGATGGGGGCGAAAGGATGAATATTGCTAAATTCAGCCCATGATAATGGGAAAAGTTGAGAAGCCGCATTGAGTTTCATAGTGCAAGACCCTAATGGTATCATAGAAAAGTTTAGAGCTAAGTCCTTGTTTTCTAATCGTTTGATGTATCGCATCATTTCCGTTTCGCTGTGAAATGAATTGAACACCTGGTGTTGTAAATACGCACTTTTTCTGTAAAGTTCACTAGGAATAAATGAATTTGCATCTGTGTAATTTCCTTGTAGCACCTGTTTAATCAACTCGGAAGGATCTGGGTGATTACAACTTTTGGCAAACACCAATAAAATATCATTTATGTTGTTGATATTATCTTTTTCATCAAGTGAAATTGATAGTTTGTTTTCGTCAATGTAGTTGAAATTCATTTTGGCGTCTTCAGCAAATACTTTGAGAGTATCCATTGACACGTTTTTTGTATGGATAAGAATAGTATCAAAATAATTTTCATTTAGTTGTCTAAATCCTAATTGCGTGAGGCCGTCGCTAAGTATAGAAGCGAGGTTATGTATTTTCCTGGCCATATTTTTTAGTCGTTTGGGTCCATGGAAAACACCATACATGCCAGCCATTACCGCTAGTAATACTTGAGCTGTGCAAATATTCGATGTGGCTCTCTCTCTTTTAATGTGTTGCTCTCTAGTTTGTAATGCCATCCTTAGAGCCCTCTTTCCATGGGAGTCAACAGTCACTCCAATAATTCTTCCCGGAATGTTTCTTTTGTACTCTTCTTTGGTGGCAAAGTATGCGGCATGTGGACCGCCATAACCCATGGGAATACCAAAACGTTGGGTAGTACCAACCACAACATCTGCTCCCCATTCACCAGGAGGTATCAAAAGAGTTAAGCTAAGAAGGTCAGCAGCTACACTAACGCCAACGTCGTTATTTTTGGCGTCTTTTGACAAGACAGTATAATCGTCAATCTGACCAAATTTGGAGGGGTACTGAATAAGCATGCCAAAGACTGTGGGGTCAGAAAAATCAAACTCACTGTGGGGTATTATTTTTAAAGTAATGCCTACCGGATTAGAACGTGTCTTTAGAACATCGACGGTCTGAGGAAAGCAATCTTCTGAGACCAAAAAGACGTTGGCATTGCTTTTTTTCTTTTCCCTGCTTCTAGCGTTAAAAAGCATGAGCATGGCCTCAGCGGCAGCAGTTCCTTCATCAAGTAATGATGCATTGGCAAGAGGCATAGCTGTCAAGTCAGAAACCATGGTTTGGTAATTTAGCAATGCTTCCAGTCTTCCTTGTGCAATTTCTGCTTGATAAGGAGTATAGGCAGTATACCATCCTGGATTTTCTAAAATATTGCGTTGAATAACGCCAGGAAGAATGGTGTTGTAGTACCCCAATCCTATGTATGAACGGTAATTTTTATTTTTTCTTCCTATGGTTTTCATGTGATCAATGAGCTCAGACTCGTTCATGGCTTTTGGTAAGTCCATCTTTTTATTCAGTCGAATGGATGATGGAATGGTTTGATCAATAAGTTCTTCAATTGAAGAAAGTTGTAAGGTTTTCAACATATTTTCCTGATCAGAATTGTCAGGGCCAATGTGTCTGTCTGAGAATGCGTTCATTTGCCGTTATTTTGTTGGTACAAAAATATGAAATGACAATGTAATCTTTGCTACTATTTTATATTTTTGATTGTTAATGAAGCTATCTGAAATAGTCACATTTTTTCTTTCGTCCAACATTTTTGTTTCTCTTTGTGTGGTGGCATTGTGTCAATCATCCGCAATTATTTTAGACGTCAATGCGACTAACCTTTTGCCGTTTGTGTTTTTTTCAAGCTTGTTTAGTTATAATTTTTTGCGTTTTGTAAGATTCAACTATTCAGAAAACAAAGTTCAATATCTTCGTCTAACCAATGGTCAATATAAATGGATAACATTATTTTCAGCAATCTTATGTATATATTTTTCTGGTACGCTTTCTATATCAACCATCATGATTCTTTTGCCGGCAATTTTATTAACACTATTGTACGCTGTTAGACTTCCTATATTCAAGACTTCCATGGCATTGCGCGAAATACCCACTGTCAAACTTTTTTTAATTGCCTTTGTATGGTCTATGGTTTCAGTGGGAATAGTTGCCAATGAACACCATTTGCTGTATAGTTTGGAGGTCTTGATTCTTTTCTTGGCGCGTTTTTTTTTCGTTGCTGCAATCACTATACCATTTGATATTCGTGACATGGGAATTGATCCACTATCACTGAAAACCATTCCTCAAAGAGTTGGTGTGTCTAGAGCCATCTTAATTAGTGTGGTGTTTTTGGCAGTATTTGAAGTGCTGTCAATAGTTCATTTTGTGTTATTTGATTTTCATTTTTCGTTACTTTTTGCTCTGTTGCTCTGTTCATTATGCACCGCTTATTTGATTTATAAAATCGACATTGCCAAAACTAGATTTTATTATTCCTTTTGGATAGAGGGTGCGAGTTTAATGATGCTAGTGTTACTGTTTTTTATACCGCTGGCTTTTGGTATCTTCGTACTTTGAAATTTAATTCATGCAAAATACATTAGAATATGCCAAGAAGTTAGATAATCAAGATGTTTTATTTGATTACAGGTCGCGCTTTTGTATTCCTCAAGTCAATGGACAGGATGCGCTTTATTTTACAGGCAATTCTTTAGGTTTACAGCCAAAAAATACAGTCAACTATTTGAATCAAGAGTTAGAGGACTGGGCAAAATTTGGTGTAGAAGGGCATTTCAAAGCTAAAAACCCATGGGTGTCATATCACACAATTTTGAGTAAGCCTTTTGCCAAATTGGTTGGCGCTCATTACGAAGATGTTGTTGCTATGAATGGTTTGAGCGTTAATCTTCACCTTATGTTAGTTTCTTTCTATAATCCTAAGGGTAAGCGAACCAAAATTTTGTGTGAGAGCAAAGCATTTCCATCCGATCAATATGTTTTGGAAAGTCAAGTAAAATTTCATGGTTTGGATCCGAAAAAGACGATTGTTGAAGTAGCGCCAAGGTCTGGTGAACACATTATCAGACACGAAGATATTATGAAAGCTATCGATGAGCTTGGTGATGAGTTAGCGTTAGTGATTTGGGGTGGTGTGAATTATTACACTGGGCAGGTGTTTGATATGGCTAAAATAAGCTCAAAAGCCCGAACAGTTGGCGCTTTTGTTGGTTTTGACCTTGCTCATGGGGTTGGGAACATCATCTTACATTTGCATGATTGGCAGGTTGATTTTGCTTGCTGGTGTTCGTATAAGTATTTAAACTCAGGCCCTGGTGGAATTTCAGGAGTTTTTGTTCATCAAAAACATGCTAAGAACACACAACTTCCTCGCTTTGCTGGATGGTGGGGGCACGACCAAGAACGTCGATTTTTGATGGAAAAACATTTTGTACCAATGACGGGCGCTCAGGGATGGCAACTTAGTAATGCCCCTGTTTTGTCTATGGCGGCATGTAAGGCCAGTATGGATTTATTCGATGAAGTAGGTATGCCAGCTCTTAGTGCTAAAAGTCGACTGCTTACTAATTTTATGGAGTTTGTATTTAATGATATTTCAACTAGGTACATCAGTTGTAATTTTGAAATAATTACCCCCAAAGAAGAGGAATACAGAGGATGTCAGTTGTCCATACTTACTCATGGACAAGGAAAAAGTCTGTTTGATTACATCACTGCCCAAGGTGTTATAGCCGATTGGCGAGAACCTAATGTTATACGACTTGCACCCGTTCCGTTTTATAATTCTTTTGAAGATATTTTCAGAATGGGGCAAATAATAGAGAACGCATTATCATGAAAAAAAGAGTTACCATAGCCGGTGCAGGATTGGTTGGATCGCTTGAGGCTATTTATATGGCTAAAAGGGGTTTTGATGTGGAGGTCTTTGAACGGAGACCAGATATGAGAAACGTTGAACTGGCTGCGGGTCGTTCCATTAATCTAGCACTTTCGGAAAGAGGTTGGAACGCCTTGAAAAAAGTAAATGTCCACAAAGAAGTTGAGAAAATGGCTATTCCAATGTACAAACGTGTAATGCATGCTATTGATGGCACTCTAACCCACCAATCTTATGGCCAAGAGGGACAAGCTATTTACTCAGTTTCAAGAGGTGGATTAAATCAACTGTTGCTACAATTGGCCAGTCAATATGCCAACGTTTCATTTAATTTTGAACATAAATGCGTTGATGTTGACCTAACTACGGCCTCAGCCACTTTTGAGGACAAAAATGGTCATCATCATCGACCGGAAGCAGACATGATTATTGGAGCCGATGGGGCCTATTCCGTGATTCGTTCAACGATGATGAAACAAGATCGATTTCAATATTCGCAACACTATATAGATCATGGCTATAAAGAACTCACCATTCCCGCTAACAAAGACGGTACTCACCAATTAGAGAAAAATGCTTTACACATCTGGCCTAGAGGAAATTATATGCTAATCGCTCTTCCTAATATGGACGGTAGTTTTACTTGTACTTTGTTTTTCCCCTTTGAAGGAGAATATTCATTCGAAAGTATAAAGACCGAAAATGAAGTTTACGCTTTTTTTAAAAATGTATTTCCTGATACTACAACTCTCATTCCAAACTTAGCTGAGGACTACTTTAATAACCCTACTTCATCTTTAGCTATTATGAGGTGCGACCCTTGGACAGTAAAAGATAA
Organism: Bacteroidota bacterium; assembly: GCA_036340235.1. GTDB lineage: Bacteria > Bacteroidota > Bacteroidia > Flavobacteriales > UBA7312. The sequence goes on from JAYYZE010000001.1 coordinate 10,064, forward strand.
AGTATTACTTATAGGTGACGCTGCACATGCCACCGTTCCTTTCTATGGACAGGGTATGAATGCTGGCTTTGAGGGATGCTTCGTGCTTGATCAATTGATGGATGAATATGGTGAAAACCTTAAAGCGTGTTTTGATAAATACTCTGAAATAAGAAAACCCGATGGCGATGGCGTTCAAGATTTATCCCTACACAACTTTATAGTAATGAGGGATAAAACTGCCGATCCCAAATTTTTATTACAAAAGAAAATAGAATTGCATTTTTCAAAAAAATATCCTGAAAAATGGCTCCCTCTTTACTCAATGGTTTCGTTCAGCAACATTAGATACTCCGACGCATGGAAAATCGGTCAGTACCAAGACACTCTTATGCAACAAATAATGGACATTCCTGACATAGAAATTAAATGGGACAGCAAAGAGATTGAAGATGAAATGTTAAAATTAATTGATTGAGGAGGGTTCTTAATGCATATTCTCAACTAGAGGAGCATGTATTGCTAATGATCAAAGCCGAGTTTTTTATACAAATTATCGGTGCTGCTTTTTTTTTAATTCTAAATATTTTTCTTTCAAAATCGGGTTTTTCGGATCCTCAAATTGCCAATCTTCTCTCATATCGTTTTTTGGCAGTGATGGTACTCGGTTTTCCTTTGGGAATGTTTATTAAAGGAAGGCCACTAAAACCATTCTTTTGGATAGGCAGTTTTGGGGTTCCTACTGTGGCTATTGGTATGATTTTGGCTATTAATCTTCAAGTATATATTCTGTTGCCCTATTTATTTGTTTTATGGGGCGTTGTTTTTACTTGCTTTCAAGTATGTAGTTTGCCCTATATTATGCGTAATACTAGTATAGAAAATCAATCATATGCCATATCGTTAAATTATGCTACGCATAGTTTTGGAACTATTGTGAGCAGCCTACTTATATTTGTTTTGACTTTTATTTTTAATCAGATTGATGAAGGTGTAGTATTAACTGTTGTGTCGTTTTCTGGCCTAATAGGTATTTACTACTTATACCAACTTAAAGTAGATAAGGTAATTAATAAAAATGAAGGGTTAAAGTGGAAATCGTACAACTGGGGATTGGTGGTCAAGGCTGTTGTGCCTACAATCATAATATCCATAGGCGCAGGCCTAACAATTCCTTTTATAAATTTATTCTTTTATCATGATTTTGGAATTGATTCATCGGAGTTTGCCCTTATTGGCGGTGGAGCTAGTGTTTTAGTAGCTTTTATGGCCCTTCTTGTTCCAAAGGTTAAGGACGTACTGGGATTCAAAGTGGGGATAACCCTTACTCAGTCTATTGCAGTTATAGCCTTAGTAGCCTTAGCTACAACTGAATTTTTTGTAGAATGTTGGTGGGCCTTACCCTTAGCCATTTTTTGTTATTGGTTAAGAACACCATTAATGAATATGGCCGCCCCCATGACTTCAGAGTTAACGATGAATTACGTTGGTAAGAATAATCAGGAGATATTTAGTGCTATTACGGCAGCCATATGGAGTGGTAGCTGGTTCTTTAGCTCCCAAATATTTCGTTTTTTAAAAGCAATGGATTTACCATTTGCTTATATATTTTACATTACAGCTGGTCTCTACGCAGTTGGTGTTTTTAGTTATTATTTATTAATTTTAGACTACGAAAGAAAATTAGCGTAGTTTTCTAATCCTTAGATAATTATTTGCTTTTGATTTTTGGATAAACCATCGGTAAGTATGTAATGCTCGTAATTTTCACACATGAAGAAAATATCTTTCCAATTACTACTAATTTTGGAAATAGTGGCATTTTCGGAAAATTCAAATCGTGACTGTTTTGACAAGTGTAGAATTTTCCACTAAACAATTTCTTTATCAATGATAAAGTAATACTTGTTGATTTGAATGAAATTAAAAACAAAATCTAAAGAGCAAGTTAGAAATACTGTGAATGTTAATAGTCGGAAATCGTTTTGATTGGTGTAGTAATAAATGAAAATACAAGCTGCAATAGAAAAAATTATCATACCAACAAATAGCTTTTTTGGCGTTTAAATAAGTCTAGTTTCTTCATGGTATTGATTAATTACTTTTAATCAAATACACGAACTTATTTCAAAAATGGATTGTTGTTTTTTTCGTAACCTATGTATGTGCTTGGTCCATGCCCGCAATATACCTTTGTTTGCGCATCCAATGTTAGTAATTTTTCATTAATGCTTTTGATAAGCGTGTCGTAATCACCGCCAGCTAAGTCTGTGCGCCCTATGCTATTTTGAAAAAGAACATCCCCTCCAATTATAAAATGATATTTTTCAGAATACAATACAATATGTCCTGGTGCATGTCCAGGCGTAAACAACACCGTTAACTTGGAATTACCAAATGAAATTACGTCACCCTCCTCTAAAAAATGAACAGGTTCAGGACTTGACTCATAATTGCCAAATCCATACAGTTGACAATACTCTCTAACCGCATGTAAGGAGGGTAAATCTAATCGGTGAATTTCTAAATCTAAGTTCCAATTGTTTGCAACAAAATTATTCCCCAAAACATGATCAATGTGACAATGCGTGTTAATTAAGCGTACAGGTTTAAGTCTATTGTTTTCAATAAATGATTTAAGCTCGGCTTGCTCTGATGGTGAGTAGCATCCTGGGTCAACAATCACACACTCTTTAGTTTCATCGAACAGTAGGTATGTGTTTTCGTGAAAATCATTAAATGTAAATGTTTCTACAGTAATCATTGGGCAAAGATATTTTGAATTACATATCTTCGCAAGGATTTATGTCATTAACCACATTTTTCTTACTTGTCTTAATAGGATTGTGTGCCGGATTACTCAGCGGCTTTGTTGGTGTTGGCGGTGGTCTAATCATCATTCCACTTCTCATGTTACTAATTGGTTTTGGTCAGCACAGTGCTCAAGGTACTAGCTTAGCAGTAATGCTTCCCCCTATTGGTATTTTGGCTGCCTGGAACTACCATCAAGAGGGTTTTGTCAATTGGAAATATGCCCTCATAATATCTATTGCTTTTATTATCGGAGGTTATTTTAGCTCAAAATGGGCGCTAACCGTTGACCCTAAAACCCTAAAAAAAGTCTTCGGACTTATGCTGTTAGTGGGTGGTCTTAAACTTATTTTTACAAAATGAGTGATTTAAAAAGTAAAATAAGCAGTTTAGCAAACGCTTACTATAATGATGCCATAATGATACGTCGTCACCTTCACAAATACCCTGAACTATCTTTTCAAGAACATCAAACATCAAATTACATTCAACATAAACTCACTGAATATGGAATTCCTTTTCAGGCGGGAGTAGTTGACACTGGAGTAGTGGCGCTCATCAATGGCGTTGACCCTCAGTCAAAATGCATTGCATTGCGAGCCGATATAGATGCTCTGCCAATTCATGAGCAAACTAATGCCAGCTATGCCTCAAAAAACAAAGGTGTGATGCACGCATGTGGTCATGATTTTCATACCGCCTCATTATTAGGTGTTGCCCGTATTTTAAATGTTCTTAAAAATGAATGGCGGGGCAGTGTCAAACTTATTTTTCAGCCTGGAGAAGAGAAGCTACCAGGTGGTGCTTCACTAATGATTAAAGAAGGGGTATTGGAAAAGCCAAGGGTTGACAAGATTATAGGTCAACATGTTTCACCTGAACTGCAGAGTGGTACCATCGGTATCAAAGCCGGTAAATTTATGGCATCCACCGACGAAGTCTATATAGACGTAATAGGTAAAGGAGGGCATGCTGCTCTTCCTGAAGGTAACATCAATCCGATTGTGATGGCATCTGATTTGATAAACAAGCTATACGATCACTTTGCTCAAGAAAGCGATTTCGACAATGTGTTTTCCATTGGTTCCATCAAAGGGGGTTCAACAGGTAATATTATTCCGGATAAGGTTAGATTACAAGGAACTTTCAGAGCTCTTGACATGACTTTCAGAAAACAAGCCCATAATGACATTAGGCATATTTGTGACGAAGTGTCAAAATCTCATAGGGGAAATTGTGAATTAACTATTGTGGAAGGTTATCCTGTGCTTCAAAACGATATTGATTTTACCAAACAATGCGCCAATAATGCCAAAGACTACATGGGTGAAGATAATGTATTAGCTATATCAAAACGAATGACAGCGGAGGATTTTGCGTATTACTCACATTATATTCCATCTTGTTTTTATAGAATTGGAGTTGGTGATAGTCAGTCGCCAAGAAAGCACCTTCATAATGCCAAATTTGATATTGACGAATCGGCTATTAGACACAGTATGGGATTGATGAGTTGGTTGGCCGTAAATAGCTAGTTGGCTACATCTGAAATAAATTTGACTCTATACAGTCTAAGTTCTTCGTCTGTATATTCATCTTCATCGAATTCTTCGCGAGCCTCATCGAACGATGCTTCTTCAGAATTTTTGAAAAAGTCATCAAGTTCCTCACTTTGATATTCGTCAATAATATCGTTGATGTAATAGTCAAGATTTATTTTCGTACCGGATTCTACAATAGTTTCTATTTGATCTATTAAATCATATACGCTAAGTCCTTTGGCATCGGCAATGACATCAATAGGTAGCTTTCTATCAATACTTTGAATTATATAAATTTTGTTGCTTGAGGGTTTGGCAACTGATTTTATAACTAAGTCGTTAGGACGAATAATTTCATTATGTTCAACGTAATTATTTATAAGTTCTAAAAAAGACTTTCCAAACTTTTTAGCCTTTCCTAAGCCAACACCATGAATACTTGCCAGCTCTTCGATTGTGGCAGGGTATTGGTTAGCCATCTCTATTAGAGAGGATTCTGAAAAAATAATGTTCGGAGGAAGGCCTTTGGTTTTAGCATACTTTTTTCTTAGTTGTTTAAGGTTTTTGAAAAGTATGGTGTCGGCAGCTTCAGATTTTTGATTGTTCAGATTTGTATTTTCTAGATGAATTGCGTCGTAGTCGTGGTCTTCGGTGAGCATGACATCCGTTGGTTTTATTAAGAATGATCTACCTTCTTTGTTTATTTTTAAAGTGCCATAACTTTCGATTTCTTTCTCTAAAAACCCTCTTACCAAACTTTGGCGAATCACGGCATGCCAAAACCCTTTTGACTTTTCGCTGCCGCTTCCAAATACATCTAAGCTCTCTGATTTGTGCTGTTTTATTAATGAGTTTGTTTCGCCGACTAAAATTTTCACAATCTCTTTGGCTTTTAACCGTTCTCCTGTCTTGGCAATACAATCTATAAGTTGTAATATGTTGTCTTTGCCATTAAATTTTGGTTTTGGGTGACGACAGTTGTCACACATTTCATTACAATCATTGGCATCAAAGTATTCACCGAAATAATGCAATAAATATTTTCTTCTGCACATAGATGTTTCGGCAAAAGAAACTGTTTCCAGTATGAGTTGTCTTCCAACTTCTTGCTCTGCTACGGGCTTTCCTTGCAAGAACTTTTCTAATTTTTCGATGTCATTGTAGCTGTAAAAGGTCAAACAGTTTCCTTCACCTCCATCTCTGCCTGCTCGGCCAGTTTCTTGGTAGTAGCTTTCAAGACTTTTGGGGATATCGTGATGAATAACATATCGAATATCGGGTTTGTCAATACCCATACCGAAAGCAATAGTAGCTACTATTACGTCGACATCTTCCATCAGAAAGGCGTCTTGATGCTTTACACGTGTTTTGTTTTCTAGACCAGCATGATAAGGAAGTGCTTTGATGCCATTTACTTGTAAAATTTCTGCAATCTCTTCTACTTTTTTTCGACTCAAACAATACACTATTCCTGATTTGCCAGTATTTTGTTTGATATATTTAATGATTTCTTTTTCGACGTTCATCTTTAATCTTACGTCATAATATAAGTTGTCTCTGTTGAAAGAGTCGAAGAAAACTGGGCAGTCAATAATGCCTAAGTTTTTTTGAATATCTTCCCTAACTTTGGTGGTTGCGGTGGCAGTGAGTGCAATAATAGGTGCGCGACCTATGTTATCAACAATTTTTCTGATATTTCTGTATTCTGGTCTGAAGTCATGTCCCCATTCAGAAATACAGTGTGCTTCGTCGATGGCATAAAAAGAGATTTTTTTATATTTTAAAAAATCGGTGTTCTCTTCTTTGGTTAAGGACTCAGGAGCTACATACAGCAATTTGGTGGCTCCACTACTCACATCCACTTTTACTTTTTCAATTTCTTTTTTGGTAAGTGATGAATTTAGCACATGGGCAATGGAATCGTTGTCATTATATCCTCTGATTGCATCTACTTGATTTTTCATCAGAGCGATAAGGGGCGAAATGATAATAGCACAGCCATCGCTAATCAAAGCTGGCAACTGATAGCACATAGATTTACCACCACCTGTTGGCATTATTACAAAGGCGTCATTCCCTTGGAGCGTGTTTTGGATTATTTTTTCTTGTTGTCGTTTGAATTGACTAAAACCAAAATATTTTTGAAGTTCATCTTGTAATGAAGATGTCTTAACACTCATAATATTATTACAACTAAATTTGATACTTTTGCTTAAAGTATTCTACTATAAAACTATACATTTTACTTTACTAAATCAAATTTATATTGTCAAAAACTTCAAACGAAATAAAAAATATTGCAAAACGAACCATTTTGCTAGAAGGTAATTCCATATTGTCTTTAACAAATTTTGTGGACGAAACATTTGCTGTGGTAGTAAAAGAGATTTTACAATCAACAGGAAGGTTAATTGTAACGGGTGTTGGTAAAAGTGCCAATATTGCACAAAAAATAGTGTCTACTTTCAATTCAACAGGTCAGCCTGCTATATTTATGCATGCTGCCGATGCTTTGCATGGTGATTTAGGCAATATTCAACCCAATGACATAGTCATTTGTTTGTCTAAGAGTGGATCTACTACTGAGATAAAAACACTTATTCCTTTGTTAAAGGATATGGGTAATCCTATTATTGCTCTTTGTGGTACTGAAAAATCATATTTATCTCGTCATTCGGATTGGACAATACTAACTAAGGTTGAAAAAGAGGCCTGTCCAAACAATTTAGCGCCAACAACTAGTACGACAGCTCAATTAGTCATGGGGGATGCTTTAGCAGTATGTTTGCTAGAGTCTCGTCAATTTACTGATATTGACTTTGCAAAGTACCATCCTGGTGGGTCACTAGGAAAAAAACTGTTCTTAAAAATTGGAGATTTGTGTAGAGAAAAGGAAAAACCCATGGTTCATGAGACAGATACAATGCATGAAGTCATTGTCGAGATCTCTAAAAAGCGTTTGGGAGCTACTGCTGTTATCGCTAACAACACGTTGAGAGGTGTCATTACCGATGGTGATATAAGAAGAATGCTTGAAAAAACAACAGATTGGTTTTCGCTCAAGGCAAAAGATATAATGTCTCATTCTCCCAAAACAATTGAATACACCGAGCTTGCTTCTAGTGCCCTAGCTCAAATGGAAAGTAATAATATTTCACAAATCATCGTTCTAAAGTCCGGAAGTTACTATGGTATCGTACACATTCATGACATCTTAAAAGAAGGTATTAGCTAATGAAGAGATTAGGTGAGGAAAAAGAACAGTCATTTTTGGACCATTTGGAAGTGTTGAGGTGGCACCTTATCAGAAGTGTTTTTGTTATTCTGGTCGTAACTACTTTGGCGTTTATTTTTCCGGAATTTCTTTTCGATAAAATTATCTTAGCTTCAAAACACCCTGATTTCCCTACTTACAGATTTTTTTGTTGGTTATCCAAAAGTTTACACTTTGGCGAGGCTCTTTGTATTAGTTCAACCCCATTTGAGTTAATGAACATCAAAATGTCGGGGCAATTCAGTACTCACATAGTTGTTTCATTGGTAGCTGGAATCATTGCTTCTTTTCCATATGTTTTTTGGGAAATTTGGCGATTTGTAAAGCCAGCGCTCCGGACTACGGAAAAAAACTACTCGAGAGGGATCGTATTTTACACTTCGTTACTTTTTCTTTTGGGCGTGTCTTTTGGTTATTTTGTGGTGGCGCCTCTGTCTGTTCAGTTTCTAGGTAATTATCAGGTTAGCTCACAGGTCGCCAATCAAATTAATCTAAACTCATTTATTTCAACCGTAACAACCGTATGTTTGGCCAATGGCTTAGTGTTTTTATTACCCATGCTAATCTACTTTTTAAGTAAATTGGGTTTAATAACGCCACAGTTTTTAAAACAGTATCGAAGACATGCCTTGGTGCTGTTGATGGTTTTGGCAGCCATTATCACCCCACCTGATATTATGAGTTTATTGATAGTGACTATGCCTCTAATGATACTCTACGAGATTAGTATAAAAATTTCAGCTAAATTTCAAGTCGAAGAATGAAGTTAGAAGCAAAAAAAATAGTTAAAAAATACAACAACAGAAAGGTCGTCAACGACGTATCCATTGAGGTTAATCAAGGAGAAATTGTTGGTCTTTTGGGGCCCAACGGGGCTGGCAAAACCACCTCATTTTACATGGTTGTTGGACTTGTAAAACCCGACCAAGGAAATGTCTTCTTGGACGATATCAATATCTCAAATGAGCCAATGTATAAGCGAGCTCAGATGGGAATCGGTTATTTGGCTCAAGAGGCTTCGGTATTTAGAAAGTTAAGCGTAGAGGACAATATTCTCGCTGTTTTGGAAATGACAAGGCTTTCAAAAAAAGATCAATCGGAAAAGTTAGAATCGCTATTGGATGAGTTTGGGTTACAGCACATAAGAAAAAATGTGGGTGATTTACTGTCGGGGGGTGAGCGACGACGAACGGAAATCGCTAGGTGTCTAGCTACCAATCCTAAATTCATATTATTAGACGAACCATTTGCTGGTGTTGATCCGATAGCAGTTGAAGATATCCAAGAAATTGTTTCAAAGCTTAAAGAAAAAAACATAGGCATACTAATAACCGATCACAACGTTCATGAGACCCTATCAATTACCGACAGAGCCTATTTGTTGTTTGAAGGGAAAATACTAAAGTCAGGCACCGCCCAACAATTGGCTACCGACGAGCGAGTTCGTAAAGTATATTTAGGTCAAAACTTTGAGCTGAGAAGCTAATTACATTTCTGTAAGCTCGAATTTGAACTCTTCCATTATTTGATTACAAAGCAAATCTTGACACGCTTTTTGTACCATTTCACTAGCTTTAAATCTGTCTTCTGCTTCCACTTCTAAACGTATGTGTTTTCCTATTCGAACATTTGAAATATCCCCTAATCCAATATTTTTCATACTAGAGGTAACGGCTTTTCCTTGTGGGTCTAATAGTGCCTTAAGTGGCATGATATCGATTTGAGCAACAAATTTCATCTTTTGATGGTATTAACTAACGAAAAAATAAAATACAAAAGTAAAATAATTGGTACAGCTACAAAATGGAAAATCAATAATAATACAAAGCTGGCTATCAGAAAGAGATACTTTGATTTATTAGAGTCCCAATTGAAAGTTGAAAATTTAAAAGCTAAAAATTCAATATTCGACACCATCATCCAGCTAAATAAAACAACGGCAGTGGTCAGCACTTCTTCTCTTAAAAGAAATTGGGTGATAAAACTATCGCTTTGGTAATTCGTGATAAGTGGCAGTGATCCATAAAATAATGCATTGGCTGGTGTAGGTAAGCCAGCAAATGAACCGATGGTTTGTTGGTTATTGAACCTAGCAAGTCTCAATGCCGAAAAAAGGGGAATGATAAATACAATGAAAGGGATTATGTAGCGGTGTTCGCCTTTTATTAAAGAAGATATGTAGTCGCTAATTAGAATGTCATCATAAAAGGATACGAACAATTGCAAGGTGATAAAAGAGGGGGCTACCCCAAAAGAAACTAAATCAGCCAAGCTATCCAGTTGTTTACCAACTTCTGAACTGGCATTAAGCAATCGGGCTAACAAGCCGTCGCAAAAATCCAAAACAATAGCCAATACAATACTATACGATGCGAGTACTAAATGATCACTAAAAGCTAGTGAAATAGATAAAAGACCAAATGCTAAATTAGATAAGGTAAATAGATTGGGGATGTGTCTGTAAATGCTCAAGAAATACGATATTTGCAATGCAATAATACAAAAAGATGATACGTCATTTACTTCTTTGTTTATTTTCATCTGCATTGTTAATCCTTTCGTGGCCACCGGTTGGGTTTCCCTTTTTGATATTTGGTGCTTTTATTCCTATTTTTTTTGTTGTGGATAACTGCTCTTCAAAACGATGGATATTTATTTACTGCATGCTAGTGTTTTTGTGTTGGAATGCGTTTGTAACCTATTGGATTTGGCATGCTAGTGCATTTGGAGCCATAGCCGCTATTATTGTAAATAGTCTGTTGATGACAGGTGTATTTGTACTATTCCATGTGGTTAAGTCCAGCTTTAATGATAGAAGACGGTGGTGGGCCCTGTTGGTATTTTGGTTATCTTTTGAATACATTCATTTTCAGTGGGATCTTTCGTGGCCATGGCTTACTTTGGGTAATGTATTTTCTCACTTTCCAGAAGTTGTTCAGTGGTATGAGTACACGGGTGTTTTAGGAGGTAGCCTATGGATTTTACTCTTTAATATGGTGTTTTTTCACAGCATCAAAAACAAAAAAAAATACACCCTCGCCTACGTTATTTTGCTGTCGATCTTTCTTTCTAATTTTTTAATTTCTGAAAGAGGTGATGTTCAAGAAATTGAAGTTGTTGTCGTTCAGCCAAACGTTGACCCTTATGTGGAAAAATTTGATGGATTAACTTCCGAAGAACAACTCAAACGCTTCATTGAAGTGGCAGAAACCAAATTGGATTCAAGTGTCGATTTTTTGATAGGTCCCGAGACGGCCATTGTCAATGGCTTGTGGCAGCAAAATATTGATTATTCAACTGAAATCAAATTACTCAGGCAGTTGTTGGTAAAATATCCCAATTTACACATTATTATTGGTGCCACAACGTATGCTGTACTAGATGATGACCAGAAAGACAAACCCTGGGCTAGAAAGTTTCGAAATTCCCAAGATCACTATGCTGTTTACAACTCTGCATTGCAATTAAGTTTAGATGATTATTCTATCTATCATAAATCAAAATTAGTTCAAGGGGTTGAGTTTATGCCTTTTTCCTCAGTTTTGGATAGGTTTGATTTTTTAACTATTGACCTTGGCGGTATTTCTGGGAGTTTGGGTACTCAGCAGGAAAGAGTCGTCTTTGAGTCTCCTAAAGCTCAGTTAGCTCCAATTATCTGTTACGAATCGATTTTTGGACAATTTACTACTGAATACGTAAGAAACGGAGCCAGCCTTTTTACAATTATCACTAACGACGGATGGTGGAAGGACACTCCTGGCTACAAGCAACACTTACATTATGCTAGACTTCGAGCCATAGAAAATAGACGTGCCATTGCACGGTCAGCCAATACTGGTATTTCAGCATTTATTGATAGTAAAGGTCATATTATTCAATCCACAAAGTGGGATGAACAAATAGCTATACGACAGACACTAAAAACCAATAATACACAAACCCTTTATGTAAGATACGGTGACTACATTGGCCGATTATCATCATTTGTTGCCAGCATGTTCATATTGTTTACCATAGTCAAACGAGCTACCAACAAGCGTTAAGTACTGTTTAAAATTACATTTATGATTAGATTTGTACTATGAGACAATCAGCAACTTATCACATAGCCGACATCACCATATTCAAAAAAAAATTACTTCATTGGGCTGCACAATATAATCAGGCAGCTTGTTTTAGTGGTGAAAGCACCTTAGATAATGGATTGTATATGAGTTGCGATATGATATTGGGAGTTGATGCCATTTCGGAATTAAGTGTAGATACTGATTGCTTTCATTCTCTCAAACAGTACTTTGATCAAGAAAAAGACTGGCTGTTTGGCTATCTAAGTTACGATCTTAAAAATGAAATTGAAGATTTAAAATCTGAAAACACCGATTGTTTACGTTTTCCCTTACTTTATTTTTTTCAACCAAGGTGGGTGTTTCAAATCCAACATAATGAAATAAAGATTCATTTTCCAAAAGAAACTCCAAGAAAAGAAATGCAAAAATTGTTTAAGGAGATAATGCAAATGACACCGGCAACTAGTGTTACTACTGCAATAGGCATAAAACAGCGAATATCAAAAGTCGATTATCAGCATGCCTTTGAATCTTTATTTCAAAACATTGCAAGAGGCGACATTTATGAAGTCAATTATTGCCAGGAATATTACGCTAAAGACGTGAAAATTAGCCCATTACAAACGTATGAAAATCTATATGCTCTTTCTCAAGCCCCATTTTCTGCGTACTTCCGTAATAATGATCAATATTTGATGTGTGCTAGCCCCGAACGTTTTGCAAAGAAAGAGGGTCAAAAAATAATATCTCAACCCATTAAAGGAACCCGGCCACGATCTTTGGACTCCACAAAAGATCAAGCATTAAAGCTGGAATTAGCAAGCTGTCAAAAAGAAAAATCAGAAAATGTGATGATTGTTGACTTGGTAAGAAACGATTTATCAAAAACAGCCAAAAAAGGATCCGTAAACGTTCAAGAGCTATTTGGAGTATACTCTTTTAAACAGGTACACCAAATGATATCTACCATTACCTCAGAGTTAAAAGACAATACACATTGGGTTGATGCTTTGAAGTCTCTATTTCCAATGGGTAGCATGACGGGGGCGCCCAAAATTAGAGCCATGCAATTAATAGAGGAAAACGAGGTCTTTAAAAGAGGGGTTTATTCTGGATCAGTAGGCTATGTTACGCCAGATGAAGATTTTGATTTTAATGTTGTCATTCGAAGTATTATGTATAATGCCAAACAAAAGTATGTATCCTTTGCTGTTGGCAGTGCCATCACCGCCAAGACCACTCTTGAACAAGAGTATAATGAATGTGAAGTAAAAGCGAAAGCAATGTTAAAAGTATTGAATGCGTAATCGATTATTAGCATATATCATAAAACACAACCTGATTGTTGACACAGATAAAATCTTATTGGCTGTCAGCGGAGGAAAAGATAGTGTCGCTATGGCTCATCTTTTTTCCCAATTAGACTTTCATTTTGATATTGCTCATTGTAATTTTAAACTAAGAGGAGAGGAAAGCGATTTAGATGAGTCATTTGTTAAACAACTAGCAGTAGATCTTGGAGTGAAAGTATTCACTACCACTTTCAATGTCAAGAATCAAGCTAAGAAGATGGGTATTTCTATACAAATGGCGGCTAGAGAACTTCGTTATCAGTGGTTTAATGATCTATCAGAAAAAAACACTTATTCAAAAATTGCCACTGCTCACCAAAAAGATGACAACATTGAAACACTTTTAATTAAGAAAAGTAGAAAAGCAAGCTTAGGTGCGCTAAGGGGTATCCCAATAAAGAACGGCAAAGTGATTAGACCGATGAGTTGTTTTGAGGCGCAAGAAATAGAAAACTACCTTGTCAAAAACGCTATTTCATTTAGATATGACACTTCAAACGACTCACTAAAATATCAACGAAATAATATTCGACACACTGTAATTCCTAACTTAAAGAAGGCAAAACTTCTTGAAGAAATTGAAAACAATAAAATAGAATATCAAAAGCGACAAAGCTTAGTAACAAGCTACCTTGAATCTTGCTGGAAATTGGAAGATGGAAGCATGGTTTTTCCAAAATCTATTGTTCGATCGCAATATCAGTGGCAAGAAATACTGTATGAGTGTTTGAAATATTATGGTCCTTTTCCTTGGAAAGACGTCTTTAGTCTTATGACCGCCAAGGTTGGTAAAAAGATATTTAACAACGATTATCAGCTGATTAGCGAAAGAGACGGTTTACATCTTTCTAAAATTTTTAGTTTTAAAAACGAGCAGACATTAGTTTTTAATCATACCAAAAAACTGGCGTATCCCTACATGCTTGCTTTCGACAGTTATCTAATGCAAAACTATCAGCTAGAAAGCGATAGCCGTATACATGCTTTGGATTTTAATAAACTGACGTTCCCCCTAAAAATTAGAAAATGGCAAAATGGCGATAAGTTTACCCCCCTAGGCATGGGGGGCAGAAAAAAAGTTAGTGATTTTTTAATTGACAAAAAGCTAACAACAAAACAAAAGCAAAGCACGTTAGTATTGTGTTCGTCAGATGACATTGTTTGTGTGTTAGGACATAGAATTGACGAACATTACAAACTTGTACCTGACACAGAAAAAGTATATATTGTCAAACCTTTAAATTTGGCAGATGAGTAATGAAGTTTTTTTTGAAGAAAGTCAGTACCTAGGTAATAATAGATTGTCGTTTTTGCGCCGTATGGTACTGGCACTTTTTTGTTTCCTTTCTTACTACTTGTCTGAGAATTCTGAAGAAGCCGTTGGTTCCGGAAATCTTCTTTTCTTTTTAGGACTCGCTATACTAGTAGTTTCTGCCGTATTGGTGTTTATCGTTCATTTTCGTACTAGGGTAATAGCTGGAAGTATCATTCTTGATGGCCTATGGACAACTCGGAAAGTGAAAATTGACCTAACCTCTATTGTTAGTGTAAATTTAATTAAATATAGTAATTTTTTCTACAATCGATCCGTATATAATTTACATTCTAAAGGTAAAATTCGGTTTTACACTAGAGGAAAGTATTGTATTGAACTGGTAGATAGGGATGGGCTAAAGTATTTGATAGGAAGCCAAAAGTCTTCTGAATTATTATTAATTTTACAAACACAAATAAACAAACAGCAATGAAAAACATTTTTTTAGGTTTACTTCTTTTACCAACAGTTTTATTTTCACAAATTTTCAACCCCGTAGAGTGGTCGTTTTCTCACCAACACTTAGAAAATGATCAGTACTTATTAAATTTCACAGCTACTATAGAAGATGGTTGGTATGTTTACTCGCAGCACATCGCTGATGATGGCCCAATTCCTACCGAATTTACCTTTTTTGAATCGGCGACCTACGAGCTTATAGGTCAAACACAAGAGCAGAAGCCAGTGGAACAGTTTGACCCCAATTTTGACATGGTGCTTAAGTATTTTAAAAATGAAGCTACTTTCAGTCAAAAGGTTAAAGCTGTTAGTGGATCTAGCGTTAGTGGTGAACTAGTATTTATGGTTTGTGATGAATCACAATGCCTACCGCCTGAGTATGTGGAGTTTGCTTTTTCTTTGGGTCAAACTTCTTTGGATCATAGCACGTCAAGCAAACAAGAGGAACAAACTGCCCCAAGCCAGAATGATGAGACATCTTTACAAGAGGATAATTCCACAAGTGAATCTTCAAATAAAGGCATGTGGAGTATTTTTTTTATTGCTTTCTTAAGCGGCTTTGCAGCACTACTGACACCTTGTGTATTTCCTATGATACCAATGACTGTAAGCTACTTTACCAAACAAAGTAAAAATAAAGCCAAAGGCATTACTAATGCCGTCATATATGGTATCTCTATCATTTTGATTTATGTTGGCTTGGGTGTTGGTGTATCAGCGGCTTTTGGTCCAGAAGTGCTAAATAGTATGGCTACAAATGCCTATTTCAATATAGCATTCTTTTTACTGTTGATAATTTTTGCAGCTTCGTTCTTGGGCGCTTTTGAGCTTACGCTACCACATTCATGGATAAATAAAGCTGATAAGGCATCTGATAAAGGTGGTTTTATTGGTATTTTCTTCATGGCATTAGTGTTAGCGTTAGTTAGCTTTTCATGTACCGGTCCAATAGTAGGAACACTGTTAGTAGAGGCAGCATCTGGTGGTAGTTATCTTGGTCCAATAATAGGAATGTTAGGGTTTTCATTAGCGATTGCCTTACCATTTGCCCTTTTTGCCGCCTTTCCGGGCTGGCTCAATTCGCTACCTCAATCAGGAGGTTGGCTTAACTCCGTTAAAGTTGTGTTAGGATTTTTGGAATTAGCACTGGCTTTTAAGTTTCTATCAAATGCAGATTTGGTATGGCAAACACACCTTCTTGAAAGAGAATTATTCATCGCAATTTGGATTGTAATCTTTGGACTGCTAACAATGTACTTGTTGGGTATCTTTAGATTGGCACATGATAGTGAGATCAAATACCTTTCGGTAGGACGATTATTTTTGGCTACATTATTCGGTGTGTTTACTATTTATATGATACCAGGAATGTGGGGAGCACCCTTAAAATTAATTAATGCATTCCCTCCGCCAATGCACTATAGTGAGTCGCCATATGGTGTTGGCTACACCGCAGGAGGTAGTTCGTCGTCAGATAAACATTCTCACTCCGAAAGCCAGCACCTAGGTCCTCAAGGGATTATGG
This sequence comes from Bacteroidota bacterium, assembly GCA_036340235.1. Taxonomy (GTDB): domain Bacteria; phylum Bacteroidota; class Bacteroidia; order Flavobacteriales; family UBA7312. Next base: position 26,387 of record JAYYZE010000001.1, read on the forward strand.
TATTTCATGAATATGATCAGGGAATAGAACATGCCAGAAAAGTGGGATTACCTGTAATGATTGATTTTACTGGATGGGCCTGTGTCAATTGCAGAAAAATGGAAGAAAAAGTATGGTCAGATCCAGAAGTCAAGCGATTACTCAAAGAAGAAGTGGTATTAATTTCGCTCTATGTTGATGAACGTATACCGCTTCCCGAAGATGAACAGTACGAAACCACTATTGCAGGCAAAAAGAAAAAAGTTAGAACCGTGGGGGATAAATGGACTGTTTTGCAAGCCGAAACGTATAAAACAAATTCTCAGCCCTATTACGTTATGCTTGATCATGAAGAAAACCAATTGGGTGTTTCAGCGAACTATCAAGATTATGGTAGGGTAGATTTGTTTAAATCTTGGCTAGAAGATGGCATAGACGAATTTTACGACTAACAATTTTATTAAACCTAGCTTAATTAAATGCTAGTAAAAACGTACGATCAGTCGTTTATGGCATTGATGCCACCACCATAACACCATAGGTCAACGCCTCTCATGGAATAAAGTTTTTTCTTACCGTTTTACCCGATAATGCCGTTAAAAAAAGTCATCATCGAATTGAGGTGGCCTTAAAAAATTCCGGATTTAGAATAGCTGGCAAAAAATACATAATAAATATGGCTCCTGCCGATATCAAAAAAGAAGCTTCGGCCTACGACTTACCATTAGCAATGGGTATTTCGGCCTCTACTAATTAAGCTAAAGATGATTATTTGAAAGATTTTTTATATTGGGCCGATTTAGATAAAAACTTTTTAAGGGCATTTTCCCACGGGAATCGGTCAATCCGAACATAAGTTTAGAAATGTCAATTTTTATATTCTACCTTTGGTTTCAAATTGTTTTGTTTTGGATATATTTTTTTGGATTGAATTTTTATCGGTTGTATTTTCTCTGTGTTATTTGTATTTTCTCATAAAACAGAATATAATTTGTTGGATTTTTGGAATAATTGGTTCCTTGTTAAGTATTTATCTCTTTTATCATTCTCGATTGTATTCGGAAGCCATCTTATATTCATACTATGTATTCATGGGTTTTTATGGGTACCATTTGTGGGGTCGTAAGAGTCTTGATTCATCTTCGTTATTAATTGTTGTTAATGAGCTAAAGTGGTATTATCATTTTATTTTCATTTCTGTATGTAGTATGTTAGCTTTATCTTTGGCTTGGTTTTTTGAAAATTATTCCGATGCTGACAAACCGTTTGTGGATGCGTTCACCACAGTTTTTAGTTTTTTGGCCACCTATCTTGAAGCGATTAAAGTTTTATCGGCTTGGTTATATTGGATTGTACTCAACGGCGTTACTATTTGGTTATATTTTAGTAAAGGGTTAGATATTTACGCAACTCTAAGTATTCTTTATTTTGTCATGTCGTTCGTAGGTTATATTAACTGGAAAAAAACCATAATTTAGTTATTTACCGTGACATTGTTTATATTTCTTTCCACTTCCGCAAGGACACGGTTCGTTTCTGCCTACCTTTTGTTCCACCCTGACTGGTTGTACTTTTTGTTTTTTTGTTCTATTAGCCGGATTGGAAACCACATCTTGCCTGCCTGTTTGCAAGTTTTCTTGACTAAAGCTTTGTTCCTGTTTTACAGAGGTTTGATCAGGCAAATTGGCTTTCATCAGAAATGAGACAATGTCTTTATTTACTTGCTCAATCATTTGTTTGAATAGGTTGAAGGATTCAAACTTGTAGATTAATAATGGGTCTTTTTGCTCATAGGTAGCATTTTGTACTGACTGTTTTAGGTTGTCTAACTCCCTCAAATTGTCCTTCCATGAGGCGTCGATTATGGCTAATGATACTCCTTTTTCGATAGAAAGAGGAATATTTTCACCTTTAGACCCATAAGCTTCTTTTAGATTAGTGACTACTTGAAGCGTTTTCATTCCATCAGAGAATGGTATAACAATATTTTCGTATTTGGCAGATTGGTTTTCAAATACGTCTTTAATGACTGGATAGGTCGAATGGCCTATGGCTTCATTTTTGAGCTTATAGTTTTGCAGGCATAAGCCGTAAATCTGCTCTGTAATTTCTTGTTGCCCTTTTTGTTTGAATGCTTCTTCGTCAAATGGACTATCTATGCTCAATATTCGAATCAAATCGACTTTGAAAGTCTCGAAGTCTTGAGTCGTATGGTGTTCGTTGACAATGCTTTCGCATGTGTCGTAGATCATGTTATCAATATCGACGGCCAAGCGTTCGCCAAAAAGTGCGTGTTTTCTTTTTTTGTAAATAACAGAACGCTGGGCATTCATTACATCATCATATTCTAATAGACGTTTTCTTATTCCAAAATTGTTTTCTTCAACTTTCTTTTGAGCCCTTTGGATGGATTTGGTAATCATAGAATGTTGGATGACTTCTCCTTCTTCAATACCTATTCGATCCATCATTTTAGCAATTCTGTCTGAGCCAAACAGACGCATTAGGTTGTCTTCCAATGACACAAAAAATTGTGAAGATCCCGTATCGCCTTGACGTCCGGCACGACCTCTTAGCTGACGGTCAACTCTTCTGGAATCGTGACGTTCTGTTCCAATAATGGCCAAGCCCCCGGCCTCTTTTACTTGTTTAGACAATTTGATATCCGTACCACGACCTGCCATGTTTGTAGCTATGGTCACATTACCAGATTTACCAGCTTCGGCTACAATGTCGGCTTCTTTCTGGTGCAGTTTGGCGTTAAGTACATTGTGTTTTATTTGACGCATTTTTAGCAGTCGGCTAAGTAATTCTGAAATTTCTACTGATGTGGTTCCTACTAAAACAGGTCTGCCTTGTTGACTAAGTTCTACTACTTCTTCAATGATGGCATTATACTTTTCCCTTGATGTTTTATATACTTTATCTTCTCGGTCGTCTCTAATAATCGGTTTATTAGTAGGAATGACGACTACATCAAGTTCATAGATGTCCCAAAATTCTCCAGCCTCGGTTTCTGCTGTACCAGTCATACCCGATAATTTATTGTACATCCTGAAGTAGTTTTGAAGGGTAATAGTTGCGAATGTTTGTGTTGCGGCTTCTATCTTAACATTTTCTTTTGCTTCTATGGCTTGATGGAGTCCGTCGGAATATCGTCGCCCTTCCATAATTCTACCTGTTTGTTCGTCAACAATTTTTACTTTGTTGTCCATCAAAACGTATTCAACATCTTTTTCAAAAAGAGTGTAAGCTTTTAATAATTGATTAACTGAGTGAATACGTTCACTTTTTACAGAAAAGTCTCTCATAAGAGACTCTTTCTTTGAGAGCATTTCCTTCTCTGTCAGATTGCCTTTTTCTAGTTCTGCAATTTCAGCACCTACATCGGGCATGATAAAAAAGGCGCTATCGTCCGTGCTAGAAGTAATTAAATCAATCCCTTTGTCGGTTAGTTCGATGGAGTTGTGCTGCTCATCAATTACAAAAAATAACTCTTCGTCGACTTTTGGCATTTCTTTGCCTTGGTCTTGCATGTAGTAGTTTTCTGTTTTTTGGAGCAGAGCACGTATGCCGTCTTCACTCAAAAACTTAATGAGTGCTTTGTTTTTTGGCAACCCACGATAAGCTCTTAGCAAGTTAAATCCCCCTTCTTTGTTGTCTCCTTCGTTAATGAGTTTTTTGGCATCCGAAAGAACGGTATTAAGGTATTTTTTTTGTGCGTTTACAAGTTGATTAATTTTATGTTTTAGTTCATTGTATTCGTGTTTATCACCTGTGGGAGTTGGCCCAGAAATTATCAATGGTGTTCGAGCATCGTCAATCAGTACAGAATCAACCTCATCAACAATAGCGTAGTTGTGCGGTCGCTGTACCAAGTCTTGTGGCCTTCTTGCCATGTTGTCTCTTAGGTAGTCAAAACCAAATTCATTATTCGTGCCGTAGGTTATGTCTGCCAAGTAGGCATTTTTTCTGTCCTCAGAGTTGGGCGAGTGACGATCAATACAATCTACAGATAGTCCATGAAATTGATACAATGGCCCCATCCATTCGCAGTCTCTTTTGGCTAAATAGTCGTTAACTGTTACCAAGTGAACTCCTTTACCTGTAAGTGCATTTAGATATACAGGTAGAGTGGCGGATAATGTCTTGCCTTCACCAGTTTGCATCTCCGCTATTTTTCCCGAGTGTAGCACGTAACCGCCAATTAGCTGAACATCATAGTGGACCATATCCCAAACGATTTCGTTTCCAGCGGCTAACCAACTATTTTGATAAATGGCTTTTTCTCCATTTATTTTTATGTTTCCATGTATGGCAGCAAGATCTTTGTCGTTTTGGTTGGCACTGACTTCAATAGAGCCTTTTGAGAATCGGTAAGCCGTTTCTTTCACAACAGCAAATGCCTCTGGTAAAATGGCTTCCAAGATAGTTTCAGTACTTACCACTAATTCTTTTTCTAATGAATCGATTTTGGCATAGATTGACTCTTTTTCTTGTAGGTCAATATTTTGACTTTCGGCTTTTTCTTTTAAACTGACTATTTCTTCAGAAACTGATTCGGTAGCATGCTTAATTTGAGATTTGAAGTCTAGTGTTTTGGCTCTTAGTTCATCATTGCTTAGGTTTTGGATGCGATCATGTTGAATATTGATTTTTTCAATTATAGGCGAGATTTCTTTTAAATCTTTATCATATTTATTTCCAAAAATCTTGGTGGCAAAATCAAATAGTCCCATGTATTATATCATGATAAGTTAACAAGCAAGCAAAGTTACTTATTTTTAGAAAAAGGCTAAAAAAAAGGGTTAAAAAAGGCGCTCTTTTTGACGGTTGATTTAGTATTCGTCCTCATTGAAGAAAAAATCGTCTTTATCAGGATAGTCTGGCCAAATATCTTCTATTGAGTCAAACATCTCACCGTCGTCTTCTAATTCCTGCAAATTTTCTACTACTTCCATAGGCGCTCCGGATCGGATGGCGAAATCGATTAGTTCGTCTTTATTGGCTGGCCAAGGAGCGTCTTCTAATTTTGAAGCTAATTCTAAAGTCCAGTACATATCCCTTTATTTTTTTGCAAATGTAAATTTTTTAGTGAAAAAAACAAGACCTATTTTAGGTCTTTGGGACCCATGGTATTTCAGTGGCCTTTAATTCATTAGAAAGTGCTCTGCCAAGTACGAAAAGATAATCTGAAAGGCGGTTTAGGTATTTCAAAATGAGTTCTCTTTGAATAACATTTTTATCTAGTTGGGTTGTCAGGCGTTCTGCTCTTCTACATATACATCTTGTAACGTGACAGAACGAAACGGTTGAGTGGCCTCCAGGTAAAATAAATGAACGCATAGTTGGTAACGCGTCATTCATTTGATCAATTTTTTCTTCTAAAATAGTGACGTCAACTTCATCTAAAAGCGGTAAATTCATTTTATTTTTTTCGTCGTCGTAAGCCAACAAAGCACCCATAGTAAACAACCTATCCTGTATGTCTAATAATGTGTTAACAGTTTCTTTATTTTCTATAAGATCTCTTAGTAGTCCAACGTATGAGTTAAGTTCATCGACAGTACCATAGCTTTCAATTCGTTTGTGGTGCTTTGGCACTTTTTTACCTCCTAGTAGTTGAGTATTACCGTTATCGCCTTTCTTAGTGTAAACTTTCATTATTAATTAAAAACTTATTGTTTTGGAGATGCGTTGAATTTGTCACTTTCAACTTCTCCGTCTTTTAGTCTGATGATTCTGTGAGCGTATTCGGCAATGTCGTTTTCGTGTGTAACTATTATTACCGTGTTACCATTTCTGTGAATCTCTTGAAATAACTTCATTATGTCTTCAGAGGTTGCACTATCTAAGTTTCCAGTAGGTTCGTCTGCCAAAATAATGGATGGGTTATTGACAAGTGCTCTCGCTACGGCTACTCTTTGTCGCTGTCCTCCAGATAGCTCATTGGGTCGATGATGAACTCTATCAGAAAGCCCCACTTTTTCTAATGCTAATAAAGCCTTTTGTTTTCTGTCTGTTCGGTGGACGCCAGCGTACACTAGTGGTAGCATTACATTTTCTAAAGCACTTGATTTGGGTAATAAATTGAAGCTTTGAAAAATAAAACCGATTTCTTGATTTCTAATTTCGGCTAAACTATTGTCATTTAGTTTGCTAACATTTTTATTAGCAAGCTTGTAGGTGCCTTTATTAGGTGTGTCTAAACAACCGAGTATGTTCATGAGCGTTGATTTACCAGAACCAGATTGCCCCATAAGGGCTACAAATTCATTTTTTTTGATAGACAAATCAATGGATTTTAGGGCTTTGATAAGTTCATTTCCAACCTTAAAATGCCTCGCTATATCACGTATTTCTATTACAGACATGGATCTACAAAATTAGTAAAAATAGGAAAACTTTAAACTAAGAAAATTATCTTATGAGGGTGATGGTTCCTCTTTTGAATACTGCTTTTGTTGAGTTGACAGGTTTTGCATTGAGTATGTAAGAATAGACACCACTTGGAACTTCTTTGTTTTTGTAGGTGCCATCCCATGATTCTTTGTGATTACTAGTGCTAAAAACGGGTTCGCCAAATCGATTATATATTTCTAATGAAAACTCAAAATCGACTACAGAATAAATAGAAATGTCAAACGTGTTGTGTATTAAGTCGCCGTTATTAGGAGAAAAGGCGTTTGGAACATAGACATAAAATAGTTCTTTGAAGTGTGCTACTACCTCACCTTGATTTTCAATTTTTAGATTGGTAAAGGGAGATGTCTTTTCAGAAGAAATTGAATTGTTGGTTACGGTCCAATGAGAAAATTCCCATCCTGGATTTGCAGAGGCGGTCATCGAAATTATTTTTTCATTTCTAAATTCGGCAACACTTTGTTCGTTAACTATTAATGAGTCATTTACTGATATTATTCCTTTGTTTTGGGGCGATACGTCAAACGTTATGGGGTAAAATACCACGGGACTTAAATGCAGTATTATAGTATCAACTTTATTTACTGATATGTTTTGTATGAGTGAGGATGATTGACTTGGAATAGTGCCATTAATAGATTCATAGTGAAGAAAATCCCACCAATAGGTTGAATTGACCTGTAAAGTCAAATCGCTTGCATATAACTCACTTTGGGTATGTGGAAAATCAGTGAAGGGCTGTCCGTTTATGAATAGCGTGACATTGGCATTTGGGGGCTCGGTAACGAATGTAACATCGAATATTTGCTGATCTAAGTTTAAAATAATAGTATCCTCAGTGAAAGCTAAAAAGTCAACATCTTGGTTTGTGGTAGAAGGTGAAAATGTGTGATTATCACTTTGCCAGTTGTTCATCTCCCAACCCAAGTAGGGATTGGCGGAAAGAGATATATTCAAAGAGTCAAAATAATCGACTGTGTAGGGAAAATTTGTAATGGGTGTACCTTGTATGCTTATTCCGCCACTACCAGGGGGTTGAACTATATATGTAATTTGGTTGGCAGTGAAATAAAATACTATAGTAATGTCGCTAGTGAGCTGAATGTCAAATTGCTCGTCGGTTGGGTTGTAGGTATAATTCGAGTTGCTGAAGATTTCAAAACTTGCAAAGTTACCACCACTAACGTCAAAGTTTACATTGACACCACCAAAGTAAGAAGTATTCAATGGTGTGTTAAGTTCGTTGACATCAAAAAAATTATTAACTTCTACTTGGCCAACCCCTTCTATGATTACGTTTACATTGTATGGCCCTTCCACGTCGTAGCAATCGACTATAGCATTATTTAATATATTGCACCTTTCTTGCATGAAATCCTTCATGTCTTGTACATTCTCTGTCCATTCTGTATAAGTACCGCCCCAAAGATTTATCTGAGCTTGCATTTCGGGTTCAATATTGCTGATGAGACTGTCAAGGTGTTGGATCATGAATTCACAAGAAAGATATGAGTTTGAAAGGTTAGACCATCTATTAATATAGTCGTCGAAAAAGTCGTTGTTTTGAATGAGTGCATTCCAAATAGGTATGTGACCTTGCCACCCAATGTTTCCTAAGTTTTCTGCGTCACATGGGTCTGCATCGGGGTCGGTGTTTGGTAAACCTGTGTAATTGAATCCGTGATCAAATGTGTTGTCCATGTCCCATAGAACGTAGCGCCATTTCTTCTTGTTGCCATCTTCTTTTAAGCCGTGCCACCATGCAGTATTATAATTTAGCCAGTCGGCATTGACTATGTAAGAGTTTAGGATATAATAATCAATTAAACTACCTGTATTGAACTGGCTTTTGACGTAGTCGTAATTGACTGGATCAGTCATATCGTTTGTTGTAATATAATTTCTGATATTATTCCAGCTGTTTTCCACATCTTCGGGGTTTTGACCGTCCACTAGCACATCTACCCATGTGCTGTCCCAAGTTTTTAGAAGCTCAACAGAGTCTTGGTCGTAATAATAGTCCGTGAAGTCAATGTCGTCAACTTTTTCTCTAAGCTCGTAGACTCCCCAGTATGCTCCGTTGAGATACATTACACAAGGTTCGTAGGAGCGCTCGTCGAGTCTTAATTCAGCAACTTGCGATAAAGATTGAACATAGGCATCTCTGATATGGGCTCCAGAACTATCATATGAAAGTGGGTAGTTGTCGTTAGCCGCGCACTTAACTATTAGTCTTTGGAATTTAGTTCGATCTATATCATTGAAGATGTCTCCTTTGATGGCGTAATTGTATCCATACTGGTCTCTTGTGATGTAATCAAAGCCTCTTTGTATATAAGCCCAAGAATCGTTACCATGTTTATTGAATTCACCTTTTGCTTTGTCGATAAGGGTTCCGTCTGCTTCGTAAAGTTCAAAGGTTCCTCTGGGTTCAATTTGTTGTCCGCCAGCTATCAGCTCGTATAGCTCCGGATTGTTGTTGTCGTTTGACTCTCTTCCTGAAACAGACAATATTCTCAAAGAATGTGAAACCCCAACAAAATAGGTTCCGTATTGCATGAAACTGGGAAGTATGTTTGGGTCGTTACTGTAGGCAACGGCTTTTAGTACTGTGGTTGTGTTAATGTCTATTGGTCCAGTGTAAAGGTTGTCGGTGTTATCAGGAAGGCTGCCATCAGTTGTGTAGTAAATAGTGCTTGAGGGATCGGCCGAAATATTCACATTTATTCCTGCGGCATAAATACCTGGTGTTGGACTAAACAAGGGCGTATTAGAGTAGTTGTCAAATGCGTTGATGTTGGTACTGTTGGGGGTAGGATTAACAAATATTCCCCAGTTGGCTTCGCCATCAGCTGCTCTACCTCTGGATGAGTTGGTGAGGCAAGGCCTTACGAATACGGAATCTTGAATAGTTAGTCCATCAGGTTGAGTTAAAATAATCCATTCATTTCCCTTTGTTTGGTGTAGTTTGTAATTAGTGTGCACATTGTTTGCATTAATTTCATTCCTTCCAGAGCAATATACGATAATGTAATCGTTGGGGTCAATTGTTACAGATGAGCTAAATTGCCATTTTGTCAAATTATCTTCTTTGTCACTTAGATAATAGCCGTTGAGGTCAATGGTAGCACCACTGCTGTTGTAAAGCTCAAACCAATCTTCGTATTGACCATAGTTGTCCTGACTGCCATCAAAGTTGGCAGCGCTGTATTCGTTGATTACAATCTGGGCTTGTGTACTAAGTGTGAAACAAAAAGCCCAGAGCAAAGGAAACAGATGTTTCATACATCAAATATGCTTTGTACAAAGATAGTAAAATCCATTTTTTGGATTGTTGTGAGAGCTTACTTTAACTTAGTAGTGTCCGCTTCACTAGTGTTTTATGAGTTTGATACTTCGTTGAATAAAGTCAGTCAGTTTTTTGCCTTTTAATTGTCCTTGAGACAGCAAAGCTAAGTCCATTAGTTGGTCGATAAGCTCTTTTTGCTGTTCCGGATTTTCTTCATTTAACAACTCGCCACTGAGTTTGTGGTTACTATTTACAACAAGGTTGTAATTTTCAGGTAGATTACCAAACATATTATTACCCCCTGAAAGTTGTTGTTGCTCCTTCATACGTCTCATAAATTCACTTTGGGTTAAAATAATTGGAGAGTCCTTAGTAGAAAGACTTTCAATTTGTACGTGGTATTTTTGTGTATCTACCTGCTCTTCAATCAGTTTTTTCAATGTTTCTTCCTCTTTTTTGCTAAGTAAGGAGGGTGTGCTATCTTCTTTTTGTATAAGCTTTTCAATGGTGTCAGCATCAACTCTAGCAAATTGAATGGATGTATTGTCGGACTCAAGCTTTGATATGAGATGACTAACCAAAGGGCCATCCATCTCAACTACCATGTAATCTTTGTCGTTGGCGGTTTTAACAAAGCTGTGTTGCTCTTCTTTGTCGTTGGTGTATAGAATGACCACTTTTCCGTCTTTGTTGGTTTGATTATCCTTCAATGTATCCATTAACTGACTAGCTGTAAAATACTCTCCTTTAGTATTCTTGAAAAGAAAAAACTCTTTTGCCTTTTCAAAAAATTTGTCCTCAGTTAGCATTCCGTATTCAATAAATACTTTGATGTCATCCCATTTTTGTTCAAAATCCTTACTGTCGTTTTTAAACATGCTATGAAGTTTATCGCCCACCTTTTTAGTAATGTATTTTGATATCTTTTTGACATTACTATCGGCTTGAAGATACGAACGAGAAACATTTAATGGAATATCGGGAGAGTCTATCACACCGTGTAGAAGTGTTAAGAATTCTGGCACTATATTTTCTACATTATCAGTTATAAAAACTTGATTGCTGTAAAGGTTTATCTTGTTTTTCTGTACTTCGAGATTGTTTTTGAGTTTTGGAAAATATAAAATTCCAGTTAGATTAAAGGGGTAATCTACATTTAGATGAATGTTAAAAATTGGATCGTTAAATTCGCTGGGGTAAAGCTCTTTGTAGAAGGCTGAATAGTCTTTTTCGCTTAGGTCTTGGGGAGTCTTGGTCCAAGTAGGTGTAGTATTATTGACAATGTTATCAACTTCTTTTTCTACTTGTTTTGTTTTTCCATTTTCATCTTTAGTGCCTTTTGGATCATCTACAAAAACTTTCCTCTTACCAAATTTCACTTCAACCGGCAAAAATTTGCAGTATTTATTTAGTATCCCGCTGATTCTTTGTTCGTTTAAAAACTCTTTAGAGTCGTCGTCGATATGTAGTATAACGTCTGTTCCCTTTGTTTTTTTTGTAGTGTCCTCGATGGAATAATTTGGCGATCCGTCGCAAACCCATTTCACAGCCTTGCTATTGGGTTTTTGACTTTTGGTAATTATTTCTACCTCTTTAGATACCATAAAGGAAGAATAGAAGCCGAGACCAAAATGCCCAATAATCGAGTTTTTCGAATCCACGTCTTTGTACTTGTTGACAAATTCTTCAGCACCAGAAAATGCGATTTGGTTAATGTATTTATCAACCTCTTCTTCGGTCATGCCAATTCCATTATCTCTGATTGTAAGTGTGCCTTTCTTTTGATCAATTATAACTTCTACTCTTAGTTTATCTAAATTGGCATTTAATTCGCCAACGGACTTTAGTGTCTTGACTTTTTGAGTAGCGTCAACAGCGTTGGACACTAATTCTCGTAAAAAAATCTCGTGATCTGAATATAGAAATTGCTTAATTATCGGAAATATATTTTCAGTTTGGACGTTTATGTTGCCTTTTTTTGCCATTGTTTTTCTCTTAGCAATGTACAATATGTATGCCATAAACGCTTTGCTGACAAAAAGGGTTTTAAACAGAAAGATTAGCTGAAAAAATGGCAGATAATCAATATTGACAATTCTTTATTTTTAAAATTCACAATTCATAAATCTACTTGCCAACTTGGTTTGTTTGCTGATATAACATTAAAAATAAGTTACATTAAAATTTCTTACATTTACAGAATAATTATGAAAACCTTAATTAGAGTCCAGGCACTTTTTTGGTTGCTTTTTGTTTCTTCATGTGACTTCAAAGAAGATATTGATAGACCCAACTGGCACGTCAGTGGTAGCGTGCCTCTGGCTACCTCTAGTTTTGGTTTTGATGAATTTCTTGGGGACACTATCATGTCTTTAGATACCTTGGGTGATAAAAGCCTTGTATTTGTTTACCAACAAGACCTAGTTGATTATAATTTTAATGATTTAATTGAACCTGCCTCTGTTTCTATCCAACGTACTGACAATTTAGGAAATGTTGATATCAACGACGTTTCGTTGCATGAGTCCTTAACTTTTGAGGACGTGGTGGGAAATATTTTTGCGGATGGCACCTTTGTGCCAGCTGGTACACCTCCATTCAATCAGTCCACTAACTCTTTTATTGACGGAGTTCAACTTGATTACGATGCGTCCTCTAGTTTTCAAGAAATTTTGTTTGCCAATGGTATGGTTGAAATTAACATCTTCAACGGATTTCCGTTTACGTTAACCAACCTATCTTTATTACTCAAAAGTACCAATTCACTTGGTCAAAGCTCTATTGTGGAGAGTATATCTGTCGATGAAATCTTACCCAATCAATCCATTACTGAAGAAATTAATATGCAGGGAAAAAAACTATCCTCTTCTATTGAGGTTGTTATTCTTAATGCGGATTTACCAGCTGTCCAAACGGATTTTACTGTTGATTATTTTGCAGAATTTGAGGTTTCAATACTTATAAAAGACATAGAAATTCAAAATGCCATCGTTGAAGTTCCTTATAAAGAGTTAGTCAACAAAGATTCAATAATTGATTTCGATTTTGGACATGCTTCTTTAAATAGAATGCTTCTGGAAGATGGTGAACTTTCCATGTCTATTTCAAACAATATTAACACTAGTATTCATTTAGAAATTTCAGTGCCAGGAGCATCTGTTGATGGTGTTCCATTACAAATTCTCAGAGAAATTCCGGCTTCTGATGATTTTGACGAGTTGATTTCACTGGTTGGCTACGAACTCGACTTAGGCGGTCTAGATGGATTTCAAAGCAATCAATTAATTGTTCAAACAAAGGTATGGGTTGATTCCACTAATGTTCCCATACAAGTTGATATTTTAGATGAGGTTTCGACCACAATAACGGTGGATAACATGACACCGTCTGTAGCTTGGGGTTTTCTAGGGCAGGATACCATTGTTGAGAGTCAAGAAGTCGACTTTTTGAATCTTAGTACTTTTAATGGGGATTTGGACTTTGAATTTGTTGATGTTAAACTAATTACTGAAAATTATGTTGGCGCTAGTGCTGAACTTAAAGTTCAGCGCTTTGAAAGTTTTAGCGAATCTTCATCAATTGAGCTTAATAGTTCTCTGTTGAGTGAACCATTTGATATAGTCCCCGCTCAAGAGAGCTCAAATCCCAAAATGCCAATTATTGCAAGTAGTACAGAGATAGTTTTTGATGAAACTAACTCCAATATTGATAAAATTATTGAAAGCAAGCCCAACCAACTGGCATTTGATTTAGAATTGATTTTAAATGCTCAAAATCCTTTTCAAAACGATGGTTTTTTCTACACCAATTATGGCGTACATTCAGAATTACTAGTAGAGATACCTGTGTCATTTAACGTCAGCGATTTACTTTTGCAAGACACTGCCGAAGTTAGTTTATCAGTTCCCGAGAAAGCAATTGACGGATCATTTAGTGTTGTGGTTGAAAATAGTTTTCCTTTTGAGGCAGACATCAAGCTACAGTTACTAAATAGAGGTAATTTAGTATTACAGGAGCTTACAAGTACTGATAGAGTTTTGGCCAGTGATCTCAATTCCGTTGGAGAAACCATTCGACCAACACAAAGCGTTTTAGAATATCCGTTTGAAAATTTGAATGTAATTCTAAACAGAACCAAGAAAATAGCATTGGAAATCACGATAAATACACCAGAAAACGCTGAATTTGTCAAGTTATATAGTAATAATACAATTGAACTCACCATAATTGGAAATTTTAAAAATCACCTTTTTGACTATCCATAATTAGAAATTTTGAAAAGTTATTTAGCGAAACATTAATCGAATAGCGATATTCTTGTTTTTACATCTATTCATGCGGAAAATAGTTCTCTTTTTTGTTGTTTTTTTACCTTTTCTAAGTTTAGCCCAAACTACGCTAGAATTTAAAACGGATATGGGTGTTTTTAATAGCGCATGGGATGCTCAAACTCTGCTTAATTCCATGGATTACATAGACAATAATCAAAAGCAAAATCTACTAGCAGAATTGGATTCTGTAAATGGATTTCTCTTAGATGTTAGTAACGTTATCAAATTTTCTTCAAACCGATTTAGTGTTGCTTTTGGAAATCACATTTTTGGCTATGGTCTTTTTGATAAGGACCTTGTTCGACTGGCACTCTACGGGAACACCAATTCGCTAGGTGAAAGTTTTAATCTATTGCCTTTAGAGGCACAGTTGATACACTATTCTGACATTGAGTTTGGTTACCAGTTTGATGATAAATTTTGGGCAGGAATTTCCTTAATTGCAGGCCATCAAATGCTTTATGCTGATTTTTCTAAATTAAACTATAACTCGGGTCAAAATGGAGAGTACCTGTCTTATGATCTTATCTTTGAAGGCAAAGAAAGTGGTGATTGGCAAAATTATGTGGATAGTATTTCTGAAATTAATGATTTAGATAATTTGTATAATACTCTAGGGCATGGGGTGTCAATGAGTTTTGAGTTTAGAGAAAGTATTTATAATGGTGAGTTAGCGTTATTGATTCAGGATTTAGGCTTCATTCGATGGTCAGAAAATACCAATCACTTCGATATTTCATCTTCTGAAGTTTTACTTCCACTTGAAGTTAGTGATTTTAATAATGTTGATACGGATTATTATCTGGATAAATTAGACTCATTAGAAAATCTAATCGACCCCTATGCAAAAGCATACACGATGGCATTGCCAACCCGGTTTTCAGCGACTTTCACTAAACCAACAAATAACAAATATTTTGATGGAATAACAGCTTCAGCTTTTCACATATTTAATGTGTTTTCGACCCCTAGATTTTCATTAGATTTTCATAAGAACATCAAAAAGAACGAGTTTGTTTTGGGTTATCATTTTGGAGGATTGGAAAAAAATGGATTTCAATTTAATTATTTTCACAAAAGGAAAAACGTTCACTACAATTTGTTTACAAGAGAGCTTAGTCTGCTTAGTCCATCTCAGACACTAGCAGTACATGTTGGCCTTGTACTAAAATTTGTTTTTTAGTAATTTTTACTAAAAAAATGGTAGCTAAAAAAATTGACTTATTTTTGAGGTGTTCTTTCTCAATAAGGTCAACACATTTCCTATGTTGTTTTTTTGAATTATTTTATAGTCTTCATAGCTTTTAATCAAAATATTTTTGAGATTTTTATTGCTAGCGCCACCAACTCTCATTTTGGTTATTACTTGTGGTAAATACCAAAACTTTAGTTGTTTGTCTTTCATTATCCTTGTCATAAAATCATAGTCAGAAGAAATTTTATAACATAAATTGAATTGGCCATGTTTGAGATAGACAGACTTTTTTAAGTATAACGTTGGGTGGGGAGGTGTCCAACCCTTACAGAGCAATGACTGTTTAAAGGGACAACTTCGCCAATATCGTACTATTTGGTTTGTATCTTGCCTTTTGACATAGTGTAAATCGCCATATACTCCATCTATTTTATTCGCCTTAAAACAATTCAGAATTTTCTCTAATATATTATGGTCAACTAACATATCATCAGAATGAACAAAGCCAATTATATCACCACTGGCTACACTTAACCCTTTATTCAACGCATCGTATATTCCGTTATCTTTCTCTGAAATTAACTTAATATTTGCATGCGTATTAGCAAGTGTATTTATCTTGTCTAATGTACCATCGGTGGATAAGCCATCTACTACTATAATTTCAATGTTTTTGATGCTCTGGCCCAATATTGAAAGCAAACACTGTTCTATGCATAAAACACTATTGTAAGTGGCCGTTATAATTGTAAATTGCATTTGGCTGTAATCAGAATTACAAATATAATCTTATTTGAAATATATTTACTAGCTAGCCAATTAAGTTTCATGAAGTTCTCAAAAAAGGACATTTTTGCTGACAATTCAATATGTTCGGTTTGAATAATTACACTTATCTAGTCATTATATTTTTAAATGATAAGTTGTTACTGTTTTCTACCATAATTTTAATTCTTTCATTTGCGACAACTTTTAAGCTCATTCCATTTCTTGTTAAGCTTGCCATAAACAATAAAAATTTAATTAATCAGTTTTTTTCTTCTTATATTTAGTAATTTTGTATTGCGATTGCTAGTTTGGTTTTTGAGATTATTAAAATTGATAAAGTTATTAAATTCGCCTACCTAATAATAGGTTAATATCATAAAACTATTTGTAATGTCTATTAAGAAAATATGTTGCATAGGTGCTGGATATGTAGGAGGTCCTACAATGGCAGTCATTGCTTACAAATGTCCCAATATAAAAGTAACAGTGGTAGATATCAGTCAAGAAAAAATAGACGCATGGAATGATGAAAACCTTGAAAATCTACCTGTTTATGAGCCGGGTCTTACAGATATTGTAGAAAAGGTAAGAGGAAAAAATTTATTTTTCTCCACAGACATAGATGCCGCTATTGATGAGTCTGAAATGATTTTTATATCGGTCAATACACCTACTAAAACGTACGGAGTTGGAAAAGGCCAGGCAGCTGATTTAAAATATGTAGAGTTGTGTGCCCGACACATAGCAAGGGTGGCTAAAACAGACAAAATTGTCGTTGAAAAATCTACATTACCAGTAAGAACAGCGGAAGCAATCAAAACCATTTTACTATCAGTAGGAAACAGTGTGCACTTTGAAGTTCTGTCCAATCCAGAATTTTTGGCTGAGGGTACAGCCATAGAAGATTTGTTTAAGTCAGATAGAGTATTGATTGGTGGTGATAGCAGTAAAGGTGGCCAACATGCAGTCAATCAGTTAGTTGACATTTATGCCAATTGGATCCCAAGAGAGAAAATATATACAACCAACGTATGGTCATCAGAATTATCCAAACTTGTGGCAAATGCATTTCTAGCTCAGCGAATTAGCTCAATTAACAGTATATCAGCACTATGTGAGGCCACAGGTGCCGATGTGCAAGAGGTGGCAACAGCTATTGGAATGGACACAAGAATAGGATCAAAGTTCTTGAAATCTTCAGTGGGTTTTGGTGGTAGTTGTTTCAAAAAAGACATTCTAAATTTGGCATATATTGCACACTCTTTAGGGTTAATTGAAGTGGCAGAATACTGGACTCAAGTAATTAAAATCAATGACTATCAAAAAGAGCGCTTTGCCAAACATATTATTGACTCATTATTCAAGACTGTTTCAGGTAAAAAGATTACCCTTCTTGGATGGGCATTCAAAAAGAACACCAACGATACGCGTGAATCAGCGGCGATTGACGTAGCTGATATTTTAATTGAAAATGGTGCTCAAATAAGTGTTTTTGACCCAAAAGTCACCAAGCAACAGATGCTAACGGATTTGGATAGTCTACACTCACGATCTTCACAAAGCAATGAGGATTCGTTAATCTGCCATAATGACCCTTACCATGCTTGCAAAGACGCTCATGCTATAGCTATTATTACAGAATGGGATGAGTTCAAAGATTACGATTGGCAAGAAATTTACAATCAATCTGTAAAACCTGCCAATCTATTCGATGGAAGAAATCTTTTAGATAAGCAAAGACTTGAAGATATTGGCTTTGATGTTTATTCCATAGGAAGATAAAAAATGGTCAATAGTTCCTCAATTAAAATTTATATAGCTGGCCATAACGGAATGGTGGGATCGGCATGTTGGCGTCTTTTAAAAAAGCAGGGATATCAAAACCTTGTTGGTAAATCCTCTGACCAGCTAGACTTAAGAAATCAAAAAGCAGTCGATGATTTTATAAAGCAGTACCAACCTGATGTAATCATAGACGCAGCAGCAAAAGTAGGCGGCATATTGGCCAATAATAGCTACCCCTATCCTTTTTTGATGGATAATTTGCAAATTCAAAATAACCTTATAAATGCGGCTCATAAATATAATGTTTCCAAGTTCATCTTTCTTGGTAGTTCATGTATATACCCAAAGAAATCGCCTCAGCCAATCAAAGAAGATGAATTGCTAAATGGGCCATTAGAGCCGACCAATCAATGGTATGCTATTGCTAAAATAACTGGAGTCAAATTGTGTCAAGCTATTAGACAAGAGTTTAACAAAGAATTTGTGAGTATGATGCCTACCAATTTATATGGTCAAAAGGACAATTTTGACTTGAAATCATCACATGTTCTTCCAGCAATGATAAGCAAATTTCATAAGGCAAAATTAGATCAACACGCGGATGTAACACTTTGGGGAGATGGTTCGCCACTACGTGAATTTTTGCATGTTGATGATTTGGCAAAAGCAGTCGTTTTTGCATTAAAAACTAATTTATCTCATCACATATATAATGTGGGTTCTGGAACAGAAATTTCAATAAAAGAATTGGCAAAAGTTGTTCAAAAAGTGGTTGGGCATCGTGGTAAAATACGTTGGGATACAAGCAAACCAAATGGCACGCCACGTAAGCTTATGGATAGTACACGAATTCGTCAACTCGGTTGGACGCCTACTTACTCCCTTGAAAAAGGAGTAAAAGACACCTATCAGTGGTTTTTACAGAATTCAAATAATCTAAAAGAGGTCAGTTTTGAAAATTAGTAAAAGACACTTAGCTAAGACCATTAGTTGGCGCATTGTAGGAACAATTGACACCTTGTTACTAGCATGGTTTATTTCAGGTAACTTGTTCGTTGGTGCTAAAATTAGTGTTTTGGAAATGATTACTAAAATGATATTTTATTACCTCCACGAGCGCATTTGGTTCAGGTCTAATATTTCAGCTACCAACAAACGCCATATTTTAAAGACATTTAGCTGGCGTGCCGTCGGAACATTAGATACTATTTTTTTAGCTTGGTTAATTTCTGGAAACCCTTATGTGGGCCTCAAAATAGGAACCGCTGAAGTCATAACCAAAATGATTTTATATTATATTCATGAAAAAATATGGTACAAGATTAATTACGGACTTAATTCAAGGAATATACACTAAAACATGAAAAAAAACCTACTTAAGCATCAATTTGCAATTTCTAAATTTGAAAGGGAAAAGCTACACCAACATAAATCCCTCCTTGTTTGGTTTACCGGACTATCTGGTTCTGGTAAATCGACACTTGCTAATGCTCTTGAGACCAAACTACATCAAAAAAATATTTCAACGTACACCTTGGATGGTGATAATATACGACATGGTATCAATAACGATTTATCATTTTCTAACACAGATAGAACTGAAAATATTCGTAGAATTGCAGAAGTGTCAAAATTATTTTTGGAAGCAGGCATTGTCACTTTAGCAAGTTTTATATCTCCATTTAGCATTGATAGACAGTTGGTAAGGCAGACAGTTGGTGCAGACAGCTATTTTGAGGTTTATATAAAAACAAGTTTACAAGAGTGTCAAAGAAGAGACGTTAAAGGCCTTTATCAAAAAGCTCTGAAGGGAGAAATACCTAATATGACTGGTCTAAATTCTCCTTATGAAGCACCCTCTAATGCTGACATTGAAATTGATACCGAAATACAAAGTGTTAACGATTCAGTGACGTTAATCTATAACCAAATAATACAAAAAATACATGGGTAATTATGCCATTAATCATTTACGAGAGCTAGAATCAGAGGCTATTTTTGTTATTAGAGAAATTGCAGCCCAATTTGAATCACCTGCTCTTTTATTTTCTGGAGGTAAAGATTCTATTGTGATGACCCACTTGGCGAAAAAAGCATTTTATCCCTCCAATATCCCATTCCCTCTAGTTCATATTGACACAGGGCACAATTTTCCTGAAACTATAGAGTTTAGAGACCAACTGGTCGATGAATTGGGAGTTACTCTCATTGTTGGACTAGTTCAAGATGCTATTGATAAAGGTCTTGTAAAGGAAGAAACAGGTGCTAATGCTTCCAGAAATTCTTTGCAAATTGTAACGCTGTTAGATACTTTAGAAAAGTACAAAATAGATGCTGCTATGGGTGGGGCTAGACGTGACGAAGAAAAAGCCAGAGCCAAAGAACGGTTTTTTTCGCATCGGGACGAATTTGGACAGTGGGATCCAAAGAACCAACGCCCAGAACTATGGAATTTATTTAATGGCAGAAAAAATTATGGCGAACACTTTAGAATATTCCCAATTTCAAATTGGACTGAAATGGACGTTTGGGAATATATTAAATTAGAAAACATAGCGCTACCCAGTCTTTATTTTTCACATCAAAGAGCGTGTATCGTACGTGACGGAGTTATTTTAGCAAACTCCAAGTACATTACTTTAAAGGAAAATGAACAAATCAAAGAAATGACTATTCGATTTAGAACTTGTGGCGATATGCCAATAACTGGAGCAGTAGAATCCACAGCCCATACTTTAGAAAAAGTGATAGAAGAAATAGCTGCTACTCGAACAACTGAACGGGGTGGTAGGGCTGATGATAAACGCGCAGAAACTGCAATGGAAGATAGAAAAAAACAAGGATATTTTTAAGTATGCAAAATAAACACATCGAATTACTAAGATTCACAACTGCCGGAAGCGTGGATGACGGAAAAAGCACTTTGATAGGGCGCTTATTGTATGACAGTAAGTCTATTTTCCAAGACCAACTTGAGGCAGTTGAACAGTCCAGTAAAAATAAAGGCATGGATTACGTTGATCTTTCTCTCATCACCGATGGGTTAAAATCTGAGAGAGAGCAAGGGATAACCATAGACGTAGCTTATAGATATTTTGCCACTCCCAAACGAAAATTTATCATAGCGGATACTCCTGGACATATACAATACACTAGAAATATGGTTACTGGTGCATCAACTGCCAATTTAGCAATTATACTTATTGATGCCAGAAAAGGTATGCTTGAACAAACACACAGACATGCTTTTATTGCTTCTCTTCTAAGGATACCACATGCCATAGTTTGTGTTAATAAAATGGATTTAGTCGACTATGATCATTCCGTTTATGAAAAAATTGTGCAAGATTTTAAGGCATTTTCTTCTAAGCTAGATATTAAAGACATACAGTTTATTCCCATATCAGCGCTCAATGGCGATAACGTTGTAAATCGTTCCAAAAATATGCCATGGTTTCAGGGAAGTACACTAATGTATCACCTAGAACATGTTCATATTTCAAGTGATTACAATCATGTCGATTGTCGTTTTCCTATTCAAACAGTTATTCGCCCACACACCCACGAGCATCAAGATTACAGGGGTTTTGCCGGAAGGATTGATGGAGGGGTGTTCAAGCCAGGAGATACGGTTAAGATACTACCATCTGGATTTACTACAAGCATTAGAACCATTGAGTTAAACTCAGAAACTATCAATGAGGCTTTTACGCCTATGTCTGTAACTATGACTCTAAATGATGAAATTGACATTAGTAGAGGTGATATGATTGTTAGAGAAAACAATGTACCCGTAGTAGGACAAGATTTAGAGGTTTTGGTTACTTGGATGAGTCAACGTCCATTAATTAACCGATCAAAGGTAATTATCAAACACACTACTAAAGAATGTTTAGCAATGATTACCGACATAAAATATAAAATAGATATTAACACATTACACAGAATAGAACAAATTGATAGTTTGGAAATGAATGATATCGCTAGAATATCTATTAGAAGTTCCAAACCTTTGTTTTATGATGTTTATAAAAAAAATAGGCAAACAGGTAGTTTGATCATAATAGATGAACAAACCAATGAAACCATTGGAGCAGCAATGATTATTCAATGAAAAAAGATCTCTTAGAATTGGCGATAAAAGCGGCTTTACAGGCAGGTAATAAAATAATGGATATCTATCAATCTGACGATTTTGAAATTCAGTTGAAATCCGACGATTCTCCTTT
Organism: Bacteroidota bacterium; assembly: GCA_036340235.1. GTDB lineage: Bacteria > Bacteroidota > Bacteroidia > Flavobacteriales > UBA7312. Next base: position 48,386 of record JAYYZE010000001.1, read on the forward strand.
AACTAAAGCCGATATGGCTTCTCACACTATTATTGAGTATTATTTGAAAGATACTCAAATACCATTGCTTTCCGAAGAAGGAAAACACATCCCTTACGAACAACGGCAATCATGGAGTCAGCTTTGGATTGTTGATCCTATTGATGGCACCAAAGAATTTATCAAACGCAATGGCGAATTTACTGTTAATATTGCGCTTGTCGATAATCAAAAACCGATTCTAGGAGTGATTTACGCACCAGTTATACAGGCGCTGTATTTTTCTTTACAAGGAATGGGAGCATATAGAGTTATGATTGATTCGGGAGAGTCATTGTCTTTAGATGAATTGCTCACAAAAAGCCAAAAATTACCATTGGCCAAACACCATCAACATTTCACTATCGTAGCAAGTAGATCACACTTGTCTGATGAAACGGAGGCCTTTATTGATCAAATGAAAAGCCAACACGGAGCCGTTGAATTGATTTCAAAAGGAAGCTCTCTAAAATTATGTATGGTTGCCGAAGGAACAGCCGACTGTTACCCGAGATTTGCACCAACCATGGAATGGGATACCGCTGCTGGACATGCCATATGTAATGAGGCCGGATTTAACGTAATAGATTGGACAACGAAAACTGAAATGGTTTACAACCGCACAAAATTAATAAATGAATGGTTTCTGGTAAATTAAACGATTATGAGTAAAACAGCTTTTATCACAGGTGTTACTGGTCAAGACGGTGCTTATCTTAGCGAATTCTTACTTGAAAAAGGTTACACTGTTCATGGTCTGAAACGTAGGGCCTCCGTAATTAATACAAGCCGCATTGACCACTTGTATGAAGCCCCTCAAGTCAACAATCAGCGATTTTTTTTGCACCACGGGGATATGACCGATAGTACTAACTTAATACGTATTATTAAAAAAGTACAGCCTGACGAAATTTATAATCTGGCGGCTATGAGCCATGTGAATGTCTCTTTTGAGCTGCCAGAATATGTTGCCGATGTAGATGCAATAGGAGCTCTTAGATTGCTCGAAGCAGTTCGCCTACTGGGATTAGAGAAAACCACGCGAATCTATCAAGCTTCCACTTCAGAAATGTTTGGTAAAGTGCAAGAAGTTCCTCAAAGTGAAACGACTCCTTTTTATCCACGATCTCCTTACGGTATTGCCAAACTTTACGCATACTGGATAGCCATTAATTACAGAGAAGCATATGGTATGTTTACCGCTAATGGTATCCTCTTTAATCACGAAAGTCCAATAAGAGGAGAAACATTTGTAACTAGAAAAATTACTCGTGCTGTTTCCAAAATAGCTTTTGGCTTACAAGATAAATTATACTTAGGCAATTTGGACGCTCAACGAGATTGGGGTCACGCTAAAGATTACGTTCGTGCCATGTGGCTGATTTTACAAGCAGAAAAAGCAGATGACTGGGTGATCGCTACAGGAAAAACAACATCTATCAGAGATTTTGTGAAAATGGCATTTAATCACATTGGTATAGAGTTGGAGTTTAGAGGACATGGAATAAACGAAGTGGCTTTAGTGAAATCCGCAACAAATGATCATTATCCTATACCAATAGGTAAAGAGGTGTTATCCATCGACCCACGTTATTTTAGACCCACGGAAGTAGATTTACTAATTGGCGATTCCTCAAAAGTTAAGGAACAATTAGGTTGGGAGCCAAGCTTTCAATTGGAAGAATTAGTAGAAGACATGATGAAATCAGATTTGAAATTGATGGCTTTCGAAAATCAAAAAAAGCGATAAACTTCAATTAAAACAGACATAATTAAACCAAAAAGCGGCAAGTTCAAAAAAACTTGCCGCTGAGGGTGGTGCTACCAGGAATCGAACCGGGGACACAAGGATTTTCAGTCCTTTGCTCTACCAACTGAGCTATAGCACCATTAGGAGGATGCAAATGTAAAAAAAAATCTATTGTGAAAAATACTTTTTCCATGCAATCGCTTTTATTAAATTTGACCCACGATGAATAAGCTCATCATAGACCAAGGTAATACTAGATTAAAAGTAGCTATTTTTAGTGGTGACATACTAGTTGAAAAGCAAATAGACCCCTCTTTTGAAGCTCTCCAAAGCATGGCAAAACAGACCAGTCGAATAATATTATCCACAGTAAAAAAAGAAAGCCATTTAATGCCGCTTCTTAATTCTAATGATATTTTTCTCAGCAATCTAACCTCCATTCCACTAGCCATTTGCTATAAACAACCCGCCAACTTGGGTAATGATCGATTGGCGCTGTGCGTTGGTGCTAACACCCTCTTTTCTAACCAATTTCTACTTATAATCGATATGGGGACGTGTCTAACCTATGATGTTGTAAATAAACAAAATGAATATATGGGGGGTGCTATATCGCCAGGATTACGAATGAGATTTCAAGCGCTTAATCAGTTTACCTCACAACTCCCCTTGTTAGAAATGGTGTCGTCATTTCCTGATCTTATTGGTCAGTCCACCAATCAATGCATTTACTCCGGGGTAATAAATGGCCTACTTTCTGAAATAGAAGGAAAAATACAACGTTATAGAAGTATGTTTCCATCACTAAAAATTATTGTGACAGGTGGCGATGCGCCTTTTTTTGATAAGGCGCTAAAAAATACCATATTTGCATGCCCCGATTTGTTAATGATTGGACTGAATAAAATTTTAGATTATAATGAAACTGGTTCTTAAGACACTTATTCTTTTAATTCTTTCAACGCCATTGTTTTCTCAAAATGAGTCCAATTCGCCCTACTCACGCTTTGGAATTGGCGAATTGAATGAGTTTACTACTGCCACACAGGCGGCTATGGGAGGGGTAAGTATTGCTGATGACGACCCACTTTCAATAAACATTAGTAATCCAGCCTCTTATTCGTCTGTATTCCAGCAACGTTTCACTATGCAGACTGGCGGTGAACATATTACCAAACTTTTGCAAACCAATACCCAAAATCAAGTAGTCAATGCCACCAACTTTAACTATTTATTGTTTAGTTTTCCAATACACAAAAAAATAGGCGCTAGTTTGGGTTTGTTACCATATTCAGATATATCATACTCATTCTCAGACAGGAATAACGATCACCAAGCCGATCTTTTTTTTGAAGGCAATGGTGGTCTAACGCGTCTGTATTTTGGTAATTCCTTTGCCATATTGCCACAGCTTTCCGTAGGTTACAACATGAATTTTCTTTTTGGAAACCTCAATAGTACTCGCAAAGTTGTCTTCTCTGACCTCAGTAAACTAAATACGCGATTTAATGATGATATTAGCTTAAGAGGGCTATATTTTGATTTTGGAATGCAGTATAAATACGAGCTGGGTTCTTGGCAATCGGTCTTGGCAATGACCTTTGATAATGGTGGTAAGATTGGCGGCAAACGAACTAATCTTGTTGAAACATACCGATTGAATTCAGCCATTGAATATGTAGAGGATACCGTCAGTTTTAATCTCTTAAATGAAGGGTATCTGAAATTGCCTTCTTCTCTTGGAATTGGTGCAAAGTTTGCTAATGATAAGTGGAAGATCTTAGCCGATTTTAAGACTCAAAACTGGAGTGAATATCGTTTGTTTGGAGAGTCTGACAGCCTAAACAATAGCACTTTTTTGTCCTTAGGAATGGAATATGTTCCTGATAAAAAATCTATCAATAAATACTATAAAATGATCAGGTATCGTTTAGGAGTAAATACGTCAAATACCTATTTAAACGTAAAAAATGAACAGCTTAGCGAAAAATCAATCACACTTGGGTTTGGACTACCACTTAAAAAAAGTGGTTCGCTGCTCAATCTTTCTACTGAAATAGGCCAGTTGGGAACACTTAACAATGATTTAATACGCGAGTCTTTTGTACGCTTTAAAATAGGATTTATCTTTAGCGACATTTGGTTCGTTAAACGAAAATATAACTAGAATATGAAAAAAATAATTTTGCCATTCATCTTTTTATTGTCACTTTCTTTAACAATTAATGCCAACACACTCAATGACAGTAAGTTTGGTAGTGATAGTATTGCTTGTATTACCAATATTTCATTGTATAGAGAATTTGTTAAGCAAAAAAATTTCGATGACGCCATACAACCCTGGAGAAAAGCGTATGCTGAATGTCCTAGAGCTTCCAAAAACATATACATTGACGGTGCAAAGATTTATAATTACCTAATCAAAAAAAACAAGGGTGATTCCGACATACAAAAAGCCTACTTAGATACCCTTATGACAATTTACGATCAGCGTATTATTCACTTTGGTAAGGAGAGCTATGTCTTGGGATTAAAAGGGTCTGATATGATTAAATATTCTTTTGGTGATTTTGAGCAGGCCTTTACCATTCTTAAACAATCGGTTGAATCCTTGGGTCAAAAATCCAAAGCCACTCCTTTATTTTCGTATTTTAAAGCAGCTACAGCTAAATTTAAAGCACAAACGCTTACAAAGCCTGAAGTATTAGAAGTATATTCACTTGTTTCAGATTATTTATCTCAGAACGCTAGTATTGAGTCAAAGAGTCAAAAATTTTATATAAAGGCCAGTGAGAATGTTGAGAAACTTTTTGTCCCCTTTGCCTCCTGCGAAAACTTGGTGCAGATGTTTGATGAAAAGTACCAATCTAATCCTGATGATATTAGCCTAATCAAACGCATTGTAAAAATCCTTGATAAGAAGGATTGTTCAGATGCTCAAATATATTATGAAGCGGCTACCAAATTACATCAATCAGAGCCGTCGGCTCTATCAGCTTATAACATGGGTAACCTGTCGTTGAAAAAAAATAAATCAAAGGAGGCTATTGGATTCTTTAATCAAGCCATTGAAATGACCGACCAAGAACAAGAAAAAGCCAATGCCTACTACGGTTTGGCTGGTGCTTATTTCAAGTCTGGGAGGTATTCTACAGCTAGAACTAATGCTAACAAGGCTATGCAAATTAATCCCAAATGGGGAAAGCCACTCATGCTAATCGGCGAAATGTATGTGGCTTCTACTGAACAATGTGGTGGCAACACTTTTGAAAATGCGATGTTATATTCAGCAGCTTTAGACATATTTATTTTGGCTCGAAATACGGATAGTTCAGTAGCTGATTTGGCAAATAAAAAAATAGCATCCTATTCCAAGTATTTGCCTTCAAATGAAGATGCCTTTTTCAACGGTTATAAAGAAGGGGACACCTACAAAATTGAATGTTGGATAGGAGAAACTACCAAAGTAAGAATAAAATAAACCAGTCCATAGATAATCTTTTTCACATATTTGGTCTTAGAATTCTTTTAACTTTTAGTGCCTTTATTCTAGTTGCATGCTCCAACGACTTAGAGAAAATAAGAGAAATAAGTATTCAAAATGAAGAGGTATATCCATTAGAAACTATCAAAGATTGTGAAATTATTTACAGTGACTCAGCACAAGTTAGGGTAATACTGAATGCTAACGAGATGAATCGATATGCCTCAGAAAAAAACTATATCGAGTTTAAAAACGGATTAAAGGTACAATTCTTTAATTTTGAGGGGAAAAAGCAATCCGAAATGCAATCTAACTACGCTATAATTGATGAAGAAAATAACATAATGCAAGCTCAGCAAAGCGTGGTATTAAGAAATGTTGAAGGAAGCAGGTTAGAAAGTGAAATACTAAATTGGAATCAAGAAAAAAAACAAATTTACACTGATGATTTTGTAAAAATCATTAGTAAAAATGAAGTGATTTACGGAAAGGGCCTTGTATCCAATGAAGACTTCTCAAAATACACCATCAAACAAATACGAGGTACTATTACAATAGAAAATTAAATGACCGATTGGTATGTTATAATATGTTCAGTCTTGTTTTCGGCCTTTTTTTCTGGAATGGAAATCGCTTACATTTCATCTAACAAGCTCAAACTAGAACTAGACAAGCAATCTAATTCATTGCAAGCCAATTTACTTGAAAAAATTATGCAATCTCCCTCAAGACTAATTGCCACCTTGTTAGTAGGCAACAACATTTCGTTGGTAGTCTATGGTATTTTTATGGCAAAAATTCTTGAGCCAAAAATAGAAATCTATACACAATCACCATTTTCAATACTACTTACCCAAACCCTATTATCGACACTTATAATCTTAGTAAGTGCAGAATTTTTTCCTAAAGCATTTTTTAGACTCAATCCTAATAGACTGCTAAAGATTAGCATATTACCACTTACTTTTTTCTATCACATATTGACACCAATAGTATTGATTACGTTATATCTTTCCAAAAGAGGGCTAAAAATTATTGGAATTTCTTTGGTAGAAGATTCCCCTTTATTTGGCAAAATAGACTTGGAAGAATATCTGCAGTTACATATTAAAAATAAAGAAGAAAAAAATCTCGATTTAGAAGTTCAAATTTTACACAATGCCTTAGATTTTTCAAATGTCAAGGTTCGTGAATGTATGTTGCCCAGAACCGATATCATTGCCATAGAAATTTCAAAATCTGTTGAAGAGCTTATGGCCATTTTTATCCAAACAAAGCTTTCAAAAGTACTTATCTACAAAGAAAATATTGATCAAATTATAGGCTACACACACTCCAACGAAATG
>JAYYZE010000002.1:0-39742 GCA_036340235.1 Bacteroidota bacterium
GCCAACCGACGAGGCCTGTCTAACTTATTTCGAGAGACGTTTTTATGATTCAGAAGGCAATGTATGTGAACAAATAGCCTACAGTGGTTATAGTGAGAGATGCTTTGAAAGTTTGGAGGCCTGCCAGGACTGTCTGTACAACTAGTTGAGTTGATCGGACAATAGTCGCATTTCGATAACAGGCGAAATGCGTTCATAAAGGATATTGTAAACTGCTTTAGTAATGGGCATTTCAATTTGATGCTCGTCGTTAATTTCCTTTATACACTTTACGGCATAAAACCCCTCAGCAACCATTTTCATTTCCAGTTGAGCTGATTTAACAGAGTAGCCCTTACCTATCATATTGCCAAACGTTCTGTTACGGCTAAACTGGGAGTACATGGTCACTAATAAATCCCCCAAATAAGCCGACTCCTTGATGTCTCTTTTGATAGGGTGCACGGCGTCAACAAAACGCTTAATTTCACGAATAGCATTAGATGCCAATACCGACTGAAAATTGTCACCATAGCCCAAACTATGACAAATGCCAGATGCAATGGCAATTACATTTTTTAGTACTGCCGCAATCTCTGTGCCGAAAATGTCTTCTGAAGTGTTGGCTTTAATATATCGACATCGTATTTGTTGAGCAAACCATTCCGCTTTTTGGATATCCTCGCAGGCAACGGTGAGATAGGATAGCCTTTCTAAAGCCACTTCTTCAGCATGACAGGGACCCGTTAATACCCCAATATTTTCATAAGAAATGCCAAATTTGTTGTGTAAATACTCTCCAATAATTCTATTCTTTTCAGCAATAATACCTTTTACAGCTGAAACAATAAATTTGTCTTTCAACGAGCCATTCATTTGCTTTAAAATGGTGCGTAAAAAAGCAGAAGGAACTGCCAAAATCAAACAATCAGCTTGACCAACAATATCGTCTAAATTATCGCTAATCGTTAATTTATCTTGATGTAAATCGGCTGAGCTAATATAGTTTGGGTTATTACCATATTTTTTAATGTGAGTAATAGTATCTGGATTCCTCATCCACCACAATATATGCTCTCTATTTTCTGATAACATTTTTACAATGGCTGTAGCCCAACTTCCACCACCAATAACCGCTATGTTTTGAGGTGCTGACATTTATTCTTCTTCGAAACGTTTTTGTTCAGGCTTCATCTGTGGAAAGAACAAAACATCTTGTATGGAATTACTATTGGTCATAATCATTGATAGTCTATCGATGCCTATTCCTAATCCGGCGGTAGGAGGCATTCCATATTCAATGGATCGTAAAAAATCTTCATCAAGTATCATAGCATCCTCATCGCCTCTTTTGGCCAATTGTAACTGTTCTTCAAAACGATGACGTTGGTCAATGGGATCGTTTAGTTCAGAAAATGCGTTTAAAATTTCTTTCCCATTACAAATCGCTTCAAATCGTTCCACTAAACCCTCTTTATCACGGTGTTTTTTGGCTAAAGGAGACATTTCTACTGGATAATCTGTGATAAATGTGGGCTGTATCAAAGAATCTTCGCATTTTTCGCCAAAAATTTCGTCTATCAACTTTCCTCTACCCATTGACGAATCGACTTCTACTCCTAGTTTTTTAGCAGTCTCAGCCATTTCATTTTCATTCATGCTAGAAACATCTATTCCTGTGAAATGCTCAATCGCTTCATACATGGTGTATCGCTTCCAAGGGCGTTGAAAATTAATCATATTATCACCTACCTGTACTTCAGTCGTTCCATGTAAATCTAGAGCAATTTTCTCAACCATTTCTTCTACTAAGTCCATCATCCAATAGTAGTCTTTATAGGCCACATACAATTCAACTTGAGTAAACTCAGGATTGTGAAAACGGCTCATACCTTCGTTTCTAAAGTCTTTAGAAAATTCATAAACTCCGTCGAACCCCCCAACAATTAAGCGCTTCAGGTACAACTCGTTAGCAATACGCAAATACAATGTCATATCCAAAGTGTTGTGATGCGTTTTGAATGGGCGGGCAGCTGCTCCGCCATAAATCGGTTGCAATATAGGTGTCTCAACCTCCAAATAGCCTTTGTCGTTTAGAAAGGAACGCATGGAATTGGTTAGTTGCGTTCGTTTAACAAAGGCTTCTTTAACGTGAGGGTTGACAACAAGGTCAACGTAGCGTTGGCGGTATCGCTTTTCAGGGTCCGTGAAGGCGTCATGCACTTTTCCCTCGGAATCCATCTTCGGCAAAGGTAAAGGGCGTAGGCTTTTGCTAAGGACCGTAAAAGACTCCACGTAGATAGATATCTCACCAACTTTTGTAGTAAAGACATGTCCTTTAACTCCAATGAAATCGCCAATATCCAACAGTTTTTTGAAAACAGTATTATACATCGTTTTGTCTTCTCCAGGACAAATTTCGTCGCGGTTGAAATACAGTTGAATTTTACCTGTACTATCTTGTAATTCAGCAAAGGCGGCCTTTCCCATAAGTCGGCGACTCATAAGTCGGCCGGCTATTTTTATGTCTTCAAAATTCTGTTTTTCGGAGGAGAATGCTTCTTTGATTTCGCAAGCCGATGCAGTTACTTCAAACAGCTCAGAAGGATAAGGATTGATTCCAAGATCAATTAATTTTTGTAAGGACTCTCTCCTAACGATTTCTTGTTCGGACAGGGGGTTGCTCATAGGATAAATTTTGGGCAAAGATATTAAATAAATAACTGGCTATTTTTGTACTTTTGAAATCGCATTAAATACAAATCACAAAAATTAGATAAAATTATGAAAATGAATGACTACATCAGCGACTTTACAAAACACCTTTCTGAAGCGTTGGAAATAGGTAGGTCTACCATCATGGACGAATCAGTTGCGGATATTCATAATGTACTAATCTGTGGTTTGGGGGGCTCCGGAATTGGTGGCACCATAGTATCTGACATAATTTCTGATCAAATAGACATTCCTGTTTCTGCTACTAAAGACTATAGTATTCCTAATTTTGTGGACGAAAACACCTTAGTCATTGCCTCATCATATTCTGGAAATACGGAGGAGACACTTTACGCCTTGGAAGCATGTCAGGCACGCATGGCCCAAATAGCATGTGTTACCTCCGGAGGTAAGTTGGCGGAGCTAGCCAAAGCTAAAGGGTTCAATTTAATTCAAATTCCAGGAGGTCAACCCCCGCGCGCTATGTTCGGATATTCATTTACTCAATTGTTTTTTATCTTGCATCACTATGGTTTAATTGACGATTCTTTCCAGTTAGAATTTGAGAAAGGGATTACCCTTTTGGACGAATGCGAAGAAGGCATTAAGTCTGAAGCCAAACAGCTTGCCGAAAAGTTATTCGACACTACTCCAGTCATCTACACGGCTGCTGGTTTTGAAGGGGTGGGTATTCGCTTTCGACAACAAATTAATGAAAATAGCAAAATGTTGTGTTGGCACCACGTTATACCCGAAATGAATCACAATGAGTTACTAGGTTGGAGAATCAATACCGACAAGCTTGGCGTGGTCTATTTTAGAAATAAAAGCGACTACGATAGAAACCAAGTACGAATTGATATCAACAAAGAAGTATTAGCAAAGTATACAGATAATATTAATGAAATATGGAGCAAAGGCGATACCAAAATTGAAAACTCCCTGTATCATATTCATCTAGGCGACTGGGTATCGTGGTACTTATCTGAAATGAACAAGGTTGATGCCATAGAAATTGATGTCATCAATTTCTTAAAGGGCTCACTAGCAAAGGTGTAAACATGCCAAATGTAGTTTTTCAGGACCTAGGATTAATTGATTATAAAGAATGTTGGGAATATCAAGAGCTACGCTTTAACGAAATACTAGAAATAAAGAAAGCCAATCGAAAGAACAATAAATGCCAGCCTACCACCTCTTATTTGCTGTTTTGCGAACATCCACATGTTTATACTTTAGGTAAAAGTGGTGACGAAAATAATCTATTGGTCAATGAAGCCTATTTAAAATCACGAGGAGCATCTTTTTATAAAATTAACCGTGGTGGCGATATTACCTACCATGGTCCTGGTCAAATTGTGGGGTATCCTATTCTAGATTTAGATAATTTTTTTACCGATATCCACAAATATTTGCGCTTATTGGAAGAGGCTGTTATTTTAACCTTAAAGGATTATGGCATTGAAAGCGGTAGGTCAGACGGAGAAACCGGTGTTTGGTTAGATATAGGCACCCAAAATGCCCGTAAGATTTGCGCCTTAGGAGTGCGCTCCAGTCGATGGGTTACTATGCATGGCTTTGCCTTTAACGTCAATTGCGATTTATCGTATTTTGGGAATATTATCCCCTGTGGGATTGCCGATAAATCCGTTACATCAATGCAAAAAGAGCTAGGTCATGAGGTGCCGATTGATGATGTCAAACACAGTCTGAAAAGCTATCTTTCTTCAGAGTTTGATATAAGTTACAGTGACTAAATTTATTCTGTGAGGTAGTTTTGATTGAATTGATTAGGGTATTATCTAGCATATTTGGGTTATAGTACTGTAGATGTTTCATTTGAGATTGTGTGTTTTCAGATTTAAACTATCAAAATCTAGTTCTAATTTATTACTTGTGATGATGCTATCAAATAGTATCTTTGTCAATCGTTATGCTTGAAAATATCCCTATACATAATATTCTTTTTTTAGACGTTGAAACGGTACCGCTTTCTCCCAGTTTTCAAGAGCTTTCAGAAAACTTTCAACAGCTATGGGCTGAGAAAACCCAATGGCAACGATCTCAAGATCAAAGTCCTGAAATGTTCTATGAGCAAAAAGCTGGCGTAATGGCTGAATTTGCTAAGGTTGTGTGTGTGTGTGTAGGCTATTTATACAGGAAAGATGGGCAACATTTATTCAAAATTAAATCGTTTTATGGCTATGAAGAAAAACAAATACTATTGGATTTGAAAAGCTTACTAGATGATAAATTCAACACACAAAATCATTATTTATGTGCCCACAACGGCAAGGAGTTTGACTTCCCCTTTTTGTGTCGCAGAATGCTTATTAATGGTGTGAAGCTACCCAAAATATTGGATCTCTCTGCAAAGAAACCATGGGAGGTTCGCCACCTAGACACTATGGAAATGTGGCGCTTTGGCGATTACAAGCGCTACACATCTATAACACTTTTGGCGGCTTTGTTTAACATTCCAACACCAAAAGATGATATTGATGGCAGTCAAGTTGCTAAGATTTATTGGCAAGACAAAAACCTTGAACGCATTAAAACCTATTGTCAAAAAGACACCCTAACAGTGGCTCAACTCTTTTTGAGATACCAAAACAAAGCCATATTAAAGCAAGACCAAATTGAAGTTGCATAATTGAACATTTACGACTAAATTGAGCATCATTTTTTAGATTATGAGTAATACGCTATTAGAATTCAAAAACTTAATTACAGAGTTTCATACCGAGGGAAAAGTTGTCACGGCAGTTAACAACGTTAGTTTTTGCTTGAACAAAGGCCAAACCATAGGCATTGTTGGAGAGTCTGGTTCCGGAAAATCGGTAACCTCTTTATCTGCTATGCGACTAATTCCGAGTCCCCCAGGAAAAATCGCAAATGGAAAAATCATTTTTCACAAAGATGGAGAGGCCATAGATTTATTACAGCTATCTGAAAAAGAAATGCGAGCCTACAGGGGTAACGATATCGCTATGATATTTCAAGAGCCCATGACCTCTCTAAACCCTGTGTTTACTTGCGGTGATCAAGTAATGGAGGCTATTATGCTACACCAAAATATCAGTAAGCACGAAGCTAAAGACTTGACCATAAAATTATTCGAAGAGGTTCAACTACCAGACCCGCAACGAATTTTTAGCACTTATCCACATCAAATTTCAGGTGGGCAAAAACAACGTGTGATGATAGCCATGGCTATGTCTTGTCAACCGTCTGTACTAGTTGCTGATGAACCCACTACCGCATTGGATGTTACTGTCCAAAAAACCATTTTGGAGTTAATGCAAAAGCTACAAAAAGAACACGACATGGGAATACTGTTCATTACTCACGATTTGGGTGTAATTGCAGAGCTAGCCGATAAGGTAGTCGTTATGTATAAAGGTAACATAGTCGAACAAGGTAATGTTTGGGATATTTTCAATAACCCACAACATCCCTACACTAAGGGCTTGCTGGCGTGTCGTCCTCCTTTGGATAAACGCTACAAGTTTTTACCTACTGTAAGCGACTTCATGAAAACAAATGACCAAGGTGAAGAAATCGCCAACGATATTTCAGTAGAAGAGTTTACCAAAGACCTCGAAATAAGCAAAAGTGAAAGAGATAACGCCCAAAAAGAATTATTTAAACAACAACCCATTTTAGAAATAAAAAACCTCAAAACATATTTTCCTATTCGTAATGGTTTTTTTGGCGGTATTACCGATTACGTAAAAGCAGTCGACGATATTAGTTTTGATGTATATCCTGGTGAAACGTTGGGACTTGTTGGCGAATCTGGCTGTGGTAAAACAACTACAGGCAGAACCATTCTCCGACTAAATGAACCAACTGAAGGACAAATGATATATAAAGGTCGTGATATTGCATCATTTGACGAAAAAGAATTGCGCGAATTTAGAAAAGAAGTGCAAATTATATTTCAAGACCCCTATTCTTCTCTTAACCCAAGAATGACTATCGGCAATGCTATTATGGAGCCCATGAAGGTACACGGTATCTTAGCCAACGATGAAGAACGCAAACAACGCGTTGAAGAGTTATTAGAAAAAGTAAGTCTAGGAGCTGAACATTTTAATCGTTATCCTCATGAGTTTTCTGGTGGACAAAGGCAACGAATAGGTATAGCAAGAGCCTTGGCTGTAAACCCTAAATTTATAATATGTGATGAGTCAGTATCGGCACTAGATGTGTCTGTACAAGCACAAGTGCTTAACTTGTTAAACGACCTAAAGAAAGAATTTGGATTAACTTATATTTTTATATCTCATGACTTATCGGTTGTAAAATACATGAGCGACCGAATGGTGGTTATGCAAAACGGAAAAATTGAAGAAATGGGGGATGCTGATCAAATCTATTCAGAAGCAAAAACAACTTATACGCAGAGGTTAATTGCAGCCATTCCTGAAGGGCGAAAAGAAAACATCAAAAAAGTAGTGGATACTAATTAATCGATCATCTGATTATATCAGTAACGTTCCTATTTCATTGAAAATAGTTGTTTTTTTTTATGAATACTGCTGCCTATTTCTTTTATCCACACCCGTTGAATATTTAAAGTACTTACATAGTAATGTTGTGTGTGGAAAATTACAATGTAGAATGAAATTTGAAACACCAAACCCAACACTTCGGCAGCTAATATTATGATGTTACGTTGATCGTATTAGTTTTTAAAAAAGGCATTTTTTTCTTCAAAATTGGGAGAAAATAAGTCTGAAACCCAGCTGAAAATCGCCAAAATTTTGCAAAAATCCCATTTCGTCGGGCCTATATCCCATTTCATCAGAAAAAGTCCCATTTCGTCAAAAAGATACTAATTTTTTAAAATAGGCGTTGTAAATTTGAAGTAACCTTGAAGCAAAGCTTACGTTTCATAAATGAACTTGTTAAGGTTAAGTAATGCAGAAGTTAGCGCTTCTGCATTACATTTTTTAGGCTTCAGATAATCATTTCTGGAATATCGTTCTCTATAATTAAGTGCCCATCAGTAGCTTGTTTAATCTGACTAACGCTAACTCCGGGAGCTCTTTCAATGAGCTTAAAGCCCCCTTCAACGACGTCTATTACAGCTAGATTACTTACTATTCGTTTGACACATCCAACACCCGTCAGTGGTAAAGTACATTCTTTGAGTAATTTACTTTTTCCCGCTTTATTAGTATGCATCATGGCAACAATGATATTTTCTGCAGAAGCTACTAAGTCCATAGCTCCCCCCATACCTTTGACCATTTTTCCGGGGATTTTCCAGTTGGCAATATCGCCTCTTTCAGAGACTTCCATGGCACCCAATACAGTAAGCTGAACGTGTTTGCCTCGAATCATAGCGAAACTGGTTGCCGAATCAAAAAAAACAGCACCTTCTAGTGTGGTTATTGTTTGTTTACCAGCGTTTATTAGGTCAGCATCTTCTTGTCCTTCTAGAGGAAAAGGACCCGTGCCTAAAACCCCATTTTCAGACTGAAATTCTACATTGATGCCCTTAGGGACATAGTTAGCCACTAAGGTTGGTATGCCTATTCCTAGGTTTACATAAAAACCATCTTTCAGTTCTTTAGCGATGCGTTTGGCTATTCCTATTTTATCTAAAGACATATTATTTTTTTGTTATTGTTAACTGTTCAATTCGTTTTTCATATTCATTCCCTTGAAAAATACGTTGAACAAAAATTCCAGGAGTATGTATGCTAGCTGGATCAATCTCACCTACAGGCACTAGGTGTTCTACCTCAGCAACTGTAATTTTGCCAGCCATAGCCATCATTGGGTTAAAATTACGGGCAGTTCCTTTATAAATTAAGTTACCTGCAGTATCTCCTTTCCATGCCTTTACAAAAGCAAAATCTGCAGTAAGCGCCATTTCTAAAATATGAGGCTGACTATTAAACTCTCGTACTTCCTTTCCATTGGCAATTTCTGTACCATAACCCGCGGGCGTGAAAAAGGCTGGAATTCCCGCGCCTCCAGCACGACAACGTTCTGCTAATGACCCCTGAGGGATTAAATCAACTTCTAATTCACCACTTAACATTTGACGTTCAAATTCAGCATTTTCGCCAACATAGGAAGAGATCATTTTTTTGATTTGTCTTTTTTGAAGTAATAACCCAAGGCCAAAATCATCGACCCCCGCATTATTTGAAATACAGGTTA
The DNA here is from genome assembly GCA_036340235.1 of Bacteroidota bacterium. Classification (GTDB taxonomy): domain Bacteria; phylum Bacteroidota; class Bacteroidia; order Flavobacteriales; family UBA7312. The sequence continues at coordinate 8,875 of JAYYZE010000002.1, forward strand.
AACCACTGATGTTTGTTTTTGAAAGGGCTTTTATACAATTTTCAGGGATTCCACATAATCCAAAGCCCCCAACCATAAACGTCATATTGTCATCAACGCCTTGGATAGCTTCTTCAACAGATGTCACTTCTTTATTTATCATAATTGATAGTTTTAAAATTCTTCTTCGAATGTGTCTATAGATTGTTGGTTTGATCCACAATCTGAGAAAATATCTAAACTAGTTGGGATATCAAAATCTACAGGAAATATCCCTAATTCTGTTGAATCTTGATATACTTTTGTCATGTATTCTGCCCATACAGGCAAAGCCATATTGGCGCCCTGTCCGTAAAAAGTGGTTCGAAAATGAACACTCCTATCTTCATTACCAGACCAAACTCCGGTAACCAAGTTTGGTGTTATTCCCATAAACCATCCGTCTGAGTTGTTTTGAGTGGTACCTGTTTTTCCTCCAATTTCATTTTCAAATTTATACTTTCTTCTTAATCTTACACCAGTACCCAATTTAGTTTCAGCATGAGGGTTGTATACGCCATCAACAACACCTTGAAGCATCTTGACCATAAGGTTTGCGGTTTTTTCACTCATAGCTTCATTGGTTTCTGGCTGAAACTCTTCTAATACTATTCCGTTTTTATCTTCAATACGTTGAATAAATATTGGCTCTGTCCAAACCCCTTTATTAACAAACGTTGAGTAGGCGCCAACCATCTCATAAACAGATAAATCAAAAGTACCTAAGCAAATTGAAGGTACAGGTTCTAAATTACTTTTAATCCCCATTTTTTTAGCTAGGTCTAATACAGAATGCGGCCCAAATTGTTTCATAATAAATGCCGTAACGGTGTTAATGGAATTAGCCATGCCGAATTTTAAATTCATTAATATTCCATTGAATTTGTCATCTGAATTCCTAGGCACCCAGTCTTTTTCGGGCAAACCCCATTTATCTTTTTCAAAAACAACTGGGACGTTAGGTACTTCATAGCAAGGTGAATACCCCTCTTGTAGAGCCAAAGCATACAAAAAGGGTTTAAAGGTTGAGCCAACCTGTCGCTTTCCTACTTTCACATGATCGTACTTGAAGTGTTTGTAATTGATACCACCAACATATGCTTTTACATGACCGGTGTGGGGGTCCATACTCATTAGTCCAGAATGGATGAAGTATTTGTAGTACTTAATAGAATCCATGGGACTCATTATGGTATCAACTTCTCCTTTCCAAGAGAACACTTTCATGGGTACTTTTGTGTTAAAAATACGCTTAATCTCATTTGTCGATCTATTAGTTTTTTTGAGTTTTTGATAGCGATCAGATCGTTTCATGCCTTGCTCCAAGATAGCTTTTATTTGACTAGTCGAAAAGTCCTTAGGAAATGGGGCGTTAGTATATCCTTTCCAGTGTTTATAAAAATCGTCTTGCAATGAGCTTATGTGGCTGTGTACAGCACTTTCGGCATGTTGTTGCATTTTGGAGTTGATCGTTGTATATACTTTAAGCCCATCAGTGTATAAGTTATAATTGGAGCCATCGGCTTTGACTTTATTAGTACACCACCTTCTCAACTCACCACGTAAGTATTCTCTGAGATAGGGGGCTAGTCCTTTGTCGTGACTTGCTTTTTTGAAGTCTAAAACTATTGGTAGTGATGAAAGGGAGTCGCATTGTTGAGCAGATAAAAAGTCATATTTCTTCATTTGTGATAATACGATATTTCTTCTGTTGAGTGTGTTTTCCAGTCGTCTATTTGGGTTGTAAAGAGACGGGTTTTTAAGCATCCCAACAAGAACGGCAGATTCTTGTAAATTAAGTTCAGATGGGTTAGTGTTAAAATATACCTTGGCGGCGGATTTTATTCCAACAGCATTATTAATAAAATCAAATTTGTTTAGGTACATGGTTAGAATTTCATCTTTGGTATACTGCCTTTCCAATCTAACGGCAATTATCCATTCTTTCAGTTTTTGCATTATTCGTTCTACACCAGATGCTGGACTCTTGGTAAAAAGCATTTTAGCTAGTTGTTGGGTAATGGTACTTCCGCCACCAGAACTTTGATTGGTAGCAATGCCCTTAACAACAGCACGAACCAATGCTCTCACATCTATTCCCGAGTGACTATAAAAACGGATATCTTCTGTGGCAATAAGGGCATTAATCATGTTTGGTGATATGTCTTGGTATTTGACATTGCTACGGTTTTCAAAAAAATAGCTCCCTAGTACAACTCCATCAGATGAAATTATTTCAGTAGCAAGATTACTTTTTGGGTTTTCAAGCTCTTCGAAAGAAGGCAGGCTTCCAAAAAACCCCAAAGAAGTCATATACAAAATAACTGCCAAGATAATCAGAGGGCTGAACACAAATAACCAAATAGAGATAACTTTTTGTCTGTTTGAAAAATGACTCATATTAATAATTTGTTTTTTCTATGCGGAGGCCTATTTCCATAATGCCCGGCAAGTATTCAATGTGTGATAAGTCCCCGTGTCGCATAGCTTGTTCAACTCTAAACGTATATCTACCCTCCTTTTCGAAAGAACGATTGTCATACATAATTTGAATATCCCAAATATCTCCCAATCCATCGCCCAGCCATTTTCCATTGTCTTGTGCTAACAAACATTCTAAAGTATCAACAGAATGGGTGTTGTCTGGGGAAATGGTGTGAATGAAAAGCCATAGATTTGAAAAAGGGTATGCGCTAGAATGTCGAATATTTACAAGTAATCTTTGCTCGGAAATGGTATCGATATTATCATATTCGAATGACGGGACTTGTTGTAAGCTCCATACATTATCGACAATGTCAATGTTTGTTTCGAAAAGACGACTATTGTCACAAGACCAAAAAACGAAACAAATGCTAATTAGATAAAACAGTCGATTCATCGCTTTCTTGATTTTCTGAATTTTGATCGGTTTTTTCGTTGACGACTTGATCGATTAGTTTTTCTGTCAAATCGATTGATACTGTCTTGTCCGACTACATTATTAAAGTAATTTTTCATTTCAACTGGGGCCTTTACATATGTGTCTAACTGATCAACGATAATTCCTTGTTTATTTTTTGAAATGATGTCTTTTACATAGTCTAAGTCTAACTCAAATGTTTGATAGTCGTTAGGATCGTCATAAGTGTACCAAACTTTTCGTTGAAAAATATCCATTTTGACAAATTTACCATTTCCTTTTTTTGTTTTGAGAACCGTCTGAGTGTCCGGAAATTCTTTTAATCCTTCTACGTAACTGTCTAATTCAAAGTTTAAACAGCATTTTAACTTACCACATTGCCCTGCCAACTTTTGTGGGTTGATGGATAATTGTTGATATCTGGCTGCAGAGGTACTAACGGTTCTAAAGTCAGTTAACCATGACGAACAACAAAGTTCTCTACCACAAGCTCCAATACCACCTAATCTGGCTGACTCTTGCCTAGCGCCAATTTGTCTCATTTCTATTTTGACTCTAAAGGAAGATGAGAGTTTTTTTATTAGTTCGCGAAAGTCAACTCTTCCGTTCGCGGTGTAGTAAAAGGTTGCTTTAGTATTATCTCCTTGGTATTCTACGTCACTTATTTTCATTTCAAGCCCTAGATTTAGGGCTATTTTTCTAGCCTCGTACATGGAATCCTCTTCTAATGAGGTGGCTTTTTGCCATTTCGAAATATCGTTTTCTTTAGCTTTTCTGTAAATCACATTAAGAGCATCCGTCTCATACGATTTAAGTTTTTTCTTCATTTGAAGCTTAGCCATTTCACCGACTACAGACACAACGCCAATATCATGTCCGGGGCTGGCTTCAACAGCTACTACATCGCCAACAGCTAACGGTAGTCGATTACTATTTTTGTAAAAATGCTTTCTACTACCCTTAAACCGAACTTCAATACCATCAAAGTGCTCTGAAGATGTGCTGCCTTGAACATTTGACAGCCAATCGAATACAACTAATTGTTGGCAACCGCCAGAACCACAATTACCATTGTTTTTACACCCTCTTGGCAAACCACTACCACAACTTGTCGAACATCCTTTACATCCCATATTATGTGCGTATTGTCTCGTGCAAAGTTACTTTTTTAGCATGAAGTAAGACCGTTAACTTAAGGGCTAAATCCATAAATATAAATTTTGGACTTCCGTTTCTAGAAATATGAATATGTGCTTTCTCTAATTCTTGGATGATGTTAGACATATTTTGAGAATGAATAAATGGGGCAAACTTTTCGGTAAACGCGCGCTCTTCTGGTCTTAGTCGTTGAATAGATTCCTCTGCAAAATTAAATATCAAACATTCTCTAATCATGTGAAGAGCGTAATTTAAAAATCCCTTTTGATTTTCTCTTCCCCATCGGCTAACACTATCAACCCAATGAGACAGGTCTAATATTTTGGCTTGGTAGCATAACCTCATCAGAGTCTGAAATTCAGTAGTATTTTGTTCAAGAGACTCACTACCCATACATAGGTGAGAAGCTCTGCCAATATTTCCAGCTGAAAGAGTACTTAATTCTTTAGCATTTTGTTCAGTAATATTATAGCGTTCAACAAGAAAAGACGATAACTCATTTTCAGAGGCTGGATCTATATGAACGGTTTGTAGTCGTGATACAATGGTTTCCAAAAGAAATTCTTGAGAAGAGGCAAGCAACACAAAAATAGTGTTCGATGGGGGCTCTTCTAACACTTTCAATAATTTGTTGGCAGCCGCATGATGCATTTTATCTGCTTGCCAAATAATAATCAGTCGGTAAGAATTTTCATACGGTTTTAGACTGAGCTTTTTTGCTAGATTATTGGCCTCATGAGCGCTAATAAACCCTTGTTTGTTACCTGCTCCTATGTCCAAAAGCCAATCTTCTGCGGACATGTAAGGTCTTTGTGCCACAGAGTTTCTCCAATCTTCCAAAAAGTGTTCGCTAAGAGCTTGTGCAGACTTATTAGTTATAACAGGAAAAATAAAATGCACGTCGGGATGAATGAGCTTGTCACATTTTAGACAAGAGGCACACTTCCCACACGAATCGCTGTCGGTTTTGTCTGTACACATAAGGTATTGAGCAAAAGCCAAAGCAATAGCTAGGCTCGCAGAACCCTCATCACCAACAAATAAATGAGCGTGGCTTAGTCGCCCATGCTCAGTGGCTTTTATAAGTTGGCGCTTTATATGATGATTAGATGGGATTTCAGCGAAACGCATAAAAACGTCTTTTTTCAAAGGTAATGAATATTTTTTTTAATCTTTAGAGATGAATTACATTTGCCGTAAATTTTGATACGATGAATAGATTAGACGATATTGCTATTAATGGTCAACGATTTTTGGTGCGCGTTGATTTTAATGTGCCGATGGATTCAAATCATCAGGTAACAGACGACACTAGAATACGCGCTGCTCTTCCGACTATAAATAAAATAATTAACAACGGAGGAAGAGTGATACTAATGTCTCACAGAGGAAGACCCAAAGGAAAGCAAGACGATTTATCCATGCGCCACTTACTACCTCACTTGGAGCGACTTCTGAATCAGAGCGTTCTTTTCATTGGCAAATGCATTGGTGAGGAGGTGGAAAAATTAAGTTATGATTTAAAAGAAGGTCAGATAATGTTGATTGAAAATCTACGATTTCATGATGAAGAAAAAAAGGGCGATTTGACCTTTGCTAAGGCGCTCTCAAAGCTTGGTGATATCTACGTGAACGATGCTTTTGGAACCGCGCACAGAGCTCATGCGTCGACCGCTGTTATAGCTTCTTTTTTTGGTAAAGACAAATGCTTTGGCTACTTAATGTCTAACGAAATAGACAATATTTCTAAGGTTACAGAAAAAGCCGTTAAACCGTTCACTGCCATTGTAGGGGGTGCCAAGGTGTCTTCAAAAATTACTATTATTTATCGTCTTTTGGACTTAGTCGACAACCTAATTGTAGGCGGCGGGATGGCTTATACCTTTATTAAGGCCGATGGTGGACAAGTTGGGAGTTCGCTTGTTGAAGACGAGGCATTAGACTTAGCAAAAACTATTCGTGAGGAGGCCAATAAAAGAGGCGTGCTCATACACCTACCGGTCGACTCCATCAACGCAGATCAATTTGCTAATGATGCCAACACAGAATACACACCAATACACGCTATTTCGCCAACCTTTATGGGTTTAGACATTGGCCCTAAATCCATTGAGTTGTTTTCTGATGTAATTTTAAGTTCATCCACCGTTTTGTGGAATGGCCCTATGGGAGTTTTTGAAATGCAATCTTTCTCTAATGGAACCAGCGCAATAGCCACTTCGCTAGCAAAAGCAAGTGAAAAGGGTGCTTTTACATTAGTAGGCGGTGGCGATTCAGTAGCAGCCATTAATACCTTTCGATTAGCAGATAAAGTTAGCTATGTGTCGACAGGTGGAGGAGCCATGTTAGAATACTTAGAAGGCAAGGTACTTCCGGGCATAGCTGCCATTAATGAGGGCGTATAGACTCATCAAATTGTTTCCAGGCCTGCTCCGCTTCCTCAATCAGCGAATAGGCATCACTTACATTGGGAACAATGGTACTTACCATGTTTGAAATTGGTCGGTATAGCAAGGAAGTGTTTTTTTGTTCTATGGGAATGAGTTGAAGGTGGTTGTCAAAAGTGTTAAACACCAACAAAGTGGCGCTGATAACAAAAGCGACTTTTAGCACTCCAAAAATACCTCCTAACATTCGACTCATAAATCCCAATGCTACCAATTTTAAAATCCGATCAATTATATACCCGATTACTCTAACTATCAGCACAATAGCCAAGAATGTTATGGCAAATGATACAATGGGCAAAAAAGATGAATCAATTGAAAACTGTTTGCTAAGAGTTGGTTGAATATAAATGGCAAAATGCAAAGCACCATAAATACCAAAGACTAATGCCAAAAGAGTAGCTAATTCAATTATAATTCCTTTAGAAAACCCTTTGTAAAGCCCCCAAAGCAGGGGAATGGAAAGTATAATGTCTAAATAGTTCATAACGCTTCAAAAGTAGTATTTTTGTTGGATGAATGAGGCTTTAAATATTAGATATGCTAAAATAGTATCTGACTTGAATGAACAATTTGGTCAAGAAATGGATTTACAAGGCGTTTTATTTTTAATTGGCGTTCAAGAACTAGGGAAAGGTTACTTGCCTTTGAACAAAAATCAAAAACTTGAAGTGATGCATATTGCAGTATGCGCCCTGCTGAGCCAGTGGGGATACTACAAATTTGAAGGACACGATGAAGAAGGTTGGCCACATTGGAACGCAACAGATGAATTACCCCGTTTAAGCCCCAAGCAACAAGAGCGTTTGATAAAAGAAGCGATAGTTGAGTATTTTAACTAGTACGTCTCCATTAAAACATCTTTGTAGATGGTTTTGCCATGAGAAAGACGTATGACAGACTCGCCAAATAACAACGTATCATTACCATCAGAAAAGGTAACTGCACCGACATTCATAAGCGCCTCCAACTCCAAGACGTGTTCTGTTTGGCCATTATAGTCAGATACTAAAGTACTAACTACATTCGTTTGAGTTACACCGACAATATCATTTTGGGAGAGGGTGACGATCGCATTAGGAACTCGATTGCCATCGCTGTCATAAAGTGTGATAATACCAACTGTTGGTGACTCTTTATAACAGGAGGAAAAAGAAATTAATAGTACAAAAAAAACTAGCAAATGACTAATTTTCATATTGTAATGATTATTTGTTAATTTGCATTTCAAAGATAATAATAATATGAAAAGAATACTTATCACCTTGGTAACTTTTTTGATGTTCAGCACGTCATTTGCTAAAGATGGGCCAAAAGTTGAAATTCAAACAAAATATGGAAAAATGGTGCTTGTTTTATACGATGAAACACCCATTCATCGTGATAACTTCCTAAAATTGGTAAACGAGGGCTTTTACAATGGCACATTGTTTCATAGAGTAATTCCTAAATTTATGATTCAAGGTGGTGATCCCGTATCAAAAAAAGAAAATCCGGAAGAGCGCCTGGGTAACGGTGGACCAGGATATACGCTTCCCGCTGAGATTAATCCTCGATTAATACACAAAAAAGGTGCCCTAGCGGCTGCCCGCATGCCTGATGGCGTTAATCCAAAAAAGGAGTCGTCGGGGTCTCAGTTTTATATTGTGGAGGGTGAGGTGTTTAATGATGAAAAACTGACAATGGTGGAGAAACGAATGGGTAATAGACTCAGTGACTTACAAAGAAAAGTGTACAAAACAGTTGGTGGGACACCACATTTGGATGGAGAATACACTGTTTTTGGCGAGGTCGTTGAAGGACTGGATGTTATCTCTAAAATTTCGTTAGTAAAACGACTTAGAAACGACTTGCCCGCAGAAAAAATAATAATGAGTATTCGCATTCTAAAATAGAATGATTGAAAAAATAAATCAACTCTTAGAAGAAGTTCGCGCCTTTCATACTGACAACCCTGATGATTTAGAGATATTTAGGATTAAGTTTCTGGGGAAAAAAGGAATAATGAACGATCTGTTTGCATCATTCAAGCAAATTCCAAACAATGAGAAGAAAGAGGTAGGACAATCCCTCAATACGCTCAAGCAGTCCATTCAGCAAAAGCTAGAACAAGGAAAATCAACTTTATCTACCGCCAAACAAAAATCCTCAACTACTAATGATCTTAGCAGGCCAATTAGTATTAGTCAAATAGGTAGTAGACACCCTTTGTCATTAGTGAAAAATGAAATTATTGATATTTTTAGTCGCATTGGTTTTAACTTGTCAGACGGGCCAGAAATTGAGGATGATTGGCATAATTTTACAGCCTTGAATTTACCACAAGAACATCCTGCCAGGGACATGCAGGACACCTTCTTTATTCAAACCAACCCTGACGTACTGTTGCGAACACATACCTCTTCTGTGCAGGTCAGGTACATGGAAAATAACAGGCCACCAATTAGGACGCTCTCTCCCGGAAGGGTGTATAGAAATGAAGCCATTTCTGCCCGTGCTCATTGTATCTTTCACCAAGTAGAGGGCTTGTACATTGACGAGAATGTATCCTTCGCTGACCTCAAACAAGTACTACTATATTTTGCAAAAGAAATGTTTGGCGAACATACTGCAATTAGATTACGCCCTTCTTACTTTCCTTTTACTGAACCAAGTGCAGAGGTGGATGTGTCGTGTAATATCTGCTCGGGCAAAGGGTGTAACGTTTGTAAATACACCGGCTACCTTGAGATATTGGGTTGCGGCATGTTGGACCCAAATGTTTTAACAAATTGCCATATTGATCCCAAGAAATATAGTGGCTATGCCTTTGGCATGGGTATTGAACGCATTGCCATGCTTAAATACCAAATTAAAGATTTAAGGCAATTCTTTGAAAATGACGTTCGCTTTTTAGAACAATTTAAGTCGTCAATTTAGTTGGCTTAAACAACGCCTACTCATATTTATTCTCTTAACAAGCGATCCTTAAACTGCTTTTGGCATTGTATGGCCCACAGTTCATGGCTTGCTAGTATTTCTAAAAATAAAGCATCGCTATTTCCTTGTCCAAACAGTTCTACCTTTTCAGAACGGTGTTCTTTCGCTTTATTAATGGAGGACTGAATGTCCTTTTTTGTATAAGAACAGTGGATAATACTTTTGGCTTTCACCCTATTTAACTGTCGGTTACCAATATCTATGCTTGTCACGCCATAGAGAGGGGCCTCTCGAACACCAGCACTGCTGTTGCCAATAATGCATTGGCAATGCTTGAGTAATACCAAGAAAAATTCAAAGCGTAAAGAAGGGAAGACGGCAAATCGCTCATTACCTTCTAGACGGCTGATGGCTTCATTAATTACTGCCGATCCCATATCGTTATTAGGCCTTATTACCAAATAGTTGCCACCTTCTTCCAAAACAGCCTCGATTAAATTATTAGCATGCAAAACCATGTCTTGCTCGGTGGTAACCGGATGAAACATTAAAATACTATAGTCTTTAAAGGGTATGTCGTAGTAGTGTAGTGCTGACTCTATATTTGGTAGTTGGTCAGAAAACATAATATCAACATCAGGTGAACCGATCACAAAAATTTGACTTTCTCGTTCCCCCATTTGTAAAAGACGGGTTTTAGCCTCCTCATTGGCGACAAAGTGAATGTGACTTAGTTTACTAACCGAATGTCTTATTAGCTCATCAATAGTTCCAGAAACCTCGCCCCCTTCAACATGCGCTACAAGTATGTTATTCATGGCGCCTACAATGGCACCTGCTAGTGTTTCGACCCTATCACCATGCACTACTATTAGGTCTACTTTGTGTTGATTGACAAAGGAAGATAGTCCCTCTATGGTTTTTGCTAGGGTTAAGTCCATGGTAGACTCGTGGGTGTGGTTGGGAAATTTATGGATGTTGGAAAATCCTGATTTTATAATTTCGTTGACGGTATAGCCATAGGCATCTTGAAGGTGCATGCCGGTGACAAAAATATGGGTGTCGAAATCGGTACACTGACTTGTTACTTTTATAAGTGACTTTAGTTTACCAAAGTCAGCGCGAGTGCCAGTTAGAAATACTATTTTCTTAATCTTACTCAAAATCCGTCCAATCTAATTGTTCATCATTATCAATATTTCTAGTTGCGCGTTTTCCTAGAATACTATTGAAGTGCTCCGCTAGTATGGGCCCGGTACCTGGGCGCTTGACCCATATGTTGTCCATTGTTAGTGGCTCTCCTTTGATTATGGCTTGTATGGAACAAATGGTTGCAAAGGCAAAATCAATGGTAACTTGTTCTTCATCGGCTGGTTCTTTTTTGCCTCCTCTTTGTTGCCAAATAATTTGACTTCCTTCAATTAATTCTTTACAGTTGGTTTCGTCCATAGAACACACTATGTCGGGCCCTGTTCTACTCATGTGATCGGTAAAATGCCTCTCCAAGATTGATGCCCCTAAAGCTACTGCCCCAAAACAAGCGTGATTACTTTGGGTGTGGTCAGAAAGACCAAATACAACGTTTGGAAAGGCATTTTGAATATCTTGAAGAGAGCCAAGGCGAACCAGGTGGTTAGGCGTTGGGTACAAGTTGGTGGTGTGCAACAAGGCATATTCAATGGCGTGTTTATTAAATATGCTGACGGCCTTGGTAATACTTTCAATGGTATTCATACCAGTACTTAAAATAATGGGTTTACCAAAAGAAGCAATGTGTTCTAACAATGGGTAATTGTTACATTCGCCAGAGCCAATTTTGTACGCCGGTACATCCCACGACTCCAAACGGTTGGCAGCGGCTCTAGAAAACGGCGTACTTATAAATATCATTCCCTTGGACTCTACATAACGCTTCAGCGCCAACTCGTCACTTTCATTAAGCGCACATCGTTCCATAATCTCATAAATAGACACCTCAGCATTGCCTGGAATGACGTTTTTGGCAGCACTACTCATTTCATCTTCAACAATATGGGTTTGGTGCTTTACCATTTCTACACCGGCTCTATGAGCAGCGTCTACCATTTCTTTAGCCACTTCTAAATTCCCTTCGTGATTAATGCCTATTTCTGCAATAACCAAAGGGGAGTAGTCAACTCCTATTTTTCTGCCAGCTATTTCAATCATTGTAATGGTTTAAAACGAATTCCGCCCACTGAAAGTCCAATTCAGTATCTATATCTACAGAAGCAAAAGGATGGTCCATTTCGAAAGATAAAGGCGTTTCAGAAAGAATCGACCCCTTAAGAGCTAAATCGTAAGCGCTTATATACATCAAGCCATTCTCGAAAAATAAAGGGGTTAAATCTTGGCTTCTTTGACCAAAACGGTATGAGGAGGGCATAAAAATATGCTTGTCAATAGCACCTAGTTTGCGTTTATTTGGGCTAACACTAAGTAATGAATCAGCACCGTGTTTTAACATATGAGTGAAGCACTTTTTAAAGAGCCCTGTAGGTCTTAAAGGGTTGGTGGGTTGAAGTAAAACCACGAATCTATAAGAAACATCTAGCGTTTCAAGGACATTTTGAAGGACATCAGAGGTGGGTGTGTGGTCTTGGCATAGCGCATCAGAACGTTGTAAAACGTTTACTTTATAATCTTCAGCAATGGCCACTATGGCTGGGTCATTGGTTGACACCACAATGTCGGCATTGGCAATGTGTTTTTGAGCGTAATCAATACTGTGGGCAATTAATGGTTTGCCAGCTAAGGGCATGCTATTTTTTCCAGGAAGTCGTTTCGATCCCTTTCGTGCAGGAATGACTACCAAAATATCTTTATTTAAATGACCCATTACTACACAAAACTACGGTTTTTTAATTGACTTTGACTGTTCTCAATTAAACGGATGCCTTTGAGTCCATTTTTTTGGTTTTATTCTCAGCAGAATTGGCTTGAGTATAAATCGTAGCAGTGGGTTTTTGATGTAAATGTAAATAAACGATTGGCGGGGTTCGGCGCCTACATTGCTTTTGAATTCGGCAGCCGTTCGTCCGAAAATAATTTCTTGTTTACTGGCACTTATCGCGTGTCTTATACTCTCAAGCAAAATGCGCTCGTATAGTCGGTGACTTTGATTGTATCGATAGTCCAAGCCTATAAAATATGAATAGAGTCTTGTGCTATCTTCTAGTTCGGAGGAAAAAGCTATCATCTGCTTATTAAGGAAATAGCCATAGACTGTGCATTTTGGTAGTGATTGATCAATTAATTCTTGGAAAATGGCTGTGTTGAAGTGGATGGCGCCAAACGAAGAGTTAGTCTGTACGTTTAGAAATAGCTGTTGGATAGTGTCTTGATAGGTGTTCAACTCACTTTTGGAAAGTTGTCTTATAGTTATCACTTGGCTTTTATTCATGACGCCTCTTTGGCGGGCTCTGTATTTTTTCTTCAGAGAACGACTGTAATCGTCAAACTGCTTCCATTTTGGATTGAGTCCTAAGACCATGTCTTCTTCTACCTCTACCTTAATGAGTTCAGAAATGGTTTTTTCAGGAATTCGTATGCCCAATTTCGAAAAAAAATGATCAGGAATAATAAACCTACTAATTTTTCGCTCACGGCTAATCAAGTCTAATAAAGAATGGACAAACGAGTGGTTTTCTAACGGTTTTTCAGTAAACACGTTGTGTACATTAGTAATTAAACCATTACCTAATCCAACAACTTTAAGTTTCAACACTTTTAAAGCCAAACTAATTAGGCCTCTAGTCAACTGATTTCGCCTTTGATAAGAGTAAACACGTTCGCCAAATAGGTAAAATTCTTGAGCATACCCTAACTGTTTATTATCTTTCTTGTCTAACACATAGAATAAGTGAGTTATGTGCTGCTGGTGGGATTGTTCAAAAGCCCGTTTGAAAGAGATTGAAAGAAAGGGGTTGGCATCTCTTAAAATATTATTCCATTGATTCTTGTCAATAGTAGAGGTGGTGGTATGTAGTTGAAGGGACAAACAATGAGTTTTAAATCGGAACAAAAATAGTTTTTAATTATTCTAAATACAAACACCTGTATATCAGTTGTTTATATTCGTTCTAACCGGTTTATTATTTAACTTTGTATTAAAATTAAAATTGTTTCAACTATGAATTTAAGACAAGTTAACACCTGCACAAATTGCCAAAACCTAAGCATTGATTTCAACTGCTCTAAACACAAGCAACAAGTAGACTTGAACAATGTATGTGATTCTCATGTTGTTCACCAAGCTTTATCGGTTGAGTCTAGTTGTACTAACTGCTATTTTTACAAGCAAAAAGATTGCAAATCGCCATCTAAGGCCAGCGAGGGAATGCTGTGTTTTAGTTGGAAGAAAAGATAAACCCTTCTCTTTCGTGTCCTTAATTTTTAAGCGTCATCACTTATACATACTATTAGCTTCTGTGCTTTTTTTGCCACTTCTCTTTGGCGTATTTCTGCATATCGATAACTTTATCTTTTTCATCAATTATTTCTAAACCGAGCAGTGTCTCTATGATATCCTCCATAGTCACTATGCCGTCCAAGCCACCATACTCATCAACGACTATGGCAATGTGTTCTTTTTTCTCAATTAACTTGTTAAATAAGCCAAAAATCGAAATGGTATTTGGAATGGTTAGTATTTCCCGTTTCATGGACCTCAGCAAGGTGTTTTCAGCATTACTATCGGTTGCTTTTTCAAGAACATCTTGCAAAAAAACATAACCAGTAATAGTCTCGTTTTGGTTAGAAAAAAGAGGAATTCTAGAAAAGTTTAAGTATTTGGCTTGTGATTTAAACTGTTCAATGGTAATGGTTTCTTCGGCAGAAATAACTACTACCCTTGGAGTCATAATTTCAGTTACCTGAAGTTGTTTTAGATTAAGTATGTTTTGAATAATGTTTTTTTCTTGCATGCTGAAAACTCCTTCGTCATAGCCCATATTTGCTAATGCGGCAATTTCTTCCCTACTGACACTGGCATTTTTTTGCTTGGAAAACAGTTGGGTTACTTTCATTGACATGACCACTAATGGGTAAGTGATTATCATCATAAATTGTATAGCGTATAAGGTGGGTTTGACAAATCGCTTCCAGTAGATAGCTCCTATAGTTTTAGGAATGATTTCTGAAATTATAAGAATTAATACGGTAAGCGCTGCCGATATTAACCCCAAAGAAGTTTCGCCAAACAAAGCCGTAGCCTGAGCTCCAACCCCGGCAGCGCCTATGGTATGAGCCACTGTATTTAGAGATAATATGGCTGATAAGGGCTTGTCTATATTTTTCTTATAGTTTAAGAAAGAATTAGCCCAAGAAACCTTATCTTTTTGTGTAACTAAATATGATTGAGGAGTAGTCAATAAGATAGCTTCTGCCAAAGAACACACAAATGATACAAATAATGCGATAAATAAATAGAAAAAGAGTGCGCCCATTAAACGTGTTTAAATCCTGTGCAAAATTACATTTTTTGGAATCATAAACTAACGCATTTTGCTTGACATAAAGTATTGTTTAGTGAAAAATGTTTATGAAAAATAGAGTAGTATTTGGCGTTGGTTTAATGAATAAGCGTAGAAAAGGCGAGGA
The DNA here is from genome assembly GCA_036340235.1 of Bacteroidota bacterium. Lineage (GTDB taxonomy): Bacteria > Bacteroidota > Bacteroidia > Flavobacteriales > UBA7312. The sequence goes on from JAYYZE010000002.1 coordinate 23,938, forward strand.
TTTATCGCTTATGAACTTCCGCTTGTTCGAAAATATAGTTGCACTGATAAATGTCATCGGCGTTGAGTTTTAATACGCCTTTCATAGTTACCATTTCATCCATTACAAAATAGTCTTTTTCTGATTTCATTTTTAACTCAACAACTGTTTCGGGGCCACCCACCCCACAAAAAAAACAAGACGAAAATGGGCCTCTAGAGAGAATGTAGTAGTTATCCTGTGGGTCAATAGCCAACATAAATCCTCTAAGTATGACTGTTTTTCCTTCAAGCTCCAAAACAGATGGCCCAAAGTGTGGGTATAAAAAATACTCGTCAACCTCTTCAACATACATGTCCGAAAATTCAATGTCGGCTAAGGTTTCCCAGCTAATTTCAACTTGAGAAAAGCCATAAAATGGAAATAGAAGAGCAACTAAAAGAGAGTATTTATGCATTGGAAAGAGTTTTAGGAATATTAATATTAAAACTTTGAATTATTGGAACAAGTGAGGCAATAACCCCAACCAATAAGCCCAAAGGCAACAACCATAACTCTTCTGAAAGGAGTCCTAAAGAAGTGGATTCCATTCCATACTTTTTGTCGATAAATAATGGCACCATAATTAGGGCCAAGCGACTTATGAGAACACCCAATATGGTGCCTAACAAAGATAAAATCAGCCCTTCTTGCAGTACAAGCTGAACAACCTGCCAACGACTTGCACCATGTACTCTCATTAACGCTAGTTCATAACGCCTTTTTTTCAACGAATTGTATAAGCTTATAAAAATGCTTAAACCGGAAACTAAAATGATAATTATGGCAATAATGTTTATACTTTGAATACCAAAACCAAGCAGACTTATCAATCGATTAATTTCGAAGGATGGCACCGCTGCTTGAAGGTTGGTGGTCTCGTTAATTTTTCTAGGCAATTGCAAAAGAGCTACGGGGCTTTTAAAGCTTATTAACATAGAAGTTATCATCAATGGTTGGGAGTGGTGGTGGTCAGACTCATCATGTTGGTGATGATGATAAGGGTCATCACACTGGTGTTCTTCGTCATATCCATGGTTGTGCACCTCCCATACGCTTTCTGTGTTTGTCAAAACAAGGTTATCTAACACTGTGTTAGAAGCTTCTAAAATACCCACAATGTAATAGATGTGGTCATCATGGGCATGCCCTCCTTCTACTAGTCCGTGTGTGCCATAAAAAGTGTCTCCTAACTGTAATTGGTGAGCATCTGCCACAGTACTTCCCAGTACTACTTCTAGAGGATAATTCCAAAGTTGGCCTTCTTTGAGAGTCCCTTGATAAAGCTCTACGTAGTCGTGAGTAGTTCCTACAATTCTAAAGCCATTATAGGAATCCCCAAAGGACAGAGGAATAGCCGTCTCTACCATAGCATTTTCAGAAATAGCATTGGCTTCATCATAAGAAATATTTCCAGTTGGGTTGTCAATATGGTAAACAGAAGATAAGATTAGCTGAAGTGGACTTCCTTTTGCTCCCACAACCATATCGATGCCTCTGAGGTTGCGCTGCAATTGTTGTTGGACTTGATTGTTTAACAAAAACAGCAAAGAAATAATTCCAACACCAAAAGTCATGAGTAGTAGACTCAAAGAAGTGTTAAGAGGGCTACTTGTTATATTTTTCCAACTTAATTTAGCTATGGTCATAAGGTGATGGTATTATTAAATTGACGTTTTAGTCGATGATCGTGCGTGATAATTAAAAGCTGAGCGTTGTTGGAAGTGGCTTGTTCTTTTAACATTGCACAAATGGCCTCACAGTTTGTGTCATCTAAGCTTGCAGTGGGCTCGTCGGCCAAAATCAAAGAGGGGCGCTTAATCACGGCTAGCGCTATGGATGCTCTTTGCTGTTCCCCTTCACTCAGCTGGTCGGGTAGCTTGTTGGCTTTGTCTGCTAGACCCACTTTTTTTAGTAATTCAGATGCGTAGGCTTTATTTGGCTTGTTTTTAGACAGGTGAAGCGAAAGCAGTAAATTCTGCATAATGGACAAATTTCTAACAAAATAAGGTCTTTGGAATACCATGCCTATATGCTTGCCCCTAAATTGATCTAATTCTTTTGAGGGCAGGTCGTTCAAATGAGTCCCGTTGATAACAATTGTTCCAGAAAGAGGCGGTAACAAACCTGCTAGAATTTGTATTAAAGTGGTTTTTCCCACTCCTGACTCTCCTAACACCAACAAATTTTCACCAACTTGTAAATGAATATTAGGAAAAGACAGTGTTTCGGTGCCATCATAGGAATAGCGAACAGATTCGGTCTTAAGCATCTTCTAACTTTATAAAGTATTTTATTATTTGCTAAGCAAATTTAAGCAATCGATATTATTTTGAATGGTGTGGGGGTTAAAAATCTAAGGAATTAAGAAAGTTTTCTGCAACGCTCATGTGAATTTCTTTCTTCTCAGGAGGCATTTTGTCTAATAAGGTAATCATAAACTTCATTCGAATATTTTTAATAAATATGGGTCTGTTTTGCTCAACAAAACGCCAATAGAGAGCATCCCAAATACGTTGCCACTCTCCATTTGGGTAATTACTCATCTTGTTAATGTAATTACTACTGCTGATATAAGGTTTAGTGGCCATTAAGCCTCCATCAGCAAATTGACTCATTCCATACACATTGGGAACCATAACCCAGTCATAGGCATCAATAAACAACTCCATAAACCACCGGTACACTTCATCTGGGTGAAACTCACAAAGTAGCATAAAGTTCCCTACAACCATCAATCGTTCAATGTGATGAGCATAAGCAGTTTTGTTTACCTTTTTAATAACGTCATCAAGCGGTAAGATGCCGGTTTCTCCCGAATAAAAAGATGGAGGTATTTTTCGATGGTAACCAAAGTAATTGGTTGTTCTTTCTTGGCTACCCTTTACATGGTAAATACCTCTAATAAATTCTCTCCATCCTATTATCTGCCGAACAAATCCCTCTAGAGAGTTTAAAGGAACAGAATCGACATATGTAATGCACTCATCAATAACTTCTTGTGGCGTTATTAATCCGTTATTGAGCATAGGAGATAAAACGCTATGGTTCAAAAAGTGTTGACCTTGCACTATGGCATCCTCATAAACCCCAAAGTCCGCAAATCGTTGATCTAGAAAAGCCGTCAGCCAGTGCTTTGCTGTTTCGTGTGAATGTGGGTAGAGAGGCTGTGTTGGTAAGTCACCTGGATTGTCCGCAAAATGTTGGCTGATATATTCTACCGCTTCATAAAAATACGAATCACTAGCCACCGTTGGGATTGGCGGTGGTATTTTATCTTTTGGGTATTTTTTTCTATTATCAACATCAAAACTCCATTTCCCCCCTAATGGGCCTTTACTTTCGTTGAGTAACAGTTGACGTTTTTGTCGCTGATCAATATAAAATGAGGTGTGAAAAAACTTCTTTTTGTTAGCTTTAAAAAACGAGGATAGTTCGCTTTGAGTATTTAAAAATGATGGGCTTGGGGTGCTTTCCAGTAAGATGTTTTCTTTTTGTGCCGTTTGCTTTAGTCGTCGTTGTAAATAATTATCTTCCGTCTGTAATGTGTGTATTTTAGAAAACCCTAACGTTTTTAAATGGGGAATAAGATGACGAACATCAGCGGTTTTTTCGTGATATGACACGTAGTTGACTTGACACCCTTTTTTGGATAAAAAATCGGTGTAGAATTTCATAGAGCTTCTATGGTAAACGAGCTTGTGTTTGTGAAACTTGTATTGACTAAAATAAAGGGGTTCTTCTATTATAAAAAAGGGGGCGTCGTATTCCAAAAGAGGATTTTGCTCAAAAAGTTGGTGTGGAAACACAATTAGAGCTTGGGAATTATACTTATTCATACTTGTTGTTATTTTATGTTTAACTCTTTTTTAGCCCTCTTCCAAAATGCAAAAAATGAAGGATAATAACCCTGGACGCTTGTCAGCCAATCCCTTTGATCTTGTAGGCCTTCAAAGTGTGTGTTTAGTGGGTGTTCTTTGAAGTAAATCGTATTGTTAAATCCTTCTGTGAGCTCAGAAAACTCGCCTACATAAATTTGTATATCGTCAATGTTTTGGGCTAATGATAACATAAAATCTAAGGGGCGTTGACCAATAGGATAAGTTTTAAACACACTGGGTTCGAGTAATAAAACGCGTTGACACGCCTCATCTTTTCGCCACATTGGATCTAAATTATAGTACGTGTAAATACAAAGCGGAAGGCTTTGGTCTAATTGAATGGCTGGCGTTTGTGGCAGTGGCGTAACCCATTGACCCTCATGTATGTCGTGCAGGTGGTTAGGCGTGGGCAATTGTGACAGTGATTCGTAGTCTGTATCTAAAAAAGAGTGTCGCTGTTGGCTGCGCGTGTACTTGTTTATGTTTTCTTGATTAGCAATGTATTTTTTGCGACTATTTGCTCCACACACCCACTGCCAGCTTAAGGCATTGGACCCCCAATCGCCATCGATTAAATGATAGTACATCCATTGAGCAGGCACTTTCCAGTGGCTTTTGGCAATATTACAGGCCAATGCTGCCAAATACATTCTAAGATGATTGTGCATGTAGCCAGTGTCGTACAATGTATTGATGGCTTGATCAATCGCTATTATACCGCTTTTAGCGTCTACTATCTGTTTAGAAATACCGAAATTATCAACTTCTTGTTGCGTTTGCTTAATAGCAATATTGATGTCTTTTTCCTGCCAAATACGTTGCCAATAATCGCGCCATGCTAATTCTTGAATAAACTTCTCTATGCGATAGGGATTAAACCCCCTATCCATACAACTGTCATAAACCTGTTTAGTGGACAAAACACCTCTTGAAATATAAGGCGATAAATAAGTGACGGCCCCATCTAAAAAGTTACGACTTTTGGCGTATTCCATGGGGCGTATTTTTGCTAATTTTTCTAATATGTCTGAATAGATTGTGGTCATAACAATATTTTTTGTATAACAAAACGAAATAAAAGTTATACAAATATAGAGTTATTAGGGATTTAAACATTTAAATTTGGAGGGTTTTATTTTCAAATCAACCTTTTTTAATAATTTTTGAATTTTAGATACCTTTGTTAGATACTTTAACACTATTTCATTGATTAGACTGCTAATTATTTTGTGCGTAGTTTTTTTTTGTTCGACTCAGTCGACACATGCTCAAGGGCTTGACTATGTGAAAAATAATGGTCAGTGGTCCCCTAATATACTTTTCAAAAGTAATATTCCTAGTGGTACACTTTTTTTAGAAAAAAATAGTCTAACATTCAAGTTTTTTGACGGTGAAGCCATATACAAGCATCACCATCAAGTTCAAAAGGAATCTGACGCTTTGTTTGAATCCTATGCCTATAAACTTCAATTTTTAAATGCTAATTTATCTTCTTATGTTGAGGGCAGGTCTAAAAAACGTGCTTACCACAACTATTTTATATCAAACGATAGCACAAAATGGCAGTCTGACGTTCCGCTTTATTCAGAGGTGGTTATTCAATCAATATATGATAACATTGACTTAAGGCTGACCTCTAAAGACAGCGATTTTAAGTATGATTTTATCATTTCTCCTGGGGGGGAGGTAAGTGATGTTTTGTTGAAATATCACTCCGTAGTGCCAAGAATGTCACATGGGCATTTGATATTTGATTTAGGCTTTGGAACGATTGTTGAAACTAGCCCTTTTGCCTACCAAACTATTGGCGGGGACACTGTTGAGGTAGCATGTGAATTTCGAATAAACGACGAAACGGTTTCGTTCTACCTTCCGAATAACTATGACCCTTCTTTTCCACTAATTATTGATCCTGTTTTGATTTCCTCTACATTGAATGGTTCATCAACGAGTACCGTGTGGGCGCATACCGCGACATATGATCTTAACGAAAATATTTTTTCAGGAGGTCGTAGTTTTGGCATTGGGTATCCAACAATATTAGGTGCTTTTCAAGAAAATTTCAATGGTGGGGAATATGACATAGGCATAACAAAATTCAACCCAGACGGATCAGATTTACTTTGGGCCTCATATCTGGGGGGCAGTTCCAATGATGCTCCCCATAGTTTAATAACTGACAATGATGGTAACCTCTATTTATATGGAAGTTCTAATTCTATTGACTTCCCGTGTAGCCAAAATGCCTACAGTAATTCTGTTAGCGGAGGATATGACATCATAATAACACAACTTAGTAGCGACGGAACAACTATTTTGGGCTCTTCCTATGTTGGTGGAGGGGCGAATGATGGTATAAATATTATCAACTATAACTATGATGATTCTTATAGAGGTGAGATTTACCTAGATTACGAAAACAACATCTACATCTCAAGTTTTTCTTCCTCCAATGATTTTCCCACTTCAGTAAATGCCTACCAAAGTTCAATTGCTGGAGGGCAAGATGCCGTTGTGTTTAAACTAAACAATAACTTGTCTAATCTAATTTGGTCGACTTATCTTGGCTCAACCGGCAATGATGCTGGCTATGGGTTAAGGGTAAATGAAAACTTGGAAACCTATGTTACGGGGACGGCAGCAGATGGCTTTCCTATGGCTAATATTGCTAATGTCAACACATTTAACGGGGGAGAGTATGATGGTTTCGTTGTAAAAATTAATGAAATGGGTACTGATTTATTAACTAGCCGTTATTTTGGATCTTCGTCTCTTGATCAAAGTTTTTTTATTGACATTGATGTGGATGGAGATGTTTATATTTCTGGACAAAATTTAGGCAATATACCAATAACACCAGGATATTACGGCAACGATAATAGTAGTCAGTTTTTAGCAAAATTCGACCAATACTTAGACCAAGTTATTTGGCAAACAACCATTGGTTCTGGAAATCAATTTAACCACGATTTTGTGCCCACAGCCTTTATGGTAGATGTGTGCAAAGGCATTTATTTATCGGGACATGGGGGGCTTAATAGTATTCCCAACTTATACACAACATCAGACGCCTTTTATACTTCGGGTAGTTTTTATTTGATGGTACTTGACCCTGATGCGACTGAAGTAAAATTTGCTTCTCATTATACGGGTAATCACGTAGATGGTGGTACCAGTCGCTTCGATCCACAAGGAAAAATTTATCAAGCAGTGTGCTCATGCGGATTTCTAGCTGATGGGGTGATGGCTACCACTCCCAACGCATACAGTACGGTACAAACAACTGCTTGCGATATTGGTGTTTTTAAAATTGATTTTGAATCTGAAGGCGTGAACTCAGTAGCTAATTTTGTTGTTGACAACAACAATTGGTGTCAACCTGTTGAGGTTACCTTTGAAAATCTTAGTAATGGGGTGTCTTATCTTTGGAATTTTGGAGATGATTCGTTATCAACCACTACCAGCCCCTCTTACACTTATGATGAAGCTGGAACATACGTTGTTTCACTTATTTCGATAGATTCTACCACATGTAATATTTCCGACACGGCCTTTTTTGAACTAAATGTATTAGAATCATCGAGTGGAATAAAACAACAAACAAGCTGTGATTCTTTCACTTGGATTGATGGCAACACCTACACCTCTTCTAACAATACCGCTACGCACATTCTTACAAATAGCTTGGGGTGCGATTCGTTGGTTACACTAGACTTAACCATACTGAACTCATCCGACAGTACTGATACGCAAATCCACTGTAATAGCTACACCTGGATTGATGGTAACACCTACACCTCTTCCAACAATACAGCCACACACATTCTTACCAATAGCGTGGGCTGTGATTCGTTGGTCACCTTAGACCTAACCATACTGAGCTCATCCACTGGAACAGATGCCCAAATCCATTGCGACAGCTATACGTGGATAGACGGCAACACCTACACCTCTTCCAACAATACAGCCACACACATTCTTACCAATAGCGTAGGATGTGATTCGTTGGTCACCTTAGACCTAACCATATTGAGCTCATCCACTGGAACAGATGCCCAAATCCATTGCGACAGCTACACCTGGATAGATGGCAATACCTACTCCTTTTCCAACAATACCGCCACACACATGCTCACCAATAGCGTAGGGTGTGATTCGTTGGTCACTTTAGACTTAATCATACTAAATTCATCCGACAGCACAGACGCGCAAATTCACTGCAATAGCTACACTTGGATTGATGGCAACACCTACACTTCTTCCAACAATACGGCTACCATTATATTTACCAACAGCGTAGGGTGTGATTCATTGGTCTCTTTAGATTTAACCATACTAAACACAACCACAGGTGTTGACACTCAAACTCACTGCGACAGCTACACCTGGATTGATGGCAACACCTACACCTCTTCCAACAATACGGCTACACACATTCTTAGCAATAGTGTGGGGTGTGACTCTATTGTTACTCTTAATTTAATTATTAATAATTCTAATACTGGAACAGATGCCATAATACATTGCAACTCTTACGTTTGGATTGATGGAAACACATACATATCATCTAATAATACAGCTACTTACACACTAAACAATAGCCAGGGTTGTGATTCTGTTGTCTTACTAGACCTGACTATTTTGTATTCTTCCACAGGAGTTGATACTCAGGTGCATTGTGATGAATATACGTGGATAAATGGACGAACTTACACATCATCCAACAACACAGCTGAATTTGTGTTGAATAACAGCATTGGTTGTGACTCCATTGTCACATTGGATTTGATTATTAATTATTCCGATTCTGTAATTGAAAGTCATCGTGCCTGTCAGCGTTTTTACTGGTCAATTAATGGGGTAGAATACACCCAATCGGGTAGCTATACAATTGATTCCGTTAATGATTTCGGTTGCTCATATTTTGGAAGACTTGATTTAGAAATTATTGAGCCCACTTTTGTGGATGATTACGTCAGCTCTTGCGGAAGATACTACTGGCAAAAAAGTGGCGATTATTATCAGCAGTCTGGCGTCTATACAACAATATTGGACGGAGCCCCTTTGTGCGACACAACAGCTACTTTATATTTAAATATAGAATCTAATTCATTTTTTATTCCAAATACCTTTACGCCAAATGAGGACAGAAAAAATGAAGTGTTTAAAATGTACAGTAAAAACACTATTCAGAATTTTGAAATGTGGGTGTTTAACCGATGGGGGCAAGAGCTATTTTATTCGACCGATATTAATAGCGGTTGGAACGGAATGTTTAAGGGGCAAATGTCCGCCATCGGCGTTTACGCTTACATGTTTAAATTTAACTGCTCTGACGAATCTTTTGTTGAGGTAGGCACTTTTACTCTAATTAGGTAAGCGACACTTAATTCAATGTATTAGTTTAGCTCAATGTTATTTTTACGACTGACAAATTGTTAAAAACATGTTAATTTCTATAAATTTAGTTAATTTGCAAGCTTAACAAGTTTATATTGATATGAGATTAGCATTTATAATCATTTTTATATCGGCTTTTTTGAATGTTTTTTCACAAGCCCCATCCAACTTTAACTTCACAACCACACCGTCTTATGGTACCTTTTTAGGAACTGTACAAATTGACGGCTTCAATGCTGATTCAGAAGACTGGATTGCTGCATTTGACGAAACGGGTGTATGCGCTGGCGCTTCACAAATTTCGTTTTATGAAAATCAATCTAAAATTGTGCTTACTATCTATGGTGATGACGCTACTACTACGATTGACGACGGAATGTCTAATAATGAGTCTTTTACATTGATTTTATTTGACTCCTCTGAAAACCAATACTACACTTATCAATCAACTCAAAACACTGTCTTTTTCGAAAATTGGCAGAATACAAATGGTGGGTTAATTCCTGGCTATGATGATCTTGAGCAAACATATAATTTCATTGTCAGCTCAGGTGTTTCTTTAAGTCTTACCGACACTATTTATTGTTCAAATGAAACCTCCTTTGATTTTGAGGGGGGGATGCCTGAAGGAGGAAGTTATTACATTGAAAATGAGTTAGCTGACTTATTACTTTCGTCTCAAAATATATTCCCCGGATTCTATGAGGTGGTATATGTCTTCGAAGACCAAAGTGCGTCACAGAATATCTATATTGTTTCAACGCCTGTAATAAATATCACTCAATCCAACGAAAGTGTCACAGTATCGTTTGATCCCGTTTTGAACGTTGATCAATATAAGTTTAGATACCGTGAACAGGGTACTAGTCTATGGAATGAAGTGACTATTGGCGCAATAGATGGTGTCGAAACCTCTGAGTCATCTGTTACAATTGCTGATTTAACAGTCTGTACAGACTATGAAATACAAACAAAACTATACGCTACAGATCAATGTGAAACTGACTGGTCAGGCTCTACATTTTTTTCTTTAGACTATTTCTTATCAACAAGTATTTCTGGATGCGATTCATTACTCGTTGAGGGAGAATACAAATATGAAAGTGGTATTTACACTTATGAATACCAAGGTGTCAATCAATGTGATAGTATTTTAGAATACAATATTAACATCAACAATTCATACAATAACCCCACGGAGGTTGTTACTAGCTGTGACAGTTATTTTTGGAATGGGGAAGTTTACAATCAAAGTGGAGTGTATTTTGTTAATAACCCAACCTCATCAGGATGTGACTCTACAGCAACCTTGGCCTTAACTATTTTTAACTCGTCTTCTAATACAGAAACCGTGGCTGCTTGTGAAAGCTATTTTTGGAATGGACAGTTGTACACTCAAAGTGGTGTTTATTCATTTATTAGTGTTAATACTAATGGTTGTGATTCAATAACGACTCTCGACCTTACCATATATAATGCGACAACTTCTACAGAAAATGTGGTGGCTTGCGACGAATACTTTTGGAATGGTCAACTTTACTTTCAGAGCGGGACCTATACGTTTAATGGTACTAACTCTTTAGGTTGTGACTCTGTAGCTACTCTTAATTTAACTATTTCTAATTCCTCGACAGTTTCTGAAATTGATACTACTTGCGATAGCTATTTTTGGAATGGCGAGACTTATACTAGCAGTGGTATTTATTCTTATGAAACGACTAATAGTGCTGGCTGCGATTCTACGGTTTATTTAATTCTTACTTTAAACAATTCCTACAATTCTATTGAAACGGTTTCAACCTGTGAAAGCTACCCTTGGAAAGGGCAATTATACACTCAATCGGGGGTTTATACAAGTCAACTTTTTAATAATGTTGGGTGCGATTCTGTAAGCACTTTAAACCTTACTATAAACGAAGCCACCTCCTCTTTTGAAGAAGTGGTTTCTTGTTTTAGCTTTGAATGGAACAATCAAACTTATAGTGAAAGTGGAACTTATACTTACGAAACGGTTAATAGTAACGGCTGTGATTCTGTCGCCACACTTTCTCTCACTATTATCAATTCAAATTCTACCACAGAGTCTTTCACCTCTTGTGAGGCTTTCACTTGGAACAACGGCATAACATACACAGAAAGTAATGATTCTGATTTTTACATTGTCTATGGACCAGACTCTTTGTGTGGAGATACGTTTTTTCTAAACTTAACTATTCTAAACCCTACATTCGGTAATGATAATCAAGTTCACTGCGAGAGCTATACTTGGATAGACGGAGTTACCTACACCGAATCGAATAATAGTGCCACCTTTACTCTTACTAATAGCGTCGGTTGTGACTCTATAGTCACGCTTGACTTGACCATTTTAGAACCGACAAACAGTACAGACACACAAACCCATTGCGAAAGCTATACTTGGATTGATGGAGTTACCTACACCGAATCGAATAATAGCGCCACTTTTGTACTTACCAATAGTGCCGGATGTGATTCTTTGGTAACCCTTGATTTAACCATTTTAAACGCTACTAATGGGACTGATTCTCAAGCCCATTGCGATAGCTATACTTGGATCGACGGAATTACCTATACCGAATCGAACAATGATGCTACTTACACCCTGATCAATAGTGCCGGATGTGATTCTGTGGTAACACTTGACTTAACCATTCTAAACGCTACAAGTGGAACAGACACCCAAACACATTGTGATAGCTATACTTGGATTGATGGAATTACGTACACAGAATCCAACAACTCAGCTACTTACACCCTGATCAATAGTGTGGGATGCGATTCCATTGTAACAATCGACTTAAGTATTATTAACTCTACTAACTCAACCGACAATCAAACACACTGCAACAGCTACACTTGGATTGATGGAATTACGTACACAGAATCCAACAATACGGCTACACAAGTTTTTACTAACAGTGAAGGGTGTGACTCTTTAATCGTTTTGAACTTAACCATTGTTGATACTTCATTAGTTATTGACTCCCAAATCCATTGCGACAGTTATACCTGGACTGATGGATTTACGTACACCACGTCAAATAACACAGCAACCCAAGTATTTTCTAACAGCGCGGGCTGTGATTCTACTATTTTATTAGACTTGACTATTTTGGATTCTTATGTTGAAACCGATACACAAATTCAATGTGATAGTTTCACCTGGATTGACGGAAACACATACACTGAATCTAACAACACGGCTGTTTTTGTGTCTAATTATTTAGATAAATGGAATGTTGCCAATGGTGACACTACCAACTGGCTTCCGTTTGGTGCTAATCTTATCTCAAATGACAATGATGCTGTGAAAATTACTGGAAATGGGAGCTCCAGCTTAGGGGCGAGAATTTTCCTCAATGAAACTAATTTAATAGAAAGCTTAGAACTAAATAAAAATTATGTTTTGAGCGCTAAAATAAAAACATCTGACGCTGTTAACGTCAGCGTTAATGATGGGGTAAGCCCCAATAGCGCTTCTGCTATTTTAGTGACAAGCTCTGAATACGTTTCTATTTCTGTCCCTTTTGTTGCTTTTAGCGAAACAAGTGCCTATTTGTATTTGTCTTCTTTCTCTAACAATGAAATGGCTCACATAAAAGATATCTCTTTAGTTGAAGTAGATGAGTCTGGACAAGTATTTGCATGTGATACAACAATATTATTGGACCTAACTATTATTAATTCAGTCATCACAACTGATACTCAAGTTCATTGCGACAGCTACACTTGGATAGACGGAATTACCTATAATGAGTCTAATAACACAGCTACACAAGTATTGACTAATAGCGTTGGCTGTGATTCAATTGTAACCTTAGACTTAACCATTTTAAATTCGTTTATTGAAACCGACATACAGGTTCATTGCGACAGCTTTACATGGATCGACGGAATTACCTACACAGAATCCAACGCCTCGGCTACTTTTGTGTCTAATCATTTAGAAAAGTGGAACACCCCTAGCGGAGATGCTAGCAATTGGCTTGCTTTTGGGACTAATATTATTACTGAAGAAAACGACGCTGTGAAAATTACGGGAGACGGTAGCTCTTCATTGGGTGCGCGTGTAATTTTTAATCAAAACAACTTAGCAGAAAGCTTAGTACTCAATAGCAACTACATACTTACCGCTAAGGTTAAAACCTCAAACGCTGTAAATGTAAGCGTTAACGACGGAATAAGCTCTAATAGTGCTTCTTCTATTTTGGTGACTAGCTCTGATTACGTCTCTATTTCTTTTCCTTTTGTCGCTTATAGCGAAACAAACGCCTATCTGTATTTATCCTCTTTTTCTAATAACGAAACAGCTCATGTAAAAGATATTTCAATTGTTGAGGTGGATGTGAATGGTCAAATTATTTCGTGTGACACAACCATCATATTGGATCTAACAATTATTAATTCAACCACCGGAACCGACACCCAAGTACACTGTAATGAATATACTTGGATGGATGGAGTTACCTATACAGAGTCTAATAACACCGCTACCCACGTTTTGACCAATAGTGTGGGTTGCGACTCCATTGTAACGCTAGATTTAACTATTCTAAACGCTACGAGCGGAATTGACAATCAAACCCACTGCGACAGCTACACTTGGATAGACGGAATTACCTACACCCAGTCCAATGATAGCGCCAATTTTGTTCTTACTAATAGTGTGGGCTGCGACTCCATTGTCACGCTCGACTTAACCATTCTAAACGCTACAAGTGGAACAGACACCCAAACACATTGTGATAGCTACACCTGGATTGATGGAATTACCTACACCGAATCAAACAATAGTGCTACTTTTTTACTAACAAATAATGCTGGCTGTGACTCGCTAGTCACGCTCGACTTAACCATTCTAAACGCTACAAGTGGAACGGACACCCAAACACACTGCGATAGCTATACTTGGATAGACGGAATTACCTACACCGAATCAAACAACACAGCGACATATGTTTTAAGCAACAGCTTGGGTTGTGACTCTATCGTAACACTAAACCTTAGCATTTTGAACGCCTCTGCCGGCGTAGAGGTTGACAATCAATTACATTGCTACAGCTATACTTGGGTGGATGGTAATGTGTATAATTCTTCAAACAACACCGCTACATACACTTATACAAATAGTGTGGGCTGCGACTCCGTCGTAACGCTAAACCTTATCATTTCAGAATCGTCTAATAGTGTGGACACACAGGTTCACTGCGACAGTTTCACATGGCTTGATGGTATCACCTATACAGAATCTAATAATTCAGCTACATTTATTAGTTACCAACACGAAAAGTGGAACTTGGCTAACGGCGATACCAGTCAATGGTTAACATTTGATTCATCAACGAATGAAATTACGCAAGATGGTGATGCCGTAAAAATTATTGGTGATGGCAGTTCTATATTTGGAGGGAGAATTTTATTAAATGAAAATACGTTAATAGAGAATCTTACATTAGGACAAAACTATTTGTTAACAGCCAAAGTAAAGACATCTTCATCGGTTGGATTGACGGTCAACGATGGGCTCAACACAAATTCTGATCTCGCTGTTGTTGTTGAAAGCACAGACTATACATTAATTAATTTTCCTTTTGTAGCATACAGCGAAACAAGTGCGTTTCTTTATCTAACTATGTTTTCTGAAAATGAAACGGCTCACATAAAAGATATTTCCATTATTGAAGTTGATGAAAATGGGACATTCATTTCGTGTGACTCTGTAATAACTTTAGACCTAACTATTCTAAACGCTACAAGTGGAACGGACACCCAAATACACTGCGATAGCTACACTTGGATAGACGGTATTACCTACACCCAGTCCAATGATAGCGCCACATTTATACTTACCAATAGTGTGGGTTGTGACTCTGTTGTCACCCTCGAATTAACCATTCTAAACGCAACAACTGGAACAGACACCCAAACCCATTGTGATAGCTACACATGGATTGATGGGATTACCTACACTCAATCTAACGATAGCGCCACCTTTGTGCTAACCAATAGTGCAGGCTGCGACTCAATTGCTACCCTCGACTTAACTATTCTAAACGCAACAATTGGAACAGATTCTCAAATACATTGTGACAGCTACACGTGGATAGATGGAATTACATATACCGAGTCTAATGATAGCGCCACCCATGTGCTTACTAATGGTGTGGGTTGTGACTCTGTTGTTACCCTCGAATTAACCATTCTAAACTCAACAACTGGAACAGACACCCAAACCCATTGCGATAGCTACACTTGGATAGACGGAATTACTTATACTGAGTCTAATGATAGCGCCACCTTTGTACTTGCCAATAGTGTTGGTTGTGACTCTGTTGTCACCCTTGATTTAACCATTCTGAACGCTACAAGTGGAACGGACACCCAAACACATTGTGACAGCTACACTTGGATAGACGGAATTACTTATACTGAGTCTAATGATAGCGCCACCTTTGTACTTACCAATAGTGTGGGTTGTGACTCTA
>JAYYZE010000003.1:0-28192 GCA_036340235.1 Bacteroidota bacterium
ACAAATTTACCAGTAGGGTTTACGTGGTATTTCTCACTGCCAAAAAGTGATTTTAGTCGATCTTCCAGCTGCTCTATCACTCTAGGAATGAGAATGGTTTTTACGTCATTTTCTATCTGTTGTTGCATGGCGTTTTCGGCCTGCTTAATTGATTCCCTTGATTGGTCCTCTGACACAATAAATTCATCATGCTGGGTAGACACTACAATGGCTTCAATGCGAATGGGTTGGTGGTCATCAGTATATTCCAAAGTGACTTGAGATTTGGAATCGGGTCTAAGGTAAGTCATGACTTCTCCTTCTTTTCTAATTAAAGCCAACTCCTTTAAAATTCGATGTGATAAGTCTAATGCTAGAGGCATATAGTTATCCGTTTCGTCGGTGGCATAACCAAACATCATACCTTGGTCGCCAGCTCCTTGTTCATGGTGTAAACCCTTATTTTCCTCAACACCCTGATTGATATCAGAAGATTGTTCATGAATAGCAGAAATTACACCACAACTATCTGCGTCAAACTGGTATTCTGATTTATTATAACCAATGGTTCGAATAACCTTTCGGGCAATCTTCTGAACATCCACATAAGCTTTAGTTTTTACCTCGCCACTTAATACGGTAAGACCTGTAGTGACCAGCGTTTCGCAAGCTACTTTTGAGTTTTTGTCTTGAGCAAGAAAACAATCTAATAGTGCATCTGAAATTTGATCTGCGACTTTATCTGGGTGACCTTCTGATACAGATTCTGATGTGAATAAATAAGCCATCTCTTTTGTGTTAAATGTTAAAATCAAGTGGAGATAGCTGATGCGATTTTTCCTGTTTTAGCATTTTTGGAGTGGTTGCAATCAGCCAAATTTGTCCACCTGTTGAGTCGAATGCAAAATTAGAAAAATAATTCTATTATTTTTTGCAATTTAAATTATTTTTGATCCAACTTTTACTTTAAATTTTAGGAAAATAAGTAATGGGGTTGATGATGTTGATGCACATTGATTTGAAATAGACATACATACCGAATTAGAAAACAGAGACAATGCGTGTAAAAATAACAGTGAAGTAAAACAGTTAGGTGCTGAATGGGCAACTGATTAATTCAAAGAGCTGAAAGCCAGTCGATTGCCTTATTAACATTTTTACACTATGGGTAATTCACATGATATTTAAATGATAACTTCGGAATTATTTTAAGCTGTAAGCTGTTGAAAATAAGACTCCAAATCAATATTTTTTTCTTTTAATGTCGAAATCATTTCATCTGCAACTATTTTTCCTTTGTTAATAATGATAACACGGTTACACATTTTTTCTACCTCTTGCATTACATGAGTAGAAAGCATTACGGTTTTATTTTTACCACAATCTCGAATTAGTTGCCTTATTTCGACCATTTGATTAGGGTCAAGGCCGGTAGTTGGTTCATCTAAAATTAAAACCTCAGGATCATTTATCAATGCCGCCGCTAAACCTACACGTTGGCGATACCCTTTTGAAAGCTGGTTTATGGTTTTATGTTGCTCTGCTGTCAGACCTGTTAATTCAATCATTTCTTTAACCTTGGAATTCGGACAGCCATACATTGAAGCGATAAATGATAAGTACTCTTTTATGTACATTTCCAAATACAATGGGTTGTGCTCTGGTAAATAACCAATGCGTTGTTTGACGTTTATATTTTCGGGATATACCAACTCACCACATACGTTGACAGATCCACTATCGGCAGAAATATAAGCGGTAATGATTTTCATTAAAGTGGATTTACCTGCTCCATTAGGCCCTAAAAAACCCAATATCTCACCTTTGTTGACGGAAAACGATACCGCGTTTAAAGCGGTCTGATCGCCGTATTGCTTACTAACTTCATTAATAAGAATAGACATATCGCGAAGATAAATTAATTGTTTTACTTTGTACCAATATCATATCGTTGAATCTCTTCTATGGTCATCTAATGCATACTGGCGGCGGGTGCAGCTCGTAAAGTAAAACAGTAAAAGGACTTATCCACTCCAATGTCATTGTAAAAGTCTATGAATAAATAATGAGTACTTTCTGTTTTTGACAATTCGTTGTATGGTAATTGTACCAACAGTCTTTGAATGTCAAAGATAGATTTTTCTAAAAATATTGATTGTATATTTGTTCTAATGCAAGGAGTTGTTACTAAATCTACAGGAAGCTGGTATATTGTCAAAACCGATGACGGACAAGTACTGAATTGCAGAATACGAGGTAAATTTCGGTTAAAAGGTATTAAAAGTACAAACCCTGTAGTGGTTGGCGATAAAGTTGGGCTAGTTAAAGAAGAAGAGTCCTATTTAATAGATGAGCTTTTTGAACGTAAAAACTACATAATTCGTAAGTCGGTAAATCTTTCTAAACAGACTCACATCATTGCCTCAAACATCGATCAGGCCGTATTGATGGTAACCATTAAAAGCCCAGTGACTACTGCAGGATTTATTGATCGTTTTTTAGTATCAGCCAAAGCATATGGCGTTGGGGTCGTGTTGTTGTTCAACAAATCTGATTTGTACGACCAATCTGATAAGCAAAAACTAACTAATTACCTTTCTATTTACCGCTCCATTGGTTATACATGTATTACCACCAGCGTACTACACGATGAATTGTCACAAATCAAAGTCGTTATGAGTAGAAAAATCAATGTTATTTGTGGGCATTCGGGTGTAGGAAAATCTACTCTACTTAACGCTCTGCAGCCAAATTTGGAAATCACAACCAACGAGATATCTCAAATGTATCAGCAAGGTCAGCATACCACAACGTTTTCTCAACTGTATGAGTTAGACTTTGGAGCCACTGTTATAGATACGCCTGGGGTTAAAGGTTTCGGATTGGTAGAAATAGAACGTGATGAATTGGCCGACTACTTCCCAGAATTTTTTGCCTTAAAGTCTGATTGTAAATTCAATAATTGTCTACACATCAATGAACCACATTGTGCTGTTAAAAAGGCCTTGGATAAGGGGCTAATATTCTCATCGAGGTATCAAAACTACCTGAGTATGTTACAACAAGATGAAGAGAATTTTAGAGTAAATAAATATCAATGAGAGCAGTCATTCAGCGTGTATCACAAGCTAGCGTCACCATCGATAATAGCCTTTTCAGTCACATTAAACACGGACTACTAATTTTGTTAGGAGTGGAGCATGCCGACTCTAATGAAGATGTGCAATGGCTTTCTAAAAAAATCGCTCAATTGCGCATTTTTTATGATCATCAAGGACAAATGAACCAATCAGTAATTGACATAAGTGGACAACTATTAGTAGTGAGTCAGTTTACACTACATGCCAAAACCAAAAAAGGCAATAGACCTTCTTATATACAATCTGCCAAAGCCGAACAAGCCAGTAAGATGTATCAGCAATTTGTAGATCAGCTAAGAATGGATAGCAGACTGGAAGTAAAAACAGGTCAGTTTGGTGCTGACATGCAATTACAGCTAATCAACGACGGACCAGTGACCATAATAATAGATACTAAAAATAAAGAATAATGCCCATCAATGAATTACAACAAACGGTTGATCAATGGATAAAAAGCTATGGTGTTAGGTATTTTGATGAATTGACCAATATGGCCATTTTAAGTGAAGAAGTAGGCGAAGTTGCCCGAATAATAGCCCGTCGGTATGGCGAGCAATCCTTTAAAACAGAAGATGAACATGATCTAGGTGAAGAATTAGCCGATGTACTATTCGTTGTTCTTTGCTTAGCCAATCAAACCAATACTAACTTGCAGGATGCATTTAACAAAAAAATGACGCTCAAAGCCAAAAGAGATGCCCTAAGACATAAGTCAAATAAAAAACTGAACAAAGGACATTGATTTTAATTACAAGCACAAATTATAAAACACAATTTCTATTATGGTTAATGATTTTTTTCTGTGCGATACAAACAACTTATGTTTAATCTATTTTTGATTTATTAACTAGTAAAATACCCACAATGATGACCGCCATACTCAAAAAATGCCAAAACGTAATAGGTTCTCCATCAACAACTCCCCAAAAAATAGCTACTACAGGTATGAGGTAGGTAACCGATGATGCAAAGATAGCACTTGTTTGTTTGACCAGTTGATTGAATAGCACCAAAGCGATGGAAGTACCTATTGTTGATAGCAAAAAAATATAAAAAAGAGCTTCCGGGCCGCCATCATTCTTTTGCATTTTTTCTAAAAAATCGGAAAAAGCTAGGCCTCCTAGGCAAAGAGGACCTACTACAAAAAAGGCTAAGCCAGCAATTTTTAAGGCGCTGAGCTCTTGTAAGGCATATTTGATGGTATTAAGGCTGATAGCATAGCATAGTGTAGCGCCAATGACGTACCATGAGTAGTGGCTGTTTTGCATAACAAGACCCCCATAGGTCATTAGAGAGACCGCACCAATTAGTCCGGTTATGATTCCAAAAACTTGTATTTTTTTCACACTGTTTTTAAAGATAAGTACGCCTATAACAAACGTAAAAATGGGCACCAAGGCATTCAAAATGCCAGCAAATGAGCTGTCTATTTGGGTTTGGGCCTTGCTGAACAAAAAGGCAGGAATACCATTACCAAATAGACCAACTATGATAATGGGTAAAAGGTGTTTTTTGTCAATCGAAAAAAGGTGACGCCAAACAAAAGGTAATAGAGAAAGCCAGGCGATAGCCATACGAAGTTGAGCCAACTCAAGATGGTCAAAGACTACTAGTCCCCGTTTCATCAGAATAAAGGAGCTGCCCCAAACAATAGCCAATGTTATGAGTAAGCCCCAACTATAAATATTTTTAAAATTTTGTGCCACGTACACTATTTTTTGCAAAGATATGTTAGTATTTTTGTAACTAAGTTTAAAAGACACCTAATTATGATTAAAAATCGGTTAACAATTGTATTTGTAAGCGCCTTATTAGCATGCACCACTAGTGAAAAAGTAGATACTAAGTCAGAACCTATTGCAGTAGCAGATGCCACTGCTCAATTTACAATTGAAGGAATGAGTTGTCAAGTAGGATGTGCAGCCTACATCGATGAGGAATTAGAAAAGATGAGCGGTGTGGTAAGTTCAGAGGTAAACTATGAAAGCCAAATGGCCGTTGTAAAGTATGACAACAGTTTGGTGAGCGAATACGCTATGATGAATCTTATCAATACGGTCAAAGACAGTGCTTATCAAGTGACTTCGGTTGAAGTAGAAATTATTAAATCAGCAGATAAAAATAAGATAGATACCCATTAATGAGCTTACTTATTTCTACCATATTTGTGCGCTTTAATTGGTTGGCACTGGTTATTATCTATTTGGTAGTCATAGCTGGCAGTTTTGTTCGTGTAACAGGTAGCGGAATGGGATGTCCAGACTGGCCTAGATGTTTCGATCAATGGATTCCTCCCATTAGTATTGAGCAAGTACCACTGAACTATAAAGAGAAGTATGTTGCTCAACGTCAAAAAAAGGTCGACAAGTTTAGTGGCATGCTGTCAGCAATAGGAATGACTGAAGTGGCTAATGCCCTAAAAAACGATCCTAACTTAACCAAAGAAGAAGACTTTAACGTTAGAAAAACGTGGACAGAATACATTAATCGATTGTTGGGCTTTTTGGCGGGCAATGCTGTAATGATAATCTTTTTTTGGACAAGTATTTTCTATCGTTCCAATAGACCATTATGGCTGCTGACTTTCCTTAACCTTATCTTTATGATTTTTCAGGGTTGGTTTGGCTCCATAGTAGTGGCCTCTAATTTGGTTCCCTGGACTATAACCATACACTTATTTTTTGCCTTACTAATCATTGCTATACAATTGTATATCATTCGGATTGTGAGTCCGTCACAGTCTAAAAATTTAATAGTCAGCAAGTTGGTATATTACCTTATTTGGTTGAGTTTTCTGATAACCTTTTATCAGATGTTTTTGGGAACACAAGTTCGCGAATCCATAGACGAGTTGACGCGTCTTGGTATAAGCCGTGTACAATGGGCTGATTATTTGGGTTTATCATTTTTTATTCATAGAAGTTTTTCGTGGTTGGTGTTGCTATTACTTACATTTATTGCAATTCAAAATGAACGAAAATATAAGCTTAAAACCTTGCGTTGGCTATATGCAATTCTAGCTGTGGAGTTGTTAAGTGGTGTTGTTTTGGCGCATTTGGATATGATTGCTTTGGTACAAAACGCACACTTGTTGTTTGCTAGTATTCTGCTAGGAATATTATTTATGCTGATCTTTAGAATCAGAAAGAAAAATATTGCCCTGAATACATAAGATTGAAAAGTGTACAATTTGTCACTATTGGTTAAGAATTTATCTTTGTAAAGTGATTCACTTTCTTCAAACTTAATGAAGTACTTAAGTACCAAAAAACCCCGAAAAATTCGGGGTTTTTTTGAGTTCTAATAGATAAGTATTTCCTACATCATTCCTGGCATTCCACCACCGCCACCCATTGGAGGCATTGGAGGAGTTTCCTCAGGAATTTCTGCCAATACACATTCGGTGGTAAGAAGCATTCCAGCAACAGAGGCCGCATTTTCTAAGGCCACACGAGTTACTTTAGTAGGATCAATGATTCCTGCCTCGAACATATTTTCGAAGACTTCTTTTTTGGCATTGTATCCAAAGTCGTCTTTTCCTTCTTTTACTTTAGAGACCACTACAGAACCTTCATTACCAGCGTTGGCAACGATTTGTCTTAGAGGCTCTTCAATGGCTCTAGTTACGATCTGAATACCGGTGGTTTCGTCAGCATTTTCACCGTCTAGCTTTGTTAGAGCATCGGCGGCACGTACAAGTGCTACGCCCCCACCAGCTATGATACCTTCTTCAACGGCTGCTCTGGTAGCATGAAGAGCGTCGTCCACACGATCTTTCTTCTCTTTCATTTCTACTTCAGAGGCCGCTCCTACGTATAGAACAGCGACGCCACCAGCAAGTTTAGCCAGTCTTTCTTGTAGCTTTTCTTTGTCGTAGTCAGATGTGGTAGATTCTATCTGGGCTTTGATTTGTTGTACTCTGGCGCTGATGTTATCCTTTTCACCGGCACCGTTTACAATGGTTGTGTTATCTTTGTCGATACTTACTTTTTCGGCAGTGCCAAGCATTTCTAAAGTAGCATTTTCTAGTTTAAAGCCACGCTCTTCAGAAATGACAGTACCTCCAGTAAGGATGGCAATATCTTCTAGCATGGCTTTTCTTCGATCACCAAATCCTGGGGCTTTGACAGCGGCAATTTTTAATGAACCTCTCATTTTGTTGACCACCAAAGTGGCAAGAGCTTCACCATCAACGTCCTCGGCAATGATAAGTAGGGGTTTTCCAGATTGTGCTGCTGGTTCTAAAACAGGCAACAAGTCTTTCATGTTTGAAATTTTCTTGTCGTACAATAAGATAAGTGGACTTTCCAAATCGGTAGTCATCTTCTCAGCATTAGTCACAAAATAAGGCGATAAGTATCCTCTATCGAATTGCATACCTTCAACGACTTCAACATAAGTATCTGTTCCCTTAGCTTCTTCTACAGTAATAACACCTTCTTTTTTGACTTTGTCCATTGCCTCAGCGATGAGAGATCCAATGGCGTTGTCGTTATTAGCAGAAATAGATCCAACTTGCTTGATCTTGTCAATACTGTCGCCTACTTCTTGGGATTGAGATTTTAGATTGTCAACAATAACAGCTACTGCTTTGTCAATACCCCTTTTAAGGTCCATTGGATTAGCACCTGCAGCCACATTTTTTAGTCCATTCGAAACAATTGCTTGCGCCAAAACGGTAGCAGTGGTAGTGCCATCACCAGCTATATCAGCCGTTTTTGAAGCTACCTCTTTGACCATTTGAGCACCCATGTTTTCTATGGTGTCTTCCAATTCAATTTCTTTAGCAACTGTAACTCCATCTTTAGTGATGGATGGTCCACCAAACTTTTTGTCTATGACCACGTTTCTTCCTTGAGGTCCGAGCGTTACTTTTACTGCATTTGCAAGAGCGTCAACACCTCTTTTTAGTGCGTCCCTTGATTCAATGTCAAATTTAATTTCTTTAGCCATGTTAGTTTGTTTTAAATGATTGCAAGGATGTCAGACTCACGCATGATCATGTAGTCTTTACCTTCGAATTTAAGTTCTGTCCCGGAATATTTTCCGTAAAGCACCGTATCGCCAACGTTGACCGTTAGCGGTTCGTCTTTTTTGCCATTTCCAATGGCAACGATGGTTCCTTTTTGAGGTTTTTCTTGTGCCGTATCAGGAATAATAATTCCCGAAGCAGTTGTTGTTTCAGCTTGGGCTGGTTCAACAAGTACTCTATCAGCTAATGGTTTTATTTTCATAATTTTTATAAATAAAATTAACGTTTGTTGTTTGTTATTTCAAAAAGTATGCCAAGCAATTAATGGTTGGTTAATATGACTTTTTTTCAGCTAGCATTTACCAACTTGTCAGTTCCTTATTCGAAGGGCTCTTCTTGAGTTGGAAGAACGGGTAAGCTCTGTGAAGGAATTGGAGTATCATCCAATTGTTCTTGTATTAACGATTCGTTCTGTCCGTTGTCATCTACCTTTGAGGAAATTGTCAAATTAGACATGAGTGAAAAGAACAAAAGTGCTATGGCTAAATACCAAGTGGCTTTTTCAAGGAAGTCGGCTGTTTTTTTGACTCCCATGACTTGATTTCCGCCACCAAACGTGGCAGATAAGCCACCTCCTTTAGGATTTTGTACTAAAACTACTAGTAAAAGTAATATACAGGTAATGATTATTAAAACAGAAAATAAAGTGTACATATTAGTTATTTGTTTTTATCAATGTGTCTATTAATTCAATTTGGCTTGCAAATAAAGAACTTTTTTGGGGATATTTCAAACTTAACAGTTGGTAAGCTTCTTTGGCCTTTTCATAGTGTTCTTGTTCAAGGTAAACTTTTGCTAGCGTCTCAGTAACGATGTCAAAATTAAACATCTCGCTTTTTTTGGCTTGCTGGCTTGCTGAGAAAAAATCGGTTTTTGAAATGTGTGGTTTTCGTTTGGCGATAAAGTCTTCAATTAGACTTACTTTTTGTGCAAGCTGACTGTTGGTCCGATGACGAGATATTGGTTTTACTTGGCTAAGTTTCAACCATTCTACGAAAGAATGCTTTTCGTTTTTATCAAAGCTGATAGGTTGACCGATATTAAGTTGTTCTTTTACTTCTTTTTTTGAGGGTTTGCTTCTTTTGTTGATGACAGGAGTTGGTGTTATCTTTTTCTTATTTTGTGAACGGTTATATGTTAGATGATTAAAAAGCCGGTGTCTGTCGCCAGCATATGCGGCCGTTTTTCTCAAGGTTTGATTGAAATTTAGACTTTCTATATTTTGTAAACCTATGCTGTAGAGGATATGATTAGTTTGACAAAAAGGAAATATAGCTAGAAGTTCATTCAAAGCATTTAACTCTAATTTGTCTAGCATGTAGGGATGCTCCAACCATTTGCTATATGTATCCTTACTAATTACCAATTTGCAACGGCTTCATTAAAAATAGTCTCAGTGAGTTCGTCTATAATATTCTTCGTTAATTCACTTTCTATTGCGTCGAAATCTTGATCACTGTCATAGTCGGCATAGCTGCTAAATGTCTTTTCGTAATTGAATTCCTTTTGTTTGTTATTAACATAAGTAACTCTTACCGAAATAGTCAGTCTGTTTTTTGCAGCTGTTTCGTTGGATTGAATGGCTACTGGTTTTATATTGTAATTTGATATATGGCCGCTAAAGTCAAGGTCTCCATCAATATTAGTGAGCGACAAATTGGTTTCGGCAATGAGTTTATCTTTGATGGATTCCGTTAATTGTGGTGATAGGGTGGTTGGTGCTAGCGAAGCTTGGCTTTCAAAGTAGTGTACTTTAGCCGTTTCTATGTCGTTTGAAATAGATGCTCCACTAAAGGAATAAATACCACATGAGGTAATTAGTGTAAGCCAAGTAAATAATGTTAGAATAGCTAACTGTTTCACAATAGATATTCTTTAATTTTACGATACAATGTGCGTTCAGAAATGCCCAATTCTTCGGCAGTTTCTTTGCGTTTTCCTTGGTGACGATCTAGTGATTGCTGAATAAGTAGTTTTTCTTGTTCTTGCAGGGTGCGTATTTCAATAGTTTTACTTTTAGTATCCACATTTTTGTTGTTTTCGTTTGTTGGGATTAAAAAATCTTCATCTAAAGAAGGTGGTTCGTTTTGCTTGTCTTGCATGAGCTCGTTAGTGACTCGTTTCAGTTCGTTGAGGTCATTCTTCATATCAAATAATACCTTGTAGAGTATTTCTCTCTCTGAAAAGTCGGCGTTATCAGTTGTTTTGTTATATAGAACGGGCGTGGGGTTTTCTTTAGGTATAAATTGTGAAAGAACCTGTGCGTTAATAATTCTATTCTGTTCAACTGCTGACATTTGTTCACATATATTCTTTAACTGTCTGATATTGCCTGGCCAAGAGTAGCATTTTAGGATTTCAATGGCCTCATCTTCAAGTCTGACGGCTGGTATGTGATATCGGTCTGCAAAGTCGGCTGCAAATTTTCTAAACAAAAGATGAATATCTTCTTTACGTTCTCTTAATGGAGCTAGTTTGATGTTGATGGTATTCAGACGGTAATAAAGATCTTCTCTAAATTTACCCTCTTGTATAGCGCTGTGAATGTTGACATTGGTAGCGGCAATCACACGTACGTCTACTTTTTTGATTTCACTAGATCCAACTTTCATAAATTCCCCGCTTTCTAATACCCTGAGTAGGCGGACTTGTGTACTTAGTGGTAACTCACCAACTTCATCTAGAAAAATAGTACCCTCGTTTGCCACTTCAAAATAGCCTTTTCGGTGTTCGCTGGCCCCGGTAAAGGCACCTTTTTCGTGGCCAAATAGTTCGCTGTCAATGGTGCCTTCAGGAATGGCTCCGCAATTTACCGCAATAAAATTTTTGTGCTTTCTGTTGCTTTTGTGGTGTATAATTTTTGGAATGGCTTCTTTGCCAGTACCACTCTCACCAGTGATGAGCACGGAAATATCAGTTGGCGCTACTTGAATAGCTATCTCTATGGCCCTATCCAATTTAATCGAGCGTCCAATGATGTTGAATCGTTGCTTTATTTCTTGATGTTGTATCATAACTTTTTGATGGCTTTACCTTTTAATGTAGCGGCTGTACAATCGGTAACTTGTACCAAAGCATAGTCTCCTGCTCGAAAATTTTCTTTTGGAAACACCACTACGCTATTTTGCGAGTTTCGACCAAACAGTTCGTTATCCGACTTTTTGGAAAGACCTTCTATCAGAACTTTATGAGCCTTACCTACTTGTTCTTGGTTTCTTATAAGAGAATGCTCCATTTGCTTTTTTATTATTTCCTGAAGTCTTCTTTTTTTGATTCTTTCAGGTACATCATCTTTTAGTTTTCGTTGGGCTTGAGTTTTGGGCCTTTCTGAATAGCTGAACATGTAACCAAAATTGTATTTGACAATATCCATCAAGCTTAAAGTATCTTGATGTTCTTGTTCTGTTTCAGAACAAAAACCAGCAATGATATCCATCGAAATAGCACAACCGGGAATGATTTGTCTGATTGACTTTATCCTATCCAAGTACCATTCTCTTGAATAACCTCGATTCATAAGTTCGAGTATTCTGCTATTACCTGACTGTACTGGCAAATGAATGTAGTTACAAATGTTTTCATATTTAGCGATGGTGTGTAAAACATCATTTTCCATGTCTTTGGGATGAGAGGTGGAAAATCGAACCCTTAAATCAGGACTTACTTCAGCTACTAGTGCTAGCAGCTGTGCAAAATTGGTACTCTTGTCTTGTTGTTCTTTACTTAGTTTGTGGAATTCTTTTTTTAATCCTCCTCCATGCCAAAGGTAGGAGTCAACATTTTGCCCTAAAAGGGTCACTTCTTTGTAACCATCATTTACCAATTGAAGACATTCTTTTACTATACTTTGAGGGTCTCGACTTCGTTCTCTGCCCCTTGTAAATGGTACCACGCAGAAGGTGCACATATTGTCACATCCTCTAGTAATCGAAACAAAAGCTGTTACTCCATTGCCACCTAATCTTACTGGATTTATTTCGGCATAGGTCTCTTCTTTGGATAAAATAACATTGACGGCTTTTCTACCATCTTTTACGTCTTCAATGAGATTGGGTAAATCTCTATAAGCATCGGGTCCAACGACAATGTCTACAAGCTTTTCTTCTTCTAAAAATTTGTTTTTTAATCGTTCCGCCATACATCCCAAGACACCAACAATCATTTTTGGATTTTGTTTTTTCTTGATAGCATCATATACCTTAAGTCGATTTCTAACGGTTTGCTCTGCTTTTTCTCTGATGGAACAAGTGTTGACAAACACCACATCGGCATCTTCCAAGTTGGGTGTAGAAGCAAATCCTTCTTGGTTTAAAATCGAAGCTACAATTTCGCTATCTGAAAAATTCATTTGACAGCCATAGCTTTCTATATACATCTTCTTGCCATTACTTTCTGACTGATGAGTACTAATGGCTTCGCCTTGGCGAGATAATTCGATAGTTCTGTCTTGATTGCTCATTAAATTTAATGTAATAGTTTGCAAAAATATAAAAAACTGACAAATTGACAGAACGTTTGTATGCTTTAAACCTCTTCAAGGGCAAAAGAGATAAAATTTTCTTGTTTGGAATTTTACATAAATGAGTAATATATTTGCACATAATTTTTAAATACCAACTATAACCGTTTTCAAAATGGCAACAAACTTACTCATTGTCGAGTCCCCAGCTAAAGCCAAAACTATCGAAGGATACCTTGGTAAAGATTTTATTGTTCGTTCAAGTATAGGTCACATTAGGGATTTGCCCAAAAAAGGGGGTATGGCCGTTGATGTTGAAAATGGTTTTGTGCCTACTTACGAAATATCTGCAGACAAGAAAAAAGTTGTTGACGAACTGCTTAAGCTATCCAAAAAATCAGATTTAGTTTGGTTGGCTACGGATGAAGATCGCGAAGGAGAAGCCATAGCTTGGCATTTGCTAAAAGCGCTCAACTTGGACGAAAATAAAACAAAGCGCATCGTATTTAACGAAATTACTGAAACGGCCATACAAAAAGCAGTTAAGCATCCTAGAAAAATTGATAATAATCTAGTGAATGCTCAACAGGCACGTAGGGTTTTGGATAGATTGGTAGGCTTCGAATTGTCGCCAGTATTGTGGAAAAAAGTAAAATATGGTCTTTCTGCCGGTAGGGTTCAGTCAGTTGCTGTTCGTTTAATAGTTGAAAGAGAAAAAGACATACTGGCGTTTAAAAGCGAGGTCAGCTTTAAGGTCACTGCACAGTTTTTGACCGCCAACGGTAAAAAGTTTAAATCAGAATTGGTTAGTCGCTTCAAAACTCAGCGTGAAGCAAAGACCTTTTTAGAACAATGCGTCAACGCTAAATTTAGTGTTGATAATCTAGTCAAAAAACCGTCAAAGAAGTCACCTTCCGCCCCGTTTACTACTTCGACACTACAACAAGAGGCCTCACGAAAATTAGGATTTAGTGTGGCTCAGACAATGAGCGTAGCTCAAAAATTATACGAATCAGGTAAAATCACCTACATGAGAACAGACAGTGTAAGCTTGTCAGAGGGCGCTGTTAAGGATGCTAACAAGTATATTAACTCAGCTTTTGGAGAGCAGTATGCTAAGCCGCGAAAGTATTCGACCAAGTCCAAGTCGGCACAAGAAGCACACGAAGCCATTCGTCCAACGCAACTTTCAAAGCCTGATGTTGAAGGAGAGAGAAATCATCAAAGATTGTATGAGCTAATTTGGAACAGAACTATTGCCTCGCAAATGGCAGAAGCGCAGTTAGAAAGAACAACTGTTCATATCAATAGCTCAAATGGTACTGAGCAATTTGTTGCTAAGGGTGAAATGATTAAGTTTGATGGTTTTCTTAAAGTATATTTAGAGGGCACTGACGATGCCGAAGAAGCTCAGGCTGGTATGTTGCCCATGCTTAGTGTTGGAGAGCAATTAGCACCTCATGAAATAACAGCATTAGAGCGATTTAGTAAACCAAAGCCACGATTTACAGAAGCTAGTTTAGTTAAAAAATTAGAAGAATTAGGCATTGGAAGGCCATCGACATATGCCTCCACCATAACAACTATTCAAAACAGGCAATATGTTGTAAAAGGGCAAAGTGAGGGGGTAAAAAAATCTCACATTTTAATTGTGTTAAGAAATAAAGATATAGAAGAAACTACCAAGACTGAAACCACTGGTTCTGATAAATCAAAACTAATTCCAACAGATATAGGAGTAGTAGTTACCGATTTTCTGCAAGAACACTTTTCAGATGTGATGGATTACGGCTTTACTGCTAATGTTGAAAAAGAATTTGATGAGATTGCTATGGGTAAAAAGGTTTGGAATCAAATGATTGGGCAGTTTTACTACGGTTTTGCTAAGACAGTCAGTGATGTTTCAGATAATTCTAAGTCTGCAAAAGGGGAGCGATTACTCGGAAAGGATCCTTCTAGTGGTGAAAATGTATATGTAAAAATCGGTCGTTTTGGACCCATTGCTCAAATTGGTGAAGTAAGCGACGATAAAAAACCAAAGTTTGCGTCGCTTCTTTCAAACCAAAGCATCTCAACTATTCAGTTAGAGGATGCTCTAGAGTTGTTTAAATTGCCTCGATTGGTAGGTCAATTCGAATCGCACGATGTGGTTGCTTCAGTTGGGCGCTACGGTCCATATTTAAGGTTTAACGGAAAGTTTATTTCGCTAAAAAAAGACCAAGGTGACGAGCCGCTAACTATTAAAATTGATAGATCGATAGAACTTATATTGGAAAACAGAAAGACGGAAGCAGAAAAAACCATTCATCGCTTTGAGGGCGATCCACTTGTTCAAGTGTTGAAAGGTCGCTATGGCCCCTTTATACAAATTGGAGAAGGAGCACGTAAAAATAAAACTAACGTAAAAATTCCAAAAGAAATCGATCCAAAAACACTGACAAGAGATACTTGTTTGAATTTGGCTGCCAATACCAAAAAGAAATAAATGGAGTTTGAACTCAGTTTCCAGCCGCTTGTTGAGAAAAGCAACCACTACAAAAGTGAACAGCTTGGAAACAATATTATGGTCTACACCAAAGGGAATTTCCCCAACTTATCAGAAGCTGATTTAGTATTTTTTACAGTCCCAGAGTCTAGGGGTGAATTTTCCGATAATGAACTTCTTTCCTTTACAACTATAAGAAACGAACTTTATCAGTTGTATGAAGGTCCCGATCGATTAAGAATTGCCGACTTGGGAAATTTAATACTTGGTGAAAAGATTGAGGATACTTATCAACTTTTGACTGATGTTTTGGTCGAATGTGAACAAAGGAACTTATTCTCTCTTTTCATGGGCGGAACTCAGGGTTTAACCATAGCGCAATACAATTCGTGTCAACAATTGGGTAAAATTGTCAATATGTTGAGTGTTGATTCCACTTTTGACTTGGGCGTGGAAGACGAAACGTTTAGTTCAGATTCCTTCCTGTCCAAGATACTAAATGCTCAACCTAACGTTTTGTTTAATTACACAAACGTAGGATATCAAAGTTACCTAAATTCACAGTCCTCAATTAAATTAATCGATGATTTATTTTTTGAAGCCGTAAGATTAGCAAAAGTTCGAGATGACATCGAAGAAATAGAGCCCTTTTTCAGAGACGCCGACTTTGTTTCTTTGGATTTATGCAGTATTAAATCTTCAGACTCACCTGCCAATACTTCTGCTTCTCCCAATGGGTTTTCATCCGATGAAATTTGTCAAATAATGAGGTACGCTGGAGTTAGTAGTCGCCTAACTTCACTAGGTATTTATCATTTTGATTCTAAGCGAGATTTTGGATTAAGATCCGCAAAGCTTGCAGCGCAAATGCTGTGGTGTTTTTTCGACGGTTTTTTTCACAAACTCAAGCAATTTCAGCCCACTGACTCAGACATGATAACCTATCATGTATCGTTTAGAGAAGGGGAGTACAACTGCAGTTTCTATAAAAATAAGGTAACAGAGAAGTGGTGGATGCAGATACCCGTGCTTGAGTCATCAAAAATTAATGATCGTAATTTGTACTTGCCCTGTTCGTACAATGATTATCTTTTGGCTTCACAAGGCGAAATGCCCGAAAGATGGTTTAAGGCCTTTCAAAAAATTAATTAATTTTAAATTAGAGGTATTGGCTTTTTTCTCAAAAAAAAAAAATAGTTATTTTAGCCAAATATTAATAGAGAAAAACGTGCTAACGTTACCTTTTATGAAAAACTATTTTTTGCTTATCCTATCACTAGCTCTGCCTTTTGTGGTCAAAGCCCAGCAAGACCCTCAATTCAGCCAGTATATGTTTAACAACTTGTCGTTTAATCCAGGTTTCACGGGTAGTAATCAGGCCATATGTGCTACCGCCTTACATCGTACTCAATGGTTGGGTTTTGAAGATGCGCCTGTTTCTACCAACCTGTCTGTTCATAGTCCCATACAGCTACTTCAAGGTGGACTTGGGCTCAATGTTTTGACCGATAAGATCGCACAGAACGAGTTTTTGTCTCTCTCTTTGTCTTATGCTTACAGCTTAGATATGGCTGGAGGAAAACTTGGAATTGGCCTTTCTGTAGGTGTTTTACAAGACGGGGTTGATGGCAGTGGTTTCATCACTGCTAGTCCTGATCCATCCATACCCACCTCAAATGAAAAAGCATCTGGTTTAGATCTTGGCTTTGGAGTTCACTATCATTCAGACAAGATATATTTAGGACTTTCCACCAAGCACTTAAACCAACCTACTATCAGCACTTCGGTAGACATTATTGATATTAAGAGACACTATTATCTTACTGCAGGCTACATACAAACTATCAACACAAAGATAGATTTTAAGCCCTCTATTTTAGTGAAATCAGAAGGAGTAACGACTACCGTCGATTTGACTCCTTTGATAGAATACAATAAAAAGCTTTGGGGGGGAGTTACATATAGACCAAGTAGTCGAGTCGTTGCACTATTGGGAATGCACATAAATGATGATTTAAAGTTTGGAATTTCATACGATATACCTACAATTAACGTTTCTAAATCTGGAAGTTTTGAATTTATGCTAGGCTATTGCTTTAAAATTGATTATGACAAGGTATTAAAAGGATACAAAAATCCTAGATTCCTCTAAAAATGTTATATTTGTGCTTTTTCCAGATAAAATCATCACTCATTGGGTGGTGATTTTGTCGCTAATCGAAAAATAACCTTCTGTTTGCAGGAGAAAAATATAAGAATTATGAAAAAATTATTGCTTTTAGGATCAATAGCACTAATATTAGTTGGCTGTTCCAATTCTGGAAACGGCGAGTTGATAGGTGTTCAGAACAGACCTGTTTGGAACCCTACAGACCCTTATGGTATGGTATTCATTCCTCAAGGAAGTTTTAATATGGGGCCTGGCGATCAAGACGTTCCCTACGCTCATGTTACACAACACAAAACGGTTTCAGTATCGGCCTTCTATATTGATGAAACTGAGATTACAAATAATGAATATCGTCAATTTGTCAATTGGGTACGTGATTCCATCGCTCGTGTAATTCTTGGTGAAAACGGCGTTGAAGGCTATGAACTTATAGAAGAAGATGACTACGGTAATTTCATAGATCCACCAATTATTGATTGGAGCCGTTCTATTCGCTGGGATGATGCCGAAGTTCGTGAAGTGTTGGAAGATGAAATGTATCTACCAGAGCATGAGCGTTTTTATTCTAGAAGAGAGTTTGATACTCGCAAATTTGTGTTCAAATACGAGAATTTTGATATTAAAACAGCTTCTTCCAGACCTAACAAAGCACAAGGTAAGATTGACAGGTCAGTATTTTTAGATAGACCAGAAGTTAATATTTTTCCAGATACACTGGTATGGACTTCAGACTATACTTATTCATACAATGACCCTTGGTCCAGAAACTATTTTCATCACCCTTCTTTTGATGATTACCCAGTTGTTGGAGTTAGTTGGAAACAGGCCATAGCGTTCTCAAAATGGAGAACACAGATTTTAAATGACTATCTTATTGGAAGAGATGAGCCATTACACGACGAATTCCGTCTACCCACTGAGTCAGAATGGGAGTATGCCGCAAGAGGAGGCTACGACTTATCCCCATATCCTTGGGGAGGCCCATATACTACAAACCAGGAGGGGTGTTTCCTGGCTAACTTTAAACCAAGAAGAGGTAACTATGTAGCCGATGGAGGCATCAAAACAGTTAAAGTTGCCTCATACAATCCTAATAATTTCGGTTTGTACGACATGGCAGGAAATGTGGCCGAATGGACTAACAATGCTTACGACGAATCGGCTTTCAACTTTTCACATGATATGAATATGGACTTTAATTTTGATGCTCAAGATTCAGATCCCCAAATATTAAAGAGAAAAGTTGTAAGAGGTGGCTCTTGGAAGGATATTTCTCACTACATGCAGGTAGGCACTCGAGATTATGAATACCAGGATACTGCAAAATCTTACATAGGTTTTCGCAATGTGATATCTTTCATAGGCAGAGACAAAGCAGATTTTAGATAAACTTTAAACACATAAAATACTTTTAAAAATTATGGCACTCATCAACCCTAACTCAAAACGATTCAAAAATGGAATGGCCAAGCTATATGGATTTGGCGCGGCAATTGTAATCCTAGGTGCACTTTTTAAGTTGCAGCACTGGACAGGAGCTGGAGCTATGCTTACAATTGGATTAACAACAGAAGCAATTATTTTCTTTTTCTCTGCTTTTGAAAAGCCACACGAAGAACCAGATTGGAGTTTAGTTTATCCCGAGCTCGGTTACATGAAGGATGATCATGAAAGCGCCTCTGTTGACCCAAAGTCACCAGTCAAACAACTTGACGACATGCTTGACAAGGCAAATGTTGACCAAGCTCTCATTACCCGTTTGGGTGACAATCTTAGGGATTTCAATGCCACTGTTGAGGGAGTTAACAAATCTATGGATGCCGTTTCAGCGACTGGAGATTACAGTGATCAAATGCGCGAAGCATCTAGAAAACTTGCCGAAATGAATACGTACTATGACCTACAACTAAAAACACTTCAAAACATGGGTAATACTGTAGGCGATTCTGAGAAATTTAGAGTTGAGATTTCAAAACTAGGTGAAAATCTAGAATCTCTTAACAAAATGTATTCCAACATGCTTAATGCCATGGGCAATAAGTAATAAAAAAACCGATTTAATAATAAAAGTTAATGGCAGGAAATAATTTATCTCCAAGACAAAAAATGATTGGCATGATGTATTTGGTGCTCACAGCTATGTTGGCACTAAATGTATCAAAAGAGGTCTTGGATGCATTTCAGAAAATCAATGGTGGAATTGTTAAAACAACACAAAATTTCAATAGTAAAAACGATGAGGTTTACTCTGAGTTCGTTGCTGCTGCAGAAACCAATGAAGCCAAGGCCGGACCATGGAGAGACAAAGCATTTAGTGTAAGGGCAAAAGCTGACAATATAGTTGATGAAATACAAAAGTTAAAGTTTGATATGGTAATGTTAGCTGATAAACAGGTAACTTTTGAGGGTGAATCTCCCATCAAAAACACGACTTACGATCAATTAACTGCCGAGCAAAAGTCTAAACTAATGGTTGATATTGTTAGCAAGAAAGATCGTGAACGTCCTGGTGAGTTAATGATTAACAAAGGAAATGGGCAAATACTACAAAAAAATCTAGAAGACTTCAGAGACTCATTGTTGTCACTTGTGCAAGAACCCTCGATACAATCATCCTTGTCGTCAACGTTTATTTTTGAAGACAAGAAAGAAAAATATGGCTCTGGTATGCTTAGTTGGGTGGAGCAGAACTTTATGGATATGCCTATGATAGCTGCTATTACTATTCTTTCTAAAATACAAACTGATGTTAGAAATGCTGAGTCTGACGTTATCAAATACTTACAACAAGAAATTGACGCCTCATCTTTAAAGTTTACATCCGCTGATGCTATACACATTCCTAATTCAAACTACGTTTTTCTTGGCGATTCGTTTAAAGCAGATGTTTTTTTAGCCGCAGAAGATACTACCCAAAATCCTACTATTTTTGTTGGTGATTATGAGTTGGGTGAGGACGGAAACTACCGTATGGTTGGAGATTATGATTCTGTTCCAATTGTTTCTGGAAAGGGTAAATATTCTGTTCGCACTTCTTCGGAGGGCTACAAAAAATGGGGCGGTCTTATTTTTATGAAAACTGACTTGGGTGAAAAAGTCTATCCCTTTGATGGCGAGTACCAAGTTGCTAGACCCAGTTTGGTAGTTTCTCCAACTAAAATGAATGTATTTTACATACTTGCCAGTTTTCCACTAAAAGATAATGCCCTTGGTAATCCTATTGATGTTTCTGTTCCTGGTGTTCCAAAAGACAAAATAAACGTTTCATGTGATAACGGCGTAGTCAAAAAAGTAGGTTCTGGGTGGGAGGTATTTCCCAAGAAAACTGGCCGCGCAAAAATAAGTGTATCTGCTGAGATTGATGGCAAACGTAAAAACATGGGTTCTATTGAGTACAGAGTAATGCGAACACCCAAGCCAGAGCCTAAGTTTTTTGGTTCGAAAAACCAAAAAATAAAGAAAAGTCAATTGTTGTCAAACAATGCAAAGATATCTGCTAAGCTTGAAAACTTTGTTTTTGACATAAAATATACCGTTACTGGTTTTTCTGTTGATGTTACAGAAAAGGGTGAACTAGCAACTGAATATGCTAAGGGTAATAGAGTGACAGAAAAAATGAAAAATATGTTTGAATCACTACAAGTCGGATCCGTAGTTTATTTTAATAACATCTCTTGTAAGGGACCCGATGGTGCGCCAAAACAGCTTCCATCAATTAAGCTCACCATTAATTAAATTTTACAATTATGAAAAAAGTACTTTTTATTATAAGTTTTTTTACTGGCATTTTGCCAAATGCCTTTTCTCAAGACATTATCGATGGAGCATATGAAAAAGATATACGTGATGGTGACAATGCTAGACTAATTCAACAGTATCAGCACGTACGTGAAGCCGACGTCATGTGGTCTACAAAAATTGAAAGAATCATCGACTTAAGAGAAAAGATGAACCAAGTATTCTATTATCCGTTATCGCCGATTGATGATCGTCAAAACCTTATCGATGTTCTAATGCAAGCCATTCAGGAAGGGACTATAACCGCTTACGGCAATGCTCGGAGTGACGATGAGTTTAAGTCACCGATGTCACCAGCTGAAGTGGAGATGATCGGTATTATGGCTGGTGAAAAGATTACTACCTTTGAAACGTATGACGATGAAATACAAGACTACGTTGTAGATACTATTATCAATGAATTTGAAAGATTTGAAGTGAAAAAATACCGTATCAAAGAAGAGTGGTTTTTTGACAAGCACCGATCGGTGATGGAAGTTAGAATTATTGGATTATGCCCTGTTATTGATAGAAAAAATGAAGATGGTGTGTATAATGGTGAATCCTCCTTGTTTTGGGTTTATTTTCCCGAGGCAAGAAAAATATTGTCAAAAGCTGAAGTATTCAACCATAGGAAAAATGACGCTGCTCGACTAACCTATGATGATATTTTTCACAAACGGTTTTTTAGTAGCCGAATTGTAAAAGAATCTAACAAGTATGACAGAAAAATTTCTGAATACAAAGAGGGAATCGACGCTCTGATTGAGGCGGAGAAAATAAAAATGGAGATATTCAATATCGAACACGATCTCTGGGAGTACTAAAATAATGTATTAATTTTCTATTTCTTCAGGAATAATCTAGTAAAAGTTTATTTATGGACTTTAATATTGCGGTGATAGGTCTCGGTTATGTGGGTATCCCGTTAGCTGTAGAATTTGGAAAAAAGTATCCCACCGTTGGTCTTGATATAGATGTTCAGAGAGTTCATGATCTTAAAAAAGGCATAGATAAGACTCTAGAGGTCTCCAAATCTGATTTGGATTCAGCCAAACTACTTACATATACAACTAACATTGAGGAAATTCGTGAATGTAATATTTATATCATTACAGTTCCAACACCAATAAACGATAAAAATCAACCAGATTTAACCCCCTTAGTAAAATCAAGCTCTTCTGTAGGTTCAGTACTTCAAAAGGGTGATATAGTAATTTATGAATCAACTGTTTATCCCGGCGTTACAGAAGACGAATGTGTACCTATACTTGAAAAAGAGTCTGGATTAAGTTATAATATTGATTTTTTCTGTGGTTACAGTCCCGAAAGAATTAATCCAGGTGATAAAGAAAGAACATTAACCAAAATTCTCAAAATCACCAGTGGTTCTAATAGTGAGGTTGCCGAAATTGTTGATAAATTATATTCCTCAATTATAACCGCTGGAACTTACAAGGCTTCTTCAATTAAAGTAGCTGAAGCAGCTAAGGTCATTGAAAATACTCAACGTGATGTTAATATTGCTTTGGTTAATGAATTAGCACTGATATTTGATGCTATGAATATTCCTTCGAACGAAGTACTAGAAGCTGCCGGAACAAAATGGAATTTCTTAAAGTTTCAGCCCGGTCTTGTTGGTGGTCATTGTATTGGCGTGGACCCTTACTACCTAACTTACAAAGCTCAAAAGCTTGGATATAAGCCAAATCTTATTCTATCATCAAGACAAATTAATAATAGTATGTCTGCCTATATCGCTAAAAAAACTGTGCGATTATTAGTAGATGCTGATAAGAATATAAAGGATTCCGACATTCTTGTTATGGGTTTTACTTTCAAAGAAAATTGTCCAGATATTCGTAATACTAAGGTGATTGACATAGTTGAAGAACTTGAGGAGTTTGGTTGTAATGTTGATATATACGACCCATGGGTTAATAATAAAGACATGGAAAATGATTACAATAGACAATTAGTAGAGAATCTCTTTGAATCATCAAAACGATACGACGCTATAGTCGTTTGTGTTGCTCACCAGCAATTTAAGCAACTAACAGATAAAGACTATCAGTTAATTTCTGAAGGTGTGCCGATTATATTGGATGTAAAGGGAATAGTTGAACAGCCAAGTTGGAGATTATAATGAAAAATTTTGCATTAATAGGAGCCGCCGGATACATAGCCACAAGGCATATGAAAGCCATTAAAGATACGGGTAATAATCTTGTTGCCGCACTAGATCGTTTTGATAGTGTTGGAATAATAGATAGTTATTTTCCTAATGCTAACTTTTTTACTGAGCCAGAACGATTTGATCGTCATTTAGATAAAATTAAACGTACTCATAATAAAGTTGACTATGTTAGTATTTGCTCACCCAATTATCTTCATGACGCCCATATAAGACTCTCTTTAAGAAATGGCTCAGATGCTATATGTGAAAAACCACTAGTTCTAAACCCTTGGAATATTGATGCCTTGGCAGAAGTTGAAAGGAATACTGGAAATAGAATTTATAATATCCTTCAGTTACGATTACATCCAGCCATTATTGCATTGAAAAAAAAAGTAGATAATGGTCCAAAAGATAAAATTTATGACATAGACCTTTCATATTTAACCAGTAGAGGTAAGTGGTATTTTATATCTTGGAAAGGTGATAATTCAAAATCCGGCGGTATTGCAACTAATATAGGCATTCATTTTTTTGATATGTTGTCATGGATTTTTGGTTCAGTCAAAAGTAATATTTGTAATCTTTATGAAGAAGACAAAGCAGCTGGTTTCTTAGAATTTGAAAGAGCCAGAGTGAGATGGTTTTTGAGTGTTAATTATGATATTATTCCTGACGATATAAAAGCTACTGGACAGCGAACTTATCGATCAATAAAAGTGGAAGGTGAAGAAATAGAGTTTAGTGGGGGGTTTACAGATTTACATACTAGAAGCTATGAAGATATCCTTTGCGGAAATGGCTTTAGTTTGTCTGATGCTAAAACGTCTATTGAAATAGTACATACTATTCGAAATTCTGAGCCTGTTGGACTAAAAGGAGAATATCACCCATTTTGTAACTAATGAGTTTTTTTCTACATCCCAGCTCAATTATAGATGAGCACGTCAGTATTGGAGATAATACTAAAATTTGGCATTTTTCACATGTCTTGTCAAATACTAATATTGGTCAAGATTGCTCATTTGGTCAGAATTGTGTGGTGGGACCTAATGTAAAGGTTGGTAATGGTGTTAAAGTTCAAAATAATATTTCAATTTACGAAGGGGTAGAGATTGAGGACGATGTATTTTTGGGGCCGTCAATGGTATTTACCAATGTCGTAAATCCAAGGAGTTTTATTGTTCGCCGAGAAGAATTCAAAAAAACATTACTAAAGAAAGGCTGTTCAGTAGGTGCAAATGCTACCGTCGTTTGTGGAGTTACGATTGGAGAGTATGCTTTAATAGGAGCAGGTTCAGTGGTAACCAAAGATGTCAAACCTTTTGAAATCGTCTATGGTGTTCCGGCCAAGCGTCAGGGTTGGGTAAGCAAAGCAGGAAATAGACTTTCGTTTGATGATAATAATATTGCCAAAGACTCGTTTGACAATACAACATACAAACTTAAAAACAATAGTGTATCTATAATATAGAATTATGAATATTCCATTTATTGACTTACAAACTCAATACAAGAGTTATAAAACAGAAATTGACGCTTCAATTCAGGAGGTGTTAGATTCTTCACAGTATATAATGGGGCCAAAATTGAAAAACTTTGAATCCAATTTGGCAGCGTTTACTGGTGCAAATCATGCCATTGGTTGTGCAAGTGGTACTGACGCCTTGTTGATTGCCTTGATGGCTATTGGTGTTAAAGATGGTGACGAAGTTATCACATCTCCTTTCACATTTATCGCCTCAAGCGAGGTTATTAGTTTGTTGGGAGCAGTGCCTGTTTTTGTAGATATTGAACAGGAAACCTACAACATTGATGCCACCCTGATTGAAGAAAAAATCACTTCAAAGACTAAGGCAATCATGCCTGTATCCTTGTATGGACAAACAGCCGACATGGATGAAATCAATGCTATTGCAGATAAACATAAACTAGTCGTTATTGAAGATGCGGCACAAAGCTTCGGAGCCACCTATAAAGGTAAACGAAGTTGTAACTTGAGCCACATTGCTTGTACCAGTTTTTTTCCTTCTAAACCCTTGGGCTGTTATGGTGATGGCGGCGCTATCTTTACCAATGATGATGCCATTGCCGACAAATTAAGGCTTATTTTGGCTCATGGATCCAAGAGACGTTACGATCATGAAGTGGTTGGTGTAAACGGAAGATTAGACGCCATACAAGCGGCCATTTTAGATGTTAAGCTCTCAAATTTTGACAAGGAAATTGAACTTAGAGGAGAAGTGGCGTGTCGTTACTTCAAATTTCTAGCCAATAAATCATTAACTCTACCAGTTATCAAAGATCAACGCACCAGTGTTTTTGCTCAATTTACGATACAGGCCGAAAATAGAGAGCATTACATCAAAAAATTAAACGACAAGGGTGTGCCAACAGCCATTCACTACCCCAAACCTCTTCATTTACAAACTTGTTTTGAATATCTAGGCTATAAAAAAGGTGATTTTCCAATTTCTGAAAAAGCCTCTGAAGAAGTTTTTTCTTTACCAATGAGTCCATTTTTAAGTGAAGAACAACAAGAGTTCATAATTCAATATATTTAACATCATGAATGAAAATACAAATGAATTAGATATAAGCATCTTTTTTTCAAGCTTGTACAGTTTTTTTTATAAAAACGCTAAATTATTGGTTCTATCAATTATTTTAGGAGTTATCTTGGGACTAGTCTATGATAAGATGTCCAAGCCTTATTATACATCTGTGGCATACGCAACCTCTGCACTGTCTTATTTTGAAACAGAACAAGTCGATTATAAGAGCAAAAAAATATTACTTGACCAGCAAGCAATGGTTGATATTATTAATGATATTTCTCGTCTCGTTAATGAAAACGAAATGGACGTAGTAGCCATCAAGTTGAATGTGCCATTAGAGGTGGCACAAAGTATTCGTTTCATTGAGGCAGAGGAACTTTTTTATGTTGATGGAGAAAATATTCAGCAAAAAAGAGATAAGTTTCAAATCGTCTTAGAATCGTTTGATAATGGTGCTATCAGAGACATACAGAATGGATTGGAATATTACATTAACAACAATGATTATATTAACAAGTATTATCAGCTGTATTTGGATCAAAGTAATCAGCTAGTAGATAGAATTTCTAGAGAGATTGACGATCTCAAACAGGCGCGTGAACAACAAGGAAGTAAGCCTAGTGGTGACTACAGTGAAATAAAACTTGGTAGTCAATATGCACAGACAGAAAATCAAATCGTTAACTTGTTTATTAAACAACAGCAGATCAATAAGTACGCAACACTATTTAAACCTATTGAATTCTTTGAAGTTTTTTCAGTTCCAGAGAAACCAACTAACAGATTGTTTATTAGAATGGTAATAATGTCTGCCTTATTTTTTATGTTGGGTGTTTTTATTGGATTAATTAGATATTTTAATTCAAGTATTAAGACAGATTAAAATTTATAAATTGAACATGTCTATTATAGACTCATTTTTTTATAATTCTTAAATGCGAGTATTACTCACAGGTGTAGCTGGTTTTATAGGTTCACATGTAGCTAATTATCTGCTCGAAAGAGGCGATGAGGTTGTTGGTATAGACAATCTTAACGATTATTACGAAGTTTCATTGAAAAAGGATAGACTACAGCGTCTTGAAACAACTTGTCAAAATTCATCGGAAAGTAACTTTACGTTTTTGAAAGTAGATATCAGTGATTCCGATTCCTTAAGACGAGTTTTCAA
Organism: Bacteroidota bacterium; assembly: GCA_036340235.1. Classification (GTDB taxonomy): domain Bacteria; phylum Bacteroidota; class Bacteroidia; order Flavobacteriales; family UBA7312. Next base: position 26,948 of record JAYYZE010000003.1, read on the forward strand.
AAAATATCCTTTTGATGCAGTTTGTCATCTAGCTGCCCAGGCAGGTGTCCGTTACAGCTTAGAAAACCCATCTACTTACATACAATCTAATATAGTTGGCTTTGCAAATATGTTAGAATGCTGTAAAACGCATAATATTAAACACTTGGTTTACGCCAGTAGCTCAAGTGTCTATGGACTTAATAAAAAAATACCATTTTCAGTAGAGGATAATGTCGATAGACCCATAAGTTTATACGCTGCCACAAAAAAGTCAAATGAGCTAATGGCATATACTTATAGCCATCTATTTGATTTAGCTGTTACTGGTCTCAGATTTTTCACGGTGTATGGTCCATGGGGTAGACCTGATATGGCTTATTTCATGTTCACTAAAGCGATAATAAATAACCAGCCAATTAAAGTATATAATCAAGGCGAAATGGAGCGTGATTTTACCTACATAGACGATATTGTTGAAGGAATTATTCGTGTTATCGACAAGGGACGAATATCAAACGAAAAAACACCCCCTTTTAAGCTGTATAATATTGGTAACAATAAGCCAGTTAACCTCCTGCAATTCATTAAAACCATTGAAGACAGAATTGGTAAAAAAGCCATTAAACAATTTGAGCCGATTCAAGCAGGTGATGTTACAACCACATATGCTGATGTTGAAGCTCTAATAAACGACTTTGATTACGCTCCCAAGACATCTGTCGAACAAGGTATTAAGCACTTTGTAGATTGGTATTTCTCATATTATGGAAACAATGAATAGGTTTTTTAAAAAAATAATTCCTAATTCTTCTTTTTCTAAAAATGTATTGACTCTTATGACTGGCACAACCATTGCTCAGGCAATACCTGTGGCCATTTCACCAATTTTGACTCGAATATACACACCAGAGGATTTTGGTATTCTAGCACTTTTCAACACAATTTGTGTAATTTTTGGTGTAATAATTAATGGTCGTTACGAAATGGCAATAATGTTACCAAAGTGTCATAAGGATGCTCTGATATTATTAAAAATAAGCTATTTAATTGCAGTTTCTATAAGTATTTTTTCACTTCTTTTTATTGTATTGTTTCATGATTTTTTGCTGGAATTGATTGGACAAAAAACTTTATCCTTTTGGCTCTACCTATGTCCCTTGGTTTTTCTAATGTTAGGATTATATAACGCTCTTAACTATTATTATTCAAGACAAAAAAAATTTAAGTCAATAGCAAAATCTAGTGTGTATAAATCAGTGGGTC
>JAYYZE010000004.1:0-24172 GCA_036340235.1 Bacteroidota bacterium
ATGCCCAACTAAAAGCGTTTTATCAATACGATTACGACGGAGCCATTGGCTTGCTCCAAGAATGCATTGATTTGTTGTTAGAAAGCCCCATACAGGCAGAGTGCAAGTTAATGCTAGGCGACATATACCTTATCACCAACAAAGAGTGGGACGCCATTATTCAATACTCTCAAGTAGAGAAGGCATTTAAAGAAAATCCCATTGGGCACGAAGCGAAATACAGACGTGCCAAAGTATCGTATTTTCAAGGTCAATTTTCATGGGCACAAGCCCAATTGGACGTACTAAAGGGATCCACCTCCAAGCTCATTGCCAACAATGCCATGAAGCTATCACTGCTCATCACAGACAACATGGGTCTAGACACCTCTGCTCTAGCCATGCAAATGTATGCCAAAGCAGACATGCTAGACTTCCAAAACAAGCATCAAGAGAGTCTTCATTTACTAGATAGCATGTTGTCCATATTTACAGGACATACACTATCAGATGAAATTATCTTTAAAAAGGCAGAAATACATTTGAAAAAGGAAGAGTTTGAGCAAGCAGCCACCTTTTTTGAAACCGTTGTCACCGATTTTGCCTTCGATATTTTAGCAGACGACGCCCTATTTCAGTGGGCTACTCTTTTAGAAAACAAGCTAAACAACAAAACGAAGGCAAAAGAACTATACGAAAAAATAATAATTGACTACTCTGATAGTATATATACAACAGAAGCCCGAAAACGATTTAGAAAACTTAGAGAAGAATTAACTATTTGAAAGAATGATAATATACAACGTCACAGTCAGCCTAGACCCCAGCATACACCAAGATTGGTTAAACTGGATGAAAACATCTCACATACCAGACGTGATGAATACTGGCTATTTTATAGAACACAAACTATGTAAAGTTCTGGTCAACGACGAACTGACTTATGCCATTCAATACCTTTGCAAAGACCACGAAACTCTCAGCGAATACCAACAGAAAATAGCCCCCAAACTACAAGACGAACACCGTCAGCGATACGAAGGTAAATTTGCGGCCTTTCGAACCTTACTAGAAATAATCGAATAAGACATGCGAAAGGTTAGAGCAAAAAAATACTTGGGTCAGCACTTTCTTAAAGACCTAAGCATTGCTCGAGAAATAGCCCATAGCTTAAGCCCGCAACATACCATTCTTGAAGTAGGACCAGGAATGGGAGTGCTTACCAATTACCTTCTCGAATTAAACTCAGAACTCTACGTCATCGAAATAGATCAAGAATCGGTCAAGTACTTAAAAACCCATTTTCCTAACCTAAACAATCACATCATACAAGGTGATTTCTTACAACTACCAATAGATGCTCTTTTTCAAAACGAGATTGCTCTAATAGGTAATTTCCCATACCATATTTCATCCCAAATTCTGTTCAAAGCACTAGAACATAAAAACACAATTATCGAAATAGTGGGTATGTTCCAAAAAGAAGTAGCTGTAAGAGTGTGTTCTCAACCTGGCAACAAAAGCTATGGAGTTATTAGCGTTTTTTTGCAATGCTACTACCACACCGAATACCTTTTTACCGTTGACGAAGATGTTTTTGACCCACCCCCCAAAGTCAAATCAGCAGTCATACGTCTTAAAAGAAACCAACGCCAACAACTTCCCTGCGATGAACGCGCATTTAAAAAAGTAGTGAAAACTGCTTTTGGACTGAGACGTAAAACGTTAAGAAATGCGTTAAAAAGTCTTAACTTGGTGGACCAAAACAAAGCAAAAAAATACTTAGAATTACGTGCTGAACAACTCAGTGTTGACGATTTTTTTGAACTAACTCAATGTTTTGAATGATGAAATTCGAACTCACCAACAATTTTATTAATGCGCTGAGCTCACAAATAGAACAGCAAGACAATGCCGCCACCTTAGCATTGATAGACCATTGTCATCCAGCAGATATAGCAGAAATCCTTGATCATCTAGATTTCGACAAGAGCAGTAGACTATTCGAATTATTAGAAGATAGTATAGCCGCAGACGTCTTGGTAGAGTTAGAAGACGACTTAAGAGAGAAACTTCTCAAAATACATACACCCAAAGAAATAGCGGAAGAGTTTGTAGAGAATATGGAATCCGATGATGCTGCCGACATCATCTCTGAACTGCCGGAAGTCAAAAAACAAGAGGTACTCTCCCATATCGAAAATCAAGAACATGCCAGCGACATTGTAGACCTGCTAAATTACGATGACAACACAGCGGGCGGACTAATGGCCAAAGAGCTTATCAAAGTCAATGAAAATTGGTCGGTCATGCGGTGCGTCAGAGAAATGAGAAAACAAGCCGAAGAGGTCGAATTTGTATACACCATATATGTTGTAGACAACAACAATGTACTGATAGGTACTCTATCTCTAAAAAAACTACTACTCACTAACGCCAAGACCATCATCTCTGAAATAATGAAAACGGACATAATCAAAGTAGATGCATCGCTCAGCCAAGAAGAAGTAGCTAATACCATGAACAAATACGACCTTATTGTGCTACCCGTAGTTAATGAAAACAACCAACTAATTGGCAGAATTACTGGTGATGATGTCATGGATATCATGAAAGAAGAAGCCGAACGAGATTATCAAATGGCGTCGGGAATTACAGACGATATTGAATCAAATGATAGCATCTGGCAAATTACCAGAGCGCGTTTACCTTGGCTACTAATAGGCATGTTTGGCGGCATACTAGGTGCCAAAGTAATTGGCATTTTCGATATTGAAAGTAATTTTGAAATGGCGCTTTTTATTCCACTCATTGCCGCCATGGGAGGAAATGTTGGTGTGCAATCGGCAGCTATTGTCGTACAAAGTTTGGCCAGTGGTACAGCTTCGCTAGGAAACATCTCCCAACAACTAATAAAAGAGTTGGGCGTAGCACTAGTCAATGGCGTTATCTGTTCGAGCATCATATTATGCTCATCGTATTTACTAGGTTACGGAATGGCCCTTAGCTTAACCGTTAGCTTTGCATTATTATCCGTCATTGTATTTGCTGCCTTATTTGGCACCTTTGTTCCATTGACTCTTAACAAATACAAAATTGACCCGGCTTTGGCCACCGGTCCATTTATAACAACAGTCAGTGATGTTCTTGGGTTGTTCATTTACTTTCTCATCGGACAACTTTTTTTAGCCCTATGAAAAAGGTATTATTTATTGACAAACTTCACCCTTTCCTATTCAACTATTTAGAAAAAAACGGCTACCATTGCGTTGAGGGTTATGACTTACAAAAGGAAGAAGCCCAAGCTATCATTAGCGACTTTTACGGTTTAGTTATTCGCTCCCGATTTAAAATAGACAATGACTTTTTAGACAACTGCGATCAACTCAAATTTATTGCTCGCGGGGGTTCAGGCATGGAGAACATCAACTTAAAATTTGCACAACAGAAAGGCATTTCATGCATTAACGCCCCAGAAGGTAACAGACAAGCTGTAGCTGAACATGCGCTGGCGATGCTACTGAGTTTATTCAATCACCTCTGTACTGCTGATGGTGAAGTGAGGCAAAATCTGTGGCGGAGAGAAAACAACAGAGGCACCGAGCTGGCAGGAAAAACCATTGGCATCATTGGCTATGGCAATACCGGCTCAGCGTTTGCCAAACTATTAGCTGGCTTTGATGTAAAAGTGTTGGCCTACGACAAATATAAAACTGGATTTAGCCACGCTCACGTGACTGAATGTAGCATGGATACCATTTTTGAACAAACGGACGTCTTGAGCTTACACATTCCACTAACAGACGATACCTACCATTTGGTTAATGATGCGTTTTTACAACGGTTCCAAAAGCCCATCTACCTAATCAACACTTCTAGAGGTAGCTGTGTAAACACACAGGCCCTAATGAAGGGGCTAAGTGATGGCACTCTTAAAGGAGCGTGTTTGGATGTTTTGGAACAAGAACACACCTCCTTTTCAACAGTTGAACGCACGCCAGAATTTAATGAATTAGCCGCGTCCAAAAAAGTGATTTTATCGCCACACACCGCCGGATGGACGGTCGAAAGCCATCTCAAAATAGCACAGATACTTTTTGAAAAGATAAAGGATCTTGAAAATATCTAGTATTACACATGGACACTAGTTCATGCATTATTCGCTCTATTTCAGAACAATAAGCTGATTGGTAAATACTCCTTTATTAGTATTTAGCTTTAAAAAATACGTGCCAGATGGTATGTTGTCAAGGGCAAGTGTTGGTATACTGGGGTCGTAACGCCTGATCACCCTACCTTGAAGATTTAGCAGCCATATATTGTCTAAAGAAAGCCCCTGCTCAACCAACGAAAGATTCACACCATCCTTGGCTGGGTTGGGATATAGCTTAAAAGGATGTAGGGTGTTTTCTTGAATACCAACAAATTGACAAAAATTCTGTTGGGTATTGACATAGCCATAAGTGGAGGAATCAGAGGCCCAATAAAAGGTGCTGTCAAGACTTCCTTGAAGCTGTAAGCTGGTGCCTATCGAATCGGAATTTTGAAAGACGCCAATGTCAACAGCCGTTGCACCACTAAACGGCCCGTTAGTAGCTGTTACTTCTCCCTCATAACTAAGGAACTGTACCAAAGTATCTTGGCATACATTGTATAAGGCAATAGCGTCGCCACTAGTAGAAGATCCATTTTGAATAGACGATTTGTAGAAAAAGACAAAGCCCATGCCACAATGACTTTCCACCACCACAGTGTCTAAAGATAACGTGGCATAGTATTGACCATTGTTTCCATTAACAAAATACAGCTTGTAACATCCTAAATCGGTACCAGACAAAGCGGCTAGCTCGACCCCCTCCTGTATGTCACCCCCCTCATTATCATAGTGAATTTCATTAATAAATACACTACTGTTGAAACTGAAAAAGGAGGTTGTTTGGGCGTGGGTAATAAAAGTTACACTGAAAAAAACAAAGAATATTAACCGTTTCATAGCGTTGTATTTTGGCGAATTTAGTAAAATTTAGTAAACAAACTGAACTGTTTTGCCTGTTTTTTGTTCTAAAAGAATACGTTTTTCACCAATAACTCTCTGAATATCACCTTGAGAATAGTGCCTAATGGTACACAAGGTGAGCTGCCTGTTATATTTTAGCTTGTACTTGGTCTTTAATTCTGAAAGTAAAAGGGGGATTTTGTGAGAGTCGTCATCGGCACAAATAGAAAAACTCACGGCTGAATTTTGCATCATATTGACAGAAATATTATGAGATGACAACAAAGAAAAAATATGACTCAAATGATCTTCCACAATAAATGATAAATCGCTAGCTGAGATTGATATTAAAATTTGTTTTTCTTTAAGGATAAATGAAGGTAAATGTGGTAACATTTTAATATTTTCACAGATGATAGTACCTTCATTTTCTGGATTTAAAAACGACTTAACCTTCAAGGTTATATTTTTTTCTTTTAGCGGCTGAATTGTTTTTGGATGAATGACTTTAGCACCGTAATAAGCTAATTCGATAGCCTCAGAAAATGATAATCTACTTAGAAGTTTTGCATCTTCAAAGAAACGTGGATCGGCATTCAACATACCATCAACGTCTTTCCAAATTACCACCTCTTTCGCTTCCAAAGCAAAAGCCATTATTGCTGCACTGAAATCAGAACCTTCTCTTCCGAGTGTGGTTGAAAAGTTTTCGGATGTACAACCAATAAATCCTTGGGTGATGTATAATCCATTCGATTGAATATATTCATTGATGTTTAAGGTGGTTTTCGCCCAATCAATTCTGGCCTGTCGATAAGTGTTATCTGTACGAACCAAATCCCTGGCATCTAACCATTGATTTGACACCCCTTCTTGTAATAAATAAGCACTTATGATTTTAGTGGACAACAACTCCCCCACCGATACAATCTGATCGTATTCAAAATCAAAATTTTGAGAGGGACTGTTCTCAATAGCCCATTCTATTTCGACAAACAAATTATTCACTTGGTCAAATATGGCGTGATTAGGCTCAAAAAGTTGGTCAATAATAGCTAGATGAAAGGATTTGATCTTATCTAACGAAGTCGGTGAATTTGAAAAATAACTCTCTACAATTCCTTCTAAATGATTGGTAGTTTTTCCCATTGCAGAAACGATAATAACGAGATTTTTTTCTTGTGTTTGTTTCAAAATACGGCATACATTTCGAACTCCCTCAGCATCTTTAACCGACGCTCCGCCAAACTTGAAAATCTTCATTGAAATTTAAATTTTTTTAATTGTTCATGAGTAAGCTTTCCGTTATACCATTCTGAGCTGATATCGGCCTTGTACTTTTTATAAAAACGAATGGCATCTTGATTCCAATCAAGTACTTGCCATATCATTCCTTTAACATTTAGAATCTTAGCTTGCCGTATGGTTTCTTCAAATAGCATAGCACCAACCCCCTTGTTTCTGTAGGCCTCTTTGACAACAAAATCCTCCAAAAACAAAAAACGTCCTTTCCAAGTAGAATAGCGAATAAAATAAAATGATATACCTATGATTTCAGATTGGTGTTGAGCCACTAAAAACCAATAATGAGGGTGTTTGCCAAAGCCATCCTGTTGAAGGTCTTCTAAGCTTAAGGTCACCTCATGCAATGATTTTTCAAAATCGGCTAGTTCTTTGATAAGCCCCAATACAGCCGGCAAATCAGAAAATATTCCCTTTCTTATAGTGACTTCCATATTCTAAAACAATTACAAAGTTAATTATTTTTACACTGCGTCTTTTGATTAAATTTTCGATATTTGTTCACAAATTGATTTGTTAAATGAGGACTACAACGTCGCTTTCTGAGTTCATTGCCGAATCTACAAGTCTCAATCCCGAAGATGCTCATCATCCCGCGCAGCTCTTAAATGACATTTCTAGAGCTGGAAACAAGATAAGTAAACAGATAAATATTGCTGGATTAACTGATATCTTGGGTGATTTAGGAAATGTAAATGTGCAAGGCGAAATTGTAAAAAAATTGGATCTATTTGCTAATGATACCTTCATTCAATCGCTTAGATCCATTTCACACTGTGCCGCCATCGTTTCAGAAGAAAATGAAGAGATTATAGTATTGAATGATACGCCAGACAAAGAGGGTGAATTTTTATTTTGCTTGGATCCCTTAGATGGCTCATCAAATATTGATGTCAATATTTCCGTAGGCACTATTTTTTCCGTTTATAGAAGGACGAATTCAAAGAAAAAAGTAACTAAAGAAGAATTTTTTGTTCAAGGAAACGAACAAGTGATGGCTGGCTACATCATTTACAGCTCATCAACAATGTTAGTTTTCACTACAGGCAATGGGGTCAATGGGTTCACCTTAGAACCGTCGACAGAAACATTCTACCTCTCTCACCCTGACATTAAAACGCCAAGCAATGGTGAAATCTTTTCTATTAATGAGGGGAATGACCATTTGGTACCTGAAGGTGTGAGACGTTATACCCAATTTTGTCACGAAACTTCAAACGGCAAACGCACTCACACAGCCCGCTTTATGGGTTCTTTAGTAGCTGATTTTCACAGAAACATGCTCAAAGGAGGCATCTATATATATCCTACTACTGCGGCTGCTCCAAATGGCAGACTTCGATTGCTTTATGAATGCGCTCCACTGGCCTGGATAATCGAACAAGCCGGGGGAAAAGCATCTGATGGATTTGAAAGAATACTAGATATTCGAACTCAAGATCTTCATCAAAGAGTACCACTGTTTATTGGATCTAGTCAAATGGTAGAAAAGGCCGAGCAATACATGTTAAATCATTGAAAGCTAATCAGTTAAAAAACAATTATTTAACGCATCCATGCCTTTCATCAATGACGCACTGTTTTGAGGAAAAAACAGATGCTAAATTTCAGATCAAACATATGGTTGGATCACAACACGCTCTTGTGGCCGCAAATAGCATTAAAGAGATAAATCGACCACAGTTTTTTATACTTCAAGATAAAGAAGAAGCCAATTACTTCATAAACGACTTAGAAACTCTGACTAATAGCCCCATACTCTATTATCCCAGTTCGTATAGAAGACCTTATCAACTTGAAGAAACTGATAATGCCAACATTTTACTTCGAACCGAAGTGCTGAATAACTTAAATCAAAGAAAATGCCCCATAATTATTAGCTATCCAGAAGCAATTTTTGAGAAAGTAATTAGTCAAGAGCAATTAAAAAATTACTCTTTAGACATCAAACAGAATGATCAAATCGCTATTGAATTTTTAAACGATTGCCTAGAAGACTATCAGTTTCAACGAGTAGATTTTGTTATTGAACCAGGCCAATATTCCATTCGCGGAGGTATTGTCGATGTATTTTCATTTTCTAGTGAATTACCCTTCAGAATAGAGTTTTTCGACCAAGAGGTGGAAAGCATAAGAACCTTTGATATAAACACTCAACTTTCTTTAGAAAAACAAAAAAAGATTAGCATTGTTCCGCGTTTTCCAGCATTGAGTGATAATGCCAAAGAAAGTATTTTAGAATTTCTGCCTAAAAACTCCAAAATTTGGATTAAAGATGTCGAATCAACAAAAGAGGCATTAAATAAACTATTCGAAAAATCTACTACCCATTTCGATAGTTTGAAAAATAATACCATAAAGCACATTGATCCTGTAAGATTATTTTTAGATGGCGACACCTTTATCAATCAGCTCAATCAATTTGGCGTAGTAGAATTTGGACAGAGTTTTCATTACAAAACCGATCAAGTGTATGAATTTCGATCTTCCCCACAGCCGATATTTAATAAGCAATTCGATTTGCTAATAGACGATTTGGAAGATGCTCATTCTAAGGGTTACAACAATTACATACTTTGCTCTGGAAAAGAGCAAAAAGAGCGCTTTGAAAATATCATAAAAGACCATCAAAGGGAAGTATATTTTACCCCTCTTATATTACCCCTCAGTCAGGGCTTTATTGACCACCAAAGAAAGATATGTTGCTACACCGATCATCAACTTTTTGAACGGTTCCATAAGTTCAGACAAAAAACCAGATTTGCCGATAAACAAGCTATTTCACTGCAACAACTTAATAATTTGCAAGCAGGTGATTTCGTGACACACATTGATCATGGTATTGGCAAGTTCGCTGGTTTACACACTATTAAAGTAAATAATAGACAACAAGAAGCTATTAAACTTATTTACAAGGATAAAGATGTTCTCTTTATTAGTATTCACTCATTGCATAAAATTGCCAAGTATAGTGGTAAAGATGGTGTTGAACCTACAATCAACAAAATAGGCTCTGGAGCTTGGCATAAAACAAAATCCAAAACTAAAAAAAGAGTCAAATCTGTGGCTTATGACCTTATCAAATTATATGCTAAACGAAAAGAACAAAAGGGCTTTGAATTTTCACCAGATAGTTTTCTACAGCACGAGCTAGAAGCCTCCTTTATCTACGAAGATACTCCAGACCAATTAAAAGCCACAAATGATGTAAAAAAAGACATGGAAAATATTATCCCCATGGACAGATTAATTTGTGGTGACGTGGGGTTTGGAAAGACTGAGGTAGCTATTCGTGCTGCTTTCAAGGCGGTTTCCGACAATAAACAAGTAGCAATATTGGTTCCTACTACCATATTGGCCATGCAACATGCCAAAACGTTCAAAAACAGACTAAAAGACCTGCCTTGTAGAGTCGATTACATTAACCGATTCAGAACCACTAAAGAACAAAAAAAAATTATCAAAGAAACAGCAGAAGGCAAAATTGATATTTTAATTGGTACGCACCGTATCGTTGGAAAAGACGTTGTTTTCAAAGACTTAGGATTACTTATCATTGACGAGGAGCAAAAGTTTGGTGTCGCCGTAAAAGATAAGTTAAAAACCATGAGATCTAACATTGATACACTTACCTTAAGTGCTACCCCTATTCCAAGAACACTACAATTTTCACTCATGGGCGCTCGCGATTTATCCATTATCAATACCCCACCTCCTAATCGATTTCCAGTAGAAACACAAGTAAACACTTTTGACGAAGAACTTATTCGTGACGCCATATCCTACGAAATTTCAAGAGGCGGACAAGTCTATTTCGTTCACAACAGAATCGATAATATCAAAGAAGTGGCAGGACTTATTCAACGGCTTTGTCCGGATGCAAAGGTCGGAGTTGGCCATGGGCAAATGGAGGGTAAAAAATTAGAGGAAATAATGCTATCGTTCATGGATAATGAATTTGATGTATTGGTATCTACAACTATTATTGAAAGCGGGCTAGATATTACTAATGCCAATACTATCATTATCAATAATGCCAACTTTTTCGGACTTAGCGATCTTCATCAAATGCGTGGCAGGGTGGGTCGATCAAATAAAAAATCTTTTTGTTATCTGATTGCTCCTCCATCCTATTCACTAACAGCCGATGCCAGAAAGCGACTAAATGCTCTAGAACAATTTTCCGAACTAGGAAGTGGTTTTAATATTTCCATGCGTGATCTTGACATCAGAGGAGCTGGTGATTTACTAGGCGCCGAACAAAGTGGCTTTATTAGTGACATCGGATTTGAGATGTACCAAAAAATACTTAACGAAGCACTTGCCGAATTAAAAGAAGATGAGTTTAAAGACTTATATGATGAAGAAAGCAAATCAACCAACATCGATTGTCAACTAGTTACAGATATGGAAATTTTAATTCCTAACCATTACGTTAATAGTGTTAGCGAACGACTAAAGCTTTACAACGATTTAGCGAGCTTCAAAAGTGTTGAAGAATTACAAACCTTTAAAATACAACTGACAGATCGTTTTGGTGCCATTCCTAGCCAAGTATTAGAATTGATAAGATCGGTTACATTGAGGTGGCTAGGCAGTGAGCTAGGGTTCCATCGTTTATCTTTAAAAAGTAATCAGTTTACGGCTTACTTTCCTGAAGAAAACGATCCCTATTTTCAAACCAAAACCTTTGGCAACATTTTAGACTATTTCAAAAAACACCACCAAAATTGTCAAATAAAAGAATTAAATGGTAAGCTCATCTTTAGAGCGCAAAACATCGGTTCAATTCAGGCCGCCATTGAACTATGTCAACAATTAGCCATAAATTAAAAAAAACTACCTAATTTTGCACACAACCCAATAACTTAATGAGATGAGATTTTTATTTGTTTTGCTTTTCGTTCATACTATTGCTTTTGCCCAGTCATTGCCCAAAGGATTTGCCGAAAATGAAAGAAAAAGTGGCTTTTTGCCTTCAATAGGTATTTTTGACAACCCATACCAACAACGATCCACTCAAAACAACGTATTCACAACGCCACCTTCTGAACAGGTTAGAACAATGGCCGAATGGGAAGAAATACAAGCCCTTACCATTACCTGGAGTACTGGATACAGTATTGAAGAAGAAGCGATCTTGTCTCAAATAGTTGCCAATGCAGTGCAACAAGCCCAAGTGATTATTATTTGTGAAAACGAAAGTGAGGTATTAAACTATCTGCAAAGCGAAAATATTCCCACTGACAATGTCAGTTGCATAGAATCAATGTTCAACAACATTTGGATTCGCGATTATGGACAAAATAGCGTTTACAAAAATGACGTTGATGAACTCATACTTGTAGATTGGATTTACAACAGAAACCGTCCATTCGACGATTTAGTGCCAGATCAAATTGCCAACTTCTTAAACATCGACTTGTATGCGACCTCCGAATCGCCATGGGACTTAATGAGTACGGGCGGCAATTTTATGAGTGATGGTATGGGTCTTGGCTTTTCCTCTGAGCTTATAATTGACGAAAATAGTGGTGGTTATGCCTGGGAAGGATTAGAGGGTAACGTCTTCTTCCCAAACCATTCCGAAGAAGAAATAAATACTATACTCAACGAGTTTATGGGCATTGAAGAATATATTTTGATGGAAACTTTACCTTATGATGGTATTCACCATATCGACATGCACATGAAGTTAATAGATGAAGAGACCCTACTGGTAGCTGAATACCCGGAGGGTGTAGCTGATGGCCCACAAATTGAAGCTAACCTGCAATACGTTTTAGAAAATTACACTTCCTCTTTCGGCACACCATTTAAAGTGATAAGAATTCCAAGTCCTCCAAGCACATCAGGCAATTACCCGGATGACAATGGTTATTATAGAACATATACCAACTCTGTTTTTGTTAATAATACAGTTTTAGTGCCATTTTACAGAACAGAGTACGACACCATCGCTCAGCGTATTTATGAAGAGGCTCTACCTGGATACAACATTGTAGGAATTGATGTTGATAATCAAGGCCAAAACTTAATCTCGTATAGTGGGGCCATACATTGTATTACGCATTCAGTTGGTGTTGACCAACCCCTTTTGATTCAACACCAATCTTTGTTAAATACTTACCCATTAGATGAATATATTTTTAATGCCAATATACAACACAAAACAGGTATTGAAACAGCCACTCTGTTTTGGACAGATGACTTAGCTAACGGCTACCAAGCTATTGATATGTCTAACAACGAGGGCAACAACTGGCAAGGCATTTTAAATGAATCCATTGAATTACCTGCCACCATATATTATTACATACAAGCGACTGCCTTCTCAGGTAAAACACAAGTAAGACCCTTGCCAGCACCTGAGGGCTACTTCGATTTTAACATTTTTGAAGATACTATTTCGGAGCCTGTAGATACGATCACAGAACCGATTGACACCACATCTTACGCCTACGACTTAACCCCATTCGATATCGACTTAGGAGTTTATCCAAATCCAGCCTCTGCCCTAACGTGTATTCCCATAGAAAGTACCAAGGCCTTTAATGCAAAGTTGTATTTAACCGACATTCTTGGCAAAGAAGTTGCCCAAATTCATCAAGGTCAGGTTAAGGCACCCAAAACCAACTTCTTTATTAGAGCTAATGAGTTTACACCTGGGGTTTACTTTATTACCTTAGAGCTCAACGCAAAGGTGTTAAGAAAGAAATTGATTATCAAATAATCCTTACTTAAGTACGACACTTCCGTTATTGTAATTCATATATTAGCAGATGGCTTGTATTTCGAATACCTCAACTCTCTGTCGTTAGATTTTGCTAGAAAGAGAAGTTATATTTCTAGCGTCTTATGGCCTCTACTGGATCTAATTTAGAAGCCGAAATGGCAGGTACAATACCTGAAATTATGCCTATGACCACAGAAATCAATATGCCGAGAACAATGTTTTCCAATGAAAGGTTAATCGCAAAATCAGTAAAATTTGATACAAATTGAGTTAGGCCAAAAACAGAAAGTAATCCAAGTAAACCACCAATTATGCATAAGAATACGGCTTCAAATAAAAACTGATGTAAAATAAAGCTATTTTTTGCTCCTAATGACTTTTGTATACCAATAAGTTTAGTACGCTCCTTTACAGAAACAAACATAATATTAGCAATACCAAAACCACCCACTAGTATTGAGAAGCCCCCTATTAACCATCCAGCTAAGCCTATAACCGAAAATACACTATCCAACTGATTACTTATCAAGCTTATTTCATTCATTGCAAAATTGTCAGAAGCCATTGGTTTCAACCTCCTTATTGAGCGCATGATACCTGTAATCTCAGAACGTAGTTGTTCCAAACTAACGCCCTCTTTTGCTTTGGCTATGATAGTGGGGTTACCTCTTCGTTTATTAATCAAACGTTGTCCGAAGGCTATGGGTAGTACGGCAGAAACATCCAGGGAATTTCCTATTATGTCTTCTCCTTCGCGCTCAAATACCCCGATAACTTTAGCTTTTTCACCTCGAATTTTGATGGTTTGACCAATAACATCTACTCTGTTAAAAAGTGCTCTTACCACATCGTTTCCAATAATTACAAGATTTTTGCTACTAGCCATTTCTTGTTCTGTAAAATAACGTCCTGAGGATAAATCAAAGCTACGTATATATTGCCAATCAAAAGAAACAGCCAAAACATCAACCCCTTGGACAATATTATTGTTGTGAGAAAGTGTTCTATTGGCACTTGTAATAAAAGCAATGGCCTCACTGCGTTTTGATTTGGCAGCTAGTTTAGTCATTTCAGAAATATCTACTTCAGGACGACTCATAAAATCCCACCATTTGTACTCTTCACCATCAGACGAGCCCCATGGCCATTTTTGAATGTATAATACATCACTGCCTAATTTGTTGATACTTTTGCGTACATTATCCTCCAAGGAGTCCACTACTGTAAAGACAGAAATGATAGCTAAAATACCGATAGTAACCCCTAGTAATGAAAGTAAGGTGCGAAGTTTATTATTACTTATAGCGTGCCAAGCAAATCGGATGGCTTCGGAAAATAATCGAAGGTAAGGCATGTCAATTATTAGTATCTCAAAGATATACAAAATTAAGTTACTGAAAGTTATTAACACCGATAAGTTTGTGTTTGAAAGTCAATTAGTAATTAGGTAATATTGTAAGAAATTAGGAGAAATAGATGAATTCATTTATCAAGCCAAAAAATGCGTTAATTTCAGTTTTTCATAAAAATGGTTTATCGTCCATCATAGAACAACTCAATCGCCTTAATGTCGAAATATATTCGACGGGAGGCACACAAGAATACATAGAACAAATGGGTGTGACTGTCAACAAAGTGGAAGACTTAACTAATTATCCGTCCATATTTGGTGGCCGTGTTAAGACGCTTCACCCAAAGGTGTTCGGAGGTATTTTGGCTCGACGTGAAATAACCAGTGACTTAAATCAACTTGATAGTTACTCCATTCCGCCTTTTGATGTGGTTATTGTTGATTTATACCCATTTGAAGAAACCGTAGCCAATGGCGGTTCTGAACAAGAAATAATTGAAAAAATCGACATTGGTGGGATTTCACTCATTAGAGCAGCTGCAAAAAACTACAAAGATGTAGTGGTAATTTCTAGCAAATTCGATTATAGTGACTTTAGCACTATGTTGAAAGTCTCAAATGGAACATCTATTGAACAAAGAAAACAATTGGCAATTAAGGCCTTTGATGTTTCTTCACACTACGACAGCGCCATTTTTAATCACTTCGATGAAGATTCGTCAGCGTTTAAATACAGTAGCTCAAACAGCAACGTACTTCGTTATGGCGAAAACCCCCACCAAACAGGAGTGTTTTTTGGCCATATACAAGATCATTTTGAACAGATTCACGGAAAAGCACTTTCGTATAATAATCTGCTGGATGTTGACGCTGCTGTTCATCTCATTGCCGAATTTAAAGACGTCACATTTGCTATTTTAAAACACAACAATGCTTGTGGTATAGCCAGTAGACAAACTGCCCAAGAAGCTTACCTTGACGCATTAGCGGGCGATCCTATTTCTGCCTATGGAGGCATTTTAATTTGCAACGCCGAGATTGACAAAGATAGTGCCAAAGAAATCAACTCTTTATTTTTTGAAATTATCATTGCCCCATCATTTCAAAAAGATGCAATTGAATTATTGACTTCCAAAAAAAATCGTATTATTTTAGTGCAAAAGGATAATGTACTACCAAAACTCCAATTCAGAAGTCTTTTGGGAGGCGTTTTAGCGCAAGACAAGGACACTAAAACAGATGAAATTTCGGAAATGAAAACAGTAACCAACTGTCAAGCAAATGAACAACAGTTAAACGATTTAGTATTTGCCAGTAAGGCATGTAAAAACACTAAATCGAACGCCATTGTTTTAGTTAAAAACCAGCAAATGCTAGCTAGTGGTGTAGGGCAAACCTCAAGAGTAGATGCCCTCAAGCAGGCTATTGTAAAAGCCCAGCATTTTGGCTTCAATTTAAAAGGTAGTGTGATGGCATCAGACGCCTTTTTCCCGTTTGCCGATTGCGTAGAGATTGCCCATAAAGCAGGCGTTGAGGCAGTCATTCAGCCAGGTGGATCAAAAAATGATCACCTATCTATTGACTATTGTAACAACCACAAAATGGCAATGGTGATGACAGGAACTAGACACTTTAAACATTAACATACAAAAGAATGGGTTTTTTCGATTTTATGACACAAGAGATAGCCATTGACCTTGGAACGGCCAACACTCTTATCATACACAATGATAAAGTAGTTGTTGACGAACCCTCTATAGTGGCTAAAGACATTACACAAGCTAAGGTGGTAGCAATAGGAAAAAGTGCTCAACAGATGCATGGAAAAACCCACAAAAACATAGAAACCATCCGTCCACTAAAGGATGGAGTAATAGCTGATTTCTCAGCTGCCGAACAAATGATTCGTGGAATGATAAAAATGATTCCCAGAAGAAAAACCCTCTTCTCCCCCTCGCTAAAAATGGTAATTTGTATCCCATCCGGAATTACGGAAGTGGAAAAAAGAGCAGTAAAAGATTCAGCTGAACACGCCGGTGCTAAAGAAGTATTTCTCATTCACGAGCCCATGGCAGCGGCTATAGGAATTGGTGTTGATGTCTTGGAACCTAAAGGTAATATGATAATCGATATAGGAGGGGGTACTTCAGAGATTGCTGTAATTTCACTTGGAGGTATTGTTACTGACCGATCGATTAGAGTAGCAGGGGATAATTTTACTACCGATATTCGAATTTATATGAGAAACCACCATAATATAGATATTGGTGAAAGGATGGCCGAGAAAATAAAAATCAATGTAGGTGCAGCGCTTCAAGAATTAGATGAACCACCTCAAAATTTTGCTGTACACGGCAGGGATCTAATGACTGGTGTGCCAAAAGAAATAATTGTCACTTACAGAGAAATTGCCAGAGCACTCGATCAAACAATATCACAAATAGAACAAGCTGTATTAGCCGCACTTGGACAAACACCTCCTGAACTTTCTGCGGACATATACAATACCGGCATTTACCTTACGGGCGGTGGCTCCATGCTCAGAGGTCTTGACAAACGCATTGCAATGAAAACAAAACTGCCAGTATACGTCGCGGAAGACCCACTAAGGGCAGTGGCTAGAGGCACTGGTATTGCATTGAAGAATACTGAAAACTTCCCCTTTTTAATTCGCTAATAATTTGCTTGTAGATGCGAAACCTAATAGAGCTAATTAATAAACACAATCACTTTATTTTATTTATTATATTAGAACTCATCGCCTTTTCGCTCGTCATACAAAATAATAACTTTCAAAGAGCCGCATTCATTAATTCCACCAACGGTATAACAGCCAATGGATATAAAGCAATCAGTCAACTCAAGTATTACCTGTCATTAAAAGCTACCAACGACCTATTACTAAACGAGAATGCCAGCTTAAAAAGTCTACTCACTTATCAAAAAAACGATTCCATCAGCTCAACCATGCCCTTTCATTTTATTGCTGCTAGAGTAGTCAACCTATCGGTAGCAAGAGCCAATAACTATATCACACTTGACAAGGGGAAAGCTGACGGTGTTAGAAAAGGTATGGGAGTAGTTACCCAAAAAGGGGTTATTGGCATTGTAAAAGAGGTGTCAACGCATTTTAGCAGCATAATTTCAGTGCTGCATAGTAAAAGTAAAGTCAGTATTGTTGTTCGTAAAAACAATCATTTTGGGTCATTACAATGGGATGGGAAAAATTATAAACGAGCAAAAATCTTAGACATCCCATCGCATGTTGATGTTGAGATTGGCGATACCATCATAACCAGTGGATTTTCAAATATTTTTCCGGCAAATATTGCTCTTGGCACAATTAGTAAAATAAACACACAAGATGACGATAAGTTTCACCATATTAAAATGGATTTTTTAGAAGACTTTAAAGAACTTAAATTCGTAACCATATGTCATTCTATCAATAGTGCTGAAATTGACTCATTAAAATTCGAAAATGACTAGTTTGATAATTAGATACGCCATTAATTTTATTCTAATAATTGGGTGTCAGCTCCTAATTTTCGACAACGTCTTTTTTTTAGGGTACATCAACCCGTACATTTACTTATTATTTTTGATTTCACTACCTATCATTAAGTCAAATAAAAACCTATTACTCATTGTTGGATTCTTAACAGGGCTTTTCATTGACGCTTTTCATAATTCAATGGGTCTCCATGCCTTTTCGTGTGTGCTTTTGATGTATTTAAAGGAACCTATTCTATTAAGTCTCATTCCTCAATTAAAAAATAAATCTCAAAACAATCTCACTTTTTCAATTCAAGAATACGGTATTCCAACGGCTACTATATACACCACATCATTGGTGTTTATTCATCATTTTTCTTTGTTCTTAATTGAAGCATTTCGTTTTGACCTCTTAAACGTACTGCTTAGAACACTCGTCAGTAGCGTTATTACAAGTGTAGTACTAATCATTTTCTTGATATTAAACAACAAAAAACAACTAAGGTGAAACAGTATGAAAATAGACCCTATGTAATTGGTGGTTTTTTTACAATTATCATATTAGTGTTTATTATTAGGTTATTTTCTATTCAAGTTCTCAATGACAGTTTCAAGACATCCTCAGAAAATAATGTCATTAGAAAGGAAACAGACTACCCCAGAAGAGGGCTCATCTTCGACAGAAACAATGTACTAGTGGTTTACAATGAAGCGGCATATGATTTGATGATTACACCCAACCAACTTAGTCATGTCGATACTTCCCTAATATGCCGTTTATTAAACCTTGATACAATTAATTTAGTTAAACGCATAGAAAAAGCTCGAAATTACTCAAGATACAAATCGAGTATTTTTATGAAGCAAATTTCTGTAGAAACCTATACTCAATTGCAAGAAAATATGTTTCTAATGCCGGGCTTTTATGTTCAAGCGCGAACACTCAGAAAATACCCCTTTTCTACAGCTAGCCACCTGTTGGGCTATGTGGGTGAAGTTAATCAGCATTTTATTAACAAAAACCCATATTATAGCGAGGGAGACTACCTTGGTGTGAGCGGTATAGAAAAAGCATATGAGGACAAACTCAAAGGGATCAAAGGGCAAAAACTATTATTGAAAGATGTGCATAATAATATAAAGGGATCTTTTCAAAATGGAAAATTTGATACGAAGTCTATTCCAGGAAAAAATCTAATAGCAACCATTGACATACACCTACAAAACTACGGCGAAAAGCTAATGCAAAATAAGCGAGGAAGTATTGTTGCCTTAGAACCTTCTAGTGGCGAGATCCTATGTTTAGTTTCTGCACCCAACTATAGCCCAAATCTTCTTGTTGGTAGAAAACGTTCTGAAAACTACAGAACGCTAAATTCAGACTCTGCTAATAAGCCCCTTTTCAATAGAGCAGTTTTGGCACAATACCCACCAGGTTCAACATTTAAACTCATTAATGCGCTCATAGGGCTTCAGGAACAAGTTATATCACCTAGCACACATTTCAAGTGCGAAGAAGGGTTCGTTTACGGCGAAGAACGTCGAAAAATGAAATGTCATATCCATCGATCACCACTAAATTTAGTTGAATCTATTTCTACATCTTGCAATGCCTACTTCTGTAATGTTTATCAATCAATCATAGAAAAATACCCAAACACATACATTGGATATGACGTATGGCGAGATTATGTTACCAGCTTTGGATTAGGTAACTGGCTTAACAACGACTTACCAACGGGGCAAAAAGGGTTTGTTCCAAGTATTAATTATTACGACAGAATGTATGGAAAAAAAAGATGGAAATCACAAACAAACCTCTCATTATCAATAGGGCAAGACGCTCTGCTTACCACACCCATTCAAATGGCCAATATGACTGCCGCTATTGCCAACCGAGGTCATTATTTCACCCCTCATGCCATCAAGAAGATTGAAAACGATAGTATTGACAAACGATTTAAAACACCAATTAATACAAAAATAGATCCTGTATTTTTTGAAATTGTTATTGAAGGTATGCAACAAGTAGTAGAAAACAAAGAACTTGGCACTTCAACAGCTGCAAAACTTGATGACATTACTATTTGTGGAAAGACAGGAACGGCTCAAAATCCTCACGGCGAAGACCATTCTATTTTTATAGCCTTCGCACCTAAAGATAATCCTAAAATTGCCTTAGCTGTTTATGTAGAAAATGGTGGATGGGGCTCAACATGGGCAGTTCCAATAGGAAGTTTATTGATTGAAAAATACTTAAACGACAGTATTAAAAGACCTTTGCTGGAATCACAAATTGCTAATGGAATTATAGACTATTAATGCGAATAAAAAAACAACTATTTGACAATGTTGACTGGTGGACTATTTCTATGTATCTCGTTCTTGTTTTTATTGGCTGGCTAAATGTATATGCGGCATTATACAATGAAAATTATGCTTTGTTTGATTTTAGTCAAAAGTACGGCAGACAACTAATTTGGATATTAATAGCCATTGTAATAGCGATTTTTATTTTACTTTTCAATTGGAAGTTTTTTGACGGATTTGCCTATATGCTATATTTTCTATCAATGCTGAGCCTAATTGGCGTACTTATTTTTGGTATTGAAGTCAATGGAGCAAAATCTTGGATTGACTTGGGCATTATAAGAATTCAACCATCTGAATTTGCAAAAGTTGCAACCGCTATGGTCATTGCCAAATACCTTGGCACCTTGAATGTTAGCTTAATTAAATTTAAGAGCAAAGTTATCGTCAGCTTGTTTGTATTTATACCATTTTTACTGACTATTTTACAAAACGACACTGGCTCTGCTTTGGTGTATCTTACCTTTATTATAGTGATGTACCGATTTGGCTTACCTGCCAATTTTTTAATTTTCGCCATAGTTACAGTACTTTTATTTATCAGTTCAATTATTGTTTCAAAAATTTTATTATCAATTATCCTTATTTGTTTTGCTATTTTCTTTTTTACCATTTCTAGAAGAAAGATTAGAGAGATTTTAGTGATTTTATCATTGTTAGCCAGCGGTATTGGCTTTATATATAGCGTGGATTATGTATTTGAAGAAGTTCTAGAAGATCATCAAGTAACCAGAATTAAAATTCTGTTAGGACAAGAAAGTGACCCACAGGGTGCAGGCTATAATGTTAATCAGTCCATGATAGCCATTGGGTCGGGAGGTTTTTTTGGCAAGGGATTTTTAAATGGAACTCAAACCAAGTTTAATTTTGTTCCCGAACAAAGTACGGATTTTATATTTTGTACAATCGGGGAAGAATGGGGGTTTGTCGGAAGTTTTTTAATTCTTCTTTTATACTTAGCATTTTTGTTACGACTTATTTTTTTGGCTGAGCGACAACGGTCCTTATTTAGCAAAGTATTTGGTTACGGCGTAGTCAGTGTTTTCTTTTTTCACATTGCTATAAATATTGCCATGACAATTGGTCTTGCTCCTGTTATTGGCATACCACTACCCTTGATTAGTTATGGAGGATCTTCACTCTGGGGGTTTACTATTCTACTATTTATTTTTATTAATCTAGACTCATACCGACTTCAAGTATTGAGATAAGATCAATTAATAAAAGTCAGCTCTGTTATCGGTGACCTCAATCAACTTTTGCAGGGCTTGATATGACTGAAATGATGATCTATTTTTTAGTGTACTCATCAAGGATTGTTTATTGGCAGAAAAGTCCGCTGCTTCTGGTGCACTAATTACTTTGTCTACTGTAATCATACAAACTGATCGCGAAGTTGCAAAAGCACTAGACGTTTTTCCTTCCTCAAGAGCAAAAGAAACCCCTACAAAGCGTGGCTCATTGCCTAAATCTGGAACTTGATTGGTTGAAAAGTTTAAACCTTGGACTTGCTTTATACTCAAACCGTAATTTGAAGCCACTTCATTCAAAGTTGATAACTCTGACAATTCGTTTAAAAGCAATTCTGACTTCATTTTATTTTTTACAATTGGAGTGATGGTTGAACGAACATCATCAAGGTCGGAGAGACCCTCCTTTTTGATAGCTGTAAGGCAAGCCACAACAATTTTATTATTAAACTCAAATACATCTGATACATCACCCAATTTAGCTGCATACGCCCATCTAATTAAATCTCTAGGATTCTCCAAACCAGCAATAGTATTGGTAGATTCAAGCAAGCCGTCTGCTAGGCGTTTCGATAAATTTTCATTTATTGATGATTCATTGAATTGCTCATATGTACTATTTTCTGCTGCAAATTTTCCTGCTTGGGCAAATACTTGCTGATAGGTAGTGTTGCTGTATACTATTTGTCGATCAAGATGAGCAATTTTATATTTTTTAGAAGATTTTGAGCGCTCTGTAACTTCAATAAGGTGGGTGCCGAATTGCGTATTGACTACAGATAATTCACTTTTATTTGATGTGAAACATACGTCATTGAATGGACTGACCATTACCCCTTCTGCAAACCACCCCAAATCACCCCCATTGGAACCAGAACCAGGATCCTCAGAAAATGCCTTGGCAAGTGTTGAGAAAGATTGACCCTGCTCCAAAAGGGTCTTCAAACTATCAATTCTATTTTCAGCATTGACACCACTGACTAATATATGACGTGCTTGAACTGAGTCGGGTCGACTGGAAATATCAACTAATTTTGAAAGTCTTAACGTATTTCTAGAAAGGGAATAAGGGCCCTTAACACTTCCTACAGATGATTGAATAAGTTGTTGGTCGTTATCAGATAAATTGGTTTCAGAAACAAATTGAACTCGATTGAAAACATCACTGTTTTTTCTCACGAAAAGCTCATCGTCATTGCTATCTTGGAAATCAGATTTTATGCTCTCCATCCATTGAAAAGCGTCTTTCCTGTCATCATCTGAAGGCGATACATTAAATACAACGTACTCTACTTCACGAGAAGCTTCTTGTTGGTATTGCTCACTGTTTTCTTTGATGTAATTGGTTAAATCTGCATCGCTTACCTCTATCAACGAGTCAGGAATAGTAGTGAAAGGAATTTGAACATATGAGACATTTCTAATTTCACTTTGGTATTGTTTGTCAAGCTTAGCTTGCCAATCAGAAACAAACAAACCACTAGCAACTAGCGCGTTGTATTTGTTATTTTGACGTTCTTTCCTAATGGCGTTTTCGAAGTTTAGCCATTGTTGCTTAGTTTGTCCAGACTCATCGTTATTAATGTCTTCTTTAAGAAATTGCAACAATCTAGCTCGATCAAACTCTCCAGTTTCAGGATTTGAAAATGCTTGCTTGACAGTGGTGTATGGATTAGGCCCTTGAATCATATCAAACAACTCTGCAGGAGACACCTCTAAATCTAAAGCAGCATATTCCTTATTCATAATGGTTTCTTTGAGCATTTGATTCCATACGGAGTTGCGCACTTGGTTGATATCAATATTTGGGTTTGATTGACGTTGGGTTTCAAAATTCTGCTGTACACGTTGTTCGAAATTTTGATAGTCTATTTCTTCATTACCTACGACGCCGACCACCATATCAATATTACCTCGACCTGGATTTTGTGAGGATAATAAATCGGTAAGAATAAAAGCCAACATTGCTATTCCTATAACGAAAAGTAATAGGCCTGAGCGATTTCGGATATGTTCTAATTTCACCATGTTCTGTAAATTTAAAGTGAGCGAATATACAAATGTTAATCGACAAAAAACCCTTAGTTATCCACTTTTTCTAGAATTATTTCGTCAATTTTGTGATTGGACACTTTCTCAATAAAAATACGGTATTCTCCAAATTCAATTTGAGTACCTTTTATAGGAATTTCCTCCAATTCATTAATAAGTAGGCCTGCCAGTGTTTCGTACTCTTCCGATTTTGGTAAATTAAAGTGGTATTTATCATTGAGGTAATCAATTTCGAGTCGAGCGGAAAATAGATAGCGTTTTTCATCAAGTTGCTTTTCAAGTTCATTTTCGTAGTCGTGTTCGTCTTCTATTTCACCTAGTATTTCTTCCACCACGTCTTCAACGGTTAACATTCCTGATGTACCACCAAATTCATCTACCACAACAGCAATACCTTTTCGTTTTTTGATGAATAATTCTAAGAGATCTATTGCTAGCATACTTTCGGGAACAAAGGGTATCGGAATAAGTATTGATTTTATATCCTTTGGTGAATTAAACATTTCGTTGGAGTGTGTGTAGCCTATAATTTGATCAATATTTTCTTTGTAGATAAGTACTTTTGAAAGCTTTGTTTGGATAAAAATGGCCATAAGCTCTTCAACAGATTTTGAAATTTCTATGGCAATGATATCGGTTCT
>JAYYZE010000005.1:0-32759 GCA_036340235.1 Bacteroidota bacterium
TTATAACCCAACACCCAATTCAATTGACTTATCAGTGTACTCCATTGAACGCTATTCAAATGGCAGCTCAACCGTATCTGAGTCTTTAACTCTTTCAGGATCAATTGACCCTTATGGAGTTTGGGTTGTCACTAATGGCGACACAGATACATCTGGTCAATATGGCTATTGTTTTCCTGAGCTTTACAACTTAGGAAATCAAGCAGCACCTCCTTACCCATCACCTATGCATTTTAATGGTAATGATGCCATTTCACTGAGTAAAAATGGCAATATTGTGGACTTGGTTGGTAAAATTGGCGAAGACCCAGGAGACGGGTGGACCGATGATGTAACAGCAGGATTTACAGACGCCAATGGGGGTACATGGTGGACGAGAAATAAGACACTAGTCCGCAAAAAAGAAGTGCTAAAAGGAGTAACTACGACTCCCGTATTGTTTGATCCAACTTCTGAATGGGACTCTTTATCCATAAACACATTTTCTGAACTTGGTACCCATACTTGCGATTGCAACTCGCAAAGCACCATTACTGAACGATCTAACAAATTAAGTTTCGTTGTTTTTCCTAACCCTATCGAAAATAACGGTTCATTCAATATTTCAACTAGTTCTGTTATTGAAAACATAACACTCACTAACCTACTTGGTCAGATAATGTTCGTTGATTTTACACTAAACAACAACACAGCAACAGTCAGTACCAAAGAATTGGATAAAGGGTTGTACGTCATTACAGTTTTAGATGATCGTATGCTGTCAAATTCCTCAACAGTTTTTGTTAAGTAAACCCTTAGAAACTTTACTTATTCAACGTCATCTGTTCTTACATGCGCTATATATTAATTTGTTTTACACTTTTCTGTTTACATTCGTATTCTCAAACGACTGTTAGCGGAACCGTTTTTGACAATACCACTAACGACCCATTATTTGGAGCCACCATTATTTTCCAAGGAAAGGGTATTGTAACCGATTTTGATGGTTATTTTTCATTCGAGACAGATGCTCAATCTATTGAACTAACCGTATCATATGTTGGCTATGAGAAATTCACTAAAAAACTCTCTCTTAATGGCAAACCCATACAGTTGGACATTCGACTGAATACCATTGTATTGAATGAGGTGCAAGTGGTTGCAGATGTGGCAATTGACAGAAAAACACCAGTAGCCTTTTCAACCGTCCCACTAAAGAAAATTGATGAAGAACTTGCTTCTCAAGACATCCCAATGGTACTTAATTCTACACCAGGTGTTTATGCCACTCAACAAGGTGGTGGTGATGGGGATGCACGCATTACCATTCGTGGTTTTAATCAACGAAATGTGGCTGTTATGATTGACGGTATTCCAGTCAATGATATGGAAAATGGCTGGGTCTACTGGTCAAATTGGTTTGGTTTAGACGCTGTTACTAGCAACATTCAAGTGCAAAGAGGCCTGGGAGCATCAAAGATTGCCATACCGTCAGTTGGCGGCACTATGAATCTGCTAACAAAAGGGATTGATAGCCGAAAGGGTGGCAGTATCAAACAGGAAGTTGACTCTTATGGCAAACTAAGAACTACTTTAGGATACAATTCCGGAAAATTAAATAATGGCTGGGGCTTTACAATGGCTGCTTCATACAAAAGAGGAAATGGTTTTGTGGATGAAACATTTAGTGAGGGTTGGTTCTACTATGCAAAAATCCAAAAAACACTTGGCAAACACACTCTTAGTTTATCGGTATTAGGTGCTCCTCAACAGCATGGCCAACGATCGTACAAAAGCGATATCGCTACCTATTCAAGAGAATACGCTACTGATTTAGGAATTAATGACTCCCTATTTGGGGATATAAATGACAAAGGAATCGGCTACAACAAGCACTGGGGTTATTTAAATCGGTGGGATGTAAATTCTTATGGTGAATTATATCCTAACAGCACTTCAGAAAAGGTAAATACAAAGAAAAACTACTATCATAAACCGCAGTTTTCTTTGAGGGATTTTTGGGCAGTTAGTGATAATTTTTATGTGTCAAATATAACCTACGCTTCAATCGGTCGTGGAGGTGGTACTAACATAAGCAGTAACTATGATAATTTCGATGAAAACGGCCAATACAACTTTCAGCAAGTATACGATTTAAACAAAAATAATATCGATCCACTCTACAGTGAAAATCAATCAAAATCTGACAATTTTTTATTAAGCTCTATCAACAATCACTATTGGTATGGTGCCCTATCCACTTTGAACTATCAAATGAATGAAGAGTTTACCTTTTCGGGTGGTCTTGACTTAAGGTATTATAAAGGCGAACACTACAGAGAAGTGTACGATTTACTTGGAGGCGATTATGTAATTGATGAAAACAACAAACGTCAACACACACAAATTAAGCTGGTAGGTGATAAAATTGGCTATCACAACGATGGTATAGTGAAGTGGTCAGGTATTTTTTCTCAAGTAGAATACAGCGATGGAAAACTCAGCGCCTTTTTAAATATTTCTGCATCTAATTCGGCCTACAAACGAATTGACCATTTCAAAAAGAAAGACTTAGTGCTCGATGACACTACCTATGTAGAGGTCCTAGGAACATCAGTTGTTACTGAGGTTGTTTATGATGAAAATGGATCAATTATTGGTGCCATCAAAAGTATGGCTGAGGATACTATTTTTCACAATGGTATAGCTTACACTATGAACTCGGCAGAAGCCAAGCAAGCCGAAACCTCTTGGAAATGGATAAGAGGATTTACTATCAAGACTGGTGCAAATTATAACATCGACCTTAACAACAACATATTTTTCAATATTGGTTATATCTCAAAAGCGCCTCGCTTTAATAATATTTACGACTACTCCAACAACTTGTACCGTGATATAGAAAACGAAATAGTCAAGGCTGTTGAAGGGGGATATTCGTTCCGTTCACAATCCTTCTCCGCTAATGCAAATGCGTATTTTACCCAGTGGGAAAATAAACCTTCAAATGGTGGAGTGTCTATTTTAGTTGACGATGAGCCCGTCAGAGCTAACATAAATGGCATGGATGCCTTACATAAGGGTATTGAAATGGACCTTGCTTACCGATTGAATAGCAAATTTACCATAGAAGGACTTATGTCTTTAGGAGATTGGACTTGGCAATCCAAAGATAGTGTGCGATTTTATGACGACAACAACAACCCTATTCTTGACGATGTGACTGGTGATGAAATCATTGAATCTTTTGATGCTGTTGGCGTTCATGTAGGTGATGCAGCTCAAACCCAATTTGGATTAAGTTTACGATACGAACCCTTAGAAAATATCTATCTTAAAATTAGAGGGACTCACTTTGACGACTACTACTCTGACTTTGACCCATTGTCATTAGATGGTGAAAATGCTGGTCGTGAGTCATGGAAAATACCCGCCTATCAGCTTGTTGATTTTCATGCCGGATACACACTTAAATTAGATAAAAAAACAAAAATCGATTTTCGCTTGAGTGTCCTAAACGCACTCAATGAAGTGTATATTTCAGATGCCCAAAACAATGATCCATATAATGCTAATTATACCGATTTTGACGCTAAGTCAGCAGGTGTATTTTTTGGTATGGGACGACGCATCAACCTATCAGCCAAACTAACCTTTTAACATATTATTTTATGAAACCAATTTTATTAATGATGGTATGCTTTGCTTGCGCAATACAGACAAACGCTCAAGACATAGCTGCTGCTAGACAACAAGCATTGAATTCTGAAGTTACCGTTAGCGGTATAGTTACCAATGGTGACGAGCTAGGAAGCCCAATTAGATACATTGAAGACGAAACTGCCGGAATAGCCATTTACGATCCTGAAATCATGGGGAATGTTGAACGAGGTGATAGCATTTCGGTTACTGGCACGCTGGTAGATTATAACGGTCTTTTAGAGATTCAACCTGTGAGTAACTTAACTGTTCATGGAAGTGGATTTAATGTAAACGCTACAACCATTACCCCATTAGAAATTGGCGAGAGTACTGAGTCCGAGTTTGTTAGAATTTATAACGTACTGTTTGAAAATCCAGGTGAAGAGTTTAGCGTAGGGACCCACTCCTTTTCGTCCAATGGACAAAGTGGTATTATTTATGTCAAGGCAGATTCCGACTTGGAAGGTGAAACCATTCCATCTTGCCCTAGCACTATTAAAGCCATTGTCTCTCAATACTCCTTTACAGGCTTTGATGGTTATCAGTTACTAATTCGAGATATGAATGATTTTAACTTCTCAGATGGTATTTGTTTCTCTACCCCCATTATACAGACTAACCCAAGTACCGATGGCTTTGACATTTCATGGACTACCAGTCTTGAGGGCCTTACAAATCTAAGCTACGGACTAACCCAAGACCTTGAATTGGGTACCATTGAAGACTTAGACGGCATGAGTTCCACTGAGCATCTAATTAATTTAACCAATCTTGAACCAGGTACTATTTACTTTGTTCAGGGATCTTCAATAAATGGCACAGACACTACTTTTTCATCAATAGTGCCCTTTGCAACTGTGTCAACTTCCTCAGGAGAAATTAGGGTGTGTTTTAATGCATCAGTAGATACCTCAGTGGCAACTATTGAGAACGCACAACAATCTGGTGGCTACACTAACGACACAATAAAAGCGTACATTGACAAAGCTCAACACACTTTAGACATTGCCATTTACAATCATTCAGATAATATGATTGCCAATGCCATTAACGACGCTTACGATAGAGGAGTAAGGGTAAGATACATAACGTGTGAATCTACAGCTACAACAGCCCTAGACAATTTAAATGAAAACATTCCTTTCTTAGAAAGGCCCGAAGAAAACGGCATTATGCACAACAAATTTGTTATTATAGATGCCAATGTGGCTGATAGTTGTTGGGTGATTACTGGCTCTACCAACTGGACAGCTAATCAACTGTTTAATGACCCTAACAATATGGTCATGATCCAAGACCAGTCGGTGGCAAGAGCTTACGAGATGGAATTTGAAGAAATGTGGGGAACAAATGAGGCCAATGCAGATTTTTTAAATGCTAAATTTGGTAATGACAAAAGTAATAATACGCCTCATCATTTTATGGTAGGTGGTAAATCGGTGGAAGTGTATTTCTCGCCTTCTGATTTGACAACTTACAGAATTGCTAACGCAATAAGTACTGCCAACTACAAAATTGATTTTGGTCTATTGGTTTTCACAAAGAATGAATTAGCATGGGCTATTGAAGATCAATATAATCTTGGGGTGGAGGTAAACGGTATTATTGAAAATGTCAACACTCAAGGGTCCGAATTTGAGTACCTCAGCAATTTAGGAGTTAATGTAATATCTCACCAAGGTGTTGACAATCAATTCCATCACAAATATTGCATCATCGATCATGAAAATACCGAATCTGATCCATTAGTTATAACAGGTTCACACAATTGGTCTACAGCTGCAGAAACTAATAATGATGAAAACACTATTATCATTCACGATGCTAATATTGCCAATCAATTTTACCAAGAGTTTTACATGAGAATGAGCGAATTAGCTACTGCCGAGGTATCGTATAACTGTATTAACGAGGCCTGCGTAGACCCCATGGATGGTAGTGGCACATACAATTCTTTAGTGGCGTGTGAGTACGACTGCAACACCACACAGGTAGAGTCTGAGCAAATGACTACTTACTCGGTGTATCCTAACCCCAACAAGGGGGCTTTCATCTTGGAAACAGTAGCTTATAAGGCTAAAAGCACCTACTATGAAGTAAGAGACATACAAGGGAAAGTTATAAATACGGGTAACTTAGAATTGAAAAAGGGAAAAAATAGACTGGCTTTGGATATAAAACTAACTAATGGACTGTACCTTCTAAATGTAGATGGTAAACCATTAAAGTTTACCGTCCTAAACTAAATACAAAATCGGCAGACAATCTCAAAAAACTGCTTGGGTTTTTCGGCGTGCAACCAATGCCCACAATCTGAAATAGTTTCTATTTTTGCGTTTGGAAAATGTTCAAAAATGAGTTCCTCATCATCGTCGGTAATGTAATCTGAGTTTTGGCCTTTGAGGAAAAGTGTTGGCTTGTCAAACGTGGCCTCTTGATCGAGCGATTCTCCAACATTTGATATGTTTTCTGAAATAGATGATAAATTAAATCGCAATGCTAGTTTCTTCTTGTCTTTCCAGTAAATACTTTTTAGCAGAAACTGTCGCACGTCGGCTTGATGTACGTATTTTGCTAATTCTTCATCCGCTTGTCGACGTGTGACGATAGACGTAAAATCTAGCGACTCTAAGCCTTGTATAATTGTATCATGATGAACAGGGTAGTGCCTAGGGCTAATGTCAACCACTACCAATTTATCAATTTTGCTCGAATGCTGAACGGCAAACTTCATGGCTACTTTGCCTCCTAATGAATGCCCTAAAATAATGGCATTTGAAAGTTGGTGTTGGTCAATATATGTGAGTAAATCCTCAGCCATGTGGAAATGACTAAAATTGGTACTGTGTGGCGACCTGCCGTGATTTCGTAAATCAAGTAAATGCACTTCAAAATAATCAGCAAACTGCTTTGCTAAAGATTGCCAATTATCAGACATGCCAAACAAGCCATGTAATATAATCAGGGGTTGGCCGTTGCCCATTTGTCTGCAAAACAACTTCATCTTATGATAAGCAATGCTTGTATTTTTTGATGGTGCTTTCAAGTCCCAAATAAAGGGCATCAGAAATTAATGCGTGTCCAATAGAAACTTCATCTAAACAAGAAATAGAAGAGGCGAAATACGACAGGTTATCTAAGTTTAAATCATGACCAGCATTAACACCTAATTGCAGTTCTTGTGCATGACTAGCTGCACGAACATAAGGCTCCACAGCCAACATTTTGTTTGAAGTGAAATTGCTAGCGTATTGTTCTGTATATAATTCTACTCTGTCGCTTCCGATGTGCTTGGCTCCTTCAATGAATACTAAGTCAGTATCGACAAAAATAGAGGTTCGAACCCCTATCATTTTAAACTCATTGATAACGCTACTAAGAAAGGAACGATGTTGAATGGTATTCCACCCAGCATTAGATGTCAACACATCAGGGGGGTCAGGAACTAAGGTTACTTGATGTGGTTTAACTTCCTTTATAAGCTCAATGAAAGAAGGAGAAGGATACCCCTCTATGTTAAATTCTGTAGTTATTATTGGTGAAATTTGACGAACATCCTCATAAGTAATGTGTCGCGCGTCGGGGCGTGGGTGAACAGTAATACCGTCGGCCCCAAACTGTTCGCATTTTTGGGCCGCTAACAACACATTTGGCAAATCGCCTCCACGAGCATTACGAATTGTCGCAATTTTGTTAATATTTACGCTTAATTTTGTCACTCTAAAAATAATGTCCGACAAAGTTAAAAATACTATGTTTGTTTTGCCCTATGAATACTAAAAAACTAATATCTCAAGAAATTCAGCCTCTGACATTAGAAAGCACCGGCTCACAGGCGCTTTCTATGATGATTGAATTTCATCTGTCACACATGGTAGTGGTAGAAAAAGGCCGCCTACTTGGCGTGATTGCAGAAGAAGATATTTGGAATATGTATGACGAAAACAATAAGATTAAAACGATAAGTGATAAAATTGCCCCTTTACACATGCCTATTGGTAAAGATGTGTTTGAAATCATCAAATACATGAATGAAAAAAATCTGAGCTTGTTGCCTATCCTAGTGGATAATAAGTACAAAGGAGTTATTACCCACAAATCAGTCATTGAGGCCTTGGCTAGTATCGAAGCCATCAAAGAAAGCGGTGGAGTGATTATTCTTGAGATGAATAAAAAGGATTATTCTATGAGTGAGATATCTCAAATTGTTGAGAGTAATAATGCCAAAATCTTAAGCTCTTATGTTATTGATGTAGACGAAAAGAACATTATGAAGCTCACTATAAAGCTCAATGTCATGGATATAGCCCCTATTATTCAGACCTTTGAACGGTATAAATACACTATTTCGGCCAGCTTTAATCACTCAGAAAATAGTGACGATTTATCCGATAGATTCGATATGTTTATGAGGTATCTTAATCCCTAATGCGCATCATTACCATTTTTCTATTCTGTTCCGTATTTCAGTCTATTTTGGCCGACGAAGTATTTATTGTAAACACCATTCAAGTCGATGGAAATAAAGTGACCAAAACATCAACGATTTTGCGAGAGTTATCATTTAATATTGGTGATACCCTGACTCTCAGCGAATTTAATCAAAAGGTAACGCAAAGTGAACTTAATATCACTAGCCAATGGTTGTTTAATTTTATAGACTTTGAGGTAAGTTACAATGGCAATCTTATCGATGTGGTTATTAAAGTAGTTGAAAGATGGTATGTGTGGCCATACCCAATACTAGAGATATCGGAACGTAATTTTAATGTCTTTTGGGACAGTCTTCGTTTATCGAATTTTACAGACTTTTCGCGACTGAACTATGGCATTTTCCTAAATTGGTATAACTTTAGAGGAAACAACGAATTACTAAAGTTGAAATTCCGAAAAGGGTATAAAGAACATTATCTTTTTGAATACGATATCCCATACATAAACCGCTCAAAAACATTAGGATCAATATTCTTGTTGGAATGGTTCAGAATGAAACAATTTCACTTCAACACAATTGACAATAAGCTAATCTATACAGAACTGGAAGACGACCACTTAAACAGCTGGAACGCTTCCATTTGTCTACAGTTAAAAAAACACCTTAACACTACTCACCGATTTATCATTCAACATTCTGGTGTTGACTGCCCGCCTAATGTTCTTTTGTTGAACCAAACATTTCTACCATTTAGGTCGTCAATGTTCCAGTATTCTAAGCTAGAATATCATTTTGAAAATGAAAAAAGAAATTCTATTTCGTATCCAATAGAGGGCTCTTTCAATGAAGTTTTACTATCATACTACAAAGGAGTGGGCAACGACTTTCAAAATGTTAGTCTATCAGCCAAAAGCGAATACCATTTTACTCTCAAACCTCGTTTGCACCTGGGTAACAGTATAAAATTAAAATGGCAAAGCAATAATCAACTTCCATATGTTCTTAATGAATCTCTGGGGTTTGAAGACTACCTAAGAGGATACGAATATTACGTGATTGATGGTGAAACCTTTGGAATTTCCAAAACCGCTATTAAATATGAGCTAATTCCCAAAACCAAACTTCAGTTGCCTTACCTAAAAATGGACCAATTCAAAAAAGCATTTTATTCTGTTTACTTCAGTATATTTGCTGACATGGGAATGGTTTTAAATCATCAACACAAAAAGATAAATGATTTGAATAATATTTGGTTAGCTAGTCAGGGGGTAAGTATAGACTTTGTAACCTACTATGACAAACTAATCCGCCTAGAATACGCTAGGAACCATCTCAATGAATGGGGGGTATATATTCATTTTTCCAATCCGTTTTAAATATGAAAATTGCATTATTTGGAACAACATTTAATGATAGCAAAATTAAATATGTTCAACACTTAGTTCACAAATTAGAGACCGAAAAGGTCACATTTACGATTGAACGCAAGTTTCACGAATTCCTAAAGGCTATAAAGTTCAAGCGTGATTATTCCATATTTGACACTTATTCCGACCTCATAGGAAAGGCCGATATATTACTTAGCATTGGGGGAGACGGTACACTATTAGCCTCTGCAACCTATGTCAGAGATTCCAATATTCCCATTTTAGGTATTAACACCGGCACCTTAGGATTTATTTCTAGCGTATCTACTGATCAAATAGATTATGCTGTTAACCATTTATTAAAAGGAGAGTACACTATTAACGAAAGAACCCTCTTAGAGTTAAAAAGTAACCAACCCATATTTGATGAAGTCAACTTTGCTTTGAATGAAGTAACGGTCTTAAAACAAGACACCTCTTCAATGATTCGAATTCATGCTTATTTGGATGATGAGTTCATCAACACCTATTGGGCAGATGGTCTGATTATTTCAAGTCCAACAGGTTCAACTGGATACTCACTTAGTTGCGGAGGGCCTATTGTTATTCCTGGAACAAATAATTTTATAATCACTCCCATTGCTCCACATAATCTTAATGTAAGACCAATTATTGTTTCTGACCAATCAAAAATAACCCTAAAAGTATCTCAAAGAGATGAACAAGCTTTAGTAACATTAGATAGTCGCTCAAAAGCCATTGGACCCGGGATTGAACTAACCATTCAAAAAGCAAAAAACAACATTAAACTTATTCAATTTGATAAACAATCCTTTATATCTAACATACGCGAAAAATTAATGTGGGGGAAGGACAAGAGAAACTAGCAACATATTATCATAAATACCTATATTTGTGCGTTACGTATATGCGTAACTTATTTTTTATGAAAAGATTCTCTTTTTTAGCTATTTTATTCTTATTGATTAGTATTGACGTACATTCTCAAACCAATGAAACGTACTCAGAGTTGGGGGCAATGTTAGGAACTTCCTACTACCTTGGTGACTTAAACGACAAACACTTCAGACAAACCCAACCAGCGGCCAACATTCATTACAGATATAACCTAAACAATCGACTAGCTATTAGAGCTGGTTTTTCAGCTGGTCAAGTTAGAGGTAGCGATAAGCTTAATCGTGTAGACACTGCCAAGTTCAATAGAAATTTACATTTTAGATCTTATATTTACGAACTTTCAGGGGTAATAGAATTCAATTTTTTGCCCTATGAAACAGGCAATAGGCGATATCCTTTTTCACCTTATATATTTACTGGGCTGGCCATGTATAATTTCAACCCACAATCACGACAATTCGATACAGAAAATCCTTTCGATAATGATGGCAAGGACTCAAATAACCCTTGGTTAGATCTTCAACCATTAGGTACAGAAGGCCAACAATCCTCTCATTATCCAGAAAAAGCACCATATCAACTCGTTCAATTTGCTATTCCCATTGGAATAGGACTCAAACTGAGCGTTGGCGACAACCTAAGCATCGCCCTAGAATATGGAATGAGGAAATTATTTACAGACTATTTGGACGATGTTGGCGGACTTTATGCCGACCCGCAATATTTAGCTATGGAAAACTTGACTACAGCCCTGCAATCTGACAAAAGTAATGCATTGCAAGATTACTTAATTGCAAACGATGGTTCAGATATTACCACTTGGACCGGCAACACTGGTGCGGCTCGTGCCAACGAAAACGATTGGATGGACTGGTACCAATTTGCTGGCTTATCAATCGCTTATAAAATCAATAAAAAATCAAAGGTGTGTCAATACTGATCAATGCCAAATAGTTCAAATATCAATACTGACAACTTGCCCAATCACATAGCTATCATAATGGATGGCAATGGACGATGGGCTAAGCAACAATCAAAAGCTAGAATTTTTGGTCATAAAATTGGTGTAAAAGCAGTTAGAGACACCGTTGAGGGAGCCGCTGAAATTGGCATCAAATATTTGACCCTCTACGCCTTTTCATCTGAAAACTGGAATAGGCCAAGAGCAGAAATAAATGCTCTTATGGAATTATTGATAAATACCATTGTTAGCGAAACCAAAACCTTGATGGGCAACAATATTAAACTAGTTGCTATCGGTAGTCTTGAAGAGTTGCCAAAAAAGTGTTTGAATAATTTGCAATCAGCAATAGAAACAACTGCTGAAAATACACATATGACCTTAGTGTTAGCATTAAGCTACAGCTCCAAAAGAGAAATAATAGAGGCTGTCAAAATGATAACTAAAAAAACTCAACAAGGTGAGTTATCACTTGATGATATTGGTGAAGAATGTTTAAATAATCACCTATACACATACAATATTCCAGATCCAGAGTTGTTAATTAGAACGAGTGGGGAACTTAGAATCAGTAATTTTTTACTTTGGCAAATTGCCTATGCCGAACTCTATTTTACCAAAGTCCTATGGCCAGACTTTAGACGCAACGACCTCTTTGATGCTATCAAAGATTTTCAAGCAAGAGAACGGCGTTTTGGTAAGACAAGTGAACAAATAGAAAAAGAAAATGCATAAATACATACTTATCTTGTTTTTATTCATTACCAGCCATTGGAGTTTTGCTCAGGTAAACTTGTTTAGTCAATCCAAAAAAATAGATTATGCCTCTCCGAAAACATATGCCCTTGGAGGAATTACTATTGAAGGCACAAAATTTTTAGACCATCAAACGCTCATCAATATCTCTGGTTTAAACATTGGTCAGTCTATAACTATTCCGGGAGATGAACTTACTGGTGCCACCAAAACACTTTGGGAACAAGGGCTATTTTCTGACATTCAGATACGCATAAGTAACATACAAGGATCAACTGTTTTTCTTAACATGATGCTTGAAGAAAGACCACGACTTTCCAAATTCAAATTTCAAGGGATTAAAAAATCCGAAATTGATGCCATAAGAGAAAAAATAAAGCTAGCCAGAGGCAAGATAATAACTGAAAACATTATTATAAACACCAAAAATATAATAAGGGATCATTTCACCGAAAAGGGGTTTTTTAACGTCCAGACAGAAATACGTCAAATTGAAGACACCATCACGAGAAATCATGTTTTGTTAGTTTTAGATATTTCAAAAGGTAAGAAAGTAAAAATTGGCAAGATACAATTCCAAGGCAACACTCTATTTAGCGAAAAACGGTTGAAAAGAATGTTTAAAGATACCAAAGAAAAGAAGTTCTTTAGAATCTTTAAAGCATCTAAATATTTAGAAAATGAATATCAATCTGACAAAGATAACATCATAACCAAATACAATGAAAAAGGACTGAGAGATGCTAAAATTATAAAAGATACTATGTTGTATGATGAAGAGGAGAACCTTATAAATATTAGTTTGGATATTAAAGAGGGAAAACCATATTATTTTGGAAACATAAGCTTCGTTGGCAACACCAAATATTCAAACCAAAAATTATCCGAAATAGTGAGTATAGAAAAAGGGGATATTTTCAACCAAAGTGTCATCCAAACACGAGTACTTGGCAGTCCAAATAGTGACGACATACACTCTCTCTATTTGGACAACGGATACTTATTTTCTAGTGTCACTCCGGTGGAAACAGAAATACGAAATGACACCATTGATATTGAGATTAGAATTTATGAAGGCCTACAGGCTAGGGTCAATAGGGTCTCTGTAACTGGTAACACAAAAACTAATGATCACGTTATAATGCGAGAAATTCGCACTAAACCTGGCGACTTGTTTAGTCGCTCTGACATAATGCGGTCTCAGAGAGAGATCGCTACTTTAAACTATTTTGACCCTGAAAAACTAAATATCGATGTACAACCGAATCAAGAAGATGGTACCGTGGATTTAACCTACATCGTTGAAGAGAAATCATCAGATAAAATAGAATTACAAGGGGGATATGGTGCCGATCGAATTATAGGCACTTTCGGTGTAACATTCAATAACTTCTCTGCAAAAAACCTCTTCAACAAAGAAGCCTGGCTACCACTTCCTTCTGGTGATGGACAACGACTTCAACTTTCTGCCTCTTCCAATGGTGGTTTGTTTCAATCCTACAACATTTCGTTTACTGAGCCGTGGCTGGGAGGTAAAAAACCCAATTCATTGACCGTTGGGGGTTATCACTCAATAACGTCCAACTCAACTGACAGAGACAATGAAAATAGGGGAGTTTTTAAAGTAACTGGTCTTTCGCTAGGTTTAGGAAAAAGGCTAAAATGGCCTGACGACTTTTTCACTCTTTATCAAAATATCAGTTTCAAAAAATACCTAGTAGACAACTACAACTTTGGAAATTTTCAAGATGGCACTTACTATAATTTTTCATATTCTTTTGTCATAGGAAGAAATTCAGTTGACCAACCTACCTTCCCAAGAAGAGGTTCAAATATGAAACTTTCGGTGCAGATGACTCCCCCATATTCACTGTTTGAAACCGATGACAATTTATCCATCTCTGAAAATTCTGACTTTAATAAATGGGTAGAATATCATAAGTGGAATATTGGCGCTAACTGGTTTACCTCGCTAGCCAATAAATTAGTCTTAAAAACAAATCTTGAGTACGGTCTTATCGGTAAATATAACAGTGACGAATCACTATCTCAATTTGAGCGCTTTTATGTTGGTGGCGATGGCCTTAGCGGCTATTCATTTGATGGACGAGAAATTATTGCCCTTAGAGGCTACGAGAACAACTCTCTTTCTCCAACTAATGGCGCAACTATTTATAATAAATATACTTTAGAGCTTCGTTATGCGTTATCATTAAATCCACAGATGCCAATATATGCACTTGGATTTTTAGAGGCAGGAAATACATGGAATGATGGAGCTAAATTTAATCCATTTGAAATAAACCGATCAGCGGGATTTGGAATTAGACTAATGATTCCAATGATGGGATTGATGGGATTAGATTGGGGTTATGGCTTTGATGAAGTCATTGGTAATCCAAATGCTAACGGCAGTCACTTCCATGTTTCCATTAATCAGCAATTTTAATACTTTTGTAAATTATGAAACTCTACATTCTTATTTTTCTTCTTTCACTTTCTACATTGACACATGCTCAAAAATTTGCTTACGTCGATTCTGACTATATATTGGAACGAATACCAGAGTATGCCTCAGCACAAGACCAGATAGAAAAACTATCGTTGAATTGGCAGTCTGAAATCGAAGAATTTTATCAAGAAATTGATTTGATGTATAAAAAATACCAAGCCGACAAGATTTTACTAACCCAAGAAATGAAAAACAAAAGAGAAAGTGAAATCATAAATAAAGAAAAAGAAGCAAAAGAATTACAAAGACAACGTTTTGGCCCAGAAGGCGACCTTTACAAGAAAAGACAAGATTTGATGAAACCTATTCAAGATAAAGTGTACAATGCCATTCAAGACTTTTCTAACGAAAAAAGATATGATATTATCTTTGACAAATCAAGTAACTTGATTATGCTTTTTAGCAATCCAGACCTTGATAAAAGCGATGACATTTTAAAAATGTTAAATTATAAATAACCAAAAAAAATCTGAATTATGAAAAAAGTACTAATGACCCTAATGGTAAGTTCTGGACTACTGTTGACAGCACATGCCCAAAAGTTTGGCTATATCAACTCCAATGAACTTTTGTCAATGATGCCTGAGAGCACTTCCATGCAAGAAGAATTGCAAACTTATGCCAAAGGACTTGAATCACAATTGAGTGCTATGCAAGCCGAATACGAAAAGAAAGTCGTTGAATACCAACAAAATGAAACTACCTATTCTGATCTTATAAAGGAAGATAAAGTGCGTGAAATTGAAAGCATTCAACAACGAGTACTAGAATTTCAAAAAAATGCTCAGCAATCATTGAGTGAAAAAGAAGTGGAGCTCTTTACACCAATCAGAGACAAAGCAATGGCTGCCATTGACAAAGTAGCTGAACAAGGCAATTATACATTTATTTTTGACTCGGGAGCCGGCAACCTACTCTACACTTCTGAAAGTGAAAATATAATTTCATTAGTTAAAGCCGAATTAGGATTATAACAATCGATTATATCTAAATGCAGTTTGGACTACTGGTTCAAACTGCTTTTTTATTATCATATGCAAACAAAAGAGCAACCCATAGGTATTTTTGACTCTGGTATCGGTGGACTAACTGTTGCCAAAGCCATTCGTACATACTTGCCAAAAGAGAGTATTTTATATTTTGGCGACACCAAACACTTACCCTATGGAGATAAGTCTCCAAAAGTTATTGAAGAATATTCCCTAAAGATTGCTCAATTTTTAAAAAAAAATCATTGTAAAATGATAGTTATTGCTTGCAATACCGCTTCATCCTTGGCTTACAACACTGTTAAAAACACATACCCTGACATAGAGCTAGTGAATGTGATTGATCCCGTTGTAAAAAAAAAATATTTACCTTACTCATGCGTTGGAGTTATTGGCACGAAGGGGACTATACAGTCAGGAATATATCAACGTAAAATAAACCAAAAAGACGATAGTATTAAAGTCAAATCCTTAGCTACTCCACTGCTAGCCGCAATGATTGAAGAAGGATTCTTTAAAGACGAAATTAGTCAAGCCATCTTACAAAATTATCTTAACAAAAAAGAGCTTAAAGGAATAGAACAACTCATTTTAGCATGTACACATTACCCATTAATTCAAGAATCAATAAATACATTCTACAAAAAAAAAGTGACAATAATAGACTCAGCCAGCGAAGTAGCAAAATACGTCCACCAAGTACTAACCAACAACAATCTATTAAGTCAACACCATGAAATAAACGACCATTTTTACGTATCAGACTATACCAAATCGTTTGAAGAATCAGCCAAATATTTCTTTGGCAACGGTATTACTTTAGAAGAAATCTCTCTTATTCTCTAAACCAATTTGAATACATCACATAATTATTAGCAATGCCCTCAACAAGTGAAGCTGTTTGTTCTTTGCTTAATGCTTTCACCTTTTTGGCAGGAACTCCAGCATAAATACACTCACCCTCGACGATTGTTCCTTCTAGAACAACGGCGCCTGCGGCAATAATGGAGTTTGAGTGTATGACAGCGCCATCCATCACAACGGCTCCCATACCAATTAATACATTGTCATGAACTGTACAACCGTGAACCAAAGCGTTGTGACCAATAGATACGTTATTACCAATTTCCGTTGGATGTTTTAAATACGTACAATGGACCACGGCCCCGTCTTGTATATTTACCTTATTTCCAACTCGAATAAAGTGAACATCACCCCTAATTACTGCATTAAACCAAACACTACAATCATTGCCCATGACTACATCACCAAGCACAGTGGCGTTATCAGCCAAAAAGACCCCTTTGCCAAATTTGGGTGATTTATCGTTTACTGTTTTTACTAGTGCCATATGTTTTTTTTCAAAGATAAAAGAATGGCGTAACTTTGTAAAAAAACAACATGAGCAAAATTCCAACCTCACTATATGCTGAAACTACTCCAAATCCTCTTGTTATGAAATTTGTGGCTAATCGAATGTTGGTTGACAATCAAATTTACGAATTTAACAATCGAGCTGAGGCGTCATCATCTCCCTTGGCTTTGGAGTTATTTGGTTTCCCATTTGTAAACAAAGTATTTTTAAGTAACAATTTTATATCTGTGACAAAAAAAGAAAATGGAATAGAATGGCAAGATATAATAGTTGAGATGCGCGAATTTATTAGAGATTACTTAATAGATGGTGGGCAAATCATAAGCGAAAAAGCCATAGCTAAAAATACTAGCCATTCCCCTGTAAAAACTACTACTAGAGAGTTCTCTGAAATCGAAAAGAAGATTGCCAATCTACTAGATGAATACGTAACACCAGCAGTGGCACAAGATGGCGGTTATATTGCTTTAAAAAAGTATGAAAAAGGAATAGTTACCGTTTCCTTACAAGGAGCGTGTAGTGGCTGTCCATCTTCTAGCATGACGTTAAAGTCCGGCATTGAAGGCTTACTAAAGCGAGAAATGCCTGATGAAATTCAAGAAGTAATTGCTGATAATGATTAAAGTACTATTTGTTTTACTTTCATTGTATCCTTTCTTACTTTTAGCCCAAGACAGCGACTCCCCCTTTTCTTTTGGACTACAGTACAAACCAATTATCACTGCCGCCTACTTTAACGCAGGTGACGAAGATGTCATCTGGGACAACAATGAAGCAAGTCTATCACCCAAATTCGGACAATCATTTGGAATGATATTGAGGTATCAAATTAACAATACCTTTTCATTAGAAACGGGACTTAATCTTGTAAATAGAAAATATGAGCTTTCCATTACAAACAGAATCATTTCTTTACAA
This sequence comes from Bacteroidota bacterium, assembly GCA_036340235.1. Classification (GTDB taxonomy): domain Bacteria; phylum Bacteroidota; class Bacteroidia; order Flavobacteriales; family UBA7312. Next base: position 17,913 of record JAYYZE010000005.1, read on the forward strand.
GACCAAGCAAACGTAAATCTACGATCTTATGATTGGCCTATTCAAATTTTATCATATGTAAGAGTAGCTGAAAATTACTATCTGAACGCTTCCTTTGGCAATGCCATTACTATTTTTCCATCAGATATTATCAGCTATGGAAAAAAATACGATTACTTTTTGGTAAGCACCGCCAGAAGAAGAAAAATTCAATCGGCTTTAATAGCCAATCTTGGTGTGGAATATAGAACCAAAAACAAGGGAATATATTACATTGGGGCAAGCCTACATAGATCATGGAAGACAAGCGCACGAAGCTTTCCAGAGTACGACGATGGTTCAAACAAGTTTAACACCCAAGCACCTACAGGTGAGTCTTCCAAATTTTTTGATATAAATGGTAATTATTTTACCATCGATTTACGCTATTTTTTCAATGGCAATTGACAAAAAATTCTTTGATTAATACCAGCCAATAATTTTTTGTAAATTTGATATATATTATTTCACCTCATGAGAGCTTTTCTATTAATATTTGCTTTACTTTTCTCCAATTTGCTAATAATAGCTCAACCGTTAACAAACGGTATGGGCATCATTACACATTGGACGGGTACTAGTGGCGAATGGAACGCTTTTTCCATTTACGATACGGAGAATAATGCGTCAGCCCCACTAGGCCTGAATTGGGCAACTAACTTTTACACACCAACAGATGCTGCAGTAGCCGATTCATGGAAAGGTGCCAATATGGGCGATGTGTTTGGCCTCGCCATTGACGACCAAAAAAACGTATATTTTACCGCTACCAAGTCCATTTCTGCTAGTGGATCAACAGGAACAAACCCTGGTGTTGCGGGGGATGGCGGGGTCTACAAAATGGATGCTAACAGCTGGATGGTTACTCCTTTTATTACTACTGGAAATGGCGCTAACCAAATACCAAATCAAGGCAACGGATTGGGAAATATTGCTTTCGACAAATGGAATAATCAGCTTTTCATTACCAATTTTGAAGATGGCAAAATATATCGCTTTGATATGAACGGCAATCTACTTTCAACCTTCGATCCGTTTTCTGCAGATGCGACACCACTAGGCACATTTAGCGGCCATGCAGAGGCTCTTTGGGGCATTGCTGTTCATAACGAAAATGGGGTGGTAAAAGTCTTCTTTTCTCAATGGACTGAAGACAACTCTCTAAGTGATGCTTCAAACCCAAACAATGCTGTATGGTCAGTCGATTTAGACAATAATGGTGACTTCACGGGCAATGAAAGTTTGTGTTTTAGTTTGCCAGATAACACAGGAAGTTTCATGGGAGGAATCGTAGGTGCTTCCTACCCAATATCTGATATAGCCATTAGCTCAGATGGTAATATGTACGTATGCGAAAAAGTACAAGGTGGATGGGGCAATTTTGGTGGATGGGATAATTTATTTACACCTGGCGCACACAGCTCACGTCTGTTTGAGTTTGTTAACAATGGGGGTGCTTGGACTCTTTCCAAACAATACTACGTAGGAAACTATAATGCCCCGAACGACGCTGACAACACTGCTGGTGGAGTCGCTATTGGCAATAGGCAAACAGCCAATAGTTTTGAATGCGAAAAAATAATATGGGCATCTGGGGACGCCCTTCGATTTGCTGGTTTTAATGATATTCCAGGACCAGATTTTATCTACGGTTTAACAGGCATTCCTATTGAAGGAAATTCCATGGATCCCGCAGCAACCAATTACGTTCAATCATCTAGCATATACATCGACGTAGATTATACAAATACAGGAAGTAACGGCAGTCAAAAAATGTCATTTGGCGATATTGAAATTTATTCAGATGCTGTGAATGAACCCACATTTACCGTCACCCCATCAACCACTATTTGTAGTGGCGAATCCATACAATTAAATGTTAGTGGTGGCACCAATTATGAGTGGAGTCCTGCAAATACTTTAGACAACCCTAATGCTGATAACCCAACAGCAAACCCCACAGAAAATACCACTTATACAGTCATGGGTGAAGGAACTTGTGGGAGTAGAGACACCGTTTCGGTTACAATTAACATCGACGAATTTAACTTTTCGTTAGGCCCCGACGTAAGCTTTTGTGAAGGGATGAATAATGTATTTTTAGACGCAGGGTCCGAACCTACTTCTTATCTTTGGAACACGAACGAAACCACTCAAATAATCAACGTCACTAGTGAAGGGCTATATAGCTGTACAGTAACTAGTCCCAATGGCTGTTCGTATACGGATGAAGTCAATACAATGAGTTCATTCATTCCGACCATCGAATTTTACACCCCTTTTGATTCGGCTTGCCCACCAGCCAGTTTTCAACTTGTTGACAGTACGCTAGCTCAGAGTGATGATCCAATTGTAGCATGGAACTGGACCATTGCTGGTCAGCAAAGCAATACGCCAGCGACTGCCATAACAATTGATAATAGTGGCAGTTACGATGTGACTTTAGAAGTCGTTACTGAATTGGGCTGTCGTTCCAGTTTAACCATACCCAACTACTTAATCGTTCATGAAACACCAAAGGCAGATTTTAGTGTACAACCCCTCGAAATAAGTCATTGTAACACTACAATAGACATCGTAAATCTATCCACTAATTACGACTCTCTTAGTTGGGATTTGGGCGATGGCACCATTATAAACGACGATACTATTAGCCAGTACAACTTTGATGAAGTTGGAAATTATATCATTCGCTTAACAACTACTAATGAATTTGGTTGTCAAACTAATTATAACGTCCAGGTATTACCTGAAAAACGCATTCCCTTTTATGCCCCAAATGCCTTCACCCCTGATGGCGATGAAGTTAACGAGGTATTCAAGCCTATCCTGGGCTGTGCCAAAAACTATGAGCTTTGGGTGACTAATCGGTGGGGAGCCGTTGTTTTTTATTCTAACGACGCTGAAGTAGGTTGGGACGGGAAATACAAAGGCCAATTGGCTCCTGTCGGCGTTTACACATGGAAAGCTAAATACGATGGCAGCAAGGATCGCCAAGTGCAATTAGGACAAGTACATCTGATGCACTAATCCGTGAATTGTTGTGTATACTCTCTCATCTGTTGAGGTGATTCTATGAAATTATAGCCCTAGGCTTTTCTTCACATCTCCAGCTAAGAGATGTTCTTTAGGGTCTTCCAAACACTCCTTAACTCGGCATAAGAATCCTACAGATTCTCTTCCATCAATAATTCTGTGATCGTAAGAAAGTGCTACATACATTATCGGCCTGATTTCTACCTTTCCGTTAATGGCTACTGGACGTTCAACAATATTATGCATTCCTAAAATGGCCGATTGTGGAGGATTAATGATTGGTGTGGACAACATTGAACCAAATACTCCGCCATTAGTAATGGTAAAAGTCCCGCCAAGCATTTCGTCTGGTGTGATAAGTCCTTCTCTTGCACGAAGAGCCAATCGTTTGACTTCACTTTCAACTTCCATAAAGCTCATAAGTTCGGCGTTTCGAATAACTGGTACCATAAGGCCTTTGGGAGCACTCACAGCTATGCTTATATCTGCGTAGTTATGATAAATAACTTCTTTTTCGGCAATTTGAGCGTTTACATCTGGAAACTCCATAAGAGCGGTGGTGATGGCTTTGGTAAAGAAGGACATGAAACCTAAACTAACATCGTACTTTTCTTTAAATGCTTCCTTGTATTGTTTGCGAATAGTAAATATGGCAGACATATCCACTTCGTTGAAAGTTGTCAGCATGGCCGTTTCATTTTTTACAGAAACCAGTCGTTGTGCTACTTTTCGTCTAAGCATGGACATTTTCTTTCGCTCAATGCCCCTAGGTCCGTCGGTTTTCACGGATGCCATGACTTCCATCACATCCTCTTTACGTATTTTTCCGCCTTCTCCGCTGCCCTTGACATCTTTAGCAGACAAGTCATTGTGTGAAATGATAGCCTTGGCCAACGGCGTGGCCTTGGTATCTATGGGCTTTGCCTGAGTAATACCTTCTCGTTGCTGGGCGATAACTTCTTCTTTTGGTGTTGGCACTTTTGCCTCTCCTTGTCCCTTGGTATCAATGATACAGACTACTTGTCCGACAGCTACCGTATCGCCTTCCTCGGCCATTAATTTGATGGTGCCGCTTTCTTCTGCTGGCAGAGCCAAAGTGGCTTTATCAGAATCTACCTCTGCAATTTCTTGATCTTTTTCAACATATTCTCCGTCTTCTACCAACCATTGAGCGATTTCTACTTCTGATATAGACTCTCCAGGACTGGGAACTTTCATTTCTAATAGCATACTATTCTATTTAAAAACTTCATCAATAATTTTTCGTTGTTTATTGGCTGCTTGTTTGGGTGAACCGCTGGCTGTTGCCGCACTAGCCCTTCTGGAGATTAACTCAAAGGGGATATGCCTTAGACGGTTCAAAAGGTGTGTCCAAGCACCCATATTTTGTGGTTCTTCTTGAGCCCAAATCAGCTCTTTACAATTGTATTTTTCTATGGTTCGCTCTATTTGCTCTATAGGCAATGGATAGAGTTGCTCTAATCGAATTAGAGCAATATCCTTTCGTTGTTGTTGTTTTCTTTCTTGCCACAATTCATAATACAGCTTCCCACTACAAAAAACGACTTTTTTGACTTGCTTAGCTTGTACTTCCTCGTCATCTATCAGTTCTTGAAAACGACCAATGGCTAACTCATCTAAAGATGAAACGCACAGTGGATGTCTCAACAAACTTTTTGGTGTAAAGACGACTAACGGCTTTCTAAAATCGCGCTTTAACTGACGTCTTAGGACATGAAAAAAGTTAGCTGGGGTAGTACAATTTACAATTTGCATATTGTGCAAAGCACACATTTGTAAAAACCGCTCCATTCGAGCACTAGAATGTTCAGCACCCTGGCCTTCATAACCGTGAGGCAATAGCATGACCAATCCATTCATAGTACGCCATTTATCCTCAGCCGATGAAATGAACTGATCTATCAGAATTTGTGCGCCATTGGCAAAATCGCCAAATTGAGCTTCCCAAATAGTGAGTGAGTGTGGGCTAGCCATAGAAAAACCGTAATCAAATCCTAGAACGCCATATTCAGAAAGGAGGGAATTGTAGGCCTCAAAGCGTGTGTTAATATTAACAGAGTTTAAAGGTATTATTTCTTCTTCGGAAGCCTCCAATTTTAGAACAGCATGACGATGAGAAAAAGTACCGCGTTCTACGTCCTGACCACTAATCCTTACTGGATGTCCTTCATTGAGTAGTGTACCATAGGCCAACAGCTCGGCCATACCCCAATCCAGTTGGTTTTGCTCCTCAATCATTTTTTGTTGATCGGCAAGAAGGCGTTGGTTTTTTTTAAACAGAGCGTCTTTTTGCGGAACATTGTAGAGAACTGATGCCACTTGTTTGAGTGTGCCAATGTCCACTGACGTATCAGGGGATTGTTGAAAATCTTGATCTTTAGATTTTCGCAGCCCTTTCCACTCGTATTGCATAAAGGGAGTTATATGGGCTTTTTCTATTTCTTTTGATTGATCAAATCTATCTTGTAAAAGTTGTTTAAACTCTTCAGCCATTTCTTTGACTAAATTGGATTCAACAATACCCTCTCCTATCAATTTCTGATTGTAAATTTCTCTAGGATTTGGGTGTTTACTGATGGCTTTATAGAGCATGGGCTGCGTAAAGCGTGGCTCATCTCCTTCGTTGTGTCCATATTTTCTATAACACAACAGATCAATAAAAACATCCTTATGAAATTTTTGACGATATTCAGTAGCTATCTGCATGGCATGAACAACGGCCTCCACATCATCACCATTAACATGAAAAACAGGTGATAAAGTAACTTTGCCAATGTCAGTACAATATGTACTGGATCGGGCATCTAAATAATTGGTAGTAAATCCAACTTGATTATTGATGACTATGTGTATGGTTCCTCCAGTTTTGTATCCATCTAACTGTGCCATTTGTATAACCTCATAGACTACCCCTTGTCCAGCTAAGGCAGCATCACCGTGAATAAGTATGGGGACTAACCTGGAATTATCGCCTTTGTATTGCTGATCTATTTTTGCTCTTGAAATACCTTGTACAACGGGGTTTACTGCTTCTAAATGAGATGGGTTTGGAGCAAGTGACATTTTTACTTTCTTGGCATTATTACATACTTGCTCAGATGTAAAGCCTAAATGGTATTTTACATCACCCGAAAATAGGTTGTCATCGTATTCTTTCCCTTCAAACTCAGAAAATATGTCTTTGTAGGTTTTATTAAAAATATTGGCTAAAACATTGAGTCGACCACGATGAGCCATACCCATTACAAATTCTTTAACACCTAATTCAGCACCTTTTTCTATGAGTATGTCTAATGCTGGAATTAGTGATTCAGCTCCTTCTAAAGAAAAGCGCTTTTGACCTACAAACTTCTTGTGAAGGAAGTTTTCAAAAGCTACTGCCTGATTAAGTTTTCTTAAAATTTGTTTCTTCTCAGAAATATTGAATGAAGGAGTGTTGCTGTTTTTATGTAAGCGATTTTTAATCCACTCAACCTGATCAGGCTTGCGAATATACATATATTCTACCCCAATTGACTGGCAATAGACTTGCTTAAGGTGCGCTATGATTTGTTTCAAGGTTGAGGGGCCAATGCCTACTTGAATACCTGCCTGAAACACCGTTTCTAAGTCAGAATCCTCTAATCCAAAGTGGAGAATTTCAAGAGTAGGGACATATTTTCTACGATCTCTTACAGGGTTTGTGTGTGTAAACAAATGACCTCTCTTACGATAAGCATCAATAAGATTTATGACTTTGAATTCTTTTTTAAAATTTTCCGGAAGCTCGTCATCTTCTGAATATAGTTCTTTAGAGAAGTCGAAACCTATGAAAAACTGACGCCATTCAGAATTGATAGATTCAGGGTTGTCCATGTACTTTTCGTACATGACTTCTATCATATTGGTATGTATCGCACCCAGAAATGAATATTTTTTTGCCATCTGAATCTCTAGTTATACAAATCTATTTAATTTTATTCATTCTACGATAGATTATTTTAATGTATTTAACGCTGAAAAAGATGTGTTTAGCTCTCTCGCTTTTTGAGTTGTGAGGCAAATGATTCGAGCTCGCTAACGTCTTTTTGAATGGTGCTTAGATGAGAAAGTGCTTTTTCATAATAGTCGTTGATTAATAGAGCAATATGCTTTTCTATTTCAAGGTTGATGAAAAATTCTTTGACTATTTGCACTTTTTCGGTTGAATTGATTTGCTCAGAATTGTATACGTCTATGAGTTCGTGTTTTTGAGCTCCATCACAAAGTGTTAGGGCTTTTAAATATAAATACGTTTTTTTCTTTGCAATGATATCTCCGCCTTGTTGCTTACCAAAAGAATTGGAATTTCCGAAAGCATCAAGAAGATCATCTTTTAGCTGAAAGGCAATACCTAGATTTCTTCCAAATTCATAAAGCTGTTGAGCTTCATCGTCTTCGGCTCCTCCTATTATGGCGCCAATTTTTAGTGAGGCTGCTAACAATACGGCGGTTTTTAATTCAATCATGTTGAGATATGCCGTTAAATCTACTTCGGCTTTTATTTCAAAGTCCATATCATACTGTTGACCTTCGCACACTTGCAAGGCCGTTCGATTAAATATGTCTAAGCAATTTTTTAGCTTTATTTCAGGTAAATGAATAAAATACTGATACGACTGTATGAGCATGGCATCACCTGAAAGTATGGCTACATTTTCGTTCCATTTAGTGTGGACAGTAGATTTTCCTCTTCTAACTGGAGCCTTATCCATTATATCATCATGCAATAGGGTGAAATTGTGAAAAACTTCAATTGCTATGGAGGGTTTAAGAGAGTCGCTAAGATCGTTTTTGTATAGTTGATGAGCTAGCAATAGCAAAATGGGGCGCATACGCTTTCCCCCCAATGATAGTATATATTCTATGGGAGCATACAAATCTGTTGGCTCTTTGGGGTATTTAATACTTAAAAGCTCTTGTTCTACTAATCTTCTGAGTGTTTCTATAGACTGCATTTTATCTTAATAATGATAATAGGTAATTTCCATATCCACTTTTGAGTAATGGTTGAGCTAGTTTTTCTAGTTCTTCGTTGTTTATGAATCCCATTTTGAAAGCTGCTTCTTCAATACATCCTATCTTTCGGCCCTGCCTGTCTTCTATAACTTGTACAAACTGACTGGCTTGCATAAGTGACTTGAAAGTACCGGTGTCTAGCCATGCAGTGCCACGACCTAGCGTTTGGACTTTTAACTTACCTCTTCGTAGGTACTGGACATTGACGTCAGTAATTTCGTATTCACCACGAGCTGACGGCTTTATATTTTTAGCGATTTCTATAACGTTGTTGTCATAGAAATATAGACCAGGAACGGCGTAATTTGACTTGGGGTTACTTGGCTTTTCTTCTATACTGATAACATTTTTTTGATTATCGTATTCCACCACCCCATATCTTTCTGGATCGTTAACATGATATCCAAAGACTATCCCCCCCTCAACATCAGAACATGATTGCAATATTTTACTTTTCATATAAAAAATGTTGTCGCCTAGAATTAAGCATACTTTGTCATCGCCAATAAACTTTTCACCTAATACAAAAGCTTGAGCTAAGCCATTTGGCACCTCTTGAACTTGGTACTTAAAGTGACATCCTAAGTTTGACCCATCGCCAAGCAGTCGCTCAAATACTGGCAAGTCGTGAGGGGTGGAAATGATCAATATTTCCCTAATTCCAGAAAGAATAAGGGTTGACAAGGGGTAATAAATCATCGGTTTGTCGTACACTGGCAGTGCTTGTTTGCTGCTACAGAGAGTGAGAGGGTGTAGGCGTGTTCCTGCGCCACCAGCTAATATGATGCCTTTCATTATTTGTTGTTGTCTAATGTTAATTCTTTCAAATCGATATCTTCTTCCTCGTCAAAAACATCCAAAAGTGGATCACTAATCGCTTCTAAAATTATTGACTTTTCTAAACTTATCAAAAGAGCCGGCAAAACAATTAGGTTAGATAATAGAGCTATAAATAGCGTGATTGACACTAGTAGTCCTAATGCTAACGTTCCACCAAACTGCGAAGCAATAAATATAAAAAAACCAAAGAATAAAACAACTGAGGTATAAAACATACTTAGTCCAGTTTCTTTTATCGCTGCTACTACTGAATTGCTAATATTGTAGTTGTTGTGCCTTAACTCTTGACGATACTTGGCAAGAAAATGAATGGTATCATCAACGGATATACCAAATGCTATGCTAAACACCAGTATAGTGGAAGGTTTGATTGATATTCCAAAAAACCCCATTATTGATCCCGTTACAATTAGTGGAATAAGGTTGGGGATTAGCGATACCACAACCATTCTAAATGAGTTAAACATCCATGCCATAAAAAAGGATATGAGTAGTATGGCGAGAAACAAACTAAGAAAAAGATTGTTTACTAAATATGTGGTTCCTTTCAGAAAGACTACGCTAGTGCCTGTAATGAATACATCGTAGGTATTTGGATCAAAGATAGTATCTGCTTGTCTTTGTAGTTTTTCTTTAATTTGATTCATTTTAGTAGTTCCTATATCGGCAACGTTCAAGCTAATTCGCCCAAACTGTCTATTGTCATCAACAAATGAATTTATCCAGTTATTAGTTTCACTTTTTAGGGTGTAATCCATCAACCATCTTTTTTCTTGCGAATTTGGTAATTCGTAAAAAGCCTTATTTCCATTATAAAGGGCTTGTTTAGAAAATTTAACTGGATCAATAATTGATAAACTTCTCGAAAACTCAGGGTATAACTTTAAGCTGTCGTTGAGTTGGTTGATACGTCGCAATGTCGATAGCTTTGTAATTCCATTTTTCCTGTGAGTGTTTATCATTATTTCCAATGGCAGTACAGAGTTATAGTGCTTTTCAAAAAACTTTATGTTTTGATATAATTCTGAATCTGGGGGCATATCATCTGTGATGTTGCCTGCCACGCTCATTTGTAAAAGACCATACACACCCGATAATACAATTAGTATAGTTACAAAGTAAATATGATTTCTTTTGTTAAGTACTATGTAAGTAAATGTATTTAGTAAACTATTGAGCCATTTTCTGTCCAAATGGCTAGTATGCTTTTCTTTTGGTGGATTTAGATAACTGAAAATAATAGGTATTAGAAGTAAGGAAATGATGAAAACAGCAAAAATATTGAGAGAGGCCACTAGACCAAATTGTCTTAGGTCTCTGCTGGAAGTAATAATAAAAGTGGCAAATCCCAAAGCAGTGGTAGTGTTAGTCAATATTGTAATGTTTCCAACTCGACGAATCATTTGCACTAATGACTTGGATTTGTTGCCATGTTTTTTAAACTCATTATGGTATTTATTTATGAGAAAGATACAGTTTGGAACACCAATAACGATTAACAAGGGAGGGATTAGTGCTGAAAGTATGGTAATATCATAATTCAAAACCCCAAGAGTTCCAAAGGAAAATATGACTCCAATAGTAACTACCAACATGGATATAAGCATAGCGCTTAATGTCCTGAAGAAATAAAATAAAATGATTGCGGTTACTATTAGTGCTAGAAATATAAACAATCCAACTTCTTTTCTTATCAGTTCAGAATTGATGGTTCTTATGTATGGCAGTCCAGAATAAAGTATAGAATGACCTGTTTGTAAACTAAAGTTATCACCAAGTGCCGTAATTTGTTCAATAAGTTGAATTCGTTTGTCGCTAGTAATGTATGCATCGTCTAACTCCACTAGCATAATTGACGTGCTGTCGCTATACATTGTATTGTCATAAAAAGGGAGAAGATCGAGTTGTTTAGACGCGTTTTTCAACTGTGCTTCAGATTGAACATTATCAAAAATCGACTTTGCAGCAAATTGCTTTTTGGTTTTATTCTTTATTAAATTTATGGCATCAACAACTGAATAAGCCGATATCACACCATTAATACCCTGTATATTACCTTGTAATGTAGACCACGAACGAAAGGTCGTCAAATCTTCAAAAATTTTAGACTTGACCCCAATAATCATGATATTATCTCTAATGCCGAATTTCTCTACAAAAAGATTATAATCTAATTGAGATTTTGAATTTTTAGGCAATAAGTTAGCCATAGCATACGACAACTTAACGGTTTGACCCTGCTGAATCATAAAATAAGTAGAAATGAGTATTAGCCAAATAAACACCGATCGGTATCGCAAAATTACTTTAGCAATGAACAGCCACATCAAACATAAAAATTAGGAATTCAAAAGTAGTTAATTATTGAAATAGAATGGTTAAGTTAAATGATAAAAAGAAGGCTTTGGGGTAATATTTATTGACTTAAACAGTCAGTATTTCCGACTCCTTTAAATTAAACTGTTCTACTACTTTAGAAGTATAATCATTTGTAATATTTTGAACATCTAATTCTGAGTCTTTCAATATATCTTCAGAAATACCATCTAATTTTTTCAATTCGTCGTTGGCTTCTTTTCTTGCATTTCGGATACTAACCTTAGCATTTTCGGTTTCGGCTTTAGCTTGTTTTACCAGTTGCTGTCTACGTTCTTCGGTCAATGGGGGAACATTGATGATGACCATCTCACCATTGTTCATTGGGTTAAACCCTAGGTTGGCATCAATTATGGCTTTTTCAATGGTTTCTAACAAAGACTTGTCCCATGGCTGTACAGATATTGTTCGCCCATCAGGTGTGTTGATATTAGAAGCCTGTGATAAGGGTGTTTGAGAGCCATAGTAATCTATGGTGATACTATCTAGCATTTGTGGGGATGCTTTGCCAGCTCTAATTTTGGAGAACGCTACTTCCAAATGCTTTAGCGAGTTTTGCATATTTTCTTTTGCACTATCTAAAATGAAATTAATTTCTTCCATTGGTATAATTCTAAAAATTGACTAGAGTTCCTATTGGCTCTCCTTTCAACATGTTTAACAAATTACTTTTCTTATTAATATCAAAAACAACAATAGGTAGTTTGTTTTCATTACATAGGGTAAAGGCAGTCATGTCCATGATATTTAAATCTTTTTCATAAACTTCTTTAAAAGTAATGTTGTCGTATTTGATAGCTGATTTATCTTTCTCAGGATCGGCAGTGTAAATTCCATCTACGCGGGTTCCCTTAAGAATTACGTCTGCTTCGATTTCTATAGCGCGTAATGTGGCTGCCGTGTCGGTTGTAAAATAGGGGTTTCCTGTTCCACCGCCAAAAATTACTACTCTTCCTTTTTGCAAATGACGAATGGAACGCCTTCTAATAAATGGTTCGGCTATTTGTTCCATTTTGATAGCCGATAATAGGCGTGTCTCAACCTTTTCTTTCTCTAAGGCTGACTGAAGAGCCATACCATTAATGATAGTAGCTAGCATGCCCATATAATCGCCTTGAACCCTATCTAGCCCTTGACCTTCAACTTGAACGCCTCTAAAGATATTACCTCCACCGATAACGATGGCTATTTCTACTCCTAAATCAACGGCGCTTTTTATTTCATTTGCATAAGCAGACAGCTTTTTGGTATCAATTCCAAACTGTTTTTCGCCCATCAATGCCTCTCCACTCAATTTTAAAAGTATTCTTTTGTATTTCATTTCTAGCAAATTTAAGTCAAAAAAAAGAGAGTGAAAAACACTCTCTTAAATTACATTTGATGAACTAAACGCCTAGTCCTACTCTTTTAAACTCTGTGACACTAAGATCATTGTCGAATTTACCCAAATATTGGGATACAGATGTTTTAGATTCTTTAATAAATTCTTGATTCAGCAACGTGTTTTCTTTGAAAAATTTATTTAGACGTCCCATGGCAATTTTTTCCAACATTTCTTCTGGTTTACCTTCTTGTCTAGCCAAATCCTTTGCCACCTCTAGTTCTTTATCGATAATGTCTTTAGATACCGAATCTTTATCAACAGCAACGGGGTTCATGGCAGCCACTTGCATAGCTACATCTTTTCCTACTTGATCATCAACCGACTTGGTAAGACCCACTAATGTCGCCAATCTATTTCCGCCATGAATGTATGAGGCAACTTGTGAAGCATGAATGGTTTCGTACGTAGACAAGTCTAGCTTTTCACCGATAACGCCTGTTTGTTCAGTAATTTTTTCTTCAATAGTCATGCCACCAAGTTGACATGTCTTAAGCGTATCCAAATTTGCCGGTTTTTGTGACATGGCTACTTCCAAAAACGATTTGGCAAGATTGATAAAGCCCTCATTTTTAGCCACAAAATCGGTTTCACAGTTTAACGCTATTAGAGCGCCAAACTGACCATCAGTGGCTGAAATAACGACTCCTTCTGATGCCTCTCTATCTGCACGGTTAGCAGCAACTTTCTGTCCCTTTTTTCTTAGTATATCAACAGCCGCCGACATATCTCCCTGGGCTTCTACCAAAGCCTTTTTACAATCCATCATTCCGGCACCGGTTTGCTTTCTTAATGCATTTACATCGCTAGCAGTAATTTTTGTCATAATTTGAGTATGTATTAGATTATTGTTTGCTTTCTTCTGAAGGAGTTTCTACTTCATTGTTTTTGTCTTCAATTAAGACATCTTTTTCCTCTGTCTTTTCTAGACTTGTGTCTTCAGATTTAGCCTTGGCACTTACCTGCTTTTCATTTTCTCTTTCGCTCAATCCTTCTTGAATAGAATCAGTGACTATAGAGATGATTTTTTCGATTGATCGGCTGGCATCGTCATTGGCTGGAATACAAAAATCAACTAGGCTAGGATCCGAATTAGTATCAACGATAGCAAAGGTTGGAATACCCAACTTTTTGGCTTCCGCAACGGCAATATGCTCCCTGTGAATATCAACTATAAACAGTGCTGCAGGGATTCGGTTCATGGTGGCAATGCTGCCTAGGTTTTTCTCAAGTTTTTCACGAGTTCTAGAGACTTGAAGTCGTTCTCTTTTGGAGAGGGTATCAATGGTGCCATCGGTTTTCATTTTGTCAATAGAATTCATTTTTTTGATGGCCTTCCTAATCGTAGCAAAATTGGTTAACAATCCACCAGACCATCGCTCAGTTATGTACGGCATATTGACTCGTTGGGCGTGCGTAGAAACAGAATCTTTTGCTTGTTTTTTAGTGGCTACAAACATGACCTTTCTTCCTGATTTGGCAAGGTGCTTAAGGGCCGAACATGCTTGGTCAAGTTTATTAATAGTTTTATTCAAATCTATGACGTGGATCCCATTCTTTTCCATAAAAATATATGGGGCCATTCGAGGATTCCATTTTCTTGTGAGATGCCCAAAATGAACACCTGAATCTAATAAGTCTTTGAAATTTGTTTTTGACATTTTTAATTGTTTACATTCATAATTTTGAGCCAATTGCGCAGTAGTACTTGAAAAATAGTCTGAGCAATTTTGATACTAAACAATATCCTTGGATATTAACGTTTACTAAATTGAAATTTCTTACGAGCCTTCTTTTGTCCTGGTTTTTTACGTTCGACCATTCTGGGATCTCTGGTCAAGAGTCCTTCTGATTTTAGAACTGGACGGTTTTCTTCGTCTAATTGACATAGTGCCCTCGAAATAGCTAATCGTATAGCTTCCGCTTGACCTGTATTTCCTCCCCCATTTACATTCACTTTTACATCAAATTTACCAGCCATTTCAACAAGGTTGAAAGGTTGGTTTAATTTGTACAACAGGGTTGGTGTGCTAAAATAATTTTTTGCTTCGCGATTATTAATTGTGATGTTACCCTTGCCTTTGCTCAAGTAGATACGGGCAACTGCTGATTTTCTTCTTCCAATGGTGTGAATTGTA
>JAYYZE010000006.1:0-60086 GCA_036340235.1 Bacteroidota bacterium
CAGACAGTGGGGATCGTAGATCAAACCGGCATGGAAGTGTTAATATATCCAAACCCAGCACAAGAACACTTTATGATAGAAGTGGTGGGGTCTAACAAAGATGAGAATTATGAGTTAAAAATTATAGATTCTAGAGGGCGAGTAGTACACGAAAAATCATTTGAAAAAATACTAAAAGTTGAAAGTCGAAATCTTTCTGATGGTATATATCTATTACATTTAAAGAACAACTTTGATATTGTTCAAAGAAAAATTTTAATTTCTGATTTAAAATAAAGTTAGAAAAAGTAGTTCAACGAAAAACACTCACAAACTTAATTGTGAGTGTTTTTTTTATGAAAAAAAGAGTAAATGTCGTTTGTTAATAAATAAAAATGATTAGATTTGCACCCCCTCAAAATAGGGTAATATTAAAATTTAAACAAGAAATAGTATGCCAACTATTCAACAATTAGTAAGAAAAGGAAGGACAAGAATTACAAAAAAGTCCAAGTCAATAGCATTGACAAGTTGCCCTCAGCGCAGGGGAGTTTGTACGCGTGTGTACACTACCACACCCAAGAAACCAAACTCTGCAATGCGTAAGGTAGCGAGGGTAAGACTTACTAACGGTAATGAAGTAAACGCATACATTGGAGGGGAAGGACACAACTTACAGGAACACTCCATAGTACTAGTTCGTGGTGGGAGGGTAAAAGACTTACCTGGTGTAAGATATCACATTGTAAGAGGTGCGTTAGATACCGCAGGTGTTGATGGAAGAACACAAAGAAGGTCTAAATACGGAACTAAACAACCTAAAAAATAAACTTAGCAACATAAAATGAGAAAGAGTCCCGCTAAAAAAAGAAGATTATTACCAGACGCAAAATTTAACGACACCATGGTAACACAGTTCGTTAACAACATGATGTTAGATGGTAAAAAATCGATTGCCTTCAAAATATTCTACAGTGCTCTCGAAGTTGTAGAATCTAGAGTTGAAGATGAATCTCCTTTGGAAGTATGGAAGAAGGCTATTGCTAATGTTACCCCTTCTGTAGAAGTCAGAAGTCGAAGAATTGGTGGCGCTACTTTCCAAATACCACAACCCATCAGAGATTCCAGAAAGCTCTCCATGGCAATGAAGTGGATGATTGGGTATGCAAAAAAAAGAAACGACAAAAGTATGAGCCAAAAGTTGGCTGCAGAAATATTGGCTGCCTACAAAGAAGAAGGGGCCGCTTTCAAGAAAAAACAGGACACACACAAAATGGCCGAGGCTAATAAAGCATTTTCGCACTTTAGATTTTAAAAAAAATGGCAAAGAGAGATTTAAAATTTACAAGAAACATAGGCATTGCAGCGCACATTGATGCTGGAAAAACCACCACTACTGAGAGGATACTTTATTATGGTGGTGTCAGCCACAAAATTGGAGAAGTTCATGATGGAGCTGCAACCATGGATTGGATGGAACAAGAACAAGAAAGAGGTATCACAATTACTTCTGCAGCTACTACTTTAAATTGGAACTACCGCGAACAAGAATATCATGTTAATATTATAGACACTCCAGGTCACGTTGATTTCACCGTAGAGGTAAATCGCTCACTAAGGGTATTAGACGGACTTGTGTTTTTATTTAGCGCAGTTGACGGTGTAGAGCCTCAGTCAGAGACCAACTGGCGATTAGCTGACAATTACAATGTTCCTAGAATTGGTTTCGTAAATAAAATGGATCGTCAAGGTGCAGACTTTCTTAATGTTTGTCAGCAGGTAAAAGATATGCTTGGAAGCCATGCATTACCATTACAAATCCCAATTGGAAGCGAAGATAATTTCAAAGGAGTTGTAGATTTGATTAACTTTAAAGGCATCGTCTGGAATGAAGAGGATATGGGTATGACATACACCGAGGTAGATATTCCAGCCGATATTTTAGATGAAGCTAAAGAATATCGAGGTAAGTTGCTTGAGGCGGTAGCTGAGTTTGATGATACGCTTCTTGAAAAGTATTTCGAGGATGAAAACTCATTAACAGAAAGGGAGATACTACTTGCCCTACGTCAAGCGACCATCGCTGGCAAAGTAGTTCCAATGATGTGTGGCTCTGCTTTCAAAAACAAAGGCGTTCAGACCATGCTCGATATGGTAATGGAAATACTGCCATCCCCAGTTGACACTGAAGCAATCAAAGGTACCAATCCAAAAACTGATTTAGACGAAAGTCGAAAGCCAAACATCGATGAACCATTTGCGAGTTTAGCTTTTAAGATAGCCACTGATCCTTATGTTGGAAGATTGTGCTTTACAAGAGCTTACTCTGGTGTCTTACAGTCGGGCTCATATGTCTTGAATACTAGAACCAACAAAAAAGAACGTATCTCTAGGATCTTCCAAATGCACGCTAATAAGCAAAATCAAATTGACCAATTACAAGCTGGTGATATCGCCGCACTTGCAGGATTTAAAGATATCAGAACTGGTGATACACTGTGTGCTGAAAACGCTCCAATCGTATTAGAGTCAATGGATTTCCCAGATCCGGTTATAGGAATTGCGGTTGAGCCAAAAACTCAAAAGGATATGGACAAACTGGGTGTTGCTTTAGGAAAACTAGCTGAGGAAGACCCAACGTTCACTGTGCGTTCTGACGAAGATTCAGGTCAAACTATAATTTCAGGTATGGGAGAGCTACACCTTGACATTATTATTGATCGACTTAAAAGAGAATTTGGTGTTGAATGTAATCAAGGAGCTCCCAAAGTTGCTTACAAAGAATCCGTAACTTCATCCATTACACTCCGTGAAACCTATAAGAAGCAATCTGGAGGTCGTGGTAAGTTTGCTGATATTCAATTTGAGTTATCACCTGTCGATAGTGATTTTGAAGGAGATGGGTTACAGTTTGTTGATCAGATAAAGGGCGGTGCTATTCCAAAAGAATTCATTCCATCGGTTGAAAAAGGATTCAAACAAGCTATGCAAAATGGTGTTTTGGCGGGTTATGAAGTAGATAGTTTAAAAGTAAGGTTATTTGATGGTTCTTTTCATGATGTTGACTCTGATCAATTATCCTTTGAAATATGTTCTAAGTTAGCTTTCAAAAATGCTTGTAAACAGGCTGGTCCTGTGCTTCTTGAGCCAATAATGAAGGTGGAAGTTGTAACCCCCGAGCAAAATATGGGTGATGTCGTTGCCGACCTAAATAGAAGGCGTGGTATTATGCAAGGAATGGACAGTCGAAACGGTGCTGAAGTAGTTAAAGCTAATGTACCCCTCTCCGAGATGTTCGGTTATGTTACCACTTTAAGAACAATATCATCAGGAAGAGCAACATCGACAATGGAGTTTTCACACTATGCCGAATGCCCTTCCAATGTTTCAGATGCAGTAATTTCTGAAGTAAACGGTTTAAAACAAAGTTAAATTCATTAAAACGATGAGTCAAAAAATTAGAATAAAGCTTCAATCTTACGATCACAATCTCGTGGATAAATCTGCTGAAAAAATCGTCAAGACGGTAAAATCAGCTGGCGCCGTTGTTAGTGGCCCTATTCCATTGCCCACTCACAAGCGTATCTATACTGTTTTACGTTCTCCTCATGTCAATAAAAAGTCAAGAGAACAATTTCAGTTGTGTGCCCACAAGCGTTTGATGGATATTTATTCTTCATCATCAAATACCATTGATGCTCTTATGAAGTTAGAGTTGCCAAGCGGTGTTGATGTTGAAATAAAAGTGTGACAGTTTTATAAAGTAAAAAGGACAAAAAAATGTCAGGAATTATCGGTAAAAAAGTAGGTATGACAAGCATCTTTGATGACAATGGTAAAAACATTCCATGCACTGTCATTGAAGCAGGTCCATGTATAATTACCCAAGTAAAAACCCAAGAGACGGACGGCTATAATGCATTTCAGCTAGGTTTTGAAGATCAAAAAGAAAGTAGGGTCAACAAACCAAAACTTGGACATTTCAAAAAATCAAAAACAACACCCAAAAAGAAATTGGTAGAATTTAGAGACTTTGATGTAGACTTACAACTTGGTGATTCTGTAACCGTTGATATTTTTGTAGAGGGTGAATACGTCGATGTGGTTGGCACATCCAAAGGAAAAGGTTTTCAAGGGGTTGTGAAGAGATACAATTTTAGAGGAGTAGGAGACGCTACTCACGGTCAACACAACCGCATGAGGGCGCCAGGTTCTATAGGGGCGGCTTCATATCCAGCCCGAGTCTTCAAAGGAATGCGAATGGCAGGTCAAATGGGAAATGCTCGTGTCAAAGAAACTAATTTAATGGTAATGAAAGTTTTTCCTGAAAAGAATTTATTAGTCGTTAAAGGTGCAGTCCCAGGACCAAAAAATTCATATGTAATCGTAGAGAAATAATGGAGTTAGCAGTATACAAAATCGATGGTAAAAAAACTTCAAAGAAAGTGAAGTTAAACAAGAGTATTTTTGGCGCAGAGCCCAACAATCATGCTATCTATTTAGATGTTAAGCAATTTCTTGCTAATCAGCGTCAGGGTACACACAAAGCAAAAGAAAGAGGTGAGATTACTGGTTCAACAAGAAAAATAAAAAAACAAAAAGGAACAGGTACTGCTCGTGCAGGTTCTATCAAAAACCCCTTATTTAGAAGTGGTGGTCGAGTGTTTGGACCTAAACCAAGAGACTACAGTTTCAAGCTAAATAAGAAAGTTAAACGATTAGCTAGAATATCTGCTCTTTCACTAATGGCCAAGGCCAAGCATATCACCGTTATTGAGGATTTCAGCTTTGAGACTCCCAAAACTAAAGATTATGTCAGTCTATTGACCAACTTTGAGTTAAATGGAAAGAAAACGTTACTTGTTCTTAACGAACCTAATAATAATATTATTCTTTCTGCAAGAAATTTAGATAAGACAAATGTAACAACCTCTACCAATCTAAATACCTACGATATAATGAACGCGGGTAATATATTGATGGTTGAGAGTTCAGTTAAGAACATAGAAACCATATTAAGCTAAGTAAGACAATGACAATTCTGATAAAACCTATCATTACTGAAAAAATGACCGCTCAAGGCGAAGAATTTAATCGCTACGGTTTCGTAGTCGATAGAAACGCCAACAAGATTCAGATTAAAGGCGCAGTTGAAGAGGCCTATGGTGTGACAGTAGATTCAGTTCGAACAATGAATTATGCAGGAAAAACAAAAAGCAGATTCACTAAAGCAGGTGTTATTAGCGGTAGAACTAGTCACTTCAAGAAAGCAGTTGTTCAGTTAGCAAAAGGAGATACAATAGACTTTTATAGTAATATCTAATACAATAAAGATGGGACTAAAAAAATTAAAACCAACAACACCAGGACAGCGATTTAAAGTTATCAACGACTTTGAACATCTCACAATAGGAAACAACCCTGAGAAATCTTTAGTGCAAAAAAAATCAAAATCTGGAGGTAGAAATAACTCTGGAAAAATGACCATGAGATATACTGGTGGTGGTCATAAAAAAAGATACAGAACAATTGACTTTAAAAGAAATAAGTTTGGAATACCAGCTACTGTAAAATCAATTGAATACGATCCGAACCGATCCGCATTTATTGCATTGTTGTTTTACGCTGATGGTGAAAAGAGATATATAATCTGTCCAAATGGTTTGAAAGTTGGTCAGACTCTGAATTCTGGTAAAGATGCCACACCCGAAATTGGTAATGCCATGTATCTTTCTGACATTCCTCTTGGTGCCACTATTCACAATGTTGAGCTCAAACCTGGGCAGGGTGGTAAATTAGTTCGCAGCGCTGGTAGTTATGCACAACTAATGGCAAGGGACGGAAAATATGCTACTGTTAAGTTAGCTTCTGGAGAAGTAAGAATGATACTTCAAAGTTGTCTAGCCACAGTTGGTACTGTATCAAACTCCGAACACAATCTCCAAAATTTTGGAAAAGCAGGACGATCAAGATGGTTGGGAAGAAGGCCACGAACAAGAGCAGTAGCTATGAACCCTGTAGATCATCCAATGGGGGGTGGTGAAGGTAGAGCTTCTGGTGGACACCCAAGATCAAGAAAAGGTATTCCTGCAAAAGGATACAAAACAAGATCAAAGAAAAATTCCTCTGATAAATTTATAGTTGAAAGACGTAAAAAATAATAATATGCCAAGATCACTAAAAAAAGGACCATATATACACTACAAGCTTCAAAAGAAAGTTGAAGAAAATATTTCTTCAGGAAAAAATAGTGTAATTAAAACTTGGTCACGTTCATCATTGATATCACCAGACTTTGTTGGACAAACAATAGCTGTTCACAACGGAAGACAATTCATTCCTGTTTTTATTACTGAAAACATGGTTGGTCACAAATTAGGTGAATTTTCCCCAACAAGAACATTTAGAGGACACTCTGGCAACAAGAAAAAATAACAACTAATGGGAGTACGTAAAAGAAATAGAGCACAGGCTTTAAAAGACGCAAGAAAAAGCGTAGCCTTCGCAAAATTAAATAATTGCCCTACTTCACCAAGGAAAATGAGATTGGTGGCAGATATTATCAGAGGTGAAGATATTGATAAGGCATTGAATGTTCTAAAATTTAACCCCAAAGAAGCGTCTGCTAGACTCGAAAAACTGTTGCTTTCTGCCATAGCAAACTGGGAATCAAAAAATGAAGGACTGAAGATAGAAGATAGTCGGTTATTTGTAAAAGAAATCACCGTAGATGGTGGAAGAATGCTAAAACGAATTCAACCAGCCCCACAAGGTCGGGCGCACCGAATAAGAAAACGTTCCAATCACGTAACTCTTACATTAGGAAGTAGAATTAAAGAAAACCAACAATCATAATGGGACAAAAAACAAATCCAATAGGCAATAGATTAGGATACATCAGAGGATGGGATTCAAATTGGTATGGTGGAAGATCATATGGGGAAAAAATTGCTGAAGACAGCAAAATTCGTCAGTACATTGGAGTTCGACTATCCAATGCGAGTGTTGCTCGTGTTGTTATTGAGCGAACTTTAAAAATGGTAACAGTAACTATTCATACTTCTAGACCTGGAATCATTATCGGAAAAGGTGGGCAAGAAGTTGATAAACTTAAAGAAGAGCTGAAGAAAATAACCAGGAAAGAAGTACAAATAAACATTTTCGAAGTAAAACGTCCAGAGTTAGATGCCACCTTGGTCGCGTCAAGTATTGCCCGTCAAATTGAAGGACGAATTTCATTTCGTAGAGCCATAAAAATGGCAATAGCTAGTACAATGCGAATGGGTGCTGAAGGGATTAAGGTAAAAATTTCCGGTCGTTTGAATGGAGCTGAGATGGCTCGTTCTGAAATGTTCAAAGATGGAAGAACTCCTTTGCATACTTTCAGGGCTGACATAGATTATGCTATTGAGGAAGCACATACAACTTATGGACGAATAGGAATCAAGGTATGGATTTGCAAGGGAGAGGTATATGGTGCTAGAGACTTGTCGCCCAATGTTGGTTTGTCAAAAGCAAATGGGCCAAAGCAAGGTGGTAAATTTAAAAGAAGTAGAAAATAAAACAGTATAAAGACTAATTGTTATGTTGCAGCCGAAGAAGACAAAGTTTAGGAAAATGCAAAAAGGCCGAATGAAGGGCAATGCTCAGCGAGGCAGTCAATTGGCCTTTGGTTCATTTGGTATCAAAGCATTGGAAGAAACCTGGATAACTGCTCGTCAAATCGAAGCGGCACGTATTGCTGTTACACGATATATGAAAAGGCAAGGACAAGTGTGGATTCGTATTTTTCCAGACAAACCAGTTACTTCTAAGCCTGCCGAGGTAAGGATGGGTAAAGGTAAAGGTGCACCTGATTATTGGGCAGCTGTTGTCAGACCGGGAAGAGTCTTATTCGAATGCGAAGGGGTTTCAATAGAAATAGCTCAAGAGGCACTAAGGCTTGCTGCACAAAAGTTACCAATCAAAACAAAATTTATCGTTCGTAGAGACTACGTTGATGCGTAATTAAAAAATAAAATGAAACAATCCGTAATAAAAGAAATGACAACCAGTGAACTTCAAGATCTTGTTGAAAGCGAAAAATCTCGACTAGAAAAAATGAAAGTTAATCATACGGTGTCCCCATTAGAAAATCCTAAACAAATAACGTTTTCAAGAAAAACCGTAGCTAGGATTTTAACAGAGTTAAGAAACAGGGAATTAATACAAGAATAATTAGTTAACAAATGAGAAATCTCAGAAAGGAAAGAATAGGCATTGTTACAAGTGACAAAATGGATAAGTCCGTTGTTGTTTCCGTAGAACGTCGAGAAAAGCATCCTTTGTATGGTAAATTTGTTGTAAAAACAAGCAAATTTACTGCCCATGATGAAAAGAATGAATGCAAATCAGGTGACAAAGTAAAAATTATGGAAACTCGACCAGTCAGCAAAAATAAGTGTTGGAGGTTAGTTGAAATTTTAGAAAGAGCTAAATAACATGATACAGCAAGAAAGTAGATTAAATGTTGCAGATAACTCAGGAGCAAAAGAGGTGCTTTGTATTAAAGTGCTTGGTGGCACCAGGCGTCGCTATGCTTCTATTGGAGACACCATAGTAGTCACTGTAAAAGATGCTATTCCTTCGGGAAACATCAAAAAAGGAACAGTTGTTAAGGCTGTAGTTGTTCGAACCAGAAAAGAAATACGCCGACCTGATGGCTCATATATCAGATTTGATGACAATGCTTGCGTACTATTAAATCCTACTGGTGAAATGAGAGGCACGCGTATCTTTGGACCTGTTTCTAGAGAGTTAAGAGATAAACAATTTATGAAAATAGTTTCACTAGCGCCTGAAGTGCTATAAAATTTACGTTACTATGTCAAAATTACACATTAAAAAAGGAGATACCGTTAAGGTAATTGCTGGAAATTCCAAGGGACAGGAAGGTAAGGTTGTAGAAATGCATATTTCTAATAATAGGGCACTTGTTGAAGGAGTCAACATGGTTTCCAAGCATACAAAGCCAAATGCTGCTAGTCCACAAGGTGGAATTGTTAAGCAAGAAGCACCAATACACATATCTAATCTAATGTTGATTGACCCAAAATCTGGTGAAGCAACACGTATTGGTAGAAAAATTGATGAAAAATCAGGAAAATTAACACGTTATTCAAAAAAAACAGGGGAGGTAATTAAATAATGTATACGCCAAGGTTAAAATCAAAGTATTCTGAAGAAATTGTAGGAAATTTACAAGAAAAATACTCCTATAAATCTATCATGCAGGTGCCAAAATTGCTTAAGATTTGTTTAAATCAAGGGTTAGGCGATGCTGTTACTGACAAAAAGATGGTTGAACAGGCATGTGACGAAATGACGCTTATTACCGGTCAGAAAGCAGTAGCTACAAAATCTAAGAAAGACATTTCTAATTTCAAATTACGAAAAGGAATGCCAATTGGTGCCAGAGTAACCTTGCGTGGTGATAAAATGTACGAGTTTCTTGATCGACTTATTACATCTTCTCTTCCAAGAGTTCGTGACTTCAGAGGCATAAATGCCAAAGGGTTTGATGGAAGAGGAAATTACAACCTAGGTATTAAGGAACAAATCATATTTCCTGAAATCAACATAGACAAAGTCAACAAAATCACTGGTATGGATATCACATTCGTTACTAGTGCAAATACTGACGATGAAGCAAAAAGTTTATTAACCGAATTTGGTTTACCATTTAAAAAATAAAGACATGGCAAAAGAATCAATGAAAGCAAGAGAAGTTAAACGTCAGAAGCTAGTTGACAAGTATGCTGAAAAAAGAGCCGCTTTGAAAGCTGCTGGTGATTATGAAGGTTTGCAAAAACTTCCAAAAAATGCTTCACCAGTACGCTTACACAACAGATGTAAAATCACAGGACGACCAAAAGGATACATGAGGCAATTTGGAATTTCAAGAGTCACTTTTAGAGAAATGGCTAATAATGGACTCATTCCTGGAGTAAAAAAAGCAAGTTGGTAATTTTACAATAACTATAAAAAAATGAACACAGATCCAATAGCAGACTATTTAACCCGCATCAGAAATGCCGCTAAAGCAGGACACAAAGTTGTAAATATACCTGCCTCAAATACCAAAAAGGAAATGACCAAAATCCTTAAGGACAAAGGTTACATTTTAAATTACAAATTTGAAGAAGATAACAAACAAGGAAATATCAAAATAGCACTAAAATACAATGGCTCAGTATCTGCCATTGAAAAGTTACAACGTATAAGTAAGCCTGGACTTAGAAAGTATGCCAACAACCAAACAATGCCACGCGTATTAAATGGACTAGGCATCGCCATACTTTCTACCTCCAAAGGAGTTATGACCGACAAAGAGGCAAAGCGACTTAATGTTGGTGGTGAAGTACTATGCTATGTGTATTAATTTAACAAAGACCGAATAATGTCAAGAATAGGAAATAATCCGATTAATATCCCACAAGGTGTTACCATAACTGTAGATGGTAATAATACTGTATTTGTAAAAGGAAAGCTTGGTGAACTATCAAAGTCATTTCACCCTGATATTAAAGTTAATCTAAATGAAACAACCGCCACAGTAAGTCGACCTTCTGATAGCAAAGAGCACAAATCATTTCACGGATTAACAAGAGCTTTGCTAAATAATATGGTCATTGGGGTTAACGAAGGATTTAAAAAGCAACTTGAGCTTGTTGGTGTTGGGTACAGGGCCAGTAATTCAGGACAAAAGCTTGAATTAGCACTGGGATTTTCTCACAATGTAATTTTTGAAATACCAGCAGAAGTTAAAATAGAAACACAGTCTGAAAAAGGACAAAATCCTATCATCACACTATCCTCTATTGATAATCAACTTCTAGGAATTATCGCAGCTAAAATTCGTTCGTTAAGAAAACCGGAACCATACAAAGGAAAAGGTATCAAATTCGTTGGGGAACAACTAAGAAGAAAAGCTGGTAAAACTGCTGCTAAATAACATATAACACTACAATCATGGCGTTTTCAAAAGAATCTAGAAGAAATAAAATTAGAAAAAGAATAAGAGCAAAACTTTCAGGTACAGCAGATATTCCACGCTTGGCTGTTTTTAGAAGTAATAAAGAAATTTATGCTCAGCTAATAGATGATGTTGGTGGAAAAACACTTGCATCTGCTTCATCAAAGGATATTGAAGGTACAAAAATTGATCAAGCTACTCAGGTTGGCAAACTAATTTCTGAGAAAAGTCAAGCTGCAGGTATCAAAACAGTTGTCTTTGATAGAGGTGGATATTTATACCACGGACGAATAAAAGCATTAGCAGAAGGGGCTAGAGAATCTGGATTAAAATTTTAAGCAACAATATATGTCTAATTTAAGTAGAATAAAATCAACCGACATAGAGTTAAAAGACAAACTTGTTTCTATCAAAAAAGTTACTAAGGTCACAAAAGGTGGTCGAACGTTTAGTTTTTCAGCAATAGTTGTTGTTGGTGATGGTAATGGGGTTGTCGGTCATGGCTTAGGCAAGTCACAAGAGGTGACAGTAGCAATTAGCAAAGCCATCGAATCAGCCAAGAAAAATCTTGTCAAAGTGGCTGTTCATAAAGGGACCATACCTCATGAGCAGGAGGCCAAGTATTCTGGTTCGCAAGTGCTTATTAAGCCCGCATCAAATGGTACCGGGGTTAAAGCTGGTGGAGCGATGCGTGCAGTTCTCGAAAGTGCTGGCATTCAAGATGTACTAGCAAAATCTAAAGGTTCTTCAAACCCTCACAATCTTGTCAAGGCTACCATGAAAGCACTTGAGTCTCTTAGAAGTCCAAGTCAGGTTGCCAATCAAAGAGGTGTGAAATTAGAAACAGTTTTTAACGGTTAATATTAAACTGATGGCTAAAATTAAAGTAACACAAGTAAAAAGTAAAATCGGCAGACCCGAAAGACAAAAGAGGACAATTGCGGCTTTAGGTCTAAAAAAAATTAATCATACCGTAGAACATGAAGCATCACCGCAAGTCTTAGGAATGGTAAAACAAGTTGCCCATTTATTAAAAGTAGAAGAAGTTAAATAAGTTAAAATAAAACAATGGATTTAAGTAATTTAACACCAGCAAAAGGGTCTATAAAGAACAAGAAACGAATCGCTCGTGGTGAAGGTTCAAAAAAGGGAGGAACATCCACCAGGGGACATAAAGGAGCTAAATCACGCTCTGGTTACTCTAAGAAAGTTGGATTTGAAGGAGGTCAGATGCCACTTCAAAGACGCGTACCAAAATTTGGATTTACAAACCCAAATAGAAAAGAATTTAGAGGGATCAACCTTCACACACTTCAAACCCTTGTTGACAACAAGAAGATCAAAGATAAAGTAGACTTAGAAGCATTAATATCTAACGGTCTTGCTCACAAGAACGATTTAGTAAAAATATTAGGCAGAGGTGAGCTTAAAGCAAAGCTAGATATTACTGTTCATAGCTTTTCGGCAAGCGCAAAGTCAGCCATTGAGTCCGCAGGTGGTACAGCCACTAAATTGTAATAATTTGTTATGAAGAATTTAATAAACACATTAAAGAATATCTGGAAAATTGAGGAACTAAGAACTCGAATCATTGTTACTTTGGGTTTCACCCTTATTTACAGACTTGGTGCTCAAGTGCCACTTCCCGGTATTGATGCTGGTGTTTTAGCTGCTGCCAATGAAGCTAGTGGCGGTCCAGATGGTCTCTTAGGTCTATTAAATCTTTTTACTGGAGGAGCCTTTGCCCAAGCGTCCATATTTGCATTAGGTATTATGCCGTACATCTCTGCTTCAATTGTTATACAGTTGATGGGTGTAGCCGTTCCCTATTTTCAGAAACTTCAAAGAGAGGGTGAGAGCGGAAGAAGAAAAATTAATAATATCACTCGTTACCTAACAATATTGATTACTGGTTTCCAAGCTCCAGGTTTTATTTCTAACCTTAAAAGTCAATGGCTAAACAAACCCATTGAGCTTGCCGATGGTACCATTGGATATGTTTTTGTAAATAATGAAGCTACTTTTTTCTTTTCGCTAATGTCAGTTATTGTACTTGTTACAGGAACAATGTTTGTTATGTGGCTTGGTGAAAAGATAACCGATAGAGGCATTGGAAATGGAATTTCATTGATAATAATGATCGGTATAATAGCAGCCCTACCAGGCTCACTATTCGCGGAGTTTGCTGCTTCTCTAGAAAGCCAAGGAGGAGGTCTTGTTATTTTCTTGATTGAAATACTAGCACTTTTATTGGTTATACTTGTTAGCATATTACTTGTACAAGGTACCCGCAGAATACCAGTCAATTTTGCAAAAAGAGTAGTTGGAAACAAGCAGTATGGAGGCGTCAGACAATACATACCTCTCAAAGTTAATGCATCAGGTGTAATGCCCATCATATTTGCTCAGGCCATTATGTTCGTGCCTATTACTTTAGTTGGTTTTTCAGAGTCTGAAGCACTACAAGGTTTTGCTGCTGCATTTACTGATTTTGCTGGTTTTTGGTATAATCTTGTATTCTTCTTTATGATAGTTATTTTTACCTATTTCTATACAGCCATTACAGTTAATCCAAAACAAATGGCCGATGATATGAAGAAAAATGGTGGTTTTATACCTGGTGTCAAGCCTGGTCGTAAGACTGCAGAATTTTTGGATGATGCAATGTCAAAAATCACATTACCAGGTTCCTTATTCTTAGCATTTGTTGCCATTCTTCCAGCATTTGCTATGCAATTTGGTGTTAATCAAGGATTCGCGCAGTTTTATGGTGGAACCTCCTTGTTAATTATGGTGGGTGTTGTGCTGGATACTCTTCAGCAAATAGAAAGTCACTTGTTAATGCGTCATTATGATGGATTGACAAGTACAGGAAGGATAAAAGGAAAATCATCAGGAATGATGGGTCAATAATACGGATTCGATGATCTTTTTGAAGACAGATGAGGAAGTAGAATTGATAAGAAAAAGTTCTTTACTTGTTGCAAAGGTACACGCCGAAATGGCTAAAATGATCAAACCAGGTGTGACAACTCTCGAGTTGGATGCATTTGCTGAAGAATTCATTTGCGATTTTGGTGGGGTTCCGGCTTTTAAGGGGTATAATGGGTTTCCAAATACACTTTGTATGTCACCAGACAACCAAGTCGTTCATGGTATTCCAAATAATAACCCACTAGAAAATGGATCGATTTTATCAATCGATTGTGGTGTTTTAATGAATGATTATTATGGAGATTCTGCATACACCTACGCAGTGGGAGAAATCAACCAAGAAAAACAAAATCTGCTGGATGTCACAAAGCAGTGTTTGTTAATTGGAATTGAACAGGCCGTAGTAGGAAACAGAGTGGGAGACATAAGCCATGCCATACAACATCACGCTGAAGCATATGACTATGGCGTTGTAAGAGAGTTAGTTGGTCATGGAATAGGCACCAGTTTACATGAAAGCCCGGAAGTACCAAATTATGGTATAAGAGGTCGAGGCCCAAAATTACAAAATGGTTTAGTTATTGCAATAGAACCAATGATTAACATGGGAGTAAAACAGATTCGACAGCATTCAGACGGATGGACAATTACGACTGCTGACAATAAACCCTCTGCTCATTTTGAGCACACCGTAGTGGTAAGACAAGGAAAAGCCGATGTATTATCAAGTTTTGAATGGATAGAACAAGAACTGAATAACAAATAAAATGGCCAAACAGGCACACATAGAACAAGACGGAGTTATAACTCAAGCACTTTCAAATGCAATGTTTAGAGTAGAGCTTGAAAATGGGCATATTATCACGGCACATATATCCGGAAAAATGCGAAAGTTTTACATAAAACTTTTACCAGGAGATAAAGTAAAACTTGAAATGTCTCCTTATGATTTAACAAAAGGAAGAATAACTTACAGATACTAAAACAAATGAAAGTAAGAGCATCACTAAAGAAAAGAAGCGAGGACTGTAAAATAGTACGTCGAAAAGGTCGCTTGTACATAATAAATAAAAAGAACCCAAAGTTTAAACAACGTCAAGGTTAACAAAATAGAAAAGTAAATGGCTAGAATTGCAGGTATAGATTTACCAAAAAATAAAAGAGGGGTTATAGGCTTAACCTACATATTTGGAATTGGCTCCAGTGTAGCCAAACACATATTAGATAAGGCCGGTATTGACCACAATGTCAAAGTTCAGGATTGGAACGATAAACAACTTTCAGATATTCGCCAAATAATTGGAGACGATATAAAAGTAGAAGGTGAACTTCGTTCCGAAATCCAAATGAACATAAAACGACTTATGGATATTGGTAGCAACAGAGGTATTAGACATCGATCTGGTTTACCACTAAGAGGTCAACGCACCAAAAATAATTCTAGAACTCGAAAAGGAAGAAGAAAAACAGTTGCAAACAAGAAAAAAGCAACCAAATAATAACTGAAATATGGCTAAATCAAATCAGAAAAAAAGAACTGTCAAGGTAGAAGCTTTCGGACAAGCCCACATACAGGCGACATTTAACAATATCATTATCTCTCTAACAAATAACCAGGGACAAGTAATATCTTGGTCATCTGCTGGTAAAATGGGCTTCAAAGGCTCTAAGAAGAATACGCCATATGCCGCTCAAACTGCTGCTGAGGATTGCGCTACAAAAGCATACGAAGCTGGTTTGAGAAAAGTGAAAGTGTTTGTAAAAGGCCCCGGTGCTGGTCGTGAATCGGCCATCAGAACACTACACAACACTGGCATAGTCGTTACAGAAATCGTGGACATAACACCGATTCCACACAATGGCTGTCGCCCACCCAAAAGAAGAAGAGTATAATTTAATTGAAATAATTCATTAATATGGCTAGATATAGAGGTCCACAATCCAAAATTGCAAGACGATTCAACGAACCAATCTTCGGTCCAGACAAGGCTTTAGAAAGAAAAAGCTATGGTCCGGGTCAACACGGTAACAACAGAAGAGCTAAAAAGTCCGAATACGCTACTCAGTTAGCTGAGAAGCAAAAAGCTAAATACACCTACGGTATTCTGGAGAAGCAATTTTCAAATTTATTTAAGGAGGCATCCAGAAGAAAAGGTATTACTGGCGAGACATTATTGCAACTTTGTGAAACCCGTCTTGACAACATTGTTTACCGACTTGGAATTGCACCCTCAAGAAGAGCAGCTAGACAATTAGTGACTCATCGTCATATAACAGTTAACGGCACCATTGTCAATATTCCATCATACTCTTTGAATGTAGGTGATACGATAGCTGTAAGAGAAAAATCAAAATCCTTAGAGGTTATATCGACCTCTTTATCCAATTCAACCGATAGATGTGAATACGTTGAATGGAATCCTGATCTCATGAATGGTAAGTTAACCGCTATTCCTCTCAGAGAGCAGATTTCAGAAAACATTAAAGAACAACTTATTGTTGAATTATATTCTAAATAATAATTTAATCAATCATTTTTTGATATGTCAATATTAGATTTTCAAAGACCAGACAAAGTGTACATGATAGAATCGACCGATTCACATGGTAATTTTGAATTTAGACCTCTTGAACCTGGATACGGTCTTACTGTAGGTAATGCCCTCAGAAGAGTTTTGTTATCTTCTTTAGAAGGTTTCGCAATCACTTCTGTAAAAATTGAAGGTGTCGATCATGAATTTTCTTCAATTTCAGGAGTTGTAGAAGATGTTACAGAAATAATCCTCAATCTAAAGCAAATTCGTCTCAAACAACAAATAGAAGATGAAAATTCTGAGAGAGTTATAGTGAAAATCAGCAATAAGGAGCAGTTTACGGCTGGTGATATTGGGAAAAGCCTTGCGTCATTCCAAGTTCTAAATCCCGAATTAGTTATTTGTAACCTCGAAAAATCAGTAAGCTTAGAGTTAGAACTTACTATAAACAAGGGTAGAGGTTATGTGCCATCTGAGATGAATAAAGTATCAACCGCTCCATTGGGAACGATATTCATAGACTCAATTTTTACTCCAATAAAAAATGTAAAGTTCAGTGTTGAGAATTTTAGGGTAGAGCAAAAGACTGATTTTGAAAAGCTAGTTTTTGAAATCACCTCTGATGGTTCCATTCATCCAAAAGATGCCCTAACAGAGGGTGCTAAAATATTGATTCAACACTTTATGTTATTTGCCGATGAAAACCTAACTTTCGAGCAAACAGAGTCTGAAAGTGTGCATGAATTTGATGAGGACACCCTACACATGCGACAGTTGCTAAAGACCAAGTTGGTAGATCTAGAACTTTCAGTAAGAGCTTTAAACTGTTTGAAAACTGCCGAGGTTGAAACACTAGGAGAGTTAGTTGCTTTTAATAAATCCGACTTGTTAAAGTTTAGAAACTTTGGGAAAAAGTCCTTAACAGAACTTGAAGAAATGGTAACGGTGAACGGTCTAAACTTTGGGATGGATATCGCCAAATATAATTTAGATAAGGAATAATAAAATGAGACACGGAAAAAAAATAAATTCATTAGGTCGAAAAGCGGCTCATAGGAAAGCCATGCTTTCCAATATGGCATGTTCTCTAATAGAACATAAACGAATTAAAACTACAGTTGCAAAAGCAAAGGCACTAAGAAAGTATTTAGAACCGCTTATCACAAAGTCCAAAAACGACACAACACACTCAAGAAGAATTGTGTTTAGTCATTTGCGTCAAAAGCAGATTATTACAGAGCTCTTTGGTGAGGTGGCCTCAAAGGTGGCCGACAGACAAGGGGGCTATACACGCATACTTAGATTAGGAAATCGATTAGGCGACAATGCTGAAATGTGTTTAATTGAGTTAGTAGATTACAATGAAATCTATACTAACGAAAAACCGAAGAAATCAAAGTCCACAAGACGATCTAGAGGAGGTTCTAAGAAAATAGCACAGGCGGAAGTCGATACCGATTCTACTCAAAACGTGGCAACACCTTCAAGTGAAAGCGAACAGTCTGATAGTAACGATGATAACACCAAACCCGTCGAAGTTGTTTCTAAAGACAAAGTGGAAGAGAATCCTGTGAACGAAGATGTTACTGTTAGTATTCAAGAAGACCCCAACGATGAAAAAAATGAAGATCAGGAGATAGAAACTCCTAAAACTGAAGAAGTAAACGAAAGCACGGAAAAAAAAGAAGATAAGAGTGAGTAAAGTAATTACCTTCTTTTAAATAACAATAGGGGATATACGTGCTACGTTATATCCCTTTTTTTTAAAAAAAGATGAAGTATAAAAGTAAATCGGATGCCGTATTATTGTTGGAGGATGGAAGTGTGTTTTTCGGCAAGTCAGCTGGTATTAAAGGTACCGTAACTGGTGAAATATGTTTTAATACTGGAATGACTGGCTATCAGGAAATCTTTACCGACCCATCTTACTTTGGACAAATAATGCTTACTACCAATGCTCATATTGGAAACTATGGTACACATGCTGAAGAAGTCGAGTCCGAAAAGATGAAGATTTCGGGCTTAGTATGTAAAAACTTTACAGATAATTATTCAAGACCTGACGCTAAAGAATCAATCCAAGATTATTTTGAATCAGAAAATATGGTGGCTATTTCTGATGTAGACACAAGAGCGCTTGTGCGCTATATTAGAGATAAGGGTGCTATGAATGGAATTATATCTTCAGATACTTCGGATATTTCTCGATTAAAACAACAATTGGATTTAGTCCCTTCAATGAATGGTTTACAGTTGTGTGATCAAGTATCTACAAAGGAACCTTATTTTTTTGGTGATGAGATTGCAGATTTTAAAGTAGCCGTTTTAGACTTTGGTGTAAAAAAAACTATTTTAAAATGCCTAGCTCAAAGAGGTTGCTATATGAAAGTTTTTCCTTTTGATACTAGCTTTGAAGAATTACAAGTGTGGCAGCCAGACGGCTATTTTTTGTCGAACGGTCCAGGCGATCCATCGGCTATGCCAAATGTTATCGAAACCGTAAAAAAAATTACTCAAACAATGTTTCCAGTATTTGGAATTTGTTTGGGTCATCAAGCTCTAGCCATTTCAGAAGGGATAGGCACATATAAGATGCACAATGGCCATAGAGGAATAAATCATCCAGTGAAACATTTGATGACTGGAAAGTGTGAAGTAACCTCACAAAATCATGGTTTTGGAATAAACTCTAAAGATGTTGAAGCTCAGAGTCAAGTAGAAGTAACACACTTAAATCTAAATGACGGTACAGTTGAGGGCATAAGAATAAAGGACAAGAATGCCTTTTCTGTACAATACCACCCTGAGTCATCGCCTGGACCTCACGATTCAAGATACTTGTTCGATCAATTCGTGAGTTTAATCAAAAAACACAAAAAATAATGACAAAAATTGCATCCATTCATGCGAGACAAATTCTAGATTCTAGAGGAAATCCAACTGTTGAAGCCGATGTATATACAGAAAACGGCATTTTAGGAAGAGCCGCTGTGCCATCGGGAGCATCAACTGGTAAATATGAAGCCGTCGAACTTAGAGATGGTGATTCGTCTGTTTATGTTGGCAAAGGTGTTTTGAATGCAGTCAAAAATGTAAATACCATCATTTTTGATAAGCTCAAAGGAATGTCTATCGAAGATCAGCAAACTATTGATCATACAATGATAGATTTGGATGGAACTGATAATAAGTCAAACTTGGGCGCTAACGCCATGTTATCAGTGTCACTAGCAGTAGCCAAAGCCGCTGCTAATGAAAATAGTTTATTCTTGTTTGAACAGCTAGGTGGACAAAGCGCCAACCAATTACCCATCCCAATGATGAATATTTTGAATGGCGGATCACATGCTGATAATAGTATTGATTTTCAGGAGTTTATGATAATGCCTGTTGGTGCCAAGTCGTTTGGTCAAGCTTTGCAAATGGGGACGGAAGTTTTTCATCATCTAAAGTCTGTTTTGAAAAATAAAGGACTTTCTACAAATGTAGGAGATGAAGGTGGTTTTGCTCCGAATCTAGGATCTAATGTCGAAGCCATTGAAATAGTTCTTCAGTCTATTGAAAAAGCAGGTTATCGACCTGGTGAGGATATTTACATTGCTATGGATGCAGCCGCATCTGAGTTCTATAATGCTGATGAAAATGTATATCACTTTCATCAGTCAACAGGAGAGAAACTCAACCCCTCTGAAATGGTAAGCTTCTGGAAAGAGTGGGCTAACAAATACCCAATTTTATCTATTGAAGATGGATTAGATGAGGATGATTGGCAAGGATGGAAAGAGCTAACTAATGAAATAGGCCACAAGGTTCAGCTTGTTGGTGATGATTTATTTGTGACCAATACCAATAGGCTTTCTAAAGGGATCACAAATGGAATTGCAAATTCCATATTAGTAAAGGTCAATCAAATTGGAACCCTAACAGAAACTATTCAAGCCGTAAGAATGGCTCATGAAAACAACTACACATCAGTAATGAGTCATCGTTCAGGTGAAACTGAAGATACTACTATCGCTGATTTATCTGTTGCGTTAGCCACTGGTCAAATTAAAACTGGCTCAGCTTCAAGATCTGACAGAATGGCTAAATACAATCAATTAATTCGAATCGAAGAAAGATTAGGCTCAAAAGCTAATTATAACGGACAGTCACTAACGTTTTTAAAATAACAAAAATATGTCAGATAAAGCACAACTACATTACAATGGAAAAGTGTACGATATTCCAATCGTAGAAGGGAGTAAAAATGAAAAAGCACTGGATATCAGTCGATTAAGAGTTGATTCAGGACTAATAACTTTAGACAAAGGGTTTAAGAATACAGGATCAACTAAAAGTTCCATTACATTTTTGAACGGAGAAGAAGGCATATTAAGGTATAGAGGATTTTCTATTGAAGAACTGGCAGAAAAATCGTCATTTATTGAAGTATGTTATCTATTGATTTATGGCGAATTACCAAGTCAATCTCAATTTGATGAATTTAAATCAGAAATTACAAGCCACACCCTTGTTCACGAAGATGTTAAGTCTATTCTAGACGGATTCCCCTCAATGTCACATCCAATGGGGGTACTTTCTTCATTAGTTTCTTCATTGACTGCTTTTTATCCTAAATCATTAGATCCTAACCGATCTAGCGATAAAGTAAACGGGACGATTATTCGCTTACTTGCCAAATTGCCAACCTTAGCAGCCTGGAGTTATAAAAATAGAATGAGGCAACCAGTAATATACCCCAGTAATCACCTCGATTACTGTTCAAACTTTCTTAAAATGATGTTTGCCTTACCTACTGAAGAATACAAAGTAAATCCTGTTGTTGCTAGCGCTTTAGATAAACTACTAATTCTACACGCTGATCATGAACAAAACTGTTCAACATCCACCGTTCGAATTGTTGGTTCTTCACACGCTAGCCTTTACACATCAGTATCCTCTGGAATTGCTGCTTTATGGGGACCATTGCATGGTGGCGCTAATCAAGCTGTGATTGAAATGCTTGAAAGTATAAAAAATGATGGTGGAGATATCCAAAAATATATCCTTAAAGCAAAAGACAAATCCGATCCCTTTAGATTAATGGGATTTGGTCATAGAGTATATAAAAACTTTGATCCAAGAGCCACGATTATAAAGAAAGCGGCTGACGATGTTCTAAACGAACTGGGAGTTGAAGACCCTGTATTAGATATTGCCAAACAACTTGAAGAAATCGCCTTAAAAGACAGCTATTTTATAGAAAGAGGACTTTATCCAAATGTTGATTTTTATTCAGGAATTATCTATCGAGCTTTAGGAATTCCGACCGATATGTTTACTGTTATGTTTGCATTAGGACGTCTGCCAGGATGGATTGCTCAATGGAAAGAAATGCGTGAAAATAATGAGCCAATTGGTCGTCCAAGGCAAGTATATACGGGAAGTTCTGATCGAAATTACATCCCAATCAATAAACGATAACGCTCAAATTTTTGTTAAAAAAAGGGAGTCTGACAGACTCCCTTTTTTTATTTTTGTACCATGGCTTATAAAACTCTAACAGACTGTGTCAATGACTTGGAAAATAATGGCATGCTTATTCGAATTAAGCAAGAAGTCGATCCATATTTGGAAATGTCTGCCATTCATCAATTGGCATTTAAACACCATAAAAAAGCCATTTTATTCGAAAAGGTAAAAGGAAGCAAGTACCAAGCAGTCTCCAACTTATTTGCCACTTTGGAGCAAAGTAAATTTATTTTTCGTCGTAATCTAAAAGAAGTCAAAGACTTGGTAGCTCTAAAAGCCGATCCTATGGCTGGTTTTAAAGATCCATTAAAATACCTATCCTCAATATTAACTGCACCTTACAGTTTACCACTAAAAAAATGGAGTAGTCACAACTTTGATGAAATATCCATTGAAGATATTCCGCAAATACAATGCTGGCCAAATGATGGAGGACCATTTGTTACATTACCACAAGTATATTCTGAAGATATAGATAAGCCAGGAGTGATGAATTCTAATTTGGGGATGTATCGTGTGCAAATGGGTGGTAATGATTACTTAAAAAATAAAGAAATTGGACTTCATTATCAGATTCACAGGGGCATCGGTGTTCATCAAACCAAATCTAACAAGCATGGACACCCTTTAAAGGTAAGTATATTTGTTGGTGGCCCTCCATCTCATACGCTAGCCGCTGTGATGCCACTACCCGAAGGCATGAGTGAATTGACCTTTGCTGGCATTATGGGAGGAAGAAATTTTAGGTACTGCGTTTCCGACGGCTACGTTCTTTCTACCGATGCCGATTTTGTCATATGTGGTGAAATAAATGCCGATAAAGTTAAGCCGGAAGGTCCCTTTGGTGACCATTTGGGGTATTACAGTCTAACACATGACTTTCCACTCATGAAGGTTCACAAAGTATATGCTCGAAAAGGTGCCATTTGGCCATTTACAATTGTGGGGCGTCCACCCCAAGAAGACAGTCAATTTGGGGCTTTGATACACGATATCACTGACGGCATTATGTCAACAGAGATTCCAGGCCTAAAAGCCGTCAATGCTGTTGACGAGGCTGGTGTACATCCTCTTTTGCTAGCCATTGGTAGTGAACGATACACTCCTTTTCAAAAGATAAAACAGCCGCAAGAACTGTTAACTATTGCTAATCATATTTTGGGTAAAGGACAATTGAGTTTAGCCAAGTATTTATTTATTGTCGCACAAGAAGACAACCCCAACTTAGATGTTCAAAATGAATATGAATTTTTCCAACATTTCTTTTCTAGAGTGAACTGGTCTAGAGATGTCCATTTTCAAACAAAAACTACTATGGATACTTTGGACTATAGCAGTACAGGTGATATAAACGAAGGGTCAAAGGTAGTAATGGCCGCTGTTGGTGATCACAAACGAGAGTTAATGAGAGATATTACTAAATTCAAGTTTCCTAAATCTGTACGCAACGCATATTTGGGCATACCCGGTGTCTTAATTATAGAAGGGGATGATGTAACTGTAATGATTTCTGAGTTAGAGAAAATGCCATTAGAGGGTGTCGCACTCATTACCTTAGTAGATGATGCCGAATTTGTTGCCCAAGATATCTCCAATTGGTTGTGGATCACGTTTACGCGTTCCAATCCCGCTGAGGATATTTTTGGCTTAAATGAAAAAATTGAGCAAAAGCACTGGTCTTGCGACATCCCAATTATAGATGCTCGTGTAAAACCCCACCATGCTCCCCAACTAGAAATGCCTGACGAGGTTGTTAGAGAGGCCCAAGAAATTCTGTCAAAAGCGATAAAAAAATAGGATTACTCATAATTGGGCAATCCTATTTGATTCATTAACTAGACTTTCCTATCGTTAGTCCTGCCACACCACCCATCACGGCTGCTGAAATAGTAGCTGCAAATACGTCAGTAATAAAATGCTCAATATCAAGAGTTTTTGACGAGAACATATAAAAATTCATACTCACACTATACAGAAAACCCAATACTAGTCCGGTCAATGCGCCTGTTCCGAAGGTGCTAATTGTAGCCCATCGTGTGTAAACAAGTGAAAAAATGGACACATAAAATAAGCCACCCAAAAAGATAAAGACTAATGAAGTTTGGCATTGTTCATAGGGTAAATACAAATCGGGAAATAAAATTCCGTAAAATAGCCATCCAAGAAGAAAATAGGTAATTGTTCCTGTTAGTGCGGAAAGTAAAAATGATTTGTTCATAATTTTAAGTTTTGGTTATGATTTAAATATACAAATTATTTCTTTTGCCATCTTTTTTTGCTTTTGTGACGTTTGAATCGGCCTTGTTTTTTGATTTTTTTGAATTGGTACTTTGGTGCCGAATCGAAATGCGGTGGCAGGGGTGTTTTTGGTAAGGTTTTTTCTATTAGATCTTCAATCTGTTTGAATTTTCGACATTGATCGGCATTTATATAAGTAATGGCTTCTCCTTTTCGGTCGGCTCTGGCTGTTCGACCTATTCTATGTACGTAGTCCTCTGCATCGTTAGGTACTTCAAAGTTTATGACTAACTCTATCCCTTTGATATCAATACCTCTTGAAAGAATATCGGTAGCTACTAATATTTTTATTTTTTTATTTTTGAAATCTAAAAGGGCTTTTTCTCTTTGTTCTTGTTCCAAGTCTGAATGAATGTCTTTGGCGGGTAGGCCTGTTTTGTTAAGACTGCGTGTTAGCTCTTTTACGCTTTTTTTGGTAGAACAAAAGATGAGCACATGCTCCAAGGTTTTCTGTTTGAGTATTTCTTTGGTAAGTTCAATTTTCTGATAATCATGAACCATGTAGGCCTTTTGTGTGATGCCCTCGGCGGGTTTAGAAATATTTAGACTTATACTTTCAGGTGTTACTAAAATCTCATGAGCTAGCTTTCTAATTTTGGGTGGCATTGTAGCCGAAAACATTAAATTTTGACGTTGTTTGGGTAATTTTTTTTCGATACTCATGATGTCGTCATAAAATCCCATATCTAGCATTCTATCCGCTTCGTCTAATATGAAATGTTTAACACCTGAAGCATCAAAATAATTAAACTTCATGTGAGCCAATAGTCTTCCTGGAGTACAGACTATAATGTCCGAACCATTTTTAATGGCTTTTTTTTGAGCATCGAAATCAGAGCCGGTGCCACCTCCGTAGACAGCAAAGGATGAAGCGTTAGTAAAATAGCTAAACCCTTCGATTTGCCGATCGATTTGTAGTGCTAACTCGCGGGTTGGCGTGATGATAATGGTATTTATTTTTTTGGATTGGTTGCCATACAACTTATGTAATATTGGAAGGACAAAGGCAGCTGTTTTGCCAGTGCCTGTTTGGGC
Source organism: Bacteroidota bacterium (assembly GCA_036340235.1). Lineage (GTDB taxonomy): Bacteria > Bacteroidota > Bacteroidia > Flavobacteriales > UBA7312. The sequence goes on from JAYYZE010000006.1 coordinate 25,309, forward strand.
ACAAGCAATCATATCTTTGTTATTTAATATGAGTGGGATGGCTTGCTGCTGAATAGGCGTGGGCGTTTTGAAGCCCATCATTTCCAATCCTTCATTTAGCTGTTCTATGAAATTAAAGTCTTTAAATGTTGTCATTTTCGTTGTCTAATGGCTTCGTACAGAATGACTCCTGCCGAGACGGAAACATTCAATGATTCTATGCTGCCAACTAAAGGTATTTTAGTTTTAAAATCACATAATTTTAGGTACTCTTCGGAAATGCCATCCTTTTCAGATCCCATAATAATAGCCGTTGGTAATTGGTAGTCTACCTCATATATGAGTTGATTTGTTTTTTCAGTACAACCCACAATTTGAAGCCCACTTTGCTTTAAAAAATCGATGGTGGCTTTCAAGTTAAACTCTCGACATATTGGCAAACTGGCTAAAGCTCCTGCCGATGTTTTCATAGCATCTCCATTGATGGCGGCACTGCCTTTCTCAGGAACTATAATGGCGTGGACACCTGCGCATTCGGCTGTTCTGACGATGGCGCCAAAATTACGGACATCGGTTATTCTGTCGAGTACCAAAATCAAGGGAGTTCTGCCATCTTCAAAAAGTTGAGGGATGATATTGGCTGTTTTGTGAAAGATGATTGGGGATATAAATGCAAACACCCCCTGGTGATTTTTGCGGGTCAGTCGGTTGAGTTTTTCTACAGGAACATGCTTGTATTTCACGCGGTGCAATCTCACCAAATCCCACAATTCAGAAAAGGTATCACCTTTTAATCCTTTTTGAATAAATAATGTGTCAATTTCTTTTCCCGAGTGTATGGCCTCTATGATGGGTCGAATACCAAAAATGCCATTATCGTACTTAGTTATCTTCATCGACTAGAGGTTTGTCTAACTGTTGTAAATCGAAATCGATACTTGTATTGCCATTTGAGATTTTGACAATGTCCTTGTCGATTTTTTTAAATTCTTGTGTCGATCTGTTGTAGTGATTGACTACTTTCCCTATGGTATTTCCTAACTTTTCGTGATAGGTTTTGTAGGCCTTGAGGTGGTTAGATAGTTTTTCTAAGTTGTTCTGGATATCAGCAATAGAGCGTTCTACTTTTAAGTTGTGCAATGCTTTAACTGTTATTTGTAGCATGGGGAATAAGCTCATTGGTGAAACAATCATTACTTTTTTTGAGTAGGCATATGAAACCAAATCTTTGGAGTTGATTTGAAGGGTGCCGACTCTGCTGTTTAGCAAATCTTGGTAAAGCCCATCAGCGGGAATAAACATATAGGCGTAGTCAGTCGTCTTTTCTGATGGTTTTATGTATTTTGATGTTTCATCTATACGGCTTTTAATGTCCTCTTTGAATTTTTTTTCCAAAAATTCGATCTCACTTTTGTCGCTACTTTCAATCATTTTGTTGTAGTTGTCAAGTGAGAATTTGGCGTCGATGGGGATAATGTAATCACCCACTTTCACAATAGCATCCACCATATCACCGCTAGTAAAAGAGTATTGCATACTGAACAATTCAGGAGGCAAAACATTAGAAAGTAAATTTTCCAATTGAATTTCTCCAAGGATTCCTCGTTGTTTTTGATTACTCAGAATTTTCTCCAGGGTCTTCATTTGGTTAGCAAAATTTAGGACTTGTTCATTGGTTCCTTTTAATTTTTCTAACTCTTGGGTGACTTGAGTTATGACCCTTTTTGAGTCAGAAAACTGCTTTTGTATATCAGTTTTAGAGGATTTATGAAACTCATTAATTTCTTTATTAATGTTTATTAATTTCTCTTCAATTTCTTTTCGGTTGTTTTCAGCAGTTTTGCTGACCTCCTTTCTTATATCTTGAATTTGTTGACTCAGATTTCCATTCAGTTGAACGATCAGGTCTTGTGAGCCGTCCTTTCCTTTTCTTAAAATTAAAACAATGATAGCTACAAGAACTAACAGTAATAAAACAAAAATTGCTATTTGCATAATGTGGCTAAGTTAAACTTATTTATCTAAGATTAGTACCCTTGTGTTCAACTTTACGTTTGAAAATAGTTCTACCACATCATCATTTTTCATTCGAATACAGCCATGCGAGGCGGGTTGACCAATTTTTCCTTCTTCGGATGTGCCGTGAATGTAAATGTAACGCTGATAAGAATCGATATTTCCTCCTTTGTTTATCCCCTCCTCTTCGCCACATAGCCACAATATTCGAGATGTTATGTCGTCGGTTTTTGAGCTAGTTGTATCTTTAAAAATAGTGGCTATTTGACCATAATAAACGCGACCTATCATTCTTCCATTAAGGGGCGTATCTTCTCCATGCTTTTCTTTGATGTAATGCAGTCCAAGTGGGGTTTTCTCACTGCCTGTTGCATTACCTACGCCTTTTTTCGCAGAAGAAATAGGGTATTGGTTAATGATTTTGTTGCGTTTCAGATGGTAAAGCTGTTGGTCTTTAATGCTTACATATAATATTTCGGAATACACTTCTGCTTTTTTTTCAAGGCAATATTGGTTAACCAATACAACCATATTATTATTAGTTTGAAATAATAGGACTAAGCATAATGAAATTATCAGACCCATTGTATTTCTGTTTTGCCTTGTTGTTTCAAAATACGATTGGCTTTAGAAAAATGTTTGCATCCAAAAAAACCGTGATGTGCAGAAAAAGGGGAGGGGTGGGCGGCAGTTAGTATGTAATGCTTGTCTTTGTCAATGATAGCAGCTTTTTTTTGAGCGAATTTGCCCCACAGTAAAAAAATTAAGTCTTCTTTTTCTTTTGACAATAATTGAATGACAGAGTCCGTAAATTCTTCCCAGCCCTTATTTTGATGAGAGCCAGCCGAGTTAGCACGAACGGTCAATGTGGCATTAAGCATTAGAATACCTTGTTTGGCCCAATGCTCTAAATTTCCAGAGGTCGGAATCTCTAGCTCTGTGTCAGATTGGATTTCTTTAAAAATGTTTTTGAGTGAGGGAGGAGGAGGTATGTCGTCAGAAACGGAAAAGCACAGCCCATTGGCTTGTCCTGGACCATGATATGGGTCTTGACCAATAATTACTACATTGACAGAGTCGAATGGGCATAAGTCAAAAGCCGCAAAAATTTTATTTCCTGGCGGATACACTCTGTAGCGTTTCTTTTCTTGAACTAAAAACTTTTTTAAAGAGTAAAATCTAGGTGATTGAAAAAAATAATCCAACTTATCTTTCCAGCTTTTATCTAATTTGACGCTACCTGCCATACTTCAAAGTTAAAGTAACAGTCTAATAAAATCAAAATAAAATCGTTAAATTTGCACCTATCTTTAAAGAATATAAAACTATGCAAAAGACCCTAGCTTATGTGCTGGTAGTAATGCTATCATTTGTCTTGTTTTCATCATGTGGAGTGTCGGAGCCATGTCCAAATTATGCAACAGAATCAGCATCATTTATCAACCTATATTAAATGACCTGGAAATCCATTTCAACATCAGATCACTTGCATCTTGTGATGTCTGTTTCAAGCAGAATGCCAGTGTTTGTTTTTAAACACAGCACACAATGTTCGATTAGCCAAATGGTTCTCTCTCGTTTTGAAAGAGAAAACAAACTCACAGACGGTCAATTTTATTTGTTAGATTTGTTGAGCTACAGGCCACTGTCAGACCAAATTTCCTCCATTTTTGGAGTCCAGCATGAGTCTCCTCAATTACTCATTATTAATGATGAAAAGTGTATAGCACATGCCTCACACTATGCCGTCAATTCAATTATTACAAAAGATTTTTTATAGTGCCTGATCATTTAATTCAAAAAAAACCAAAGTGGTTAAGAGTAAAACTTCCAACTGGCAAAAAGTACAAGCACGTTAGAAAACTCGTTTCTGACAATAAGCTTCACACCATTTGTGAAAGTGGAAATTGCCCTAATATGGGAGAGTGTTGGGGAGAAGGCACAGCCACTTTTATGATTCTTGGCAACATTTGTACTCGTTCTTGTGGTTTTTGTTCTGTGGCCACTGGAAGACCTTTGCCAGTTGATTGGGAAGAGCCTGAAAAAGTGGCTAATTCTGTCAAACTAATGGGCGTTAAACACTGCGTTATAACATCCGTAGATCGTGACGAACTTCCCGATGGAGGCTCCAAATTATGGGTCGAAACGGTTAAGGCAGTAAGACGTATTAGCCCAGGTACAACTATGGAGACATTGATTCCTGATTTCAAAGGAATTTCAGAGCAGGTGCAACGAATCATTAATGTTGCTCCTGAAATAGTATCACACAATATTGAAACGGTTCGCAGACTAACAAAAGAAGTTAGAATTCAAGCAAAATACGATAGAAGTTTGGCAGTACTCAAGCAACTAAAAGAGGGAGGCATGCGAACTAAATCCGGTATTATGCTGGGTTTGGGAGAAACGGAAGAAGAAATCCTTGAAACGATGGATGATTTACGATCTGTTGGTGTTGATATTATGACCATCGGTCAATATTTACAACCAACGCCAAAGCATTTACCTGTAAAAGAATTTGTAACTCCTGAGCAATTTGACAAACTTAAAGTCATTGGATTAGAAAAAGGATTTAGATACGTAGAAAGCTCCCCTCTAGTAAGATCTTCATATAGAGCTGAAAAACATTTGGGTTAAAAAAAAGTAAACCCAACGTTTGATAATTAAAAAATTTGTAAATTTATACCTCATAAAAAATGTTAAAAATGAAACAAATAATTATTGCATCATTGTCGGCTGTTGTTGTGTCTTTGGCATTAATTAACTTATCATCAACCGACCAAAAAACCTACTTAAGTGTCTCAGAGAGAAATAATCAACCTTACAATTCTGCCAAGGGTGCTATGGAATACTTGCACCGCCTAAAATCAAATTCAGATGGGTTTATTCCTGTTGATGCTGTGTTGAATGCAAGAAATGCAGTCAATGCTCACAGAGCGCAACGTTCTAGTTCCTCCCTAACATGGCAAGAAATGGGCCCAGATAATGTTGGTGGTAGAACACGTGCTATTTTAATTGATAAAGACGATTCAAACATCTTATATGCAGGTGGTGTTTCTGGTGGTTTGTGGAAATCAACCAACTCTGGTTATAGTTGGAATATTATAGAAGGCACTGACCAACTTGAATTCTCAGGTGTAGTAAGTATTTGTCAAACTACTAACGGTGACATTTATTTTGGAACCGGCGAAGGTTCTACCTCAAATTTAGGAGGTACATCAAACGGATCAACTGCCTTAATCGGCGGAGGTATTTATAAATCTACAGACGGTGGAAACTCTTTTGAGCAATTACCATCAACCTCACCATCAAACTTTATTTCTACTGGCTTTAAATTTGCAGCTGTTACCGAAATAGCTGCTCACAATTCAGATCCTAACACACTATATGCAGCTACCAATGGTGGTTTGCAGCTTTCCACTGATGGTGGCGATACCTGGTCAACTGAGGTTCCTGGCGAATTTTTCGATGTCGAAGTGGCCTCAGATAATTCAGTGTTTGCTTCAAAGGTTTCTAGTATTTATTTCTCAAATAATGGCCAGTCTGGTACTTTCAATACTTTAGATGATGTCGCATTCACTTTTGGATTATCCAGTTATGGTCGTATCGAAATTGCTGTTGCCCCTTCCGATCCTGATTATGTTTATGCTGCATACTCAAACCAATGGGGATTAGGTCGTTACAAGGGTATTTACCGTTCTACCAACAAAGGTCAAGATTGGGATTTGATATTGCCTGGATGGGATGGTAATACACCTCCAGATTATAATATTTTTAATGAGCAACCCAATTATTCTATGGCCCTAGCTGTCGATCCTTTAAATAAAGACAGAATCATTATTGGTGGTTTAGATTTGTGGTCTTTTGAATATGGGGTGAGTATAGAACCCATTTCGTTTTGGGCCATTGATCCCGAATACTCTTGGTATGTGCATGCCGATCAACACGAAATTGTCTTTGATAAAACAAACCCCAACCGTTTCTATGTTGGTAATGATGGAGGCGTATTTAGAACTGATAATAATGGCCAGGAATTTTCAGCTTTAAATCGTGGATACAGTGTTACTCAGTTCTATACTATCGACTACACCAAGGATGGTAAAGCTATTGGAGGAACACAAGATAATGGTACACAATACATAGATTTTTCAAATCCTGTTTCCATCAAAGCGGCTTTCAAAGCGACCGGTGGTGACGGAGGCCATACTCAAATATCCTACATCGATCCAGATGCAGTATTTGCACAAAGCCAAAATGGAGATGCTCGTCGTTCAGAGGACGGTGGAGAAAATTTTGGATTCATAGACGGCTTTTTAGGAAATGACATGGCTGGACAAAGACAAAGTGCAGTAGATGAAGGTGATGAGGGCTTATTTGCTACTTTCATCAACCCAATGTATTTGTGGGAAAGTGTTTCAGAGGATGGCACACCACTTGATACCAGCATGTTTTTTGCTGCTAATGCGGCTGTAACGTCTACTGGAACACCTGAGTATTGTGTATATATGACCAAGGGTGCTCTTGATTTTGAATATACACCTACTTGGTTTCAGGTTACTCCTGGATACACAAGTCCAATTGAAAGAATAGCAACTACCTCTGATGGTAACCACCTGTTCTTCTCTAGAGGAAGCGCATTATACAGAACCGATAATTTAAGTTTAGACACAGTTCCAGATACCGAAGAATATTTAGATGTTGACAATGACGATGATAATTTAGTAGTGACAACTACTGCAATTAATAGTTCCGATTTTGATTTCACTATCACTGATATTGCTGTGGATCCAAATAATAATGATCACGTTATTGTTACAGTAGGTGGATACACTAATGATATACATGTGCTAAAATCAACTAATGCTACTTCAGCAAATCCAACATTTACATCAATTCAAGGTGATCTCCCTTACATGCCTGTTTATTCTGCCGTTATTGATGTTCACAATCCAAATCACATCATTATTGGTACTGAATTTGGTGTGTGGACAACTACCAATGGTATTAGCTGGAAGCTGCAAGAGGGTATGCCAATGATCCCATGTCATATGCTGCGCCAGCAATATCTGCCTGGAGTTAATAAAGGCGTTATTTATGTTGGTACGCATGGAAGAGGAATATTTAAATCGGGTAATACTTCATCTATAATTGATTTTGCGGAGAATCAAGAACAGACAGTTGACAACCTAGCTGTTTACCCAAACCCTGCTCAGTCCTTTATTTCGTTTGATTTACCTCAAGATGTTAATGAATACACAATTAAAGTAATTGATTTAATGGGTAGAGAGGTAATCAATGAATCAGTTAGCAAACAAAAAAGTTTTGATATTTCATCGCTTGAGCCAGGTAACTACCTAGCCATAGTGGAGTATGACGGAAAGAAACAAGTTGGTAAATTTATTAAGAATAAATAACTGAATCATTTTTTTTAAAATTGAGCCCTGCTTTTAACTATGGCAGGGTTTTTTTTTAACTGTATGAAAACAAGAATTGCAATTAATGGTTTTGGACGTATCGGTCGTATTTTTTTGCGTTCAATTATTAATCATTCAAACATAGAGTTAGTAGCTATCAATGACTTAGCTGATATAACGACTATGGCACATCTTTTGAAATATGACTCCATACATAGAACGTTTAAAGAAACTGTAAGCATTACAAATAATACGCTCTTAGTAAATAATCATGAGATTCAATATTATTCACAACGCCAACCACAAGATTTACCGTGGAGCAAACTGAATATAGATATTGTTGTTGAATGTACTGGTCAGTTCAAAAGCTATGATTTAGCTTATCAACACTTAGTTGCCGGTGCTAAAAAAGTGATAATTTCTGCCCCACCAATTGACGATAGTATTAAGACCATAGTGATGGGAGTCAATGAAGAAATTATATCAGCTGATGATCTTATTTTATCAAATGCTTCGTGTACTACCAATAGTGCTGCGCCAATGATTGATTTGATAGATAACGCATTTGGCATTGAGAGTGCTTACGTTACCACAATTCATTCCTACACTACTGACCAGCGCTTGCATGACTCACCACACATTGATTTAAGAAGGGCACGAGCCGGTGCTACTTCCATTGTACCTACAACAACAGGAGCTGCCAAAGCGATTACTAAGATTTTCCCCCATTTAGCTGATAAATTAGGTGGTTGTGGCATACGCGTTCCTGTTCCAGATGGTTCACTTACCGATATAACTTGCATTGTAACTAAAAAAACGTCCGAACAAGAGGTTAATCGATTATTTAAGTACCATGCTAATGCCTCTTTGATGGGTATTGTCAGCTTTATTGATACACCCATTGTTTCTGTTGATATATTAGGAAATCAACATTCGTGTGTTTTTGATTCACTTTTGACTTCGGTTATTGGAAATATGGTAAAAGTTGTTGGTTGGTACGACAATGAGGTTGGATATTCTGCCAGGCTTTTAGATTTAATATTGCATCTTAGAAGTATTTGAGTTCCAGTTTTTCACCATCGAATACAGCGTAACTATTGTAATTGACCCATTCGCCTAGATTAATATATGTGGATTGATTTCCTAGCTCAATACAAAGAGGTAAGTGTCTATGACCAAAAACAAAATAATTAATCTTGGTTGTTTTTAGTTTGTGCTTACAAAATTGTGTTAGCCATTCGTCTTCTCCAAGAAATGCCTCATCTTTCTCACCATTGGCAATTCGACTCTTCTTAGACCAGTACTGAGCAATACTAATGCCCAGATTGGGGTGTATTCTGGCGAATAGCCACTGACAAAGTTTATTGGAAAAAAGTTTTTTCAATAATTTATACCCTAAGTCTTTGGGACCCAATCCGTCACCATGACCTATAAAAAAGGTTTTTCCTTCTAATTCAATTTGAATAGGTTCGTGGTACACGCTAATATTTAGCTCTTTTTCGAAATAATCGAATACCCACATATCATGATTCCCAGTAAAGAAATGAATGGGTAGACCTAAATCACTGAGTTCAGCTAATTTGCCTAGAAGTCTAACATAACCTCTTGGTACTACTTTTTTATACTCAAACCAAAAATCAAATACATCGCCAACTAGAAACAAAGCAGTTGCATCATGCTTTATTTCATCTAGCCATTTGACAAATAATTTCTCTCGTTCCAGACTTTTTTCTTTGTTTGGAACACCTAGATGTAAATCGGATGCAAAATAAATTTTAGTCAAAAATTTCAATTAATTTGTTTCTAAGCATGGTGCCTCTTAAATTTCTAGCTATGATAATTCCGTTTTTATCTAATAGAAATGTCGAAGGAATACTTTCAATAGCATAATCTTTACAAACTGAGGATTCAAATCCATGTAATTCACTAACTTGTTGCCAACTTAATTGATCACTTTCAATAGCTTTTATCCAATCTTGTTTGCCGTTCTTTTGATTAAGTGTATCATCTAGTGAGACGCCAATAATTTCTAATCCTTTATGATTGTATTCATTATATAGTTCAACAATAAGTGGATTTTCTCTTCGACAGGGTGCGCACCATGATGCCCAAAAGTCAATAAGCACATATGAGCCTCGAAGTGAGCTCAAGCTAAATGGTTGACCTTTCATATCATTAATGATAAAGTCGGGTGCTTTAGCACCAAGAGCGGTATTTGAAATGGCTTTTATTCGTTTTTTAAGGTCTTTAACCCATTCATTGTTTGGATAACGTTCACTTAGTTGGTCACTGACTTTTTTATAGTAATCAATATACTCTGCCACATCCCCAAGCTCCTGCAATGCAATGATTGAAACAAATGATTGACTGTGTTCATCAACAAATGCTTTTAAAGCAGTTTTATTTTCTTGAACGATTTGGTCATACTTTTTTCTGATTCGTTCTAATACCAGGTTTTCATCTTTAGTGCCAACTGCTTTTTGATACACCATTCTCAGTGAATCAGTTTTAGGAGTTACTGTATTGATTATTGAAAAAAGTTGTGTGTTGATTTCTACTTCTTTATTGCCACTAGCTTCGTAATTGAATAGAGACTTTGCGTTGGATTGAAAAAATATAGTGTCGCCTTGTTCAATGGCTATTAGCGCAAAATTGTTTTTGTCCGTAAAAACTCTGTAAAAACTAACTGAGTCAAATTCATAATTGAAAAAGAATTGTTGATTTTGTATTTGACATGAGTCTACTGTTATGACATCTCTTAGTGATACTTTTTGTAAATACACCCAACTTCCATTGTCAGATTCAATGAGATTTCCTTGAAAGGCACTTTCTTTTTTTGAACATGAGAAAATTAAAACTATCAATACTAAGAGGAAATTGTTTTTCATGATTAGTTTTCTAATAGTTTTTTTATTAGTTGACTAGCGACCTTTGGGTCTGCCTGTCCTCTAGATTGTTTCATAACCTCTCCCATAAATAAGCCAAGTAGACCTTTTTTTCCGTCCTTGTATTCTTTTACTTTTTCAGGGTATTTGTCTATTGCTTTTTGAGCATATAGTTGAATAGAGTCGGTGTTACTATCTTGAATCCAATTATTTTTTTGAGCAATATCTAGAGCAGATAGTTCAGAGTCAATCATCTTTTTAAATACCTTTTGAGTTGCCACGCTGTTACTTAGCTTTTTCTCATCAATTAGTTGAATTAATTCAGCCATTCGCTGAGTACAAATACCTAGTTTGTCAATATCAATGGCATGCTCGTTTAGATATGATTTTACAACACCATTTATAATGTTGGCTGCAATTTTATGATTTTTCACAAGCTGACACAGATCATTAAAGTAAAGTGCTATGTTTTTTTCTTCAATTAAAACATTACTGTCGTATTCAGATAATGAATATTCACCTGTGAATTTCTTGTATAACTCACTTGGGAGGGGGGGTAGGGTCTTTTTTATATTTTCAATGAACTCTTGAGATATATTTATTGGTAGTAGATCTGGCTCTGGAAAGTACCTGTAATCGTTAGCATCTTCCTTAGATCGCATTAAGTTTGTGGTGCCGTCGGTGGCGTTAAATGTCCTTGTTTCTTGATCGACAATTCCACCATTTTCTATGTGATCGATTTGTCGTTTCATTTCAAATTCTATGGCTCTTTTGACATTTCTCAAAGAGTTCATGTTTTTGATCTCTGTCCTGTTTCCAAATGTTGAACTGCCTTTTGGCATTACAGAAATGTTTGCATCACACCTGAGGCTTCCTTCCTCAAGGTTGCCGTCGCAAACGTCAAGGTAGCGAACAAGTTTTCTAATTTGAGCAAGGTATTGGTATGCTTCATCGGCACTTCTTATGTCTGGCTCGGATACAATTTCTATTAGTGCAACACCTGCTCTGTTAAGGTCAATTAATGAGTTAAAAGGATCTAAGTCGTGTATGCTCTTGCCAGCATCTTCTTCCATATGTATTCTAGTAATATTTATGACTTTATCTTTTCCATGGCTATCTTTGACCATTATTTTACCACCTTCGCAAATAGGCGTTTTATCCTGAGTTATTTGGTATCCTTTTGGTAAATCAGGGTAGAAATAATTTTTTCGTGCATATTCATTACGTTCTCTAATTGATGATCCACATGCTAATCCCATTTTAATGGCATATTCAACCACCTTTTTGTTGCTTTTAGGTAGGGTCCCTGGATGCCCCAATGAAATGGGACTTGTTTGTGTGTTGGGAGGCATTCCATAAACTGTGGAGTCATTGCAATACGCTTTAGTTTTGGTAGATAGCTGTGCGTGAACCTCTAAGCCTACAACCACTTGATATTTATCATATATGCTAGCCATTAGTCGCCGTAAATATATTAAAGAATTTCGTGCAATGTGTCATCTATAGCTTTGACTGTTTTTTCTAAATGATCGTAGCTATGTGTTTTGGCTAAAAATAAACTTTCAAACGCCGATGGAGCAAAATAAACACCTCGCTTTAAAACACCGTGAAAAATTGTTTTGAAAAGATTAGCATTGGCATGGCATGCATCGTCAAAATTTTCAACCTTTTCCACATCAAAATGAAAACTTATCATGGAGCCCACTCTGTTGATGGCATAATTGAGTGAATACTTATCAAATATAGTAGTCAGCTTGTCTTCAAAAAAAGCACCTTTTTTTTCTAATTCATCAAAAATTGATGGATTTTGGTGTAGTTCGTTAAGCAATGTATAACCACAGGTCATGGCAACTGGATTACCACTCAATGTGCCGGCTTGATAAACGGGGCCAGTTGGGGCTATCATTTCCATTATTTCTTTTTTTCCACCAAAGGCGCCTACAGGCAAACCACCTCCAATAATTTTTCCAAGTGTGACTAAGTCAGGAATGACATTGTAGAGTTGGCTGGCACCTCCTTCACTTAATCGAAAGCCGGACATCACTTCGTCAAAAATAAGTACTATTTTGTGTTGATTACACAAAGCTCTAAGCCCCTCTAAAAATCCTTTTGACGGTGGAATACAGCCCATATTACCAGCTACTGGCTCTAAAATTATGGCAGCGATTTTGTTAGGGTGATTTTTAATTATTTCTTTTACTGATTCCAAATTATTATACGGCGCCAATAGAGTGTCTTTGGCAGTTCCTTTGGTTACTCCTGGGCTGTTTGGAACACCAAGTGTTATGGCTCCACTTCCGGCTTTGATTAAAAACGGGTCGGCATGACCATGGTAATTACCTTCAAATTTGATAATTTTTTCTCTGTTAGTATAACCTCTGGCCAATCTTATGGCACTCATGCAGGCTTCAGTTCCGGAGTTAGTCATTCTAACTTTCTCTACCGCGGGAACCATTTTGCATATTAACTTTGCTAATTTAACCTCTAACTCGGTTGGTGCTCCAAATGAGGTGGAGTGATTAATCACTTCTTTTAATGCTTTCATAATAGGAGGGTGGCAATGACCTAAAATCATTGGCCCCCATGAACCTATGTAATCAATGTATTCTTTATCATCGACGTCGGTTAAAATTGATCCTTTAGCTGATTTAAAAAAAACTGGTGTACCTCCTACCGAACGGAAAGCTCTTACTGGTGAGTTTACTCCTCCTGGTATATATAATTGAGCTTTTTCAAATAAAATTTCGCTGTTATTCATTTTTAAGAAGTTTGGCGGCATCTTTTGCAAAATAGCTTACGATTAAATTTGCTCCAGCACGTTTGAAGCTAATTAGGGATTCTAACATAATAGCATTATAATTTAGCCATCCATTCATACAGGCGGCTTTTATCATAGCATATTCGCCTGAAACTTGATAGGCACAAATTGGAATATTGAAATTATCTTTAATTAATCGTACCATATCTAAGTAGGGTTGCCCTGGCTTAATCATTATGATATCAGCGCCTTCTTGTATATCTCTTCTTACTTCACTTAGTCCTTGGCTGGCATTTGATGGATTCATTTGGTATGTTTTTTTATCACCAAAACCTGGCGCTGAGTCTAGTGCATCTCTAAAAGGACCATAATATGCAGAAGCGTATTTTACGCTATAAGCCAGTATGCCGATGTTTTTAAAGTTTTCTTCTTCTAGCCGATTTCTGATGGCACCAATTCTTCCATCCATCATGTCGGAAGGTGCTACCATATCTACTCCAGCATTGGCGTGTGATAATGCCATTTCAGCGAGCACTTTTACCGTTTGATCATTTAAAATTTCGTGATTATTGACTATGCCATCATGCCCAAATTCGGAATATGGGTCGAGTGCAATATCGCTCATAACGTACAGTTCGGGGAGTTCTGTTTTAAGAAGTTTAATAGCTCTTTGCATTAAGCCATTTGGGTTGATTGCTTCTTTTCCTGTGTTATCTTTTAAATATTGTTCTACCTTGACAAATAGTAACACCGCCTTGATGCCAAGTCTAAAATGTTCTTTTGCTTCCTCAACTAATAAATCTATTGAATATCTGTAGTATCCTGGCATGGAAGAAATTTCTTCTTTTTTATTTTGACCATTCATCACAAATAGTGGCGCTACCAAATCGCTTGGGTGTAGTCTATTTTCTTGTACTAGTTCTCTGATGGCACTATTTTTTCTTAATCTTCTGTTTCTTTGTTTCAAAAACATATTCTTCTGTTTATTATACCCACTCTTTTGGGTTTTGTAATACGTTGAGTAGATTTTCTTCCGGGCTATCTTCCTTGGGCTTATGATTGTATTCCCATCTGACGGTAGACGGCAGGCTCATTAGGATGGATTCAGTACGTCCATTTGTTTTAATTCCGAAATGAGTACCTCTATCGTGTAGTAAATTGAATTCAACATATCGACCACGTCTAATTTCTTGCCATATTTTTTGTTGTTGACTGTATTCTTCGTTTTTGTGCTTTTCTACGATAGGAGTATAAGCATCCAAAAATGAATTTCCTGAGTCAATAGTAAACTGCATTGTCTCACTTGTTCCTTCTAAGTAATCAAAGAAGATTCCACCTATTCCTCTAGCTTCTTTTCTGTGTGTGTTAAAGAAATAGTTGTCGCATTCCTTTTTGAATGTTTTGTAATAGCTTGGATGATGTTTGTCGCAAATAGATTTATTAACTAGATGAAAGTGTTTTGCGTCATCTTCGTCTAAGTAGTAGGGTGTAAGGTCTGTGCCACCCCCAAACCACGATTTTGTTATATTCTGGTCTTGATCATACATTTCAAAATAGCGCCAATTGGCGTGTACGGTCGGCACTTTAGGACTTATGGGATGAATCACTAAGGATAAGCCGCAGGCATAAAAAGTGGCTTGTTCAACGTTAAATTTTTTTTGAAATAGGTGTGGTAATTCTCCAAAAACAACTGAAACATTAACGCCTCCTTTTTCGATGACTTTACCGTTATTTATCATTCGGGTTTTTCCGCCGCCGCCACCTTCTCGATTCCATTGGTCTTCAATAAAAATTCCTCTCTCATCACTTTTTTCCAAGCCTTTGCATATTTGGTCTTGTAGTGTGAAGACATGTTTTTCGAAAGTTTCTTTGATGGTCATTACTTGTAGTTTTTTATAGCGTTTATGAAGGTAATTGCATTTTCAACAGGTACAGTAGGTAATATGCCGTGTCCTAGATTGGCTATATAGCGTTCTTTTCCAAAGTTATCGACCATTTCTTTAGCTAATCGTTCTATATCTTTTGTAGGTCCATATAACCACGATGGGTCGAAATTTCCTTGTAGGGTAATGTTTGGACCAGCAAGTCGACGTGCTTCTTTGGGATCTAACGTCCAATCTATGCCTAGAGCATTACATTTTAATTTGGCTAGGTCTTTAATGGCGTACCAAGCGCCTTTGGCGAATACTATTTTTGGAGCCCCACTTACGGAGTCGGTAATTTGTTTGATATATGGTAGAGCAAATTCATTAAAATCACTTGGTGATAAAAGCCCAGCCCATGAGTCAAATAGCTGCACGGCTTGGGCTCCTGCTTGAATTTGTGCATTTAGGTATTGGACAGTTAAGTCAGTAATTTTTTGTAGTAGCAAGTGGGCTGCTTTTCGTTGTGAATGACAAAACGCCTTGGCTTGTGAAAAGTCTTTTGATCCTTGACCTTGTACCATGTAACAAAGAATAGTAAATGGTGCCCCAGCAAAGCCAATGAGTGGTGCTCTACCATTGAGGTTTTTTCGTGTTAAGGTAATGGCATCCATGACATAGCCCAATGATTGGTGAACATCAGGAAGTTTTATAGCGCGGGCATCATCCAAGTTATTTACTGTTTTAGGTAGGAATGGGCCTTTGCCGGATATCATTTGCACTTCGTAACCTAATGCTTGTGGAATAACCAATATGTCTGAGAATAGTATAGCGGCGTCAGTGCCAACATGTTCGATAGGCATAATGGTGATTTCTGACACAAGATTTGGTGTTTCACAACGCTCAAAAAATGAATACTTCTCACGCAAAACTCGATAGTCAGGAAGAAATCTTCCTGCTTGGCGCATCATCCAAACGGGTGGTCTTTCTAAGGCTTCGCCATTCAGTGCTCTTAGTAAAAGATCGTTTTTTAATATTGGAAAATCGTGTTTCATCATAAAAAATATTGGCGTGCCGCTTGCACAATGCTTGAGGCATTGGTTTTTTGACTAATTATACATTTTTGGCCTAAACTTTCAAGTGCGTAAGCAGTGGTCTTTCCAATTGCGAAACAGGGTAAGTTACCAAAGCCCCCGTTTTCGTTCATTGAATGGACGGCACTTGGACTCATAAAAGCTAGCCCGTCAATACATTGCAAATTTACTGATTTTTGAAGAAAAATGGTTTCGTAAACAACGACTTCTTTTACTTTTATTTCGTAACGTTCTAACGCATTATGCAGGTCTTCTTTTTTTTTGTTACCACATATAAAGAGAACTTCTTTCTCATTATTCTGTATTATAAGTTTGGCTAGCTCTTTGGCATTGGATATTGCTGGTGTTATGGCATTAGTTAAGCCGTCAGCTGTTTTTTCTCCAACGCAATAAACTGTTTTGCTTAAAGGGTATTTTTTGACTGTTTTGACTGCTACTTGGCTTGTAAAGACCCATGGTTTTGTTGTATCAAGTATACTTGGTTCAAAAGGTATTTCTTTTGTCACTATTAAGGGCGTGCATTCAATCTTAAGTTTTGGTTGTTCATTGTTGAATGACTCAATCAATTCTTCAGAAATAGGATTTAAAAATAGCAACCTTTTAGCCATTCTTTAACTTATTAGCTGTTTCAATAAGAATTTTGGCTCCTTTGTCTAAAGCTATTTTTGCTGCTCGGCTACCTAAATTGTGTGATGTGTTAATTGACTCTTGTAAGTCAATCTCTATTTTTTTTGAACCATCCAGGCTTAACACTATTCCTTTGAAAATGACTTGCTTATTATTAGTGTAAGCAAAAGCTCCTATTGGGGCTGAACATCCACCATTTAATTCGTTGAGAAAATTACGTTCTATATTGGTGCATAGTGCGGTGGCTTGGTGGTTGATTTGGCTGACTGTTTGTTCGATGTCGGTGTTGGATGAATGACACATGACTGCAATGGCTCCTTGTGCTGGTGCAGGTACCATCCAGTCTAGTTCCATTGCAATTTCATCTTCCATTTCTAGGCGAATCAATCCAGCACATGCTAAAATAGTAGCGTCCCAAGGGCTGTCGTGTAGTTTTTTTATTCTTGTGGGAACGTTTCCTCTTATATCTACCATAGTATGCTCAGGGTATTTATTTAGCCATTGTGATTTTCTTCTGTTGCTACTGCTAGCAATAATGCCTTTTTTGACCTTTAAGAATTCTAATCCATTTTTTGTTACAAGGGCATCGGTGGGTTTTTCACGTTTTAGTATGGCTGCCACACTAAGGCGTTTATCTAATAGTGTTGGGAGATCTTTGTATGAGTGAACAGCTATGTCAATTTTATTGTCTAAGATGGCATCGTCTAATGCTTTGGTAAAAACACCTTTACCACCAATTAGAGGAAGGGGTGTATCTAAAACTTTATCTCCTTCGGAATCAATCAAAACTAGCTGACAACTATAACCAAGTTGTTGAAGTTTGCTAGCAACATGATTGGCTTGCCATACAGCAAGTTGACTTTTTCTTGTTCCAATTGTGATGTTCATCTAGTCAAGTTTATACATTTCCCTTATAATATTCAAAATGTCTTTATTGTAACGATATCGCTTTCTCAAATATTCAATATTCTTACTTGATATCTTTTTGACAATACTGTTAATAAGTGGTTTCACTTTTTCAAGGTCGTTTTGGTCGTATTGTCCCTTGTATTTTTCTATTTCATTTTCTTTTAATTGATCGAAAGCTTGTTCGATATTTTTGATTAATGGACCTAAAGTGTGTAATTTCATCCAATCTTGAAAATCTAGTTTGTGTAAATTGATAATAGTTTTGGCTTTTGGAATATCTTTTTTTCTAATCTTTAGTGTGTTATCTGCATGAGAATTTAGATGATCTATACCAATCAGTTCGATATGTGCTAATTTTGATATACTTGGATCAATATTTCGTGGGACTGATAAATCAATGAAAAGTTTAGTGTTTTTGTCATTAATTCCTTTTATCATTTTATGATTTATCGTGAATTCGTTGCTACTTGTTGCTACTATAAGTACATCACAGTCTTTTATCTCATGTTTAAGATGTTTTAATGGAACTGTTTTTACATTGTGTTCTTTTGCCAATTTATGTGCTGTTTTTTCTGTTCTATTTACAATTACAATGTTTGCTTTACTTTGGTTATTGAGATTTTCTAGAGTGCGAACACCGATTTCGCCCATACCAAACAGCACGATTTTTTTATTTTTTAGGTGCTGGGTGTTTTCCCTAATTTTTAAAACAGCAGCGTGTGCTACAGACGCGGCTCCTTTGCTAATGACAGTGTTAGATTGAATTTCTTTGTTTGCTTTGAACACGAATTGTAGCAATCGGTCCATTTCACTATTTAGAGCACCAATATTTTTTGAAAGTTCGAACCCCTCTTTTACTTGTGAAAATATTTGTAAATCGCCTAATATTTGAGAATCAATACCAGTGCTCACTTCAAATAAATTTTGAATAGTCTGCTCGCCTTCTAATGTAAAGCCGTACTTATCGAAATACTTTAAATGTTTACCTGTGTGTTTAATAAAGTACTCAATCAAATTGTGTTTGTTAATGGTATTGGCAAACACCTGCGTTCGATTACAAGTTGATACGATTAGGCCAGAAGCATTTTTGTTGGATTTTATGTCTTTTAAAAGGGCTAATGATTGGTACTTGTCCATGCTAAAAAGCTCTCTAATTTCAAGTGGGCAATTCCAGTGACTTACTCCGACGCTATAAAAGTGATCAAACATTTTTATATACTCCTTTTTCTTATCATTTCTTCTAATCCATTAACAAAGGTATCACTTGAGTTTAGACTTTCGACTAGTTGAACCTTTTCGCCTCCGTGTTCTTCGAACAGTTCTTGGTATTCATCGCCTATTTCTATAATTGTTTCAAGGCAGTCAGCTACAAATGCTGGTGAAAATACTAATAATTTTTTTGCACCTTTCTTTGCTAAATCTACTATTATATCATCTGAAAAGGGTTCAACCCAACCGCTTCCCAATCTAGATTGAAAACCAACACTGTATCTCTCTTTTTGTAATTTAAATCGATCGGCTAATTGAATAGCTGTTTCGTAGCAAGTAGCTTTGTAGCAGAATACATTTTCTTGGTTGATGCCTTCTTCGCAGTTTTGATCTTTGCACAAGCCATCTTTGTAAACTTTGTCAACATGGCGTTCTGGCAAGCCGTGAAAACTAAACAAGATATGGTCGTAATCATCAAAATTGTACTCACGTCCCTTTTCTTCAAATCCGTTAAGGTAGAACGATTCATTATAAAATTGAGTAACGAAACTGATTTCGGGTATTACCCACCATTTTTTTATGATACTCATGGCTTCTTCAATAACTGAGCCATTAGTGGCCGAAGCATAATGAGGAAATAGGGGTAAAATAATTATTTGTTGAAACGTTTTACCTTCCCAGCTTTTAAGTGTTTTTTTTAAAGATGGATTTTTATACCTCATTGCGTATTCTACATGAAAGTCGTCCCCTAGCTTGGATTGTAGTTTTTGGCACAAATCGTGCGTGTGAAATATAATAGGCGATCCTTTGTCGGTCCATAATTCTTTGTATACTTTGGCCGATTTAGGCGCTCTGAAAGGAACTATAATCCCGTTGACTAATATTTTTCTTAGAAGCCAGGGAATATCAATTACCCTTTTGTCGTTCAAAAACTGAAAAAGGTAACTCCTAACATCTGATGTTTTTGGTGAATCTGGGGTGCCTAGGTTAACTAATAGAACTGCTGTTTTCACTCTTTGTAAATGGGATTAATTATAAGTTGCAAAATTACTAATTAAAGTGGTAACTTTAGTAAGTATAGATTAGCATTATGGCACCGTGTAAAGTACAAAATACTATGATTAGGTGGTTTCTCTTGGATGGAATAGTTTTGCTCAATGATTCTATTTTAGTAGGAGCTTGTATGCTAATTTGTAAAATTTTATAATTAATTTTGTAATATGAGAAGATTGATTTTTTTACTATTTGTTTTTTTGTTTGTTGCAGATATTGGCTATGCTCAACGTTTTCCTACTATCAAAATTGGTGATGAGTGTCCTAGCCCTTCTTTGCAAATGACTTCAGTAGATAATCGCTCATACCAGCTCGATGACCATTTTAAACAAAATGGTCTTCTAATAGTTTTTACCAGTAACACTTGCCCATTTGTGGTGGCATGGGAGGATAGGTATAAATTAGTTGAAACAATTTGTAAAGAAAATGGTATTGATATGTTGTATATTAATTCCAATCATAAAAAAAGATTGGACGATGATTCTTTTGAGGCCATGCAAGCGCATGCTAAATCGATGGATTATCAGTTTCCTTATCTGCTTGATGAGAAAAGTCAACTGGCCAACGCTTTCGGAGCCAAAACAACTCCTCACATCTTCTTATTTAATGCACAAAAGAAGTTGGTTTACATGGGCGCTATTGACGATAATTATACCTCAGCTAGAGAAGTAACTGAATTTTATTTGAAAGATGCTATTGAGTCTTTAGTTTTTAGTAAACCTATACAAAACGCAGAAACCAAAGCTGTCGGATGTAGTATTAAGCGACATATTCCATAATTGAATATAGGGCAATTAGCTCAGTTGGTTTAGAGCACTACCTTGACAGGGTAGGGGTCACTGGTTCGAATCCGGTATTGCCCACCAAAGCGGAATCCATCTCATTCTGAGATATTTTTCCGCTTTTTTTATTCTCACAAAGCCCTGTAGTTCTTTTAGTTGGCTCAAAAAAAAGAACATCAGATTATTAAAAGATAGAGAATCAGCTGACTACAGAGTTGGTTTTAGATGAAGCGAGCTGATAAGGCAGTTAATGGAAGAGATCAGTATCGATATAGAATAAAAGAAAAGATAGTTGAGAATCATGCACTAAATGAAGAGCTACTGTAGAGCTACAAATCAATGTGATGATTAAGAAAAAGAGTGTAAAAATTAATTTCTTAAAAAAGTTCGTAATAAGAAACTTTAGACTCAAAATTTTATTTATAAAGATTATTGATGTTATTTATGCTACAATTTAAGATATAATAAGAAGATAAATATGAAAATTTGTTTTGGGTAGCATTACTAGAATTTATTTATCCAATTTTAAAAATTAGTATATTGCAAAATATGAGTGATTCATTGGAACCTTACAATCAAGTTTTGGGGCTGCGAAAAGCAAAGCATTTACTAAGAAGGGCAACGTTTAATTATTCAAAATCTTTAATTGATTCAATCTCATCAATGTCTGCTAGCGAAGCGTTCACGCTTTTGACCTCTGATGGGGATTATTTGATTTCAGAACCCAATGATTGCCAGAATGATGGTTATTGGACAAGTTCCAGTGAACTCCCTAGTAGTTTTTCAACACAAGAAAAAAAACGGGCTTATGTTGGTGCTTGGTGGTGGTATAATGCCACCAATCAGCTCACAATAAAATACAAACTGTCCTATTTTTTGTTCACATCATTTACCGTTTCCAATAACAGTTCAGCAGGGGCATCAACTTATTTTTTCGATTATTTGAGATTACTTGACTTTTACGCCTTAGGAAATATAAAAACGCTTGCTAAAAAAATCACGTTAGATAATGCCATGCTTGAGTATCTTAACAATACCAATAATTATGCAAATAATCCAAATGAAAATTTTGCGCGGGAGTTCCTAGAGTTATTTACCATTCAGAAAGGCCCTCAAATAGGTGATGATAATTACACAAATTACACTGAGTTAGATGTGCAACAAGCTGCAAGGGTTTTCACTGGCTTTAGAAAACAAAACGATAGATCAATAATTGATGAGGCAAATAATTTGCCAAAGGGATGGAATGATATAAGTAAACATGACACGGCTAATAAGGTATTTAGTGAA
This sequence comes from Bacteroidota bacterium, assembly GCA_036340235.1. Lineage (GTDB taxonomy): Bacteria > Bacteroidota > Bacteroidia > Flavobacteriales > UBA7312. Next base: position 47,184 of record JAYYZE010000006.1, read on the forward strand.
GCATTCAACAACCACGAAATTTTAGGACAGCAAACTGCAGAGGGAATGGATCAAGAGTTAGATGATTTTGTTGAAATGATTTTTGAAAAAGAAGAAACAGCAAAGGCATATTGTAGAAAACTCTACAGGTTTTTTGTTAAAAGTGAATGGGGAGATGAAGTAGAACAAGAAATAATTGAACCACTTGCTCTGCAATTGATAGAAGATGCTTATAATATTTTACCAACTGTAAAAACACTTTTGTCAAGTAAACATTTTTTTGACTTGGCCGATGATATAGCTGATGATGAAATTGTAGGTTCTATTGTAAAAAGTCCATTACAAATGGCCAATGAAGTTGTTACATTTTTCGAAGTGCCAATCCCTAATCCCAATTTGAACGCCGAGGAATATTATGTTAAGTTTTTTAGAAAGTTTTTACATGATTCTTATTTTGCCTCTTCTGGTATGAACTTTTTTAATCCCGAAACAGTAGCTGGTTTTCCAGCTCACTATCAAGAACCGGACTTTGATAGGCATTGGTTTACGTCAAGTACCATAATTGCCCGATACAAACTAGTTGAAAGTTTAATTACAGGTAAAAATAGAATTTTCCCCAACGCCAATATTTTCACACAGTTAGATGCATTAGCATTTGTTTCAGAACACATCCAAAATCCAAGTAACATTACTGATTTAGTAACAGGTCTTGCTAGTTATCTTTTCCCCGAATTTATTGATCAAGACAGAATTCAATATTTTAAAGATATTGCTTTAGATGGTTACGAAGATTATTATTGGACAGAAGCTTGGTATATGTACGAGAGTGAAGGTGATGATGTTATATTAAGAACCCGACTAAATTCACTCATAACAGAAATGGTAAATTCAGCTGAATTTCAGTTGATGTAGCTCAAACATTTTGTTGATGAAAAGAAGAGATTTTATAAAATTATCAGCAACTGCTTCTGCAATAGGGCTAATGCCCTTTGAAATGAAAGCCATGCTCAGGCAGTTATCTTTGGATGAATGCGATTTTTCTAATAGAAAGTTGGTTCTTATTAATCTTAAAGGTGGAAATGATGGTTTAAATACTATAATTCCAATTAACCAATACGATACATATAGCGTGTTGAGACCCAATATCAAAGTCTCAAACTCTGGCCCAAATGCATATATCACTTTAGATAGTAGCTTGTCAGATAACCAACAAGTTGGATTAAACCCTGCACTAACAAGTTTTAAATCTATGTATGATAAGGGATGGCTAAAACTAATACAGTCGGTTGGATACCCTTCTCACAATAGAAGCCACTTTAGCTCAAAAGACATTATGTCAACAGGAAACGATGGGAATAGTTGGTTGAATGGAACTGAATCAGGATGGGTTGGGCGATTTATGGAACTCAATTATGTTGATGAACTTAATGCACCATACCCCCTTGCCGTTCAGATTGGATCTAAAAATACTGCCCTTGATTTTATTGGGGTTCACAATCATGGGATGGCCTTAAATATAACAGGCCAAGATCCTTCAGGATTTTATTCCGTAATTTCAGGACTGTCAGGTCAGCCACCTCAGTCGTTTCCCAATTCTCATTATGGTACTGAATTAGAATACATTGTTGGGGTTGATAATCTCTCAAACCAATACTCACAATCAATTTCTGATGCATTTAATAATGGATCAAACGGTCTAAGCTACCCTGATACTAATTTGGCTGATCAGTTAAAAACGGTAGCTAAATTAATTAGTGGTGGCTTAAATTCAAAAATATTTTTAGTGAAAATTTCGGGTTTCGACACCCACAATAATCAAGTACAAGATTCTGATAGTCCGATAGGCGAACATTATGAGCTATTGGATGAACTTTCAACAGCTGTAGATGCCTTTTTTAATGATCTGGACTCTCAAGGTATTGCCGATGACGTAATAGGTGTGACTTATTCCGAATTTGGAAGAAAAGCATCCGAAAACGGTAATATGGGAACTGACCACGGCCAAGTATCTCCTATGTTTGTTTTTGGCAAGCCAATTCAAGCTGGTGTAATGGGAGTAAACCCAGATTTGACAGAAGCGAATAGTGACAACAATTATCAAATTGAGAGTTTACAATTTGATTACAGACAGACATTTGCCACCATATTCCAAGACTTTATGGGTGCCGACAACACAATAATAGATAGTGCTTTCTTCAACAATACTTCAGAAAATTCATTTTCTGAAACAAAAATTGATGGTTTACTCAAAGACACATATTTAGCGTCAGAGGATTGTTTTGAGGGTATACCAAATAATGTAACATCAAAACAAATAAAATTTGAATTATACCCCAATCCATTTAAAACACGGCTTGAAATTTTTTCAAATAGTCTTTTGACGACTTATTCAAATTTTGAGCTCTATAATACCAACGGTCAGCTTCTTTTTACTGGCAAGTTATCACACGTCAATAAAAATACCTTGAGCCTAAACTTGTCTCATTTGAGTAGTGGTATGTATTTGCTAAGAATTCATTCATCTAGTGAATCTAAAAATTTCAAAATTCTAAAATCATAATTTTTAACAAAACAAACTGAATATCTGATAAATTAAGTTTTGAATTAACCAATAGACACAGGCTTATGAATATGATTGTTACCATTATACCATTTTGAAAAGTTTGTCAAATCATTTAAATATTGTTTGGCTTAAAAGAGATCTGAGAACTTTTGACCACGAGCCCTTGTTTCATGCTGAAAACGAAAATGAAAACTATATTTTAATATACTTATTTGAACCAACACTTTTAGCTCAACCCGATAGCGCCCTTCGCCATCAGCAATTTATTTACCACTCCATTTTGGATATCAACAGTATTTTACGAAAGGTTAATAGATCTGTTCACACCTTTTATGCTGATGCCAAAGATGTATTTGCATACCTCACCGAGCGTTATACAATCAACAAAGTATTTTCTTACCAAGAAAATGGTACTCGTATCTCATGGAATAGAGATAAAGAGGTTTCTACAATTCTAAAAAAAAATGGTGTCAAATGGCTTCAATTTGAAAATCAGGCAGTGAAAAGGGGAATCACTAATAGAATAGGATGGGATAAACAATGGTATCAATTTGCTCATTCTGAGCTAGTAACAAATACATACAGTGAAAGTAACTTCATTTTAGAAAAAACGCCATTTCAATACTTGCCCAAAGCGTTGAAAGAGCAGCTGGATTATCCGAGTCAATTTCAGCCGGCGGGTCAGACCTTTGCCTTGAAATATTTAAATTCTTTCGTTAAAGAGAGAGGCATTAATTATTCCAAACATATATCTAGCCCTATGCTGAGTAGGCAATCTTGTAGTCGCTTGTCGGTGTATCTAGCTTGGGGAAATATCAGTATTCGCCAAGCTTTCCAAATAATAAAAAATGGCCCACACTATAAATTATATAAAAGATCTTTTGACGCCTGTTTGGCTCGCTTAAAATGGCGCTCACATTTCATCCAAAAATTTGAAACAGATTGCAACTATGAATACCAATGTATTAACAAGGGGTACGAACAAATGCAATATGACAACAATGATGAGTTTTTACAAAAATGGAAAGAAGGAAAAACAGGTTTCCCACTTGTAGATGCCTGTATGCGGTGTTTGAAAAGTACAGGTTGGATCAATTTTAGAATGCGAGCCATGTTGGTGTCTTTTCTTTGTCATCACCTTAATCAAAATTGGCGTAGAGGAGTTTATCACATGGCAAGTTTGTTTTTGGATTATGAACCAGGTATTCACTTTACTCAATTTCAAATGCAAGCCGGCGTAACGGGTATCAATTCGATTCGTATTTATAATCCAGTGAAGCAGTCTCAAGAAAATGATCCAGAAGCGAAATTTATAAAAAAATGGGTGCCTGAGCTAAAAGCACTATCTAACCCCTTTGTTCATCAGCCTTGGAAACTAACCCCCATTGAATTGATTTCTAAAGCAATTAATCTCAATTATCCACCACCAATAGTAGAGTCAGTAAGAGCCGTCAAACGGTCAAGAGAACAATTGTGGGCATTGAGAAAGGATGCTATTGTCAAAGAAGAGTCTAAGAAGTTATTGGCAGTTCACGTCAGACCATATAAAAAAAATAGACAATAAATTATAAAAATTTGCTATCTTATATTTTTTATTGTTTAATTCCGAATTGCACTAACATATATTTTGTAATTTTGCTAGAAACTTAATAATCGTTACAAAATGAAGCAATTAATTTGCACCTTACCATTTGTCCTTTTCTCTACTTTATTGTTTTCACAGTTTACGTTAATCAATCAGGCCGAAAATGAAATAACTCTCACATTTCAACTCGACGATTATAAACTATCCAACAATAAAATAGTAAGTTCAAACGGAGTTCCAATTTTAAAAGAAGGCTACCCCGAACTTTTAAAATTCAACACATCAATAATTATTGACAATTACAAAAATACGCAGGTGGAAATAGCGAATTCTACTTACGAAATCATTGAAAATGTGGAAATTAACCCATCGAAAGGAATCATTTATAGAAACACAAACCCAAACTCTGTTCAAGTCGACAAAGCAGATGTTTACAGCTATGATGCCTTTTACCCAGCCTCTATTGTTACTTTATCAGACCCATTCAACATTAGAAGCGTAAGAGGTCAAGTTATAAATGTGACCCCTTTTCAGTATAACCCAGTAACCAAACAGCTAAAAGTTTATACAGAAATCGACTTTGTTGTATCGCATTTTACAGAAAATGTTGAAAATGTTAATGATATACAATTAAATCTTACCAAAGACTTTGAAGAACTCATCAAATCGCATTTCATAAATTATGAACAGTCGAGCGCTCTAATGTATGAGTCACTTGAAGAAGGAGGTGAGATGCTTATCATATCTCATCCCAACTTCATTGATGCAATTAGTGATTTTTCAGACTGGAAATTATTGTCAGGAATTCAAAATGAGATAGTTGATATTATGGATATTGGTCAAAACGCAACAGACATTAAAAACTACATTGTTACATATGTTGATGAGCATCCAAACCTCACCTATGTTCTGCTGGTAGGTGATCACGATTATGTTCCATCTTCTTCCACCTCCGCTGGTGACTCTGATAATGAGTACACTTACTTAGTTGGTGATGATCATTATCCTGATCTTTTTATCGGAAGATTTTCCGCTGAAACTACAGAACATGTCAGTACTATGGTTAACCGAACTCTAGAATATGAAAAGACTCCCAGCGCTTCTGATACATGGGCAGCCAAGGCAGTTGGTATTGGTTCGGAAGATGGAACAGAATCTACTGACATTAACAATCCTCCAACTGGTTTTGGTGATAATGGTGAAGCCGATTGGCACCACAACATGAATATCAAACAAGATTTGCTAGCATTCACATATACTGATGTTGATGAACTTTATGAAGGAGGGCCTTATGTTGGCTCAATTGATGAAGCAGGAAATCCTAACAGCGGTGATTTAGCCAATCTTATCAATGATGGTATTGGACTAATTAACTACACTGGCCACGGCAGTGACGTTTCCTTTGCTACAACGGGTTTTGACAACAACGACATTAATAATTTGAACAACGAAGATATGCATCCTTTCATATTTTCTGTGGCTTGTGTTAATGGGAACTTCACCTCACAAACTTGTTTTGCCGAAACTTGGCTAAGAGCTAATAATGGCGACTCAGATAGACCTACGGGAGCGGTTGCAGTAATCATGTCAACTATTAATCAAAGTTGGAACCCACCAATGTCTGCGCAGGATGAAATGAATGATATTTTAGTAGAATCTTATCAAACCAATATAAAGCGAACATTTGGTGGTGTAACAATCAATGGTTGCATGAAGATGAATGACGACTACGGTGATGGGGGGTCCGAAATGACAGATACATGGACCATATTTGGCGACCCATCGGTAATGTTACGAACTAAATCGGCAGAACAAATGGAAGTGAATCATGTAAACTTCACACCAATAGGTACCAATTCCATCTCAGTGTCATGCGATCAGCAGCAAGCCACTATATGCTTAACCTCGGCAGGCGAAATTATCGCGTTGGGCTCATCCAACGGCGGACTAAACACGTTTGATGTGCCTGCTATTACTACAATGGATACCATTTTTGTAACTATCACTGGATTTAATCAAATTCCATACATGGGCTATATTTTGCCAATGGTAGCGGAGGGTCCATGGCTAACACAGAGTAATTGGCAGCTTAATGACGCTGACGGACAAGCCGATTACAGCGAAAACTTGACAGTAAGTATTGAACTCAGTAACGTTGGTGTTGAAACAGCATTTCAGGTAAACTCCACCATTAGTTGTGATAACTCTAGCGTGACTATTGGGGATAACGCCCATTTTTGGGGTGATATTATCAACGGAACAGCCACTCTCCAAAATGCTCTAGAACTTACCGTTGATGATGTTATTGACGACAACGAAATGGTAACCTTTACGATGGTGTTAACAGATAACCAGAATAATAGTTGGGAGGTGGAATTTTCAATGATTCTTCATGCACCAGTAATGCAAATTGACGACATGTCATTTAACGATTCTAATGGCAATGGTAACCAAAATATCGACATGAATGAATGGTTGGAACTTCAATTTGACTATTCCAACATTGGTTCTTCAATTTCCTCTAATTCAACTATTACAGTAACCAGCGGTAGCTCATATTTAACCATCGATAATAACAGTGTTATGGTTGGCGATATTGCGTCGCAAACCAGCAACAATGTCAGTTTTGATGCCTATGTTGAGGATGATGTTCCCCTTGGTGAAATTGCCACCATAACTGTCGAACTGACAAACGGATTTTACGCTGACACAGAAATATTTTACTTAGAACTAAATCCACCAACAGAAAGCCAAGCTGTACTTGGGTGTACCGATGCTAATGCCACCAACCATGACCCATCTGCTAACGTTATATTTGCAAACCAAGGTGGTCCTGATTACATTAATGAACTAGGCGTTGGTGGATATCACTACAATGATAGCTATGATTTAATCTTCGATTGCCTTAAAGAGGTTACCATTGAAACTATCGATGTCTATTCTGAAAATAGCTTTACAGTTGAAATCGAAATTTTAAACAGTCAAGATAATCAAGTGTTTTCAAATCAGTTCAACCTTTCTGCAGGTATTAATACGTTGCCAATCGAGTATAACCTAAGCATTGGTGCTGATTATAAAATTGGTGTTCTTGGAAATAATGAAGGTCTATACCGAAACGACAATTTAGCACCAAATACTTATCCAATTCCTGTCTTTGATGCTATAAATATCACATCAAATACATCAGACAATGAATCCTATTACTATTATTTTTACAATTGGAAGTTGAGTACAGATTGTAAATATGATCAAACTTGGTCTTGTTTTGACGGAACTTGCTTAGATCCAAATGATGGAACCGGGCTTTACACTTCTCTTAATGAATGCCAACAACTATGTACTAGCTCCATCCAAGAAATAGATTATACGGACCAACTTCATGTTTATCCTAATCCATCCCATGGAATAGTCAATATAGAATGGGCAACTAAAAGCAGAAAAGGGTATAGCGTTGTGTTAAGTAATTATTTGGGTGAGAAAATGATTGAAAAATCATATTCTAGTAATTCGAATGCCTTAAAAACAACTATCAACCTACAAGGCATTTCTGCTGGCATCTATCTGATAACAGTTTATTCTGACCATATGTATTCAACTAAAAAACTCATAATAGAATAGCTGATTATTCAGTATTTAACAACTCACTATATAAACTGTATGGCTATACATGGACGATTATATAATCTGTTTTATGTCGTTAAGTAACATATATTGCTCTTGAGTTAGGTTGTCGAAAACAACTCCTTCTAGCATAATTTTTTTCCGTTCTTTGTCGATATTCCAAGAGTTACTTTCCAAGTTACTTTTGTATTCGTACTCAATAGATTCAAGCATATATCTAATAGCGTTTAACCTAGCGGTTAGTTTATTGTTTGAGTTAATAACAATCCAAGGACTGTGCTTTGTTGATGTTTTATCAAACATTTTACTCTTGTAAAAAGTGTACAGATCCCATTTCTTGAGGGATAACACGTCGTTTTTGGATAGTTTCCAGTATTTCAAAAGATGATTTCTTCTAATGTGGAAACGCTTTAGCTGTGTTTTTTTATCAACAGATAAATAAAACTTAATAAGAATTAAACCACTCTTAATAAGTCTTTTTTCCCATTTGTTGATTTTAGACATAAAGTATTGGTACTGTGACTCAGTACAGTAACCCATGGTCGGTTGAATCATAGCTCTCGAGTACCAAGATCTGTCAAAAAACACAATTTCTCCATCTTTGGGAAGTTGTATCTCGAAAGTCTTAAACCAGTTTTTGTTTTGTTTTTTGGTAGGTGAGCCAATTTCCACAATTCTGTGGTGTTTGCTCATTAAATTTTCTACTATTCGTTTAATGGCTGAACCTTTTCCAGCTGCATCTCTTCCTTCAAAGACAATAGCAATACGCTTATTGTATTTTAGTACCCATTCTTGGAGTTTTAAAAGTTCTACTTGAAGTCTAAACTTTTCTTGTTGATATTGAGCATCTGTTATATTCTGAAAAGCATTATAATATTTTATACTCATGGTCGAATTAAGATTTAATTAAAATCAAAGGCAGTAATTACTTCGCTGACATATTTTCTTGAGTTTTTTAAAAAGAGTGGTAAGTTTTCAAATGAAACCCATATTGCATCTTGAATTGATTCACTTTGATCAGGGAATAAAGTCATATCATTGCCATAGTATTTCATTAAAAACCAATTGGCTTTTTTATGATGTTTTTTTCCGTTTTTTTTAGAAAAGTAGTCCGTTGATGTAATTGGTTTTATAAGCTTTAAATATCTTTCATCAATTCCAGTTTCTTCCACGACTTCCCTTATAGCAGCGTTTTCTAAAGTTTCCAAAAAATCTAATTTCCCTTTTGGAAGATCCCAAAGGTTCTTTTTTTTGATAAGTAAAATTTCGTTTTTAATATTAAAAACTAATCCGCCAGCTGTAATTTTTTTAATAGAATTAGGGTTTTCTGTAAACACTCATTAAAAATGAAAAAATAAACCTGTAAACTTAATGAACAACTAATTTAGTTTTTAACATATAGTTGCTAATATCAATATACATGTTATTTAAATAAACTTCATTGCAAAAATGATTGAATCTATTAATAAAAGTAAAAAATAGTTTTTTAAAATAAATTGTGTGATAGAAACATTAAGTTATGGTTTATAATTGTCAACTGTTTGCCTATTTTATGGTTTTGACTTTTAATACCATATAATTTGTTTGATAATAGTTTAAAATTCGTGATATTTGATGCATTGAAATAAACCAATATTGTATTAATGAAATATTACCTATTCGCAATCACTTTTTTTGTCTGTTGTAAACTAGAAGCACAAATTGTTTTTTCTGAAATTATGTATAATGATCCAGGCGGTGGTGTTGATAGTCTAGAGTTTGTTGAGTTTTATAATTACTCTAATCAACCCATTGATTTGACTAATTATTCTATTTCTGATGGAGTGTCATTTACATTTCCTCAATATACACTTGCATCGGAATCTTATGTAGTTGTTTGTAAGTTTCCTCAAACCTTAAAAAACGTATTTAACCTTTCGGATACTGATGTTTTTGGTTGGTCAGACACCGGATCAGTCTCGTTAAATAACAATGGAGAAATTTTACAATTGTCTGATGCTAACGGTCAAATTGTTGATGAAGTAGAATATTTTCCAACCGACGAATGGCATCAACAAGAAGTGGATGGATTTGGCCACTCATTAGAGTTTTGTGATTACACACTAGATAATAACATTGGCTCCCACTGGTTTGCTTCTTCTGAAATTGGAGATTTTACATATAATGGTCCAGATATCTCAAACACAAATCAGACATTAAGCTTCTATGTCTACGCTACACCAAAGACAGGATGTTTTCAGACCTCCGATATTTTTGAAAAAAACAACCCTTACGTTTTTTATCCAAATCCATTTAAAGACGAGTTAACAGTACCTCAAAACTCGGCAATTTATTCACTTAATGGTCAATTGATAATTAGTGAAACTTTTCAACAAAAAATGGACACCTCAGACTTGATGGCAGGCGTTTACATGTTAAAAATAAACAACAGATTTTTCAAAGTTGTTAAATTTTAATATTAGTTTTTTTGTTTAGTTTACATAAATTTAATGTATTTTGAAATTACTTTACAATTATATAACTAAGTTGTAATTGTACGTTCAATTTATAATTAGATTTTTGCTAACCTATACAACCTTTAACAAATCATTATGAAACATTTTTTATTAATTGCGTTTGTATTCGTCTTTACGACGATAAACGCCCAAATTCCTTTGTTAACACAAGGGTTCGAAGAAGATGCTGGTAATTGGGCATACTCCAGTTATCCCGCATTTTACGATTTTTCTCAAAACAGTGACGTATTTGCAATATTAAACACTCCTTTCTTAAGTATGAGCGCCACTGAAGGTACGTCCTATTTAGCCTTCCAAGATCTTGAAAACCCTAATGGTAATCCACCATTAATTGGAAACTACTATCACTACATTACGATGATGAGCACCCCAATACCTCAGCCATCACCGTCTGATTTAAAATTGTCTTTCAATTACTTAGTACATGAATTTGACGGTCCTGATTTCATGGCCTATGAGTTACAATTTGACAACGATACAACCTGGCATAGTAACTGGGATTCAAGTATTGATACAAGTTATGAATATTCTGCTTTTTTATCTAAAAATACAAATGATCAATGGGTAAATTTTGTAATCGACTTACCAGATACAATTACCTACCTAAGATTTAGAATAGGAGCAACTCAAGAAGGTGAAAATGATTGGGCAGGTCTCGACGATATTCAGTTGTTTTATGATGAGGGAGATTTTATTTCGCCCAGTCTTCAATCCGCTACAGTTGACAACGATCAAACAATTATTCTTACTTTCTCTGAAGAAATTCAAAGTGCTAATGTCAGTATTGAAGGTTACACAATTGACAGTACGTATTTTGGTAATGGATCTGATCAGTTGGTAGTGGTGTTAGCTTCATCACTCACAGACGGCGACTATTTTAATGTAAATGTTAATGAAGTAGTAGATTTTGCTGGTAACGTTGGTTCAGACGTTTCTAATGATTTAGTACACAATGATTTTATTGGAATACTTGAGATAACTGAAATCAATTATAATGATCCCGGAATTTATGACAACCTTGAGTTTTTTGAAGTGTACAATAACGGTTCTGAAACTTACCCACTTGGTGGATTAGAATTCAGTGATGGTGTTGCATTCAGTTTTCCAGAGTATGACCTACAGGCTGGTCAATTTGTCGTAATTGCTAAATCCGCTTTTTTCTTTAACGATGCATGTGGCGCGCTTCCATACGGTTGTGGATTTCAAAGCTATTTTGGATTTGCTCCTGATTTTGAATACAATACGGGAGGTTTGTTAAATGATGGTGAAACTCTTCAATGTGTAAATACAGTTGGTGATACCATTATATCTGTTGATTACGATAATAATAACGGATGGCCTTCTGAGGCTGATGGTGATGGTTACTCAATTAGTCTTTGTGATCCCTCAAGTGACCCCAATGATCCTACAAATTGGTCTTTGTCTCCTTCTGTAACAAATGCAGTTGATGCCTCTGATTCTACTCTGAGTGCTCTTGGAATGACTGGTTACCCGCAGTTTTACGCAAATCCTGGAGAAGCTTGTCCTGTTGGAGATATTGTGCCCCCAGCTCTTGTTTCAATAACTGCGTTTGACGCCGAACAAGTAACCTTAGTGTTCACAGAGCCTATCAACCTTGCTGGAAATTACGATGGATTACTTGTTGGTTCATCAATAATAAGCAATGATACAGTCGTTCTTAATCTGTCATCTTCTTTGATTTCTGGTGTTGAAAATCAAATTACTATTTCAGCAACTGAAGATTTCAGTGGTAATGTTATTGATCAAACATCTGTTTCATTTTTCTTTAATAACAGCCAACCTAATCTAGTTATCACTGAGATCATGTATAACGATCCGGGTTACTATGACAATCTAGAATTTATTGAAGTTATAAATAATGGAGAATCTGACGCCAATCTCGGTGGATTAGTATTCAATGAGGGATTTGACTTTACTTTCCCTGAGGCAACTCTTGCTCCAGGTGATCGAATGATTTTATCAAAAATAGCTTACACCGGTTCTAGCGGTGGTTGTGATACTATTGCATATGGTTGCGGATTTCAAGGATTTTTTGGTATAGCACCCAACTTTGAATATAGCTCAGGCAGTTTGTCTAATAATGGAGAACTATTACAATGTGTTAACACAGTTGGTGACACTATAATATTGGTTGACTATGACGATAACAACGGTTGGCCAGTTGAAGCCGACGGAAGTGGTAATTCAATTCAATTCTGTGACTTATCGGCAGATAATAATGACGCCAACAATTGGTCATTATCCTCAATCTCAGTCGGATTTTACACAGGAACCTATTATTCGGATGTAGAAACTGAAATTTTTGCTAGTCCATTGGCTGACGGATGTCTTTATGGATGTACAGACACATTAGCTACTAATTATAATTCCGAGGCGAACGTAGATGATTCTTCATGTACTTTTCCAGAAGTTGTCGAAGGATGTACTGATACGTTGGCTACTAATTACAATGCCAATGCTACTCAAGACGATGGTTTATGCGAATACCCGATGCCAACTTATTCTCTTACAGTTTCTGTTGATATGAGTATTGAAGGCTTCACAGTTGGTGACGGTTCAACATTGGACGAACTGGATGGTTCATCCATGGCCATCAGATTAAATGGTGGCTCTTTGGC
>JAYYZE010000007.1:0-40857 GCA_036340235.1 Bacteroidota bacterium
ACAGCTACTATCATCAGCATTGGCTAATGGATCGAAGTTGTCGGCAGTTGGATCAGTACATCCTAAGATTGTATAGATACAACTACCATCATCTTCAGTAGCATTAGGGTCGTAGTTGTTGGCTGATAAATCAGTGCATCCACAATTTTGAGATAAGCTAAACGAATACAAATCATTGTGTAGTGTAGTAGTTTGTCTGTCATATCCTGATGTGAAATACACATCACAGTTAATAACAAAACTTCCGGGTGCCCATCGCGAATAACCTGGGTGTGATTCTAATTGTGTCCAATTATTTATTTCAGGATTATATTTCCAGAATTGACCACATTCCATATAGCTGTGATTGTCCCCATCGCCACTCAACACATATCCTTTACCATTAAATGAAAACTGGGTGCCAGCTACTCTACCCTCTGCTGGAAAAGCAGCTATTTCGGTCCATGAATCATTTTCATGTTGATATCGATAAAAATCGCTGTGTATGTTATAGTTGTTGTTAATTGAATTACCATGGCCAAATCCAACGTAAGCGTAATCACCAATATCAAAGTAAAAAGGATGATGCCTCGCTCCATGAGGGAAATCAGCATGTTGTATCCACTCATCAGTATCAATATTATACTCCCACCAGTCATTTAAATTTCCACTGGAGTTATTTCCCATTCCCATATACACTCTATTAGTTACTAATACCATTGCAGGATGAATTCGTCCATCAGAGGGGAATGATGCCAACTGAGTCCAGAAATCGTTGTTGATATCATATTCCCACCAATCTGTATTATATGAAGTGCTATTTCGTCCAAAACCAACGTACGCTTTGTTCCCATTAGAAACCCCATAACCAAAACCAGTAGGGTTTCCTGGAAAATCAGCTAATTGTTCCCATGAATCTGTTTGAGAATCATACCTGTGCACATCCTTAAGGTAAGTACCAGAAGCTGTATTACCTGCCATCACAAAGCCATATCTATTGCTAGAAAAAGTAATGGGATGATGCCTACTTTCCGCCGAATAAGAAGATAATGACTGCCAATTATCACCAACTGGAGCTAACTCACAAAAATCAATTTGATATTGACAACTTCCATCATCAATGTCTGCATTTGAATCAAAATTAACAGCCAAAACATCAGTACAGCCCTCAATAATTTCCACACAAAATGTTTGGGTCTCATTGGTTCCAAAATTAGGAATAAGTAGTTGAATAAAAATATCTCCACTATTGTTGGTAATGGAATAAAAACCGTCATCGTTAGGATTATTATCATAACCTTCAATTCCGTCACCATAGGTATCTGAGATACTAAATTCATAGCACCCATCTAATAAACAATAGGAATAATTATAAGTGGTCTGATTATCGTAGGAGTTTACAGAAATAGAGTCAATACTTCCTTGTTCATTAGTCAAAGTCCAAGAAGTTTCATAACCCCAAAAATCCGTTGTGACGGATAGGTTTACGTTTTTACAGTCATATTCACAGCTTCCATCATTAGTATTGGCGAGAGAATTAAAGTTATTTGCTAATGAATCGTTACATCCATAAACAAATGCTAAACAGCTTCCATCGTTGGTATTTGCAAGTGAGTCAAAGTTGAATTGAGTTTCGTCTGTGCATCCGTAAATGTAAGGAATACAACTATCATCATTTGTATTAGCTAACGGATTAAAATTAAATTGAGTATTATCGATACAGCCGAAAATAAATGGAATACAGCTTCCATCGTTGGTATTTGCAAGTGAGTCAAAGTTGAATTGAGTTTCGTCCGTGCAACCGTAAATGTAAGGAATACAACTATCATCATTTGTATTAGCTATCGGATTAAAATTAAATTGAGTATTATCGATACAGCCTAAAATAAATGGAATACAGCTTTGGTCATCAAAGTTAGCAAAAGGGTTATAGTTGTATTGAGTTGAATCCATACAACCATAGACAAAAGGAATGCAACTGCCATCGTCAATTTCAGCGAGGGAGTCAAAATTAAATTGTGAGGGGTCAGTACAACCACTAATTTCAAAAGAACAGGCGTCCGAATCTAACAAACTGCTTCTTGAAGTTGTTAATGCGGCAATCATTCTATTCTTTTGGCCAGTCGTAAACATTGTTAGACATGAATCGTAGGAGTAGTCCATGTAATTCATAAACATATCACCGTTAGGGCCATTATTGCAGGTCACATGAGGAAATGTTTGACAACCACCATTAGAGGTTTCTTGAGTAGGTGTATCATCGACAAAGTCGTCACCGCAATAGCTATCTCCCCAAATGTGCCTGAGGTTGAGCCAATGGCCTACTTCATGTGTTAATGTACGCCCCAAATTATAGGGGTAAGTCGCAGAACCAATTGAGCCGAAGTATTCGTAATCCACCACCACGCCATCAGTTGCGGCACTTCCACCGGGAAATTGAGCAAATCCTAATATTCCGCCATTCATGTTACAAACCCAAATATTCAAATAATCTGACGTATTCCAAGCATCAACGCCCCCTGATGATGAAAATTTCATATCATTTCCAGAGTACGAAAAAGACGTAGTTGAAGTAAAAACTCGATTAATACCATCAGTAGGGTTGCCTTGAGGATCAACACTAGCAAAACAAAATTCTATACCAACATCTGCAACAACTGGCTGAAATGCGTCAGGCACAGTTGAAATATCAGCGTTTTGGGCTCTGAAATCCTTGTTCAAAGAATCAATCTGAGAAAATATTTGATCATCTAAAATATTTTCTGAATCAGAATTATATAATACATGAACAACAATAGGAATAGTATAGATTTCTGAGGTAGTACTAAGAAGTGATAAAATTTCACTGTAGTGATTGGTAGCTTGCTCGAGATCTACTAGCTTTTGACCGAATTCTGGATTATCATTGAGCAATTGTAAATTATACTCTGTAGTAACGCAATTTCTTTCTTGCGCTTGCAAGTTAGACGAATAAAGAAATAACACAGCACAGAAAATATAAATTGAATACTTCATTTAGGTTTTCTAAAAAAAATAGGTTTTTTTTTAGGCTTCGTTTTTTTTAAAAAAAACTAAAAATTTAAACGACAGTTACACCCCACTAAAGTTTTGAATATAATCTCAAAATAATTACATTTGCCCTCCAGTTTTTTAATAAAAACACTTTAAATATCGGTCGAGTAGCTCAGCTGGATAGAGCATCTGCCTTCTAAGCAGACGGTCACAGGTTCGAATCCTGTCTCGATCACTTACCAACAACCCTCTTTCTCTACTACATGTAGGGATTTAAAAAAAATTACTCCATAATCTATCATTTTAAGATTAATTTCTTATTTCCGATAGGTAATTTGTAAGCTATGACATTCATACTTAAAGCATTTTATTTTTTCGGTTTATTGTTAATGTTCAGTGGGAGTATGTCTCATCAACCTTCTAATACAGAATTACCAAACCAAGTACTACTAGATTTAAAGCAAGATACAAACAACAACGATAAAAAAGTATTACAAGCCGGACGTAGCCACTTCCATTGATTTAGGAGAACCTGGAAAGGTTACCTACACGTTATCAGAAAAAAATATTACCTAAAGTGTGTTTTGCGGAACATCTGGAGCAACTCCTCATATCGCTGGTGCAATTGTATTATTGTATGCAGTGCTCTGTCAAAACTTTACTGACCTCTCTAAATCAAATCAAAACAGTGCTGCTGTTTTGGCACATGATTTTATATTGAATGGCGTTGACAGTATTAGCTCATTGGACGGAATCACAATTATAGGTGGTCGCCTAAACCTAAAAATAACCTTCAAGCACTTGTCAATGAATGTAATAGCTAGTTATCAACAGGTGAACTAACTTATACTAACAAAATCACCATATACTCCAACCCTATCAAACCTAATAATATATTTAACGTATCAGTCGATAATATGAGATATTGGAATCATAGTAATATTATTATAGAGTTTATTGACTTAAGGGGTAAAACTGTCGCAAAACAAGAGTTCAACAAAAGTAATCTGAAAATTTAGTAACCTAATAACATGCAAAAAGGCTTATATTTTGTAAAATTAGTAAATGAAACTCAATGAATATCTGAAAAATTTCTTTTGGAATAGTATGAATTAAATGATAACAAAAATGCTAGTATTACATTCATATCTATATTATTATTACAAAAAGAAAACATAGGGTTAAAAGTAGATGATATTAAATTTTGTTTTGGTTTATTTGTCTAATTTTAGAATACTAATTTGGTCATCCAAATAAAATGAAATACTCAAAAATCGCTTCAATTTTACTGCTAAGCATAGTCATAAAAATTAGTTTTATTAACGTTGGTATGTTTTGGGACAACGTATTGTTTGCTTCTAAAATGGGTCTAAACTTATTGGACAATGGTATTTTTAACTGGCTTAGTATACCAAATGAGAGTGACCCAGGACACCCCCCATTTTTGGCTACCCTACTAGCTATCAGCTGGAGCATTTTTGGAAAATCATTGACAACTTCACATATGACAATGATACCCTTTGTATTCGGCACATTATTTCAAATTTATTTGTTTGTTAGTCATTTTATTAAAAATAAAAATTCACAATTATTAGGATTTTTATTTGTAATTGCCGATCCTACCTTTTTGTCACAATTAATACTTGTCAATCCAGAAATCATACAACTTTTTTTCTTTTTCTTAGCACTTAATGGTTTATTGAAATCAAATAAAATTCTAAAGTTAACTGGCTTATCCTTTTTAGGATTAGCCAGTTATCGTGGTATGATGCTGTGTGGTGGTATCTTTTTAGTTGATATTATATTGTCTTTGTTCGTTTATAAAAAAAAAATATACCAATTCTTTAATCGCAAAACAATATTAACTTATCTACTAGGCGCTCTACCCGCCTTTTTATATATTACTTTTAGATTGGTATTTAAAGGATGGATAAGCGATAATCCAGAGGAAGTTTGGGGAAACGCTTGGCAGTTTGATTCTAGCGAACATTTTTTCGCTAACTTATTTTCTAATAGCCTAGTTCTGGGTCATCGGTTCTTAGATTTTGGAAGATATGCTTTGTTTGGATTTGTAATTATTACCTATCTTTTCAAACGCAAACAACTAAATTGGAATCAACTAAGACCAATTTTTATCATATTTATTTTTTCCACTTTTATAATATATTTCATTTCTCTTTTGATGAAAAACCCTATGGGTCATCGGTATTTTATACCATCATATCTATCATTTTCATTACTTACCTTCATCATTTTAAATCAATTCAAAAGAAAACATTTTATCTATTTCATTCTATTTGGCTCATTGTTGTTGGGTAATTTCATTATATATCCCAAAAAAATATCTCAAGGTTGGGATGCTTCACTTGCGCACCTACCCTATTGGAAATTGAGAAAAAAAGCAATCGATTTTTTGGATAAAGATGGTATTACTATAAATGAAACAGCCACTTTCTTTCCAAACCGAACCAAAATTGACAATATTGATTTAAATAATGACTACCGTTCATTTATTGGTTTTTCAGGCAAAGAAGAATATGTTTTTTATTCAAATGTTTTTAATTTATCGGATGAGGATCTTTTAGCAATAGAAACCAATTACCTTCTCATAAAACGCTTTGAAAAAAATAGGGTTTTTGTTGAAATCTATCAAAAAAAACAAACTACCTCACCTTAATTTGGGGATATTTCATTCGATAATCAACCTTGACTTTTCCCTTTGAAATGTTGCTTAGCTTTCTTTTAAGAAGGCGTTTTTTTAGAGGGCTCAAATAATCGGTAAACAATATGCCCTCTAAATGATCGTATTCATGCTGAATTATTCTTGCTTTTGTACCATCATAAGTTTCCTCAATGGTGTTAAAGTTTTCATCCTGATATTTGATGCGAATCTTTGATTTTCGGCTAATATCTTCTCTAACAGTTGGAATGGACAAGCACCCCTCGTTGAAATCCCACTCGGAGCCTTGCTCACTAATAATTTCAGGATTAATGAATACTTTACAGAAATCTTCCATATCCTTTTGCTCATCTGAAAATGGACTGCCGTCAACAATAAATAAGCGAATGCTTTTGGCTATTTGCGGAGCAGCAAGACCAACACCATTGGCTGCATACATGGTTTCAAACATGTCTTCAATCAATTTTTTAAGCATGGGGTAATCCTGTGAAATGACTTTAGCTTTTTGCTTTAGCACAGGAGTTCCAAAAGCGACTATTGGAAGTATCATTTAGAGTAATTCTTGAATGATTTGTTCGATACTTACACCCTCTGCATCTGCCATATATGTTTTGACTATTCGATGCCTTAATATTGGCTCAGCAACGGCTTGGACATCCTCAATATCTGGAGAATACTTGCCATTAATAGCAGCATGGCATTTAGCTCCAACAACTAAGAACTGAGAAGCCCTTGGGCCAGCACCCCAAGCAATAAATTTATTGACAAAGTCAGAGGCATGATCTGATTTTGGACGTGTTTTTCCAATCAGCTTCACAGCATATTCAACAACATTATCAGCGACTGGAATTTTACGAATTAATTTTTGATATTTAAGAATTTGATCGGAATCCAAAATCGTATTTAATGTTACCTGTTTGTTAGATGTCGTGTTTTTTATAACCTCTACCTCTTCAGAAAAAGAGGGGTAATCTAACACAACATTAAACATAAATCGATCTAGTTGAGCTTCTGGCAATGGATATGTCCCCTCCTGCTCAATGGGATTTTGGGTAGCTAACACAAAAAACGGTTTTGAAAGCTGGTATTGTTTACCCGATGCCGTTACAGCTTTTTCTTGCATTGCCTCCAAAAGGGCAGCTTGTGTTTTGGGAGGGGTTCTGTTAATTTCATCGGCTAAAATTATATTTGAAAATAAAGGGCCTTTGTTAAACGAAAATTGTCTATTTTCATCTAAAATCTCAGATCCAATAATATCTGAAGGCATTAAATCTGGTGTGAATTGAATACGCTTAAAATCTAGCCCTAAACATTGGGAAATAGTCTGCACTAGTAGTGTTTTGGCCAAGCCAGGAACACCAACCAGTAAGCAATGACCTTGACTGAATATTGAAATCAGTACATTTTTAACCACTAGATCCTGCCCGACAATAACTTTTCCTATTTCTAATCTAAAATCTTCGTATGATTTCTTAAAACTATCTAACTCTTTAACCTCTGACATTATATTTAATATTTCAAACTTTCACTCCAATTACAATTGTAATCGTCTTTGACATCAATAAACGTTTCCTTTACTTTTTTGAGTTTCCATGTTTCAAGTGCTTTGGCTTTGTTCTCTTGAAGAGCTACTGTATAAATACGGTCATAATCGTCTTTAAGGTTAGCCTCGTGTTCTTCGATTATTTTATCAACATAAATAACACGGCACGATTTTCTACCATCCAATGTATTAAATACTGTAGCTGATGAGTATTGTCCTTGAGCTAAGCCGTCAATTGTTGTAGAAATGTCAATAGAAAGGTCTTCTAATACAAAAGCTGATGAGCCTGTCTTTGGATTGACAATTACTCCTCCATTATTTTTTGACTCATCCTCCGAATAACGTAAAGCTAACTGTTCAAAGCTTAAAGTATCTCTTTCCATTAAAGTCGTCAAACTATCTAGCTTGGTTTTAGCATTAAAAATAGATTCTTTACTTATGTTAGGCTTTAAAAGAATGTGGCGAACATTAAATTGCTCACCACGTCGCTTGACCATCTGAATAAGATGAAAACCAAATTTTGTTTCAACAATATCTGAAAGTTCTCCTTCTTGTAAACGAAAGGCTGCCGACTCAAACTTTGGAACAAATTTCCCTTTTTTGACAAATCCTAAATCACCACCTTGACTAGCTGATCCGTCATCAGAGTACAAGGATGCCAAAAATGAAAAATCTTCGCCATTCTGTATTCTCTTCTTAAAATCATTTAGCTTGTCGATAAGACGCTTGCGCTCATATTCGTCAACTTTTGGGTAGACGATAATTTGTGATATATGGATCTCTTCTGGAAAAATTGGCAAACTGTCTTTTGGAATTCTGTTAAAAAACTTCTGAACGTCTAAAGGGGTTATACTAACATTGGAGGTAATCTGGCTTTCCATCCTTTGTGCTAGCATTTGTTCCTTAATCAAAAATGCGAACTCTTCTCTGATTTCTGATATGGATTTTTTGAAATATTTTTCAACCTTTTGTTCTGACCCTAATTCACTAACAAAATAGTCTAACCGTTGATTGATAGTATTGTTTACCTCATCCTCTGTTACTTCTAAACTATCTACTTCTGCATGGTGAGACAACAGTTTTTGAAGAATCAATTCGTCCAAAACTTGACACTTTATTTCCTTTTCATCAAAAATGACGCCCTGTTGCCTAAGTTGTAAGTATTGTGATTCTATAGCTGATTTTAGAATGATTTTATCACCAACTACAGCAACAATGCCTTCAACCACTTGTTGTGAAAAAACAGATAAATTAAAAAAGCAAAGGTAAATTAATAAAAAACTACTTCTGATCATATGATATTTGGTTACTAGAAAGCGCACTTTGATAAAGTTCACTTTCTACGCTTTTTAAAAATTCTATTTTTCGTCTGTTTATAATTATGGATATAATTTGATTTTGGACCATACTTAATGGTGAAACGTTTCCTTTGGATCTATATTTTTTGATGTACAAAAAATAATGAAAATTATGATCGGTTAATTCAATAGACTTTCCCTCATAAAGTGTCGAATTAGAAAAAGAAAAATCATTTGGCAAACTTAATAAAACATCATTCAAATATTGCCAATTATCTTTTAAAAAGTAAGATTGTGCAAATTGGTAACAGTAGTCTTCCAAATTGAGCATACTCTCCTCATCGGTTTTGGTGAATAATGATCTCATTTTCCAAAGATATGGTACTTCTTTGTTCAGCTTTATAAAATTCACTGTAACAATGTCTTTGTCTAATATAAAGTTGGTTTTATTATTTTCATAGTACTGATTTATATCTGATTCATTAACCAAAGTATCTAACTTTTGATTTACTAATTCTTTTTGATAAGCGTGAATAATCAATGCGTTTTCGTAGCTAACAACTTGACTCCTTACCTCCTGTTGAGAAAGCGGAAGATTCAGCTTTGCTTTATTAAGTAATAGCTGTTCTTTAACCCATTTTTCTCGTATTGAATGAACCAACTCTATACTATCATTTTTCTGTAAGCCAGAAGGCACTAAATGTTGAATATCATTATAATAAAGTGTACTATTTTGAAACTTAGCAACGAATATATCAGAGTTAGAGTCAAAGTAAAGACAGGAATATAGACTAATAACAAATATTAAAATTCCTACCCCTTTTTCCATAAAATGCTTAATCCTTTGTTATTGAGTAAAGGACTTTTTTGTTAATAGTTGCAGGGTATTTTTTTTCCAATTCACTGGCCCACTTTTCTTCAAGATAGTTTTGGTAATTGGTGATAACTTCGCCTCTTGCTTCCTCGTATGACTTTAAGCCACCTGTTTTTACTTTTTGCACATCAGCGAAGAAAATACTTCCATCGAGGTTTTGTTCGTTTTCAGTTAGACCTTTATACCAATGACTATCTAAGGCTTCGCTGTCACCCTTGGAAAAAGTTTTATTACTAATCTTTAGTCGATTGGCGTCATAACGGTTCACCAAGTTTAAAATACGCTCGTCACTCAAGTAAAATTCCCCCTTACCAAATTCCATAAAATTAAATTCTTCTGCTGTAAGAATACTAGAGTTAAATCGGTTGTTTAGTAGTGATCTTACACGGTTGGAGATTGACTCATCAATTGAAGTATACACCTTGGCCTCGGCTCTTTCATCCCAAGAGTATTGTTCTTTTGTAAGGTTGTAGTAGTTCAGTAAACCGACAGTGTCGTTTACGGCGTTGGACCATACTTTTTCGTCCATTAAGTTAAATAGCAGTATGCCATCATGGTATTCGTTCATTAAGGCTTTAAACTCAGGGTACTTATTTTCTAGTTGTGAATCTTCGTAATCTAAGCAAGTTTTGTTTACCCATTCTTTGTACTTTTTATGAACTTCTTGGCATGAGTTAGCAGAATCTGCCTTTATTTTATTTTTAGCTAGGTAATCAGCAAAATCGTCTTGTGTGTATGAAATACCGTCTAATTTGAACATTGTCAAGCCATCTGTTTTGTAAAAAAGTCTATCCCATTCTTTGTAGTTGATGTCACAAAATGGTTCAAGTAGAGATTTAGAACCTTCATAATCAAATTTAAGGTGATTTAATCTTGATATATAAAAATCATTGGATCGCTGCTTTTGACCTCTTGAGGTGTAATCGCTGAAATTGTATTCTTTTTTGATTCTTTTAATCAATGACTCTACACCTCTGTTTGAACGGGCATCTCTTTTTATGTTTCTTTTAATTTTAGCTTGGGAGTCTTCAAAACTTGGGATTCCTCTTTTATCAAGTAGTTTGATTATATGCCAGCCATACATTGTTTTGACAGGTTTAGAAACCTCACCAATTGCTTCTAACTCAAAGGCGGCTTGTTCAAACTCCGTGACCATTTGTCCAGTGCCAAACCAAGGGAGCTCACCATTATTTTTGGCAGATCCCTTATCATCAGAAAACTTAGTCATTTCTTCAAAGGTTGTTTCACTTTCAAGAGATTCCA
Source organism: Bacteroidota bacterium (assembly GCA_036340235.1). Taxonomy (GTDB): domain Bacteria; phylum Bacteroidota; class Bacteroidia; order Flavobacteriales; family UBA7312. Next base: position 10,650 of record JAYYZE010000007.1, read on the forward strand.
ACAATTGTTGTAATTTTTCTTGATTAGCAGATAACTCTTTTGGTGTTGCATCGTTGCGCTCTTCAATCATTATGTGAGCTACTTTTACCTCCCCTCTATTGGGACGTTTATCATTTACCTTAAGGATGTGGTAGCCAAATTGAGTTCTAAACGGTTCTGATACTCTGCCAACTGGAGTATTGAACGCCATGGATTCAAAAAGATACACCATTCTAAATGCAGAAAAATAGCCAAGGTTTCCGTTGTTAGTTTTTGCAGAAGGGTCATTTGAATGAATTTTAGCTACTTCTGAAAAGTTTTGGCCGTTTACAATTGAAATTCTCAAATCGTTGATTTTATTATACGCAGCAAGAGTATCTTCAGGACTGGCGTTAGCATCTAAAGAAATTAAAATATGACTGGCATTGACTTCGTATTTCATACGTTCATAGGCCTCATTTATTAATTCATCTTCTGCAGACTGGTCTGTCAGATAGGGTCTGGCAAGTTGCTTTCTATAGCCAGCAAGCTCTGATTTGAAAGAAGTGGAAGTATCCATTTTATTTTCTTTAGCATAAAGCACCTTTCTTTTGAAGTCGACGAACAAGTCAGCGTAATCATCCAAGTATTTTTGATCTAGTTGTTGATTGGCATTATTTTTACGTAAAATTGTTTCAAATTCTTGAAGAGTTACTTGTTCGTTTCCAACTGTCATAACGACTTTCTCATCGGATTGATCGTTTAAAATGGTGTTGTTAGAAGCCATGCTTACGTTTGTAACGACAATCAGGCTAAGTAAAGTCAAAATTCTATTCATTTTTCAAAGTATTAAGTTAATAATTATCTACTATAGTTTGGTGCTTCTTTTGTTATACTCACATTGTGAGGATGACTCTCAATCATACCAGCCGAAGTTATTCTTGTGAATTTCGCATCGGCTAATTTAGAAATTTTATCGGCTCCACAATAGCCCATCCCAGCTTTCAACCCACCAATGAGTTGATGAACTACCTCATTAAGACGGCCTTTAAAGGCCACACGACCCACAATACCTTCAGGAACAAGCTTTTTAGCATTTTCTTGCTCGGACTGAAAATAGCGATCTTTCGAACCCGCCTTCATAGCTTCTACTGAACCCATTCCTCTATAAGTTTTAAATTTTCGACCTTCAAAAATAACAGTTTCCCCAGGGGCTTCTTCTACTCCAGCAAAAATTGAGCCAAGCATTACAGAATGAGCACCAGCTATTAGAGCCTTTACAATATCGCCCGAATATCGTACACCACCATCTGCTATAAGCGGTATTCCACTTCCTTTTAATGCATTGGAAACATCCATTATGGCAGATAACTGTGGCACTCCCACTCCTGCAATTATTCTTGTAGTGCATATAGATCCAGGTCCGATACCAATTTTAACACCATCAACACCTACTTTTGCAAGGGCTAGAGCTGCTGCACCGGTTGCTATGTTACCTGCTATTATATCTATGTCATATTCTGATTTTAACAATTTGACAGCATCAATTACACCTTTGCTGTGGCCATGTGCCGTATCAACAATTACAGCATCAACGCCAGCACCAACCAATGCTGTGACACGCTCGCAAACATCCTTGGTAACGCCAACAGCTGCTGCAACGCGCAATCGACCGTACATATCTTTACATGAGTTAGGCTGTGTTTTATTCTTCATTATGTCCTTGTAGGTAATCAAACCTACTAGGTTGTCATTTTCGTCAACTACTGGCAATTTTTCTATTTTATTGCTTTGAAGAATGTCCTGCGCATTTTCTAAATCAGTAAGCTGGGTAGTGACTAATTTTTCTTTGGCAGTCATTACTTCAGAAATCATTTTGTCGTAATTCTTTTCAAATCGCAAATCTCTGTTTGTTACAATGCCAACTAATTCTTCATTAGCTTCTACAACAGGGATACCACCAATTTTGTTGTCTTTCATAATTTGCAAAGCATTTCCTACCGTAGAGTCAATTGGCAATGTAATAGGATCTATTATCATGCCGCTTTCTGAGCGCTTTACTTTTCTCACCTCAGCAGCTTGCTTTTGAATGGACATATTCTTGTGAAGAACGCCAATACCTCCCTCTTGAGCTATGGCAATAGCCATTTTGGCCTCAGTTACAGTATCCATAGCGGCCGAAACAATAGGGATATTGAGTTTGATATTTTTGGAAAAGGAAGTGGACACATTTACCTGATGGGGTAACACTTCCGAATAATCGGGAACTAATAGTACGTCGTCATAAGTTAGTCCTTCACCTATTATTTTTTGTGTATGATTCATATTTAAGTTAGAAGTGGCAAAAGTAGTAAATTATCGCTAATCATGAGTAGTTTATAATGCCTATCTTATTAGTGTTAAACTTCCTGTTTGACGCTCAATTTGATTATCCGAATAATTGATAATTACATCATAAAAATAAATTCCTTCAGTAACCGGCGCATTGTTGATTTTACCATCCCAACCACCATCTAAAGAATTAGTTGAGTAGATCGCTTGCCCCCATCTGTTGAGTATGTTAAGACTAAAAGACGTAACAGAACTTGTTTTGTAAACGAAAACTTCCCATAAGTCATTCTTACCATCTCCGTTAGGGGAAAAAGAATTAGGAATAAAAAACTTAGGTACTTTTGATATACAAACCTCATTAGAAATTACGTAATCTTTCAAGTTAATGACATTGGTATTTTGTTCTTTGGCTACAAGATACAAGCAAACCTGGCCATAATCATTGGCTACAGAAACCTCTTCAGCAGCATTAGGCAAAACATCTCTCAAGAATTGCTCTTCTCCATTGACACTTTTCCATAATTCAAGACGAGACGGCTGCAAGAAAAAATCATATTGTCCACATAGCACAGACATCTTTGATGAATTTGTTTCAATAGCTTTTAATTGTAAATTTCGAGCTTCTGAAGTGTCCAAACTGTTTTCAAATTTTGGTAAAATGTAATCTTTTCCACATTTATCCACAGGTCTTGCTGTGTAATAATATTCATTTCTTTGTGGTAAAACTAGAAAATCATTAAACACAAATTCATTATCTTGATTAGCAATTGCTTTTCCCACATAAAACTGAAATCCATTTGGCACATATGATCGGTAAATTTTTATTAACTCAATGTCTGAAGAATTAGTGATGGCACTCACTTCAATGTTATTTTCACCAACTACACTAACTCTGTTAATGTAACAAAAGGTCGGTAACTCCACATCAGTCGTAAACATTCTTTTAAGATTGGATTTAGCCTTATAGGAAGATGTGCTTAGTGCTTCTACCCAGAACACGTACTGGCTTGAATAGTCTATGGGGTAGTTAAAACTGGTATCTGCTAGAGATAAAGACACAGAGTCAGTAGAAATAACTAAGCCACTTACCACCTCTTTTTTTTGAATTTTTAATTGGTAGCTTGTTATTCCTACCATATTTTCATATTTGTTCCAAGAAAGAAATACGGAAGTATCGCAGTCCGAATGGTCATAATCAACTAGTATTGTTGAATGGGACTCGCTTCTCACACTGTTATTACCCAAAGCATCAAAGGCAACCACACTGTAAGTTTCAATTTTCGTTTGCGGGTTGGCATTGCTTGTGGTGTAAGATGTATTCAAAATCCCTTGAACAGTGTCCAATGGTATCCACAAACCTGAGATATCTTGAAAATATATGATATATCCAACCACTTGATTGACGCTATTTATCCAGTTTATTTCTACTTGTTGGCTACTTTGATTGACGCTAATATGTGTGATAAGTGGTGGATCAGGGTCTTGAGCATTCACTTCATTTATAAACACGATAAAAACAAACAAAAAAAGATGATAAAATATGTGATTTGAATTCAGCATCGTTTACCCACTATAACTTAAATTGTGACAATTTATTTTTTGCTTCTTCAAATTCTAGAATAATTTCGTTAATCACCTGGGCTGCAGGTTTGATGATGTCAATAGTTGCCGACACCTGACCAACCTCAAGTTCACCATCATCAACATCTCCCAAAAACATGCCTTTTTTAGCACGTCCTTTACCTAATAAGTCGATCAAATCTTGCTTGTCAGCTCCTTTTTCATAGGCCTCTATTATCTGTTGAAAAAAATGATTCTTCAGCAATCGAACTGGGGTAATTTCTTTGAGCATCAATTGAGTATCTCCATCTTTTGATTTTAAAATAAATTCCTTGAAGTTTTGATGTGCTGAAGATTCTGGCGTGGCAATAAATCGACTTCCAATTTGTACGCCATCGGCGCCCAATGCCATTGCAGCCAACATAGTTCTGCCGGAACCAATACCGCCAGCAGCAATTAATGGAACATCGACCACTTTTCTAATGTGTGGCACAAGACACATGGTAGTAGTTTCTTCGATACCATTGTGGCCCCCAGCTTCGAAGCCTTCAGCAACGATAGCATCTACACCTGCAGCAACTGCTTTTTTTGCAAATTTCTCGTTACTAACAACATGAACAACAGTAATTCCTCTGTCTTTCAGGTAGCCTGTCCATTTATCAGGATTTCCTGCAGAAGTAAAAACAATATTGACGTCTTCTTGAATTATAATATCTATGTGATCATCAATTTGTGGGTATAAAAGCGGTAAATTGACCGCGAATGGGTGTTTAGTATTTGATTTACACTTCTGTAAGTGTTCTCTTAGAATATCGGGATACATAGAACCCGAGCCAATAATTCCGAGGCCACCGGCGTTGCTGACAGCCGATGCTAATTCCCAACCGCTACACCAAATCATACCGGCCTGAATGATGGGGTATTTTATGTTAAATAATTGAGTGATTTTATTGTCCATTGACTATCTTTGTTCTTTCATTAAGACCCAACGAAATTAGATAATTTTTACCAATGAACAGAGATACAGAGATTTTTAGTTTGATTGAAGAAGAAAAAAACCGTCAGACTCACGGAATTGAACTGATAGCTTCCGAAAATTTTGTCAGCCAACAAGTAATGGATGCCATGGGATCCGAATTAACAAATAAGTATGCCGAAGGCTTTCCAAAAAAGCGATACTACGGTGGTTGCCAAGTAGTTGACAAAGTAGAACAACTTGCCATCGATAGGGTCAAAGAATTATTTGGTGTTGAATATGCCAATGTACAACCTCACTCGGGATCGCAAGCCAATGCAGCTGTTTTTTTAGCAGTTCTCAAACCGGGTGATAAAATCTTAGGATTCAATTTAGCTCACGGAGGCCATTTAACACATGGCTCACCCGTCAACTTTTCTGGTAAAATCTATGAACCCATCTTTTACTCCGTAAAAGAAGAAGATGGGCTTATTGACTATGACGCGGCAGAAAAAACAGCCTTGGAAGAAAAACCCCAACTAATAATATGTGGGGCTTCGGCCTATTCTAGAGATATTGACTACAAACGATTTAGAGCGATTGCCGATAAAGTAGGCGCACTGCTTTTAGCTGATATATCCCATCCATCAGGATTGATAGCCGCAAAACATTTGAACGACCCAGCCCCACACTGTCACATACTTACTACTACCACACACAAGACGCTGAGAGGGCCACGCGGTGGTCTTATTATGATGGGTAAAGACTTTGATAATCCGTGGAGCTTAAAAACTCCCAAAGGCGTTGTTAAAAAAATGTCTAACATATTAGATTCGGCTGTCTTTCCAGGAACACAAGGAGGCCCACTAGAACATGTAATTGCTGCAAAAGCTGTGGCTTTTGGCGAAGCCCTAAAACCCGAATTCCAAGAATACACCCATCAAGTTATCAAAAATGCAAAAGTCATGGCTCAATGCTTTATAGACAAAGGCTACAAAGTCATTTCTGGAGGTACCGAAAATCACTGTATGTTGTTAGACCTACGTTCCAAAGGAATTACAGGCAGAGATGCTGAAAACACTCTTGTCAAAGCCGACATTACGGTAAACAAAAACATGGTACCTTTCGACGATAAATCACCATTCGTCACGTCTGGAATGCGAGTAGGCACACCAGCCATCACCACTCGAGGCATAAAAGAAGATACCATTCCTCAAATTGTTGACCTAATAGATGACGTTCTAACTAACATTGACAATGATGTTGTTATTGAAAATGTTCGTAAAAAAGTCAATAATTTGATGGGGCAATTTCCCCTATTTGACTATTAAATTAATATTGAAGCTGATGGTTGACATAAATGAAATGATTTAACTTTACAAAATGCAAAATTTTAATTCTCACATTCAAAAAAATTTAGTTTCGTGGGAAGCTAGAACACCCATTCATCTGCGTTCTAAGTTTTACGACAACGAACTTTTCTTAAAAGAGCAGAACTCTCTCAAGGCTATCGAACTGCACGCCCTTGGTGAGGTCAACAATCAGTACTTACTTCATCTACAGTGTCATTTTGGACAAGACACTTTATCGTGGGCAAAAAAAGGGGCAAAAGTGACGGGCGTCGATTTCTCACCGTCTGCTATAGCTGCCGCCAATGAATTAGCTCAAAAAACTCAATTGACTGCTCAGTTTATTGAATCCAACGTTTTGGAACTTGACCTAAATCAAGAGTACGATGTTATCTATTCTTCTTATGGCGCATTGGGTTGGTTACCCGATTTGCAACAATGGGGAAAAGTCGTTTCAAAGCACTTAAAAAAAGGAGGTACTTTTTTGTTAGTCGAGTTTCATCCTCTTATTGATTTATTGGATATTGAAACACAATACGGCTACTTTTTCGACAAACACACTAAAATAGAGAAACAGCAAGGAAGCTATACTGATGGAGGCAAAGAAGTAAAAACCGAATACTACTGGTGGAGCCATTCTCTCACTGAAATATTCAAAGGGTTGGAATCTAATGGGTTAAAACTCAAGTCCTTTGAAGAGTTTGATTACAGTCCATACAAACTAGATGGAATGGTAGAGCGCGAACCAAATCAATATGTTTTAGAGAAAAGAGCCAAGCAGTCACTACCATACGTTTATGCTCTAAAGGCCACCAAAAAATAAAAAGCGATCTTTGTAAGGGTACCTTCGCTTCAATTACAAGTGACCCAAATTAAAAATCGCTTTTGTAGCGTGGGGGAGATTTGAACTCCCGACCTCTGGGTTATGAATCCAACGCTCTAACCAACTGAGCTACCACGCCGTTTATTGGACGGCAAATATACTATTTTTGATGAATAAAAAATGGATTGACTTGATTTTAAAACCGCCCATCCTCTTCTAGCAATTCAGTATTACGCTTTAGCGTTCTCAAAACAAGAGCTATGAAAGCACTAACCGCAAGACAAATTAGCAATGACTTGGACAGAATCAATTGCTGACTTTCAAAATAGTGACGCACAACAAAAACGTATGCAAAGCCAATAACTGTGGCAAAAACACCCGAATATTCTCTACGAAGAACGCTTGTTAATGAAAAAGGAACATCACTTTTTTGGTAGTTTGAGAAAGATGGTATGAAAGCGGGCTTTTGTGATGACCAATCCAAAAATGATTGTCCAAATTGTTTTTCTAAAAACCGCTCCTCTGCAAACATAATACGCTCGTAGTAAATAATGTACAAAAGACTAACCACTATCACAAAATACAGATTGAACGAAAAAACAACAATGCCAATCCACATAAAATAATTCCCTAAATATAAAGGATGTCTTACTAGTGAATAGATGCCTGTTGTATTTAATTGTTCTGCTAATTGAGTTTGAGTATTTCTGCCCGACGTTCCCTTTGGAGTAGTGCCAATGGTATAGGCCCGAATTACAAAGCCTATGATCGACAATATAACAGCCAATATTGTACAAGCACTTTGATAATCATGACTTACTTCTTCAGTCCAATACAAAAAAGGAATAGCCAACACAAAGAGGACAAGCGGAAACTGTCCTCTGTATTTAAAAAGAAAGTTACCTTGTTTTTCTAAGTCGTGTAAAAGAGCCATTAGTTAATGGACAATAATTCTACTTCAAAGATTAATGTTGTATTAGGGCCTATGGCACCACCCGCACCTCTTTCTCCGTATGCCAAATCAGAAGGAATGACTAATTGGTATTTTGAACCAACGCTCATCAGCTGTAGGGCTTCTACCCATCCTGGGATAACGCCGTTAACTGGAAAAGTAGTAGGCTCTCCTCTATCCACAGAACTATCAAAAACCGTTCCATCAATAAGTGTACCATGGTAGTGAACCGTTACTTTATCGGTGGGCTTAGGACTAGGGCCTTGACCCTGGACAAGCACTTTGTATTGTAGACCTGAAGCCGTAGTAACAACGCCTTCTTTTTGTCCATTCTCCTGCAAAAATATTTGTCCTTCATCAATGGCTTGTTGGCTTTTTCGCTCGCTCATTTCTGTGAAATATTGTTGGATAATGGCATTAGCATCCTCTTCAGAAATTTTGACTTCATTTTGCGAGAATACATCATCAAAAGCTGCAGACATGGCACTGGATTGAATTTCATCAAAACCACTTGATTTTAAATTATTAGCGACACTAACGCCAAGACTATAACTTACCGAATCCAACCTAGTGTTGAGTTCTGCGTTACTGATCTGTACGTTGGAACAACCAACAATGGCACTTCCTAAAATTAAAACTATTAGACTTTTTTTCATTGATTTACTGTGTTAAAATTAAATATAATTAGTTACTACTTTACAAAATGTATCAATCGCCTCAGGCATGTTATTAAATGAACCTCCTGCGGCATTGATGTGCCCTCCCCCGCCAAAATGGTCTTTGGCTAACTTGTTGACAGACACATTGCCTTTTGAGCGAAAAGAGATTTTAATAATGCCATCTCGCTCCACAAAAAAAGCAGCCAACGTGATTCCTTTTATCGACAAGGCATAATTGACAACCCCTTCCGTGTCACCCTTTTGAAATTTGAATCGATTTAATTCGTTTTGACTTAAACTTATGTACGCTACACCAAGATTATCTAAAACTACCAGCTTTTCACTCAAACAAAAACCCAAAAGCTGAATTCGATTTAGGGAATTATTATCTTGAATTTGGTCGTAAACCAAATCGTTTCTAACGCCTATTTGCAACAAATGAGCCGTTATTTGGTGTGTTTTTGCAGTGACTGAATTAAATCTGAAGTTACCCGTATCGGTCATTATGCCTGCATATATGCACTCGGCAATATCTCTATCAATTAGGGTAAGATCGCCCATTAGTTCAAAAAACTCATAAATCAGCTGAGCAGTGGAACAGGCCGAGGGATTACTAAAATTAAACTCAAAAGTATCAGGGTCTTGGTGATGATCAATGATTACTTTTGGGCATTGGGCAGATTCCACCACTGGTCCATAAGTATCTATACGAGAGATTGTGTTAAAATCCAAACAAAAGATAATGTCGGCTTGATGTGTTTTTTGGGCGGCTTTCTGGGGATAACTTTCATAGACTATTACCTTATCATTTCCTTTCATCCACTTCAAAAAATCAGGATATGCATTGGGTGTTATGACATCTACCTGATGGTCTTTTTTGATCATGTAATTATACAAAGCCAAAGAGGAGCCCATGGCGTCACCATCAGGTCCTTTGTGGGTGGTGATTACAATCTTTTTGGGCGATGACAAAAATACCCTCAGTTTATCTAATTCTGTTTTGTTCATTTGGGATGCTAAAATAAGAATAAAAGTGAGTGAATTTAGAAAAGGATTTTTTAAATTCGCAACGAATTTTTTTTCAATACATTTATGGCAACAAACAGAACATTTACGATGATAAAGCCAGAAGCCGTAGAAAACGGTCATACTGGAGCAATTTTAGAAAAAATTAATGCCGCTGGCTTTAGAATAGTGGCTATGAAAAAAACACGTTTGACATCCGAACAAGCTGGTAAATTCTACGAAGTACACAAAGAACGTCCTTTTTACAACGATTTAGTAAGCTACATGAGCTCTGGTCCCATCGTTGCAGCCATTCTCAAAAAAGAAAATGCAGTGGCCGATTTTAGATTACTTATAGGCGCAACCAATCCGAGCGAGGCAGCTGATGGCACCATTAGAAAGTTGTTTGCTGAAAGTAAAGCAAAAAATGCTGTTCACGGATCGGATTCTGACGAAAATGCCGTCATAGAGGGCAACTTTTTCTTTACAATCGAGGAGCGCTATTAGTTTCGAATTATTCAAATACTGTAAAGCGTTTTGACCTGTTCATTTTAAAACAATACCAGTAATAACCTCTTTGCCAACAGCGTCATTCAACTGATTGACGATTTCGTTTTTTTTATACGCTAGTTCATGTCTTAGTGTTGCTGATTTTAATCTTATGTGCAGAATACGGTTTTGAATAAAAATTTCACTTACATACTTGCCAAAGACGACACCGAACAGCCTATCCCATTGTGTCACAATATTAACTTCATCTAGCTTTTGTTGCCAGCCACTTTCTTTGATGAAATCTCTAATAACTTCACCTAATGATTGTTGATTAGTATTTCTTTTCAATTGAACCATTTTTTATTGTAAACAATTTAAATTCCGCATTGATATTATTGAATACCGTCTTAGTCCTGTCTACATTAGTATCAGTAACAAACAATTGACCAAAATGATGCTGATGTATCAGCTCCATTAGATGCTGTACTCGACGTTGATCAAGTTTGTCAAAGATATCGTCTAATAAAAGCAAAGGTTTAAATCCCAATGCTTTCTTCATGAAGTCAAATTGTGCTAATTTCAAAGCCAACAAAAATGTTTTCTGTTGTCCTTGAGAACCCACTCGTTTGATCAATTGTTGTTGTAAGCTGAAAACTAAGTCGTCTTTATGAATACCCACCGTACTATATTGTAATGCTTGGTCTTTTTGTTGATGTTGATGACAGAGTACTTGGTAACTTTCTCTTGACAATTGAGAATGGTATGAAATATTAACATCTTCGTTTTTTCCTGAAATTTTAAGGTAATAATCTAAAAAAACAGGAAGTAACTCATTAAGAAAATAGTATCGTTTTTCATAGATATAGTGTGCCAGCGGGGCGATTCGTTCATCGTATAATTGTATATCACTTTGAGAGTATTTTTGACTTTTAAGCAGGGCATTACGCTGAATTATCATTCTATTATAGCTAATCAAGTGTTGCAAATACATTCTATCAAATTGTGAAATGACACTATCCATGAATTTTCTTCTTACCTCACTACCTGACAACAATAAGTCGCTATCAGTTGGCGATACCATTACTAATGGAAACAAACCAATGTGATCGGCTAATTTATCGTACACTTTTTTATTTTTTCTAAATACCTTTTTTGCGCCCAGTTTGACAGCACATTGTATGTGTTCTTTCTTGCTATGATGATTAAATATGCCATCAATAGCCATAAAAGGCTTTTGGTAACTTATATTTAGTTGGTCTTGTTTATTATAAAAACTTTTAGTGAGTGACAAATAATGAACAGCGTCTAATAAGTTTGTCTTTCCAGATACATTTTCTCCAATAAAACAATTAATACTAGCATGAAATTCTAATGAACTGTCCAGATGATTTTTAAAATTTAAAACTGATAGTTTTTCAAGAAACATTTTAAAATTTAAACTATATTACTAAATTATAATTTTTTGACGAATAATTACCTTCTATAATTTAAGTTTTACAAATAGAAAAAAAAGTTATTTTTGTGCCTCAAATACACTAAAAAATGGCAAAAAGAAAGGTAGACAAGACAGAAGAGCAATTTGCTGCTGTAGAACAAACGCTAACGAACACTGAACAATGGGTTGAAAATAATCAAAAACGATTGTCAACAATTGTATTTGGTGTTGTTGCTGTCATAGCATTATTTTTAGCTTTTGATAAATTTTATTTGGAGCCTCGTGGGGAAGAAGCGCAAACCGAGCTATTCAAATCTGTACAGTACTTTGAGTTAGATTCGTTTAATATAGCCTTAAATGGCGTAAACGACAACCTTGGTTTACTCGACATCATTGATAGTTATGGTTCCACTGGCGCTGGTAATCTTGCCAACTACTACGCTGGCATTAGTTATCTACGATTGGGAGACAACGAATCGGCCATAGAATATCTAGGTAGTTTTTCTAGTGATGATGAGCTAGTTTCTTCCATATGCTATGGTAGCATTGGTGATGCTTACATGAATTTAGATAAAGTTGATGAGGCAATCAATTATTGGCTTAAGGCATCTTTCAATAGTGAAAATCAATTTACTACTCCAATTTATCTTAAAAGAGCAGCACAAGCATTGGAGCAAAAAGGCAACTTCGACAAAGCTACTGACTATTACCAAATCATTATGACTGACTACCCCAGCTCAGATGTAGGACGAGAGATGGAAAAGTACATTGAAAGGGCTTCTCAAAACCGATAACGTTTTCCACAATTAGTCCTAAACAATATGGCAACAAAAGACCAACAATTGTCTCAATTTAACCTTAGTGAAGTTCCATCTGCTAAAAACATGAAATTTGGCATTGTCGTTGCACAATGGAATGCAGAAATCACTGAAAACTTGTTTATGGGTGCGTTCAACACTCTACTAAATTGTGGGTGCCATGAAGAAAATATTTTTAGAAAAAATGTCCCTGGTAGTTTTGAGCTTTCATTTGGAGCTCAATTATTTCTTAATTCCACTGATGTAGATGCTGTTATTTGCTTAGGAAGCGTTATACAGGGTGAAACGAAACACTTTGACTTTGTTTGCCAAGCAACGGCCAACGGAATTAAAGATGTTTCATTAAAATACAACAAAGCCGTTATTTTTGGTGTACTTACTGATAACACATTAGGACAAGCCAAAAGCAGATCGGGAGGAAAGTTAGGTAATAAAGGGGTTGAAGCGGCCATTAGCGCAATCAAAATGGTTGAGCTTAAAAATAATATGGCATAAAAAAACCTCTTTTGATTAAAGAGGTTTTGCGGAGAGAGAGGGATTCGAACCCCCGGTACATTGCTGTACAATGGTTTTCAAGACCACCGCATTCGACCACTCTGCCATCTCTCCTGCGGAACGCAAAAGTAAACTAATTTTTAAATTCTTCATAATGCAGTGTCAAAAATAGTCTGTATTATTTTGTAATTTTGACTAGATGTTTAAAATTCATTAACAACTACATGAAAATACCAACCAAAAACCAACTGGCGCTAATCCTCATCAACTTTTTGTTTTACAATGCAAACCTTGCTCAACAATTAGAAGCACAATTTGACTATGCCCAATTTCAAACTCAAGAAAGCGCTTTCATAGAAACCTACATCTCTATTGGATCGAAAAGCATACGATATATCGAAAATGAAAAGAATGAATTTGTCGGTACAGTTTTAATCACAATACTTTTCTATCAAGACAATAAAGCGGTTTATGGCGACAAATACCATTTAAACAGTCCGTCGGTTGAAGACACCAATTTTATTAATTCTAAATTGACTAACTCTGAACGATTCATTGATCAACAACGCTACTTTTTAAAAGACGGGAAATACACACTTTCGCTAAGCATTGAGGATCTAAATAGACCAAGCAATAAAATCGTCCACCAACAAGAAATAAAAGTAAAAAAACGTGACGGTATTTCAGATTTACAATTTATTGAGAGTTATAATGAGTCGGAGCAAACCAACATGCTTTCAAAATCTGGTTATGATCTGATTCCATTTACCTCAAACTACTATAATGAAGGTAACAATAAGCTTAATTTTTACTTTGAATACTATGATTCCAAAGAACAAGTCGTACTTCTTCAAACAACAATACAATCCCATTCAACAAACCAATTGGTTAATAATTTAGCAATGAGTAAAAAATCAAATGGCAGTAAAACACCAATGCTCGGCAGCTTTTCATTGAGTAATATTCCCACTGGCACCTACTTTCTTGTTGCCAATGCCATTAACAAAGACAAAGAAGTAGCCTTTAGCACTAAAAAATTGTTTTTTAAAATCAACAATGACGTGCCTCAAAACGTTCAAGTCCAAAATACCTTCGCATCTGCCATCACTAATAAGGATACTCTGAAGCTTTATATAAACTATCTCTACCCCATACAGTCCGTTTCTGAGAGTATCTATGCCGATAATCAATTACAATACGACAGTTTAGAGATGATGCAATCATTTTTTTATGAGTTTTGGATCAGAAGGGATCCGTTTACCACTGAGTCAACATGGCTTGAATATTTGGAAAATGTTAAGGCAGTAAATTCAAAATTTGATAATGGCTTGAGAGCCGGATACCTAAGTGACAGGGGGCGAATTTATTTAACACATGGTAGCCCTAACTCCATTTCAGAAGAATTTTTACCAAAACAATTTCATCCGTTTGAAGTTTGGCATTACCACAAAATTGGACAAGAAAGAAATGTCAAATTCATCTTTACCAATAATAGAATGCCTAATGAGTACCGCCTAGTCTATTCCAACAAACAAGGTGAGACATCTTCTTTTAGCGACTGGAACCAACAATTTGAAAGCGATTATCACAACAGCTACGACCCCATTGTTGATTCGCCATTTGACTATTTCAAGAATTTAAAATAATTTTTGTGAACAAACTCATTTTCCTACTAATAAAAATTTTCGCACGCCTACCATTTAGTGTTATGAATTTTGTTGGACATATCATTGGCTACATGTTTAGATTAATTGCGTATAGGAACATAGTAATTTCAGAAAATTTAAGAAACTCTTTCCCAAAAAAATCAACCAAACAAATCAGCCAGTTAAGAAAAGCGTATTATAGATATTTTGGTCGCTTAATAGCCGAATCTTTTAAGCTATTTGACATTTCAAAACAGGAAATAAAACAGCGAATTACGTTCATTAACGATCAACTAATTAAGACCCATCTTGAAAATGAAAAAGAAGTCATTGTCGTATTGGGACATTATGGAAATTGGGAATGGGCTCTACTTGCCTCTAATTTGCATTTTGAAACAGAAATGGTTGGAATTTATAAACCATTATCTAACGCTTTTTGGAATGATAAGCTGTTAAGTATTAGATCGCAATTTGGAGCCAAGCTAATCAATATGAAAGAAAGTCCTAGATATCTTTTAAAAAAACGAAATAAAAGTCGGTTGATTGGAATTGTCGCTGATCAAACGCCAGCCTTCGAAGAGATAAACCATAGCATCACTTTTTTAAATCAAAAAACTGCTGTATTTTTGGGAACAGAGAAGCTTGCCAAAAAATTACAATGTCCTGTTTTTTTCGCTTATGTTTCTCCACAAAAGTTTGGTCAATACACCATTAGGTTTGATTTAATTAGCGAGTTCCCAAACAAATACAAAAAGGGCGAATTGACCATGTTACATTCAAAGAAGTTAGAAAAACAAATAAAAACGAACCCGACCTATTGGTTGTGGTCACACAGAAGATGGAAACACCTAAGGTAGCAGTCGTTATTCTCAATTACAATGGTCTTCATTGGTTAAAACAATTCCTAAAAACGGTTGTGGAAAAAAGCCCCAGCGCTGATATTTATGTTGCAGACAACGCTTCTACCGATCTATCATTGAGTTTTGTAGAAAACCATTTTCCTCAAGTAAAGGTTATCAAAAACAAAAATAATTCGGGCTATGCAGCTGGATACAACCATGCCCTTCAAGAAATATGTGCAGACTACTATATTTTACTGAATTCAGATGTTGAAGTAACCGACAATTGGATTACACCCATTATCGATATAATGGAAAACAACAAAACGATTGCGGCCTGTCAGCCCAAAATAAAACACCATACTAATAAATTATCGTTTGAATACGCAGGTGCTTGCGGTGGATTTTTGGACAAATTTGGCTACCCATTTTGTAGAGGTAGAATTTTTGAGGAAATTGAAATAGATAATGGTCAGTATGATGATTCTACTGAAGTGTTTTGGGCTAGTGGCGCTTGTCTTTTTTTGAGATCAACAGCCTTCTATGAAGTTGGTGGTTTTGATTGGGATTTCTTTGCCCATATGGAAGAAATTGACCTTTGTTGGAAACTGAAAAATAAGGATTACAAAATTATGTGTATTCCCAAATCGACAGTGTATCACGTTGGGGGGGGCACTTTGGCTAATGGCAGTCGCTTTAAAACCTATCTAAATTATAGGAACAACTTACTTCTTTTGTATAAAAATCTAAATCCTCAAAGCCGTAATCTAATTTTGTTTTTAAGAATGTGCCTTGATGGTATTTCATCAATAAAATTCATATTGGAAGGTAGACCACTTCACATCATTGAAATATTAAAAGCCCACTTGTATTTTCATTTTAAAAAAGGGCCTTTTAGGAAGAAAAGACCAAAGGAATTTAAAGTTAAACTAGGCTCGAAAAGTATTGTTTTTGCCTACTTTTTTGAAAAAAAGAGACGCTTCACTCAGCTGAAGAGTGACTTTAGTTGATGAATAGTGTAGTCTATCTCTTCATCTGTATTAAATCGACTAAACGAGAATCGTAAAGAAGGCCTTTTCATATCGACACCAATATTTTTGAGTACGTGTGAGCCAATATTGCTTCCAGAAGAACACGCACTACCTCCAGAGGTAGCCACTCCCAATATATCCAAATTATAAAACAACATCTCAGCAATATCGGTAGCAGGGAAAAGAACATTCAAAACAGTATAGAGTGAGTTTTCCATATTGGCGCTTTCGCCGTTAAATTCAACGCCAGCAATAGACTGCGTCAAGCCATCGATAAGTCTGCGTTTTAAACCTTCTATGTGTATTCTGTGATCTGATAGTGATTGGTAGGCAATATCCATGGCTTTTGACATTCCAGCTATAGCATAAATATTTTCGGTGCCTGCCCTCATATTGCGCTCTTGTCCGCCACCAAAAATCAGTGGATTCACTTTAATATCATCATTGATATACAAAAAACCAATGCCTTTGGGGCCATGAAACTTATGAGCAGCTCCGGTGACGAAATGGACATTAATAGATTGTAAATCAAAGGGATAATGAGCCATAGTCTGAACAGTGTCAGAATGAAAGATAGCGTTGTAGGTTTTACACATTTCACCAACCTCTTCAATGGGCAATAAATTACCAATTTCATTATTCGCATGCATCAAAGAAACAAGAGAACGCGGCGATGATGCTAACATTTCATCAAGATGGTTAAGGTCCACATTTCCCATATTATCTAAATTAACATACGATAGGTGAATGAGTCCTTTATTGGCTAGATTTTCTAGCGTATATCCAACGGCATGGTGTTCAATCTTTGATGTTATAGCATGATTAATTCCTAAATCAAACATACCACTGCTAATGGCCATATTGTCTGCCTCAGTACCTCCAGATGTGAAGAATAACTCACCAGGAGCACAATTGAGGTGTTGTGCTATATTTTTTCTAGACTTTTCAATAATGGAACGTGAGACTCTGCCAAATGAATGAATGGATGATGGATTGCCATATTCATCCATAAGCAAAGGAATCATCACTTCCAATACTTTAGGATCTATTGCTGTAGTTGCCGCATTATCAAGATATACATTCATTGTGTTTGCACTCATGAGATAATTTTGTTTATTTCGTTCATAAATCGACAAGCTAATGAATCAGCGGCCTGCATACTATGACTTTCTGTATACACTCTTATTATTGGCTCTGTATTTGATTTTCTCAAATGAACCCATCCGTCTTCAAAGTCAATTTTTACACCATCAATGGTAGTTATTTTTTTATTTTGATGGTTTGACGCAATCTGTTTTAAAACATCATCAACGTTTATTTGTGGTCTAAGTTCAATTTTATTTTTCGACATAAAGTATATGGGATAGCTTTTTTTTAGTTCGGAACACTTCATGTTCTTTTGAGCCAAATGAGACAAAAATAACGCAATACCAACTAGAGCATCC
The DNA here is from genome assembly GCA_036340235.1 of Bacteroidota bacterium. Classification (GTDB taxonomy): domain Bacteria; phylum Bacteroidota; class Bacteroidia; order Flavobacteriales; family UBA7312. The sequence continues at coordinate 28,443 of JAYYZE010000007.1, forward strand.
CTCCCATAGTGAGAATCAGGATAGATGACACCACCATTGCCTTCTCCACCTATAACGGCCTGACATTCTTTCATTTTTGCAACCACGTTGACTTCCCCTACCGCCGATGAATAATAGGTTCCTCCGTGCTTTTCAGTAATGTCTCGCAAAGCGCGTGATGATGACAAATTGGAAGCGGTATTTCCTTTTTTCTTTGACAAAATATAATCAGCCACTGCTATCAATGTATATTCCTCGCCAAACATAGTGCCATCTTCATTAACTATTGCTAACCTGTCCACATCAGGGTCAACCACTATGCCTAAATCGGCTGACTCCTTTTTTACCAATTCAGAAATATCGGTAAGGTGTTGTGCTAGCGGTTCAGGATTGTGAGGGAAATGACCGTTAGGCTCACAATACAAAGGAATGCATTGAACACTTAGAGACTCTAGAAGTGCAGGAACGGCAATGCCTCCAGTTGAATTAACAGCATCGACAACGACTTTAAATTTGGCTTTTTTTATGGCAGATACATTTACCGTTTCTAGTTGAAGAATATGGTCTATGTGAGCTTTTATGTAATTGGTATTGACTGAATAGCCACCTAAGTCGTCAACAGTCGAAAATAGATAGTCATTGGTTTGAGCAATACTTAGTACTTGAGCTCCGTCCTCAGCACTTAAAAATTCGCCTTTGTGATTAAGCAACTTAAGAGCATTCCATTGCTTTGGATTATGACTGGCTGTAATTATGATTCCACCTTGTGCATTTTCCATTTGTACAGCCAACTCAACAGTGGGAGTAGTGGACAGATCAAGATCGATAACATGAATACCCAAAGATTGAAGCGTACTAACCACCAGTTGTCGAATGATATTTCCTGAGATGCGCGCATCTCTTCCTACCACTATTCGTGTCTGTGATTCTGATGTCGCATTTTTAACCCAACTGCCAAAAGCAGCAGTAAAACGTACAGTATCTACAGGTGTCAATCCATCACCAACTCCACCACCAATGGTACCCCTAATTCCCGAAATAGATGTTATTAGCGTCATACGTTAATTTTAATATAGCAAATTTAAAATTTTAGAAATACCTAATCTCATTTACATTCTTTTTTGCAAATAAATATTATAATTTTGTTAACAAATACTCCTGTCAATGAAAAAGTGCTTATTTACATTTTTTTTCTGCTTTCCATAGATATTTTTTCTCAATGCCCACAATTTTACGATTTTAATGGTCGACTCACGGATACTCCCCAATAGATTTGTTGTTTTGGAAACAACTTCATGTTATCACTTTTATCTAATTCGAAAATTGGAAACTTCTACATAGATTGTTGCGATGTTATTATTCAGCAGAAGAAAACCCGCTTAAAACATAATACAATCATGGTGTTTATTAAGTATCATTAACTATTATAAATAATAATGAAGTACATTGTATTTTTCATGAGGATGTAATTGAAGTCTTTCAGTCACCAACTTCATATTTTACCGTAAATACAACTATTATTAATGTTACCGATTTAGCTCTTGAGACAAGCAATCTATCTCAAAATGCTAGCTATTATCACTGGGATTTTGGTGACTCCGCAACATCATTTGACACAAACGCAATTCATTATTACAACGATAATGGCTCTTATACTGTTTTGATAGTAAGCTGAAATGAAAAGTGTTCCGACAGCAGTTACACTAACATAACTGTTTCCAAGGATGAAGGAATTATCATTCCAAATTCATTTCCCCCAAACGCTCACAATATTAACGATAGATTTTTTTTTAGAAAAATATGGGCATCAATGATATTTTCTTTTCTGTACTTCCTCATTTGAAAACATACCAGTTTAACATATATAATAGTTGGGGAGATCATCTGTTCGCATCCGGTGACCAATCAATTAGTTGGAACGGCTATTACAAAAATAGACTTTGTCAAATCGATGTGTACATTTATAAAATTAGAGTTATCTTTTTAAATAATAGAGAGGAAAATTATATAGGCCTAGTTACTCTTGTCTGATAATGAGTGTTGTGTTAATTACTTTGTTTATATTTTTAACATAAATCATTTTGAAATATCTAAGGCATAAACTACATTTATAAAATGTACGATGATGAACTTAGTTTTCAAAAAGATGATAACACTAAATCACTTGTCACTCGATTTAATCAAATGATTGAGAATGATAAGTTGGAATATTTCGAATCCGAAGAAATTGAAAAAATCATAGATTATTTTTGCGAATGTAAAGATAAGACAAAGATAAAGGAGGCGTTTTTACTTTTTGAAAAACTATACCCTTTTTCGAGCCAGATAGTACTAAAGAAGACACAGGTTTTATTATTTTTTGACAAAGCCAAACAAGCCCTTAAACAAATCAACAACTTACCGCCATCACTTGATGATGATTACCTATTCACACTTTCTGCTGTTCATAGTAGCCTGGGACACCATCAAAAAGCGGCTAATATTTTAAACAAGATGCTTGAGGTCAATCCAAACAATGAGGAAATCATTTCAAATTTGGCCGGCGAATATCAACATTTAGGCAACTATTTTATGTCTAATAACTTAATCGAAAAATTACTTCGTATGAAGTATAAAAATCAGGTGTATTGGTTTGCTTATATACTATCCACAGAATTGGAAAATAATATCAGCAGAAGTATTAATTTTATTCAAGACTTTATAAAGACAAACCCCTATGATTATGATGCATGGTTTTATTTGGGAATAGCCCACCAACGCAATGATGACCACCTGAACGCTTTAGAGGCCTATGATTATGCCATATGTATCAAGGAAGATTATATACATGCATATGTCAATAAAGCCGAGTCTTTGGCAAAATTGGGATATTATCAGAATGCCATTGACTGCTGTATAGACACATTTAAATTCAGAGAGCCAACAGCTGAGTTGTATTTCGATATTGGTGATTATTATGAAAAACTTGATAAACTAGATAAAGCAAAATTATATTTTTACAAATCAATCAAAAAAGATGAAAACCACGATTCATCATGGTTTGCTCTTGCTCTGATTTTAGATTTACAAGGACAACACTTGGAAGCTTCATACCACATCAAAAAAGCGATTGATATAGATCCAAACTGTGTTGATTATCTTTTTTCATATGCCCAAATCAGCGAAAAAGTGGGTTTCATTAAAGAAGCAGAAATAGCCTATCAAAAAGTTTTAGATTTAGATGAATTTGATTCTGAATGTTGGCTTAACTATTCACACCTCATTTCTGAGTATGAATGTATTTATGAAGCCATTGCACTTTTAAAAAAAGCCATAAAGCTCAATCCAAAAAACGCCGATTTAGCATTTCGCATTGCGGCTTATCATTTTAAATCTGGCAATGACGATTTAGCGCTTCGATTTTTTAAAGAAGCACTTTTAATAGACTATGAAAAACACCAGCGTTTTTTTGATTACCTTCCTAGTGTAAAGAGTAACAAATTTCTTTTAAATTTGCTAATTGAACACAAAAAATAATCATTAATGAATTTTGATCTTTCCCATCTACCTGAAAGACCCTCAAAACCTAGAAGCTCAGGTCTTACAATGGCTATGGATAAAGGGCTAAGCGTAAGACAAGTAGAAGACTTTATTGAAACTGCAGGGGAAGTAACAGATTTAGTCAAATTTGGTTTTGGAACGTCGATGATCAGTCCAAACTTAATTGAAAAAATTAAATTGTATCAACAAGCCAACATACGAGTTTATTTAGGAGGCACATTGTTTGAAGCATTTGTTGTCAGGGATATGTTCAACGACTACCAAAGCCTTCTCGAAAAATTTAATATTGACATGGTTGAAGTGTCAGATGGCTCCATAGAAATTTCTCATAAAGAAAAATGCGAATACATTAAAATACTTGGTCAAAATTTTACCGTCTTATCAGAAGTGGGATCAAAAGATGCCAATAAACTAATCCCACCCTATAAATGGATTGAGCTTATTCAAAAAGAAATTGACGCTGGCTCATGGAAAGTAATTGCCGAATCTAGAGAAGGTGGTAACGTCGGTATATATAGAAATAGTGGCGAAGTGCGCTCAGATTTAGTTGAAGAAATTTTAACTAAAATTGACAATAATAGAATCATATGGGAGTCACCACAAAAGAGCCAACAAGTATGGTTCATAAAACTCATGGGTTCTAATGTTAATCTAGGAAATATTGCTCCCAACGAAGTAATACCGTTAGAGTGTTTACGATTAGGTCTAAGGGGGGATACCTTTTTTAACTACCTCAATACCGAATCATGAATTGTAAACAGCTTAATAAGTTAATTAACACCAAACAAGATATTTCCATTATTGACATTCGTGAACCTTACGAATGCGAAAGCGGCGTAATCAGCCACACAAATATTCCGTTGAGTAAAGTGCTCAAGCGGGTTAATGAATTACCACAACACATCCCATTGATACTTTACTGCAACAGCGGTAAAAGAAGTGTAGCCTTAAAGTATATTCTTGAAAAATATCATGGTTTTAAAAACATAGAACATTTGGAGGGTGGCTATCAATCTTTTGTAAATCAAAACTAGAAAATTTAAAATGTTGCAGTTTATAATACTAACACTTAAGGGCGTTGCTATGGGAATTGCTAATGTTATTCCTGGCGTCTCAGGAGGTACCATTGCCCTCATAACCAACATATATCAAGAGTTTATTGATACACTTAAGAATTTTAACACAAAGGCATTACGCCTACTTTTAGGATTAAAATTCATCGAACTATCCAAACACCTAAATAGTCGATTTTTAATACCAATTGTCACAGGAATAGTATTGAGCATACTCAGTCTAGCAAAGCTATTTGACTTTTTACTAATTAACTACCCATCCCAAACATGGGGATATTTCTTTGGATTAGTACTCGCATCAATCTTTCCAATCTTCAAAAAAATTCAACGATTGAACGTAAGTGCTGCTCTATTTTTAGTTTTAGGCATAGCCATTGCCACCGCACTATCGCTATTCTCGCCTACCGCCGTCGAAAACACTTCATACCTATATATTTTACTATGCGGTGCTGTGGGTGTTTGTGGTATGATATTACCGGGCCTTTCTGGTTCTTACATTTTGATGCTTATGGGTAACTATCATTTATTGATGGTAAAATCCATAAACAGCTTTTCGGATTTGATAAATGCTCTCTTTGATGGCCAAGTTGGTAACTTTCTTTCTGGACCACAGCTGGATTTACTAATCTATTTCATCTTATTTTTGATTGGGTCAGTAGCCGGTATCATTTTGTTTTCAAACATTATTGCCTGGATATTCAAACGCTATAATGATCAGACCTTGTCCTTGTTAACAGGTTTTGTGTTAGGGTCATTGAGTATAATTTGGCCATGGAAAAAAGAGATTTTCGACCTAACCACTTTGGATAGAAATGGTCAAGCAATCCTAATTGGCTACGAACGTTTTTTTCCTAAAGTATGGACTCAAAGCGACATAGCTGTTGTGCTGATAATAGTATTAGGCATTGTAAGCATCATTACCGTTGAATATTTTTCAGTCAAAAAAACATGAGAAAATTCGCATTAATAGGAAACCGTTTGTCACATTCTTTTTCAAAGTCCTTTTTTGACAAAAAGTTTGCCAACAAAAAAAATGCCTACTCCTATCAAAATATGGAAGTCAATTGCATTAGCGATTTGTTTGAGAGCCCATCACTGGAATATCTTTCTGGCTTTAATGTTACTATTCCCTTCAAACAAGATGTCATCCCATTTTTAGATGAAGTAAAAGCTGATGCCCAAGACATTGGTGCTGTCAATTGTGTAAAAAAAGAGGGGGGAAAATGGGTGGGCTACAATACCGATTATATTGGCTTTACTCAAAGCATTAGACCATTTCTTAAAAAACATCACAAAAAAGCACTCATTCTTGGAAGCGGTGGAGCTGCAAAAGCCATTGCTTTTGCATTAAAGCACCTACTCAAAATAGAATTCCTTATTATCTCCAGAGACAGTAAGGCTAATTACGAGTGCCTCTCACAAAGCATCATTGAAGAACACCCCCTCATTATCAATTGCACACCTCTGGGTACTTTTCCTTTGGAAGAAAAATTCCCAGCTATACCCTATCAATGGCTAAAAAACAAGCATTTATTATACGATCTTGTATACAATCCACCATTAAGTATGTTTTTAAAAAAAGGCAAGCAGTACGGTTGCCAAACTATAAATGGGCTTGATATGTTGTATTTACAAGCCGAAAAATCATGGGAAATCTGGAGTGATTGAATTTCAACTTTTTAATATTAAATTTGTAAATCAAAAATTAACCGCCAAGATGAATCCGTTGCCAGATAACAATACTGAAATAGAATCCAATGACACAGAATCTACCAATCTGGTGGAAAAAATAAATTATAACGAGAAATCAGTTGATCAGTTAGTTTCATTTGCTCAAGACATCATTAATAGGCAAAACATTCTTTTAGCATCGAAAGAAATGGAAGCTCTTAGGGCGGCTTTTTACAAAAAAATAAACCTCGAAAAGCACGATATCTTACAGACTTTTTTTGAAAAATGGCGGATTGGAAGATGAATTTAAAGCCATTCCATCGCCTCAGGAAAAAACTTTCAAGGAAATATTGCTGAAATATAGAGATAAAAAGGAGAAAGCTAGAAAACAGCAAGAAAGAGAATACGCTAAAAATTTAAAAATTAAAAACGATATAATTTCTGATATTCATGGTCTTATTAACAGTAAAGAAACCATAAAAGACACTTTTGTTAAGTTCAAAGAATTACAAGAAAAGTGGCGAAATACTGGTGAGGTGGCTATGGCTTTTCGCAATGATTCATGGAAATCATATCACCATCACGTTGAAAAATTTTATGATTTTATAAAAATAAACAAAGAGCTAAGAGACCTTGATTTCAATAAAAATCATCAACTCAAAGTAATATTGTGTGAGCAGACTGAAGCCCTAATGGAGGAAAAGTCCATTAACAAAATGAATGAAGAACTACAAATGCTTCATGAAAAATGGAAACAAATAGGACCTGTAAAGCCCGAATACAGAGAATCTATTTGGGAACGTTTTAAGCAAGCCAGTCGTCAGTTGAATAAAAAACACAACGACCATTACACCAATCTTAAAGAGAAGGGATTGGAACACTTGAATGCAAAATCCTCTATCTGTGATCAAATCAAAGAACTGGCCACACAAAAAGCAGACAACCACAAACAATGGAGTGAGCTGACTGAACAAGTACAATTTTTAGAAGAAAAATGGCGTAAAGAGGGACCTATTAGAAAAGATGATTTGAAATCAGCACGAAGTGAGTTTAAAAAATCACTTGATATATTTTACAAAAAACGAAATGAGTTCTACAAATCGAAAAAAGAGGAAAGTGCTCAAGTTGTCAACCAAAAAATCGATTTATGTGAACAAATCGAAAACATAAACGCTATTGAAACGCAAGATTGGAATAAGCAAACACAGAAAGTTTTGAATATTCAGGAAAAATGGAAGAAAAGTGGTTACCTCCCTAAGTCCAAATCAGAAAAATTATGGAAACGCTTCAAATCAGCTCTTGATGTATTTTTTGAAAACAAAAGAACCTTTTATGCTACTAAAGATGAGCAGAAAGTTCGGCATCTGTCCGAAAAAGAAACCCTTTTTGAAACAATCAAGTCGTTTGAATTAAACAGCGATATGAAAAAGAACAAAGAAACCATTGGAGCGTTTATGAAACAATGGCGAGAAATAGGACCCGTTCCGCGTGATAAACAACAAATAGAAACAAGTTTCAGAAAAACCATCGACATTTTCTTTGCCAAGATGAAAATAGAACGCGATGAATTGGAAGAAATACGTTTCAAAGACAAAATAGAGAGACTTAAACAATCTACCAATCACGATGCAATTCTTAAAGAAAAAAAATACTTGAAAAACAAAATTGATATACTTCAAAAAGAAGTCAATCAGTACGAAACCAATATGGCTTTTTTCAAAAATAGCAAAGGCACTGAAAAGCTAAAAAATCAGGTAGTGAGTAAAATTGAAAAAAACCAAGCCACTATAAAATCACTCAGAAAAAAACTGAAACTAATTAGCGCTATTTGATGGGGTTTGAAATTGTTTCTGATTTTCAACCTACTGGAGACCAACCTAATGCTATCAAGCAACTTGTACAGGGTCTAAATAGCAACGAAAAGCACCAAACCCTATTGGGAGTTACTGGCTCTGGCAAAACTTTTACCATCGCCAATGTTATCAAAGAGGTCCAAAAGCCCACACTTGTACTCAGCCATAACAAAACACTAGCGGCTCAGCTATATAGCGAATTCAAGCAATTTTTCCCAAAAAATGCCGTCGAATACTTTGTATCCTATTATGATTACTATCAGCCCGAGGCATATATTCCTTCAACTGGCACCTACATTGAGAAAGACCTATCCATAAACGAAGAAATTGAAAAGCTACGATTAAGCGCCACCTCCACCCTTCTTTCTGGCCGTAAAGATGTTATTGTTGTCTCATCGGTTTCGTGTATTTACGGCATTGGCAATCCTGATGATTTTGGTAGCAACGTTATAGAAATACAAACTCAACAGAAAATTAGTAGAAATAAACTACTAAACGTTATGGTCACGTCCCTATACTCACGAACAGAGAATGAACTCAACAGAGGGAATTTTAAAGTAAAAGGCGATACCGTCAGCATCTTTCCTGCCTATGCCGATATTGCCTATAAAATTCATTTTTGGGGCGATGAGATTGAAGAAATAGAAAGTATAGACCCCGTAAACAATCAACGTTTAGAAAGTTTAGACTCATTACGAATTTTTCCTGCTAACATCTTTGTGACATCCAAGGATAAAATTCACAGCGCTATTCATCAAATTCAGGATGACCTTATGGACCAAGTTCAATTTTTGACCAATACCGATCGAAAAATTGAGGCCAAACGACTGGATGAACGAGTTAACTACGATCTAGAAATGATTCGTGAACTAGGATACTGCTCGGGAATTGAAAACTATTCTAGATACTTTGACGGAAGAGCACCAGGAAGTCGCCCATTCTGCTTGATCGATTATTTCCCACACGATTTTTTAACTGTCATTGACGAAAGTCACGTTACCATTCCACAAATACGCGCCATGTATGGTGGCGATCGCTCTAGAAAAGAAAATTTAGTGGAATATGGCTTTAGACTGCCTGCTGCGCTCGACAACAGACCACTCAAATTCGATGAATTTGAAATAATCAATAATCAATTCATTTACGTGAGCGCCACACCTGCCGATTTTGAACTAGAACAATGTGACGGCGTTGTTGCCGAGCAAGTCATTAGACCTACTGGCTTGCTAGATCCAAAGATTGATGTTCGTCCCACCCAACATCAAATTGACGATTTACTTGAAGAAATAAAAGACCGTATTGACAAAGATGAACGCATATTAGTCACCACCCTTACCAAGCGAATGGCCGAGGAACTTACCGCCTATCTTAGTCGCTTTGATATCAAATGCCGATACATCCACTCTGACATTGACACTCTAGAAAGAGTCGAAATTTTACACGAACTGAAAGAAGGCATTATAAGCGTTCTAGTTGGTGTCAACTTACTCAGGGAAGGACTTGACCTTCCAGAGGTTAGCTTAGTAGCTATTATGGACGCTGATAAAGAAGGTTTTCTTCGTTCGGAACGATCGTTAACACAAACTGCCGGAAGAGCCGCCCGAAACATACATGGAACGGTCATTATGTACGCCGACACCATTACCAAAAGCATGAAACTGACCATTGATGAAACCAACAGAAGGCGCAAAAAACAAACGTCTTATAACATAGAAAATAATATTACCCCAAAACCACTCTATAAGAAAAAAGATAATGAACTGACTAAAAAACTAAACCCCTACAAGCCCAAAGAATCCCTTAACATAGCAGCCGAAATAGAACGAGATTACAGCAACCCAAAAACACTCGAAAACGCCATAAAAGATACTCGAAAACAAATGGAAAGAGCTGCTCAAAATTTAGATTTTTTGGAAGCAGCCAGCTTGCGTGACAAACTTAGCGAACTCAAAAAAATAAGGAATAACGTATGAAAAAACTTATTCATATCCCCATCGATGCACATCATTGTTGGCGTCCTCAATGTCGTCTTTCACCATTTTTATACGTTGAGCAATAATACCAAACAAGCGCTCGTGCGTCATCAACCATTTCATTTCTTCTTTGTTTCCATCTGCTGCTTTGGCCATTTTGACTAATAGTAAGAAACCATTTTTTTCTAGCCACAGGAGGGGTTCCTTTTTTCCTTCCACGGCCTTAATGGTTGCTAGTAAGTGTGGTGCTTTTTTTAAAAGCCAATTGGTGGCTCTTTTGTCAAAATATAAAGCAAAACAAAATAGCCCTAGTTCGGGATAGTTATTCTTCATTAGCCAATTTCTAATTTCTCTGTTTCCAGAAATGGCTTCGCCCCACGCAATCAATATTTTCTCAGGGTATTTTTTCATAAAAAAAACCCCTTGCGGGGCTTAGTTTTACTTTCTTTGGGATCGGCTCATTTTCATTTTAAAGTAATAAAAATTACCTTCTTTGGCTACCAATTCGGCACCTCTTGAACCTAAAACACCTAAAACATCAATTACTCTATTGAACTTACCGGACATATTATTTAGCTGATCACCAAATGCTTTGTCGTTTGCCTCAAATTTAAGTTTGAATCGGCTATTTTTCTTCTCTTCATCCAAAGGAACAATCTCCATAATTAGGTAAGAGAATGGTTGGGAATTGATGAAGCTTCTCATTTCTTTGTTAGGCTCCATCGATTTGTTGGGAGCGGGACGGGTCTGTGCCATGCTAACAAAAGGCATTGCTATCAAGGCAAATAAAATTAAATGTTTCATAAATAAATTGGTTTGGTTAATTGTATGTTAATTGATTAGTTATTGCCTCCTAAAATAATTGGTAAATCGCCGTCGCCATTTCCGATGACAATTACTTTACTGTTTGGTGATTTTGACAACTCTTGCGTTGCCTCTACCCCTTTCCATTTTAGTAATTGTGGGGTAATAGTCTTTGTGACAATTTTTTGAAAATCAGAAATACCTTCTGCTTCTATTCGCTTTCTTTCGGCTTCTTTTTGCTCCTTTAGTAGCTTAAACTCATACTCTAGAGCTTCTTGTTCCTGACGTAGCTTTTTCTCAATCGCTGTTTGCAGTGTTGGTGGTAGTGTCACGTCACGGATTAATATTGCATCCAGAAAAATATACTTTTCAGCCAATGATTTAGCCGTTATTTCGAATACTTTGTCCTCTACTTCTTCACGCCTTGTGGAATATAATTCTTCAGGCAAGTATTCGCCAATAACTTCTCTGGTAACGGATCTTATCTCTGGTCGAATAATACTTTCTAAATAGTCCTTTCCAATGAGGTCATGCAAGTAGCCAAGCTGAGACACCTCAGGTGTGAATCGAAAGGATAAGTCTAATTTGATAGAAAGGCCATTTTTGGAAAGTACTTCCATAGCTTCATAATCCTCTTGGATCTTTACATTGTAAATATACACCTTGTTCCAAGGTGCCATCACATGAAACCCTTGTGGAATGACTTTATCTTTGACAAGCCCACCTCCAAAACGTTTAAAGATTACGGCTTTCTCTCCTGGATTTACAGTGTAAAACATATTCCCTCCGGTAAGTAAAAGAAATATGATAGCTACAAATCCAATGACAAAAAAACGTGGTAGCTTTGGGTTAAACCCTCCTGATTCATTAGTTTCAAACATAGTTAAATTATTAAATATTAGTAATTCGCTTTCTTATAAACCATTCAATGGTCAAAAATACAAATAAAAGAAATGATATCCATTTTAAATTTATCAAATCACTTTTACTTTTAGTAGCGTAACTAATAGTTGATGCTTTTATTGTATTAAGTTCATTAAGAAGTTGAGATTCTTGGCTTAAATAGTATGACTTTCCGTTGTATTTTTTACTTAAGGAGTATAACGACTGGTGATTGGCTTTGGTGTTCATCTTTTCGATATCTAAGGGTTTAACAGAAAACTGACCATTGTAGATAAATTCATTACCGTTGAAGTTAGTTTTTGCCAAAAGGTTGTAATCTCCGTTTTTCAAATTATCGACTTCTAAAAAATAAGACGTTTCTTTTTTGTTGAAAGTATATGTGTAATTCTTTCCATTTTCATCACTGATAACTAAGGAAATATCCGAATCGGTAATCAACTCATAGTTTGAGTTATAGAACTCTGCTTGAATACTCAAAAGATTATTTTCAGACAGTATATTTTCGTATTTTAATCTCAAAGGCCGTTTATCTTCATTGACAGAAAGATACTGAATACTTTTATTTATTAATTCATCAAAGTATTTATGGTTCTTGTTAATAGAATACTCAAACAGACGC
>JAYYZE010000008.1:0-7025 GCA_036340235.1 Bacteroidota bacterium
GATTTTATTTCCGTTTAATGGCCTTTCGAAAAATGTGTTGGAAGGATTTTTGGAATAATAGGAAGGCGATTTTACTTCGCTTTCACTAGAGAACTTTGAAGTGGTGGATGACACATTATTTTTTACAGTTTCCTTATACAATCTAGCAAAGCGTTCTGGAGTTTTGTTTTTGTTATCAATTCGTGGTCCATAATAAATGCTATTATTATCATAAGAGTTAAAGTAGGTAGGATAATACTGAGCTGCCAACAAATAATTATTATAGGGATGGTAATGATGATGGGCATGCCAATGAGAATAATAGTAAGGACTTGCCATCGGGTAATAGTGAGTGTAAAATGGATTATAATAAAAAGGGTCCCAAAAATTATATCCATAATAAATACTCACACCGCAGTGATAGGGGTTATTTGAGTACCAAAAAGAATTAGTAAAATAATTGTTGTAATAGTTAAAGCCGAAGCTAGGGCCATGAAAACGCCTTAGTCTTGCAGAATACTGATAATCGTAATAATCGTCAGGTGAATACTCATCAGTAAAATCTTGCTCTCCTTCTGACTCATAGGATTCGGCTTGCATTTCTTCTGCCACGCTGTTTTTGGATTCTTGTTCTTGGGAGGCCACTTCATCATATTTGTCTGCCGAATAGTAAATCTCATCTTTAAAACCAGAAGATGTTGTTTCAATCGTTATGCACGATGACAAGGAAAAAATGATGATTAATAAAACAGAAAGACTTTTCATAGTATGATAATTTAGAGCGCGTTAACAATCTGCAAAACTGACCCAAAAAGTTTACCTTTGCACGTTATTATAACGCATTAATTTCTGTAAAATTACAAACAAACTTTTAAAATAAAAAATGGCAAAAGATTTTACGAGCAGAAGCCAAGACTATTCGAAATGGTATAACGAATTAGTTACTAAAGCCGATTTGGCCGAAAGTTCAGGTGTTAGAGGATGTATGGTTATTAAACCATACGGCTTTGCTATATGGGAGAAAATGCAGAATGAATTAGATAAAATGTTTAAAGAAACTGGTCATTCTAATGCCTATTTTCCCTTATTCATACCTAAATCTTATTTAAGTAAAGAAGCCCAACACGTCGAAGGATTTGCCAAAGAATGCGCAGTAGTCACTCACTACAGATTAAAAAATAGCGATGATGGCAAAGAAGTAGTTGTCGATCCAACTGCCAAGCTCGATGAAGAGCTAATCGTCCGTCCTACCTCCGAAACTATCATTTGGGATACTTACAAAAAATGGATTGAATCCTACCGTGATTTGCCCATACTGGTCAATCAATGGGCCAATGTGGTGCGTTGGGAAATGCGCACACGACTTTTTTTAAGAACTGCCGAATTTTTGTGGCAAGAAGGCCATACAGCCCATGCAACTCAACAAGAAGCTATCCAAGAAACAGAACAAATGATTGACGTTTACGCCAAATTTGCTGAAAACTTTATGGCTATGCCGGTAATCAAAGGACTCAAAAGCGCTAACGAACGATTTGCTGGCGCTTTAGATACCTATTGTATAGAGGCTCTTATGCAAGATGGCAAGGCGCTGCAAGCAGGAACGTCTCACTTTTTAGGACAAAATTTTGCTAAAGCATTTGATGTCAAATTTACTAACAAAGAAGGAAAACAAGAATACGTATGGGCCACTTCATGGGGCGTTTCTACCCGCTTAATGGGGGCATTGGTAATGACACACTCTGACGACCACGGCCTTGTCCTTCCTCCAAAGTTGGCACCCTATCAAGTAGTCATTATACCTATTTACAAAGGTGAAGAACAACTCAAAGAGATTTCTCAACAGGCATTAGCTATCAAAGCAGACTTAAAAAAAATAGGTGTCTCCGTTAAGTTTGACGACAGAGACACTCACAAGCCAGGATGGAAATTCTCAGAATACGAATTTAAAGGCGTTCCTTTAAGAATAGCCATTGGTCCACGTGACTTGAAAAATAGAACAGTCGAACTAGCACGAAGAGATACGCTAGATAAAAACATTGTTAGCATAGACAATCTGAACCAAACTATTTCTGAGCTTCTTGAAGAAATACAAAGTACCTTACTGAACAAAGCCAAGCAGTTTAGGCAAGCCAATACACACCATGCTAAAGACTGGGAACATTTCAAAGAGTTGATAAAAAAAGACGCCGGCTTTGTCTACGCGCACTGGGACGGAACTTCCGAAACAGAATTAAAAATCAAGGAGGCCACCAAAGCAACCATCCGTTGCATTCCTATGTACGAAGAAGCCAAATCTGGGAAATGTATTTACAGCCAAAAATCATCGAGTCAAAAAGTCATTTTTGCCAAATCCTATTAATGCCGAAACAGTCAAAAAATATAGTTGACAGGCTTAGCGAAAAAGCCACCGTAAAGCAAGCGGTTTATCGAAACTGCTTATCGCATTTCAAAAATCTGAAAGACGTTCTTAAAGCCACAGTCAAGCTACTGAATGAGCAAATTGAAGACCAACACATTGAAGTCTCATATTTAGATAAGGGGCCATTTGAGGCGCATCTCAAATTTTCGGGTGACACTCTTATTTTTCACATGCACACCAATACTTTTTCGTTTGACAAAGAGCACCATGTATGGAAATCAAAATACGTAAAAGAAAACCCCAACAGAGCCTATTGTGGCCTTATTAGTGTTTACAACTTTCTCAGTGACAGCTTAAAACATCACAGAGAAAATGACCTCGGATTTCTCATCACTAGACTGTTCATAAACAAAGAACATCACTTTTTTACTGACGGGCACGGAAAAATGAGTTTTCTATACAACGATTTTGTAAACGCTAAACTTAATAAAGAAGTACTAATCCAAATGCTTAACGAATGGATGCTGTTTGCCATTGATTTTGAATTACAAGCTCCTCCATTTCAAGACATCCCTCCCGTTAGTGTGCTCCAAATACATGAATTGAGTAAAAAAATGCAACTAAAAACTACCAAAAGATTAGGCTTTAAATTTAGTCACGAAAAATAATTTCATTTTTTTTTCTAAGTGCTTGTTGAAATTACAAAAGATACTATATTTGCAATCGCCTTTTTAAGGTCAACGCTAGGCCCCTTCGTCTAGTGGTTAGGACGCCAGGTTTTCATCCTGGAAACAGGAGTTCGATTCTCCTAGGGGCTGCCAAACCCACTCAAGTTTACGAGTGGGTTTTTTATTGTCACCGAAAAATGATTACATTTTGTAAACAATCATTTTCTTAATCATGATGAAATTACCACTCACCCCCCTATTCTTTTTAAGTCGTTACTATTATTTGCTCAAACCCACTACATAGAAGTACACCCTAACGGAAGAGTATCTACTTTGTTGATGAGCCAACAAAAATATGAAAGCTGGAAAACAAATTACGATTACAGCGACGCTAGCATAAGAGAAGCCCTTTTTCAAGATATTTACCAAAAATTTGAAGACGATTTTGACTTTATTTTTCTTACTCTTAAGGAACAAACCCTAACTCCCAATATGCCAACAGGCGAACTTATTCAAGTTTCCAATTCGGTGGAAGGCACTGGCATGAACGACTTTGACCAAACAGCCAATTATGGATAGCAAAATATTTATCATCGCCCACAAACCCTTTTAAAATCGCACCACTGACAAGCGGTATGCTCATCGGTAGGATAAAAGGGCTGTTTTTCATCCAAAATAGCGGATATTAGTTTCTTTAGTTGTGTTTCAAACTCTTCAATGACTAGGGCATTAATTTTAAGGGTTGTTTTTGACTGTTTGATGTAAACTAGGCCATTGTTAAGGTTTCTCAATGAATAATTGCCTGCTAAAAAGCTATCATCACTAGTCAGTTGGTGATGGCTATACAAAAAAGCATAAAGCATCAGTTGAAACGCTTTGGCTTTTTTATGGTTTAAGATCAATTCTGAAAAATCACTAAACGAAAGGTCAATTTGAGCCACTAAACCCGATTTATAATCCACAATTCTAAGCCAATCACCCCAGCGATCGATTCGGTCAACATGGCCATACAAATTCACACTTACCCCATTAACGTCAAAAAGGTGTTCAAGCGTGCGTTCCACTTCCAAAACAGTCAATGAGGTGTCATTAAGCGCTTCTCGTTCACAGTCAAAGTAATTGCTAGTCAGTCGCCTAGCAACTTGCCAGATTAGGTGGTTTTTACCGTGGTGACGTTGCTCCCCTAACTCCTGTTCAAAGCCACTGGCTAGGACTTCCAAAGCATGGTTTTTAATATCGTTTAGCATGTGCTTGGTCATGTCATTACCCAAGTGTGGCAAATAGGCCTGGTAGAGGGCATCGTGGATAATCGAGCCAAAAGTGTTGGATTCCATAAAATCCACCATGTCTTCTTCGACATGTATTCTGGCAATGTATTTAAAATAAAACTGCAACGGGCAGTTGATGTAGGCGGACAGGGCAGTTGGCGAAACACGTTTGCTTGCCCAACCCAAAACAATCGCCATTACCTCAGGTGTTTTTTCAACGAACAAGGGCTCCGTTTCTGCCAGTGTACTTACTTCAGTATGTAAAATTTTCTGATGGATGATACCAGCTTTGTACTCATTAATTAATTGTGTAATAAAACGGCTTTTCTCACCACTTCCAAATTCATCATTTTGGGTGTTGTACACCAAGAAAGTCTTGTCGGCTCGCTGCAAAAGCCGGTAAAAATGGTAAGCAAAAATGGCATCGCGCTCTTCATGAGTTGGTAATTTGAAATGCTTTTTCAAGACATATGGAATAAAGGAATTGACTGATTTGCCTGCTGGTAGCTTCTCTTCGTTGACACTCAAAACAATGAGGTTTTTAAAGTCTAAGGTTCTTGTTTCTAATACCCCCATCATTTGTAGTCCGTTGAGAGGCTCTCCCATAAAGGCCAATGACTCTTTGCCGATTATTTGAAAGAAAATAGCTCTCAACGTCTTTAAATCCATTTCACCCTTAAAGTTCAAGATATGGTTCTCTAAAATCTGAACAGAGGTGTAGAAAGAAAATAAGGCCTCGGACTCCACATTGGCTTTTTCTTGCACTAAAGTGTCTTTGAATATTTCCAGTAACTGCTTTAGGGAATGGACCGCAACTACGGGGTCTGACCATTTGCCCAAAGCCAATGTGAAAGCCTGCCATTGCTGTTCATTTTCCACATGACTTTTAAGTGACACCAATGTAACGAATACCCACTTTTGCTTCTTTAAAAGCGCAATAGTTGAAGCAACCATATCTTTAGAAAACAAACGACTGAAATAGGGGTGTCTCAGCAAATTGATCAGATCATTGACATGAAACTTATCACGCCTATATTGCTCTTTTCGAAGGTGGGTCTGAAAAAGCAAATCAATCAAACTAAACAAGGGCGTGCTAGCGAGAGAAGCACCCATAGTTACATTGACTTCTTCCGTAGAAATAGGTAAATTATTTAAGACAGGAAACAAGAGATTTTCATCAGCCAATACAATGGCTGTTTCGGTATTGCTATCTAATTCACTTAGCAGCTGTCCTGCCACTCTGGCTTGAGCTACATTTTTAGCACAACCTACTACTTCAATATGTTTAGGGTCGCTAAAATAATCACTCAGCGATGGTTGTCCCCATTGCTCAAAATGCTGTCGCAAAAACAAACCAGCTTCGTGATTGTCATTGTCCATATAGTAGGCGTCAGCATCCCAAAAAAGACGGGCCTTATGTTGATCAACAAAGAAATCAATAATCTGTTTTTCAGCGGCAGTGAGGGCGTTTAAACCAACAAACCATATTTGGTCAAAAGAATGGCTTATGCTATGAATGTTTTCGGCAGTATGTCGATAAGCCAATCCCTGATAGGCCAACTGCTCATCTTTTAAAGCTACCGTAAACTGATTGTACCAATCGAATAGATACTCAAAAAACAAAACGTACTTTTCTTGAAAAGAGGTTAGCTCTGCGCTATTCAAACTCCATTGCTCAAGCTCTTTGATATCTCTCAAATTTGTCAATAACCGCTTAGCATCCACCAAATAGCGATCTATTTCATTGAAATCGTAAAGTATGGTTTGGCTCCATTTCAAAAATTGTTCAAAATGTTCCTCGTTGTCCTTGGGTCTGTGAGCATCGAAAATGGCATACAACCTAAACTGTAAGCTTAGATTGTCCAAAATATGTAAGCCAGACAACTCAGTGATAAAGTCTTCAATGGAAAACATGTTGGGCAACCACATGGGGTTTTTTATCTCCTTGGCCAAATAGTGCTTCAAAAAGACGATACCACGTTTTGATGGCAATACAATGGTTAGTTTTTCAGGCTGTGGGTGAGCCAAAATCTGTATTGCAATATGGTGTAAAAAAGGCCTTACCATGCAAGGATTTTTTCTGATTGCTCTGTATAAATAATAAATTTAGATACATCTTCGTAACCCATCATTTTCAATATATTAGCGTAATTATCTATTTGTTTTTTATGGGCTTCCACATGTGCGTTTGTTCCTGTTTTGTAGTCAATCACTTTGACCTTTTTCTGGCTGATCAACAGACGGTCAGGGATGTATGTATCACCACTACTCTGCAAAATTTCGTCTTCGGTTTTCACTTCCCAATCGGTGTCAAAGAAGGGTATTATATCTTTATGATTTAACAACTCCTCAACCCTATGCCTCAACTTGGATTTCAAGCTATGAGATAGTAATCCGTGACGTTCCATTTGGTTTAACACTTTTTCTTTGTCTTCCAATTGTTTTATTTTTGACAAGCACTCGTGTAATAGCTGACCCCACTGTTGTCGGTCTAGCTCAACGTCCCACAGATCACTAGCGTTATTTTTCAAACGAATGACCTCTCGCCAATTAGGGGTGGACGCATAATGAATACGTTGGGTATTTTTTGTTTCCCTGGCTTCCGCTTTTTTGGATGCCAACTGCCCCACTTCATAGGGAAAGTCAGCACCTATTTCATCAAAAAAGTATCCTATAAATTTAGAGAGGGAATTCATCCCTTTCAAATCCATGTATTGTTCTGTAAAAATGTAAAGCTGTTGCTTGGGGCGT
>JAYYZE010000009.1:0-36390 GCA_036340235.1 Bacteroidota bacterium
ACCTTTAGACTGCCATACACCCCAAGAGGCATCTGGTGCATCAGCTAAGAAGGTTACCCAGTTAGCTTCTACATTGTCCACTGCAAGGTTCTCTAAGTTAGCACATTGTGGTAGGGTGGTGTATTCAGCACTTGCCGACCAGGGTGACTGGCAATTAATAGAATTGTCACCATTTAAAACTCGTGACCTAACAGACCACTCATAGGTTGTAGCAGCAGACATCCACCACCTTGTTCTGTTGGTTTGACTATTTGGTAAACTATCTGATGTTACCCCTTCCATAGTTATTACCGTCCAATTTGAATCACCTATTGCTCTGTATCTGATGGCATAATCTGAGGGAGAAACGGCCGAAAAAGACCAATTGAACGTTACTCTATTATCAATTATATTGTCAACAAATAAATCTGTTGGTACTTCATCACAGGCTCTGGAAATACATGTGTCAAATAGTTCTCCATTGCATCCAGTGGTGAATACATCTGAATAATTTTGTGAGTTATTACAATTGTTAGAAATCGTTACACTCCAGTTGTATATAGAATCATTTTCAGCAGATATAGCATAATACCAATGCGCATTATCTCCCCAGTCGGAGTAATTCATTGGGTAATCATTACCGTTAATATTTACTGTGCCAGACCCTGTATTGGGATAACTCTCGATAGTTATATATACATCGCCAGAATTTGGATCAATATTAACGAAACCGTCGTTATTCTGGTCACCAATCCATTCAATGTTTGGTTCAATACAATTTTCATCACAATCATAACCAATGTTAGCATATGTGCATGATCCATCATCTACTGTTGATTCTGGGTTATAATTACAAGCTGTATCATCTGTGCACCCATCAACGATTGGGTATTCACAGGAACCGTCATCGTTGTTGGCAGATGAATCATAATTCAATGCGTTTTCATCTGTACACCCATAGGCGGTAAAATCACAGGAATTAAATACATAGGCTGGTAATATCATACTTTGATCTGAAGTTAATAGTAGTCTGTTGCCGTTACCAGCGCCACATCCACCAAAAACAGATTCATCGCCACCCCATGAGGCGCCATTTATGAACTTATACTCATATGATGAATTTTCAGATAACGTTAATGTAACCTCCCAAATTCCGTCACCATCATTGTCCGAAAGAGTGGTTGAAGATGGGTTCCAACCTTGCATTGACCCTGCAATATGTACGCCATTTGCAGAAACCTGTTGATATTGCATATCAACCCTAAAAGTAACATCAATTTGTGCAAAGGAAAAACTAGATAATAAAATAGATAATAGAAATATAAAACGTTTCATACTTAAATTTTTGTTGGTTATTTTCGGTAAATTAAAAAAATTTTTTAGTTAAGTGCAATTTATTTTATAAAAATGACACTAAATCAACTTTTATGTCTAAGCCTTAAGTTGCAATAATTAAACAAAAAATATTTAAAGACAACTGAAAATGAATTTATTTCGAAAAATTAAATGATTTATAGTTACTGTATTTCACCGTCTTAGTAAATACACAAAAAAAGTAGCGGAACAGGAAGCCTAAGAAAAACTATCAAAAAAGGTTTCTAACTCTAATTACCTAGAATTTTTTTCAGAATTTTCGAAGGAATAATTATTGTAAATTGTAAAAAAATAACTGTAGAAAACGGACATGATAAAAATAAATAAATAGGAATCAAACAACATGATTGTCATAAAGCCTATTGGGAGTAATCTCCTGTCAAATCTATAGTTTAGCCTTGACAGTGTCTTAATCTGAAAATAAAACATTGATAGTAGTATAAATAGTCCAAATATACCAATCTCAAACCAAGTGAAAACATAACTGTTGTGAGGTGTAGTATTAACATAGTATTCATGGCCAGAATGTATTTCTCTGTTAAAAATAGTTCCAAAGCTGCCAGTGCCATAGCCAAACATAGGTTTTTTCATTATGTAATTAATTCCCTCTCTTAAAAAGACGGTTCTAATATTTTGATTTGGACTATATGCGTTGGTAGTATCGTTTGTAATAATTTCAGTCTGTATTATTTTTGAAGCCTCATCAACTCTAGTTTTGAATGTATTAGATTCATTGTAAGCACAGTAGTTACACAAACTTACAAAGACGATGAGCCCAATGCTCAATAACCTTCTTTTTTTAAAATAATATATACTATATAACCCAAATAGCAGTGAAAATATTAGCTGACCAGCTCTTCCGCCTTCAGAGAAAATACTATAAGTAATAATAAGATAACATAAAATGAGTCCCAAAGTATATTTTGATTTTTTTTCAGCAACTAAAAAAAAGAATATTAAAGAAGAAAATGTTAATAAAATAGTATGGTAGTTGTAGGTGGTAAATGCTGAAATACTTCTATTTTCAGAAATAACAGAAAGGTAATTGTGAAGAGGTAGAATAACTTGATAATTAATAAGAATTGCTACAATTGCCGAAAAAAGAGTTGAAAAAAGAAATAAAAGAGTACCCAACTTTAAAGCAGACTGTTTAAGTTTTGAAGTTCCAAAAACAATCAATATAAGAAGTAAAGATAGTTTTTTGAAAATCCATAAAGCATTTTGGTGATTGTCTCCCCAAAGCATTCCAAAGCAATACATAACATACAGTAGAATGATAGATAGCATCCATTTATTATGCCTTATTTTATTTGCCTTTATTTTAAACTGACCCTCTAAAAGCCAGCATATCGCAATCAATCCAATTAAGATATTTGTAACAGCAATAGACAAAGGGATGGATAGTCCCAGTAACACAAAAAATATAGAGTATAGCTTTTCTAATGTACTTTTCATTTGAGATATTTTGCTACACCGTTTTGGCAGTACGTTTGTTTCTTTTGAATAGTATTTTCTAATATTAGTAGGTTTTGATTTAAGCCCTCTCTTGCAGCTATTTTGTGTTCTAAATGATAACAGAGGGCACAATTTTTTAACTGTTTTTTTAATATATTGTTGTTGATCAGTCTAGCCGATAGTTCAGTATCTTCTTTTCCCCATCCAAGCATGTCCTCGTTATATCCATTTGTTATTAAGAAATCTTTTTTAAAACAAGAGAAGTTACATCCCCTTGTCTTTTTTAAAGATTTGTTGGGCTTAGTAAACATTGTTGGCAGTTTGAAATATATGGCGTTCCATCTATTGCTCAAGCCTTTTTCATAAAAAAAAAATAATGTAGTTTTTTCTTTGAGGCTTTTTTTACTCAATTGACTATTTAAAAAAGAACGACCACCATGTAAAAATACATTAGGTTTTGCGTGTCTTAAATGATCTTCAATAAATTTTTTGTGTAAAATGATATCTCCATCAATTTGTACGATATACTCACCTTTTGCTATTGCAAAGCATTTATTTAAGATTTTACTTTTCCTAAACCCTTCATCTTCATGCCAAACATGCTTAATTGGAACACTAATTCTTTTTTGACTGTTATTTATGACATCCAAAGTCTCTTTAGTAGATCCGTCATCAGCGATAATGATTTCATCTGGCATAATCGTCTGCTTTTTCACGCTTATTAAAACTAACTCCAATGCCTGATGCCAATTATAAGTAGCAATTATTAATGTACAGGTCATAAGACTGTATTATTGATTGTATCTATGTAAATGTACAATTTTGTTTAAATATAGATTTTATCTGGTTGAAAAATGGGTACACACGCCGAATTCTGAATAGGGTGTTAAGTTAAGACACTAGCTTTTGAGATAAATGCCAACGTAATTTCAAAAATAGAAAAGGAAAAAGGGTCTTAAAATAAAAAACTCGTTCAATAAAATGAGTTTCTTGATTCACCACCATCGAAATAATGATTGGTCAAAACAAATAGTAAAAACATTACCTACTTAGTTGAGTTTGTCGACAGCATAAATCAAAAGTAAATACGCTACTTCTTTTTTTTATAATCAAAGACAGAAAAACGATCTTCTCCACTAGGATAATCAGGAAACACATCTACATTCCAAGTTTTTGTAGCCCATTCGTCACATTCTCCCTCGCCAAAATCAATAGAAGCTACCCAATTATTGTCAGCATCATAATATTCAAAAAGACCGGAGACAGGAGTCATAATCTTCTTGTCCCACTTTGAAAAATAACAACTAGTCTTAGTTATAGCAGTTACTTCAACTTCATTATATCCTTTTTCAGTGTAAGCTGCCCTAGCTTGTATTCCATCATTACTGACAACAGAATCAGAAAGCGAATCTTTTTCACACGAGCTAAAAAATAGTGTAAGACTCACAAGTAGTAATAAGCCAAGATAGTATTTCATAAACATAACATTAATAACTTTTAAATTAAATTTAAGAATTACAATAATACAAAATTAATTACAAGACATTAAAACTCTGCTTAATACCATTTTGGTCACAGTAAAATTTACTCAAATTATCGCTTTTTTGGGAATTAATCAATATAAAATCTGTTTCTTGCGGACTTTCATTGAAACAAACAAATGCTTGAAATTTTTGGATTCGTTGGGGCAATTTTAATTGGAGTGGTGTTAGGTCTTATTGGCGGTGGTGGATCTATACTTACGGTACCCATCTTTGTTTACATAATCGGAATTGAGCCTGTATTAGCAACCGCTTATTCGCTTTTTGTTGTTGGCATTACCGCTTTGGTGGGAGCCCTAAGAAACGCTTTTCAAGGAACTATTGACTTTAAAGCGGGCGTCATTTTTGCAATACCAGCATTCATTGGGGTATATATAACACGACAATTTTTAATGCCATCTATTCCGCAAATATTAGTTACAGTCGCTGATTTTCAGCTAATGAAGAATACAGGTATAATGTTATTTTTTGCTGTAATTATGTTCTTAGCGGCTTATTTTATGATAAAAAGCTCTCGTAGTTCGCATAACGAAGAGGTAGAGGCTAAATACAACTATTTTAAAATAATAATTGAAAGTTTGATAGTGGGTGTTATTACGGGTTTGGTTGGTGCAGGAGGAGGTTTTTTGATAATACCCGCTCTTGTACTATTAGCTAAACTTTCGATAAAAACAGCTATAGGTACCTCGTTGTTTATCATAGCCGCTAAGTCGCTACTTGGATTTCTGGGTGACATACAAAATTTAACAATTGACTGGTCGTTTTTACTTGCCTTTTCTTTACTGTCGATAATTGGAATTTTTGTTGGTCTATTTATTAACACGATTATTGGTGGTAATAAGTTGAAAGAGAGCTTTGGATGGTTTGTATTAACAATGGCCTTTTTTATGCTTCTTTTGGAGCTAATTTAAATTACAGACGATAAGCTTTTAAAGCAATTTGATAGTATCTTTGCAAAAACAGTTGTCAAATGAAAGTAGAGCAAATATATACAGGTTGTCTAGCGCAAGGAGCTTATTATATAGAAAGCAATGGGGAGTCGGCGATTATAGACCCATTGAGAGAAGTACAGTCATACATAGATTTAGCTCACAAAAGGCAATCAACCATTAAATACATTTTTGAAACTCACTTCCATGCAGATTTTGTCTCTGGTCACCTCACTTTGTCTGAGAGAACGGGAGCGCCCATCATCTTTGGACCTAACGCCAATCCAAAATTTAACTGTATTGTTGCTGACGATAATCAAGAGTTTAACTTAGGAGAAGTAACGATTAAAGCATTACATACCCCTGGACATACTATAGAAAGTACTACCTATTTATTGTTGGACGAAAACGGCAATGAATATGCTATTTTTAGTGGCGACACCTTATTTTTGGGTGACGTTGGCCGACCAGACTTGGCACAAAAGTCAGCTGACATAACTCAAGAACAATTAGCGGGCATTCTCTTTGATAGCCTCAGAAGTAAAATAATGACCTTAGCTGACGAAACTATTGTTTACCCAGGTCACGGGGCTGGCTCGGAATGCGGCAAACACATGAGTAAAGAAACTGTAGGAACTATTGGAGAGCAAAAACGAACCAATTACGCCCTCAGAGCCAACATGACTAAAGAAGAGTTTATAAGTGAAGTAATTGATGGCTTAACAGTACCACCAGCCTATTTCCCACAGAACGTTAAATTAAATAAGGAAGGGTATAAGGATTGCGATGACGTATTAATGAAAAGTAAAAACGCCTTAAGCCCCGATGAATTTGAAAAGCTAGCTACCGACTCAGACAACTTAGTGCTTGATGTAAGGCATCAAACGGACTTCACAAAAGGACACATACCAGGCTCTGTTTTTATTGGCTTGGATGGAGGTTTTGCGCCATGGGTAGGTGCGATACTTAAAGACATTCTAAAACCCATAATGTTAGTAACCCCTAATGGACGTTTGGAAGAGGCTATTATTAGATTATCTAGGGTAGGCTTTGATAATGTTATTGGCTATTTAGAAGGAGGGTTTGAAAGCTGGCAAAATTCAAGAAAAAACGTCGCATTTATTGAGTCGATTAGTTCAGACCAATTTGCAAAACTTAGAAATACATCAAGTATATCGATTGTCGATGTTAGAAAAAATACGGAGTATCAATTGGAACACATTATCGATGCTCAAAATTTTCCGTTAGATAAACTCAACGATTACCTATCAGGTTTTAATCCAAATAAATCAACGTATGTTCATTGTGCTGGTGGCTATCGATCAGTTATTGCCATTTCAATACTTAAATCAAAAAACATTCACAATCTAATTGACATTCAGGGTGGGTTTAATGCCATAAAAGCCACTAATATGCCTCTAAATAAATATGTATGCCCTAACACAATATAATAATTAAACAAAAACCTATGGAAAATGTAACTCAAAAAGAATGGACACAATTAATAGAGTCTGACGATTATTTTATAATTTTAGATGTCAGAACACCAAAAGAGTGTACTCAGGGAATGCAGCAAGGCGCACAAAATCTAAATTTCTTGGATTCATTAGCCTTTGTGGATGGCTTAAAAAAATTAGATAAAACAAAAACCTATTATGTGTATTGTAGAAGTGGAGGCAGAAGCAGTCAAGCGTGTGCCATTATGGAACAAGAGGGGTTTAAAAAAACGTACAACCTGTTAGGGGGAATGTTGGAGTGGAAAGGAAAAGTTGTATGACCTAATTACTCAAAAAACAATTAATTATATAATCAATATCAGTGTAGGCGTTAAATTATTTGTATAAAATAAATATCAATGCCTCAATTTAAACCAATGCACATATGAATAATCTAGCATATCATACAAAGGATTCCTACGAAAAGGCAAAAGCAAAAGCCTCAGAAAACTTGCACGAATTTTGGGAAGACATCGCCACCAATTTTCAATGGCACAAGCCATGGGATAAGGTGTTGGAGTATGATTTTCATAACGCTCACGTCAAGTGGTTTTTAGGAGCCAAGTTAAATATCACTGAAAACTGTTTGGATAGACACTTAGCAACACAAGCTAATCAAACTGCTATTATTTTTGAGCCAAATGACCCCAATGAGTCTGCACAACACATTACATACAAAGAACTTCACAGCAGGGTCTGCCAAGCGGCTAATATGCTTAAAGCTAACGGTGCTGGAAAAGGAGATAGAATCTGTTTGTATATGCCCATGGTTCCCGAATTGGCCATTGCCGTCCTAGCCTGTGCTCGTATTGGCGCCATTCACTCCGTAGTCTTTGCGGGCTTTTCCGCCACAGCATTGGCAGCAAGAATTAATGATGCAGAATGCAGTATGCTAATTACTGCTGATGGCGGATATAGAGGCAATAAGATTACGCCACTTAAAGAAATTGCTGATCAGGCTATTGAACAATGCCCATCGATTCAGCGTAATATTGTACTGAGGCGTACTGGTCAAGACATTAGTTGGAATCAAATAGACAGATGGTGGCACGACGAATTTGAAAAAGTCAATGACCATTGCCTGGCTGAGGTGATGGATAGCGAAGACCCGTTATTTATCCTTTATACTTCCGGATCTACTGGAAAGCCAAAAGGAATGGTTCATTCTTGTGGCGGATATATGGTGTATACGGCTTACTCATTTCAAAACGTATTCCAGTACCAAAAAAGCCAAGTCTATTGGTGTACTGCCGATATTGGTTGGATTACCGGACACTCATACATAGTGTATGGCCCATTGGCCGTTGGTGCCACAACGCTTATGTTTGAAGGGGTTCCGTCTTTTCCTAACTTCGGTCGGTTTTGGGAGATTTGTGCTAAACACAAAGTCAACCAGTTTTACACTGCTCCTACCGCTATTCGTTCCCTTGAAAAGCATCCTACTGAATTGGTTGAAAAACACGATTTGTCGTCTTTAAAAGTGTTAGGTTCTGTGGGCGAACCCATCAACGAGGAAGCTTGGCATTGGTACGATAAATACGTGGGTAAGCATCTTTGCCCTATTGTGGACACTTGGTGGCAAACAGAAACAGGCGGCATTTTAATAAGCTCTTTGGCAGGTGTTACCGAACAAAAACCGACTTTTGCCACACTACCAATGCCAGGAATACAAGCCGTATTACTTGATTATGATGGAAAGGAATTGCAAGGAGTGGCAGAAGGTATCTTGGCTATCAAGCAACCCTGGCCATCCATTGCTCGCACTATTTGGGGAGATCATGAACGTTACAAAAATATCTATTTCTCGGCATATCCGGGCTACTATTTTCCTGGTGACGGGGCGTTACGTGACGCTCAAGGGAATTATCGTATAACAGGTAGAATCGATGACGTCGTCATCGTTTCGGGACATAATCTAGGCACAGCCCCCATAGAAAATGCCTTAAACGAACACGACTTGGTAATAGAAAGTGCTGTGGTGGGTTTTCCCCACAACATTAAAGGGAATGCTTTACATGCTTTTGTAATAACTAGTGGCCAAGTTGAGAGTCATCAAACCCTATCATTGGAACTTTGTAATTTAGTAGCAAAAACCATTGGTCCTATTGCCAAACCCGATAGAATTCAGGTAGTTAGTGGTCTTCCTAAAACTAGAAGTGGTAAAATTATGCGTAGGATTTTGCGCAAAATTGCTGCTGGAGAGTACGATAATTTAGGCGATGTTTCTACCCTTTTAAATCCTGAGGTAGTGGAAGAAATTATGCAGGCTCACAACTCCTAGCGTTTATCTGCTAATTTTTTGGCATTTAGATATCGATATACTTTGTTCGTGTTCTCCTTGCTTAAAGAAAAACAGTCAAGGCATCTTCTATTCGAGTAGAGTAGCATGGAGACAGTTGCTCTTGCTTCATGCGCCATTTCCGTTGACTTCCTTGTATGGCTAAGCGAACCTTCTCCCGCCCCATATTATTATTAATTTTATCTAAGGCAGTCATTATAGATTGCTGTTTTTTGCGGTCTACATGGTCAAATAGGCTCAGCTGTTGTTGCTTTTGAGGCACAAGATCACTTACAACTACACCAGCTTTTTTATAGCGATAGTTCGGACGATATAGTTTTTCTAGAGCCTGTATGGCGAATCGAACAATTTCTATAGAATCGTTGGTTGGGGTGTCTAATGTTATGGAGGTAATGCCTTTATATTGCTTGTCGCTTGGTTTAAATGGGTTGGTGTGAATAAATACACTAATTCGACTTGAACAGCTTTTTTGTTTTCGCAGTTTATAAGCACAATTGCTAGCGTAATTACTAACAGCTTCTTTTAGTTCGTTAATGGTAGCGATACTCTTTCCAAAAGAGCGGGAGGTGCAAATATTCTTTTTTTTGCTGGCTTCTTTTTCTAGCAGAAAACAGGGCGTTCCTTTAAGCTCTTTTACCATTCTCAACCCCACTACCGATAAGCGTCGCTTTATCCAACTATCGTCGGCACGACATAGATCGTATGCGTTCTTAATACCCATATTGTTTAGCATACGGGCATGACGTCGGCCTACCCCCCATAATTCATTTACTGGCAGCCACTTTAGGGCGCGCTCTATAAGTGATGGCTCTTGCAATACAAACACACCTGATGAAGTGTGCTTTTTGGCAATCAGTCCAGCCACCTTACATAGGGTTTTCGTGGGGGCAATACCAATAGAAATTGGAATACCAGTATATTGTTTGACTTTTTTTCTTAGGGCGATTCCTTTTTCTAAAGGGCTACCCTCTCCCGAAAAATCCATGAAGGCCTCATCAATAGAATATACTTCCATAGCTTTCACTTCTTGCAGAATGGTACTCATTACTCGCTTTGATAAATCGCCATACAATGTGAAGTTGGATGAAAACAGTTGAACATCGTACTTTTCTATTAGCTTTTTTAGCTGAAATACAGGTGCTCCCATTTTTATTCCTAGTGCCTTAGCCTCGTTGCTGCGAGCGATTATGCAACCATCATTATTAGAGAGTACTAAAATAGGCTTACCTTCCAGTTTAGGCTGGAAGACACGCTCACAGGAAGCATAGAAATTATTACAATCAGCGAGTGCTAGCATTGGCCTTGTGTATAATAAATGTGACAACTCCCCATACTTGAAAATTCATTTCTTCGGTAATTTTTATGGGACGGTAGTTATCGTTGGCAGGCATGAGATATAACTCATTTTCATTTTTTTTTATGCGTTTCACAGTAAACTCACCATTCACTACTGCCAGTACGATATCGTTATTTTTAGGGTTTAAAGCCCTATCTACCACCATTACATCCGAGCTGTGAATCCCGGCATCAACCATTGAATCGCCAACAGCACGTACGCAAAATGTTGCTGAGGGGTGTTGAACCAAGTAATCGTGTAGATTCAAATCCATATCTAAATAGTCGTCCGCCGGAGAAGGAAATCCCGCAGGAACAGTATCGCCGTACAATGGAACATTGTTCAAATCAACGTCTTCAATAGAATAAAATTGAAGTTTCTTGTTTGTATTAAGGTATTTAAACTTCACTTGTTAGGTTTATAAAAGCATAAAATTAAAGCAAAAAATAAAAAAAAAAGACTCTTATGAAATTTTTTTAATGCTCTAATTACTAGAAGAAACGTTAAAAAAACCCTGCATGTATAGGTAAATTATTAAAAAGTTATACAAAAAATACATATGTTTGCATCTCTAACTATTAAATTAACAAGTTATGCTATTAGAAATTCAAACAATGAGTCCTGACGATTATGTTGGCTTTACGTTTTTCATCGGCTACATGGCTATGTTTGCCGCATCAGTATTTTTCTTCTTTGAAAGAGGAAGTGTAAATGATAAGTGGAAACTATCATTACTTATTTCAGGTTTAATCACGGGTATTGCCGCAGTGCATTACTTTTACATGCGTGATTATTACCTTGCAACTGGGGACAATCCCACGTTTTTTAGATATGTAGACTGGACATTGACCGTTCCGCTAATGTGTGTGGAGTTTTATCTTCTTACAAGAGCTGCCGGTGCAACTAAAGGTTTATTATGGAAATTAATTATTGCTTCTGTGTGGATGCTGGTAGCTGGATATATCGGTGAGGCTTTCAATCCAGAGGGTGGTGATACAGCACATTCAGTGACATGGGGTGTTTTATCAACCATTGGTTATATTTATATATTATACACCGCCTGGTTTGGTGAGGTGGCACAATTGGCTGAAAAGAGTGAATCTGACGTGGTCAAAAGAGGTGTTCGTACACTAGCTTGGTTTGTGTTAGTTGGATGGGCAATCTATCCAATTGGATACATGTGTATGGAAGGTGGATGGTTGAATACAGCGTTAGGCTGGGGATCTCAGAACGTAGATCTGTGGTATAACATTGCTGATGCCATCAACAAAATTGGTTTTGGTTTAGTAGTATACAATATAGCTGTTACTGAATCAAAATAAGCAATCTGTTTTTTGGTTAACTAAAGCAGACTGGATGGCCACATTCAGTCTGCTTTTTTTTATTTAATGAATCGGTTTACCTTCATATTTCTTGTTTGCATTTACGCTCTTTTTTTGGTGTACCAGGCGTTTATCGAAATCCCTATTGGACATCAGTTGGTAGTGGCCTCCATTTTCATTTTGTTATTTGGTATTCCGCACGGAGCAATTGATCATGTATTGTTTTTTAGAAAAAGACAAATGTCAACACTCAAATTTTATGCTATCTATCTTGGTTTAATAGTGGCGTTTATTGGACTTTGGCTATGGTTACCCCTTTTAAGTTTTGTGCTTTTTTTACTTTTATAAGCCTATCATTTTGGGGAGTCTCAATTGGTTGACATGTCATCTTCAAAGCTACCTTTTAAATCACTTATTTACTTTAACTGGGGTCTAGCATTGTTAGCAACCCTTATGTATTACAATCTACAAGAATTGAATGATATAACCGCTTTTTTTCATGACACCTTGAGTTTGAAAGTTATCTATGATGAAACTGTCTTCTTTTGGTTTTATTTACTTACTAATGTATTCAATGTGTTTGTGTTGACGTTACTTTTTTTTAAAGAAAAATTAAATTCACGACGTTTTTCCTCCGAATTATTCCTAATAGCATTAATACATATTACGTTTTTTTTATTTCCGTTTATTATCGGCTTTTCTTTGTACTTTGTGGTATTACATTCCATGGTCGTTATGCATCAAGAATATCAATTTTTTAAATCGGAGAACCAGGCCTTTTCTGTCCTTCAGTTTATTAAATTATTACTGCCATATTCGCTGTTAAGCATCGTTTTTACAAGCTTACTATTTCTCAGTTCGCACTGGGGTTACATTAACATATCAATTCCCTTTTTAGCCATTATTATCATATCTGTAATCACCCTACCACATGCTATAGTAATGACTATTTTCTACAATAAATAAAAAGTTATTTGCCCAAGTGTCGGCTTAAGACTTTTTCAAGTTTTCGATCACTAGTGCCTCCCCAATGTTCAATCACTTCGCCTTCGTTGTAAAGATAGAAATATGGAAAATATGGTGGCCTAATTTCTTCAGGCATATCCTCTTGCATGATGTGTCTAAATCCTAAGGATCGTTTTTCGGCTTCTTTTTTGACGGTGGGTTCGAAACTTTTGCAAGGACCACAGCCTTGTTTTTTAATCATTACAATTTCCATAGTATAAATTTATTAGTAACAAATCCAATGAACAAAAATACGAAAATCTTAGGTTTTACTATTGGCAATTATGACAAACACCGAAGATGTTTAATTCGGTACTTTCTACCTTAAATCCTTTAAGTTTGATAGGTATTAAATCGGATTCCAAGCAAAGGGTATCCTCGCATTTGGAACAATGAAAGTGTAGGTGTTCGTGTTTATGACCACTTTCGCCACATGAGTCTTTACATAAAGCGTATTTTTTATCATGTGGTAGAACAATTTCATGTAAAATCCCTTTTTCCACAAACAGTTTTAAAGTTCTATAAAGGGTAACTCTGTCAAAACTCACGAGCGTATGCTCAATATCTTTTACACTCAGAGCAGTTGGTTTTTGTTGAAACAAACCTAGTACTCGGCGTCTAAATGGGGTTATTCTAATGGGATTAGATTTCACGTAGCAAAAAAAGTAAAAAAAATAAAAATAAACTATATTTGCAACATTGTTGCAAATTGTATGGTTCGTCTGATACTTTTTATTTTTATTCCATGTTTTTCATTGGCACAGATTAGTGGCATTGTTACGGATACTCAAGATCAACCAATATCCGATGTAACTATTTTGATATTATCTACCTCAACCGCCTATAAATCTACCACAGATGGCTCCTTCCTTCTCAATGAGGATATTCCAAAAAGTACCAATTTGTATTTTAGTAAGGAAGGCTACAAGAGCCAGACTGTGAATTATTCTAACGATGACAGTTTAATGGTCAAGCTTTCAGAGTTACATGTAAATATTGACGAAGTAGAAATATCTTCCATTAATCATAAACTATCAGCTAATCAAACCCTAAATATACAATCACGTAAAATTGCTCAGTTAAATGAAAGTTCATTTAATTTGGTTGAGAGCCTATCAAAAATTACTGGTGTTGATCAAACCACTACCGGTAATGGCATTCAGAAAGTGGTTGTTAGAGGGTTGTCGGGAATGAGGGTTGTTACTTTAATGAATGGTACCCGCATCGAAAACCAACAGTGGGGTAGCGATCATGGTATAGGATTTACGGACTTAGGGTTAGATAAAGTAGAGTTAGTTAAAGGGCCGGCTTCTATCATCTTTGGAGCCGATGCTTTAGGAGGAGCGATATATTTTTCAGATGAAAGTTTTAATAACAAGCCTTTGCAAGCAATGTTAACTTCCAATTTTGAGTCTTCCTCAATGTTTCACAACAATCAACTGGCTTTAAAATGGTCGTTAAGAGGCTTCAAGAATAACACCTATTTAGAGTACGGCTCAGCCGGAGATTATCAATTGCCTAATAAAACTTACTTGTTTAATTCACGATTTTCTCAAATGGCGTTTAAAACAGCTTTTGGATACAATTCAAAACGTTGGGTAATGAACTTAAGGTATCAGTACAATCAAAACACTATGGGTATTCCTGCCCATACGCATGGAGCTGACCCTACTTTAGGCGAGCTTACTTCAACAAATAGAGATGTAAGAGAACCAACAAGGCCAACCCAGTTTAACTCCCTACACCTTTTGAATATAGAGAGTAGCTTGTATTTTAATGAAAATACTCTGAAATTAATTTTAGCCAACTCTAACAATCGATTGGAAGAGTTTGAGGCATGGACCATACCTTACATAGATGTTTACCTGAACTCCACTCAATTGAGTTTAGTTTTTACCAAACCTATTTCAAAGAAATTAAAGTGGTCTATAGGCTCTCAGTCTAGTTTTCAGATGAATTTGAATCAGCCTAAAGCGATATCACAGCTTATTCCAAACACCACGACTAAAGACATAGGATTTTACTCTTTATTAGAGTACACGTCTGAAAATCAACTCTCGTCCCAACTTGCGGTGAGAGGAGATAACAGAACCATTAGTCTAAACGATCAAACGTTTTCAAAACAGTACAATGCCCTTAGCTTATCCTATGGTATAGCCAAACAGATTAACGCCCACCATATTAGAATGAGTTTTTCATCTGCTTTTAGAACTCCTAACTTTTATGAATTATTAGCCGATGGTTTTCATCATGCATCAAGGCGCTATGAAATTGGTGATAATGGTTTAAAAATCGAAAAGGGCAATCAATTTGATTTAAGTTACGAATGGACAGATAACCATTTGGAATTTATTATAAATCCGTTTTATCATTTAATATCCGACTACATTTCGCTGAATCCTTTGGATAGTGTAATAGAAAATGCACCTGTATTTGTATATGAGCAATATGATAATGTACATTTAAAAGGGGTTGAGATGAATTTACACTTTCATCCACATTTTGCTCATCAATTACATTTTGATCTTGGTTTAAGTTTATTGGAAGGAAAAAATCTTGATGGCGGCTTTCTTGCCTTAATGCCTGCCAATAATATCAAAACAATAATAAGATATCTATTTGATAAAACTGCAAAACCCCTGAGACTAAATACCGTCTTTATAGAATATGCTCACTATATACAGCAAAAAAATGTGGCTATTAATGAAGAAACTACCGATTCATATAATCTATTAGATGGGGGTCTTTCTTTTTCATTCAATAAGCAAGCAATATTTGATATTACATTGGGGGTGAAGAATATAACAAACACGACTTATGTCCCTCATCTGTCCAACTTAAAAAGCTTCATGATTCCCAACCCTGGGAGGTCTTTTTTTATTAAATTAATTACTAATCTTTAAACTATTTACAAATGAAGAAATTACCATTAATTTTACTAGCAGGAATTTTATTTTCTTGCGGTGATTCTGACGACTGTCACGAATGCCACGTTGCAGCAATGATAAATGCTGTCGAAGTTGAAGTAGAAATAGGCGAGTTTTGCGGTTCAAATCTTGAAGAAGTAGAAGCGCCTGATTATCTACATTCAATAGAAGAAACAGTAGTTGGTACAGATACTGTTCCAGCGGGCTCATATGAGGTTCACTGTGAAGAACACGCTCATTAATTGGTATTCAATTAAACGTTAAAAAGCTCAGCCATTTGGTTGAGCTTTTTTTTGACCAAAAAGCGTATTTTTGCACCCATGAAAACCAAGTTAACATGTATCCTGTTTTTTGCCATATTTTTTGTGAAAGCCCAACCACCAATGGGTAATTTTGGAGGTAAAAACGCCTCCCTTCACAATGGTCAGATTACAGGCAAATTGATCGACGACAAGACGGGACAAGAACTAGCTTACGCAAGCCTTCGATTATTTAGAAAAAACGACATTCTAATGGAAGGAACGGTGAGTGACGAAAAGGGCAATTTTCAATTTAACAACTTGGGATATGCCGACTATTACTTTTTGGTAAACTTTATAGGATACGAGGAAAAACGAATAGATGTGTCCCTTAACAAAAACAAAACCTTTGTTTTTTTGAAAAAAGTAAGGGTTGTGCCATCATCGGTAAACTTAAAAGAGATAACCATCAATGAAGACAAGCCAGTTTACGAAAGTAAGATGGAAAAAATAGTCTACAATGCCGAAAACGATATAAACGAGGGCTTAGACGATGCCACCGATGTATTACGCAAAACCCCTTTACTTTCCGTTGATTTAGAAGGCAATGTGAATCTTAGGGGTTCCTCAAACATTAAATTTCTTGTTAACGGGAAAGAATCTACCTTCTTTTCAAATGACGCTGCAGACGCCTTACAAATGATCCCTGCCGAGCAAATAAAGAGCGTTGAAGTCATTACCAGCCCCACCGCCAAATACGATGGAGAGGGGAGCGCTGGAATCGTCAATATTATTACACAACAAAAGAAAATATCAGGATTTAAAAGTACCATAAATGGCTCCGTGGGAACGCGTGTTAATAAACAATCTTTAGATATCAATTATGGCAAAGGAAAATTTGGCTTTTCAGCCAGGGGGCGTGTTAGGTATGGATGGCCATTAGCAGGCGAACAAACCTACCATAGATTGAGTTACACCGCCAACACCACACTAACCAAAAACGCTAAAACAAAAGGGCAATGGATTGGTTTTGGGGGGTCCTCAGAGATGTTTTACGACATCAACCCCTATAACAGTGTTATTTCTAGCATTCAGTTCAGAGGCAACAGACAAACCAACAAAGAGTGGGCCAACGACAGTCTGTATGACTCATTACTTGATGATGAATTTTTAAATAATTTAGCTTATCAAATAAACGATACTAGTCGCTTTACCGACACCAAAAATTTAACCCTCGGTTACGAGTGGACAACCGATTACATAAAGAAGTTTTCAAATCATGAGGATAGAGAATTACGTATTGCCTTTCAACTCGGAGGCGATATTTCTGATCAAGATAATTACGTTTACCAAAACTACCTTAATGGCAGTCCAACTGATAGTATAATCAACAAAAATGATGGTAGTCCACTCTCCTACACCTATCAAGTGGACTACACGCATCCTTTTAGAGATAAACATACCATTGAAGTTGGTGCCAAGTATATCAATAGAAATTACATTAACAACTACTCCACTCTACAAACCTTTTATATTCAACCTTACGAACAATTTGACTATACTCAAAATGTGGCCTCTTTATATCTTTCTACTAAGTGGCAATTAAGTAAAGACTGGAGTTCTGTTGTGGGCTTACGAGCTGAAAACACCTATATAAAGGGACAATGGAATTCTCAACAAAATGGCTTGTGGTCTATTAACACCAAGGGTAGTTTTGAAAATGAATACACTACCTTTTTACCAAGTTTTATTTTAAGCCGAAAAATAGACATGATGAAATCCATCAAAGCTAGCTATAGCAAACGGATGTTTAGACCAGGCATGCGATATATCAACCCTAATACTTCCTTCACAGATGTTTACGCTCAACAGAAGGGAAATCCAGAGTTAAAACCTGAACTTATACACCAGATAGAAGTTGGCTACAATAGTTTTGCCAGAAAATATAAAGGCAGCTATTATATTTTCGCTAAACAGTCTTATGACCTTATTGAGTCAATCGTAGAGTTGAGCCAGGACACCGTTATTACTAACTACACAAACATCGGAGAAAACTTGTCTTTAGGCTTCAACTATTTTGGTTCAATTACTCTCGGTGGAGCTAGTTTAAGAGCTGGCTTTAATTTGTACACCTATCAGACCACCTCAGATGATATTGGCCGAATACTAATCAATTGGAATATGGGTGGTAACTACGATTTCGGAAAGGGCTATAAGGCGGAAACATTTGGGTTTTTCAGGCCTCCTAATCAAACTTCACAGGGTTATGTTCCTGGTTTTTCAATGTTTTCTGTTGGCGTCAAAAAAGACTTTAACAACAAAAGAGGATCCATTGGTCTTCGGTTCATAGAACCTTTCAAAAAATTCAAATCTTTTGAAACCAAACTCGAAGGGGATGATTTTCTTGTTTATAGCAATCGAAATGTTGTTTTCCGTTCTATAGGAATAAGTTTTAAGTACACCTTTGGTCAATTGAAATTTAATGCCATCAAAGACCGAAACAATATTAAGAATGATGACATAAAAGAGGCTGGAGACGGTGGCGGTGAATTTTAAATTTCCACCAAAGTTATACCAATCAAAGTCTGCCTGTTTCACACATCAACACACCACCAATGCTCGCTTTACTGTGTAATACTGCTCAATACTAAATTTATTGTAAATGGTGGTTGTCAAATGGTTGCTTTCTAGGGGATTCACGAAAGAGGTTTTATGTAAATTGACCTTACTAATCATACCAATCACTTCCTTGCCTGAAACCACAGGAATGTGTCTAATGTTGTTTTCGTTCAAGAGGACTTCAACCTCGTTTAGAGATTGACTGGTGTTGACTGTAAAAACCTCTCTACTCATAATTTTAGACACACATTTTTTGGTTCGGTGAAGAACTCCAACGATTTGAAACCACCTTCTCGTCCGACTCCAGAATCTTTAATTCCACCAAAAGGAATGCGAAGGTCTCGCATCATCCAAGTATTAAGCCACACTAGTCCTGAGTCGATAGCAGCAGCAAGACGATGTCCTTTACTTATGTCGGAGGTAAAAATGCTAGCCGCTAATCCGTAGCGTGTGCTGTTGGCCATTTCAATTACTTGGGCCTCGCTGTCAAATGGCATGATACACACAACAGGACCAAAAATTTCTTCCTGATTTGTTTGGCAACTATTATCCAATCCTTCAATAACGGTAGGAGCCACGTAATAGCCACCCTTCAAATTGCCCTTTAAAGTAAGTCGATTCCCACCGCATAAAACACGCCCACCTTCTTGCTTGGCAAGTTCAATTTTTTCTAGAATTTTGAGCATGTGATCTTTAGAAACAACAGCTCCTAAGTCATTATTCTCTTTGGGATTGCCTACCTTGAGCTGACTGGCTCGCTCAACAAATTTGGTCTTAAAGGATTTGTAAATAGACGCTTCAACAAACAGTCTTGAGCCGCACAAACAGATTTGACCTTGATTTCGGAATGAGGCCTTAATAGCCATATCTAGGGCCTTTTCTTGGTCGGCGTCTGAAAATACAATGGTAGGGTTTTTACCCCCAAGTTCTAAGGATAGCTTTTTAAACATTGGAGCGGCTACTTGAGCAATTTTACTGCCTGTAACGGTACCACCAGTAAACGAAATAACAGGTGTTTCAGGGTGAGCGCTGATGGCCTCGCCTACTTTCTGTCCATAGCCATGAACAATGTTCAACACACCACTAGGGAAATCTATCTCCTGACAAATTTCGCTTAAAAGATAGGCCGTGTAGGGCGTTACTTCTGATGGTTTTGCCACTACTGTATTTCCTGCGGCCAATGCCGGAGCAATTTTCCAAGTTAAAAGATACAAGGGCAAATTCCATGGTGAGATGCACCCCACCACACCAATCGGTTGCCTTAGTGTGTAGTTGATGGCTTGGCCGTCCATTTCATGTAATTGAGAGGCAAAATGTAAAGAAGCAGTAGCAAAAAATCGAAAATTTTCAGAAGCCCTAGGAATATCTACCTGTTGGCATAACCATTCGGGCTTTCCGTTGTCCAAGCTTTCGGCTTGTG
Organism: Bacteroidota bacterium; assembly: GCA_036340235.1. Taxonomy (GTDB): domain Bacteria; phylum Bacteroidota; class Bacteroidia; order Flavobacteriales; family UBA7312. The sequence continues at coordinate 19,942 of JAYYZE010000009.1, forward strand.
ATAATTCATCAAAACGGGCGGTAATACTATCGGCCAATCGCATGAGGTGATTGTGGCGTTCTTGTTTGCTCAACTGACTCCAAAAAGGAAAGGCCTTTTTTGCGGCCTCTACTGCTTTTTCAACATCCCGCGCGTCACTATCAGGAATAAGTGAGAACACTTGCCCATTGATGGGGCTTTCATTTTCTATAAATTGTTTTGAAACCGGCTCTTGCAGATGACCGTCAATGTAGTTAAGTAGTGTTTTCATAGGGTGTAATTAAAGGGTTCCTGTTCGTCCGCCATCAACGGGCAGATTTATACCATTGATATAGCTTGCCGCAGGCGAGCACAAAAAGGCAATTGCGTTGGCTACCTCTTGAGCCTCTCCAAAGCGTTGTGCAGGCACAGACGCCAGCATTTGCTGTGCAATTGCTTCTTCTGTTTGATTCTGAGCGCTTGCTTTTTTACTAATAAGCGATGTTAACCTATTTGTGTTGGTAAAGCCGGGCAAGACATTGTTGACGGTAATCCCATGCTCCCCCAATTCATTAGCCATGGTCTTGGACCAGCTAGCCACTGCGCCACGAATGGTGTTAGACACCCCCAAACCGTTGATGGGAACTTTAACAGAAGTGGAAATAATATTGACTATTCTGCCAAAACAAGACGACTGCATATGCTTCAAAACGGCTTGTGTAAGTAGTTGATTGCACAACAAATGCATTGAAAACGCCTTTTCAAACGCTTCTACTTTTGCGTCTTTGATAGGACCAGCCGCAGGACCACCTGTATTATTTATGAGAATGTGAATCGACAAAGTACTTATTGTGTTGGCCACTTCTTTGACTTGTTCAATGTCTGAAAAGTCAGCACATAGAAACTGATGTTTTTGCCCCAAAGAGGTGCTAAGCTTAGGCAATATCTCTCTGAGCTTGTTTTTATCTCTTGCAAGTAGCCATACAGTAGCTCCCATTTCAGCCAAAACAAGTGCTGTAGCTAATCCAATTCCTTGAGTACTTCCGCAAACAAGTGCATTTTTGTTAGATAAGTCCAAATTCATACAGCCAAAAATAGCCAAATTTGTGTAAATTGCTTGCCTAACATAAACCACACTTATGGCACTCAAACAACCCTTTAACTTACATCAATGGATAGAGGACAACAAGGCCTTACTAAAACCCCCAGTAGGCAATAAAAACTTATACGTTGAATCGGGTGATTATATTGTAATGATTGTTGGTGGGCCTAATGCTCGAAAAGATTATCACTACAACGAAACTGAAGAGCTTTTCTTTCAACTAAAGGGAGATATTGTAGTAAAAATTCAATACGAAGGTAAAGCGGTTGAAGTCCCAATCAAAGAGGGAGAGATGTTTCTATTACCTGCTAAAATTCCCCATTCACCAATAAGACCTGAAGGTTCTGTAGGTTTGGTGATAGAACGTAAAAGAGGATCAAACGACAAGGATGGGCTGATGTGGTTTTCTGAAACGGCCAATCATCTCTTATATGAAGAATATTTTCACTTAACCAACATTGAAAAGGATTTTTTGCCGGTCTTTAAACGATTTTATACTAATGAAAAACTCAGAACGTGTCCAATTACTGGCGAAGTGATGGAGACTGACAAAAGGTACATATAACACCACCCTATGCGCATCAACGGACACGGACACATCCTACCGGAACCCTCACAGATTCCTGCCTTTATGAAAGAGAAACGACTCTTTTGGATTGATCAAGACAAACAGTTTATGCGCCAGCAGAACTGGTCAAGGCCTATTAACGATTCGAGTTTTTTTATAGATGGTAAAATTGAGTGGATGAAGCAATTCAACATTAACCATGCTGTTATGTTGTGCCTTTCTCAGTTGTACTGCAATGGTTGGCAAAAACAAGACTGTATGGATGGGATTAGGTTCCAAAATGATTTTAACGCTTCCGTCCAATCCGAATACAGGGACAAATTTACTTGTGGCTTTGTAGTACAGCCACTATACATTGATCACGCGCTCAAAGAGATTGATCGATGTGTTAATGATTTAGGGTTAAGAGTACTTTGTCTGCCAACCCATTTTTTGAACTCAAAAGGAGAATGGCTATCGGTTGCTGAGGCCGACGTTGATCCCATATTTGAACTAGCCAACGAATATGGGTTGGCCCTTCAAATTCATCCCTACGATGGGGAAAAAATGATAGCATTGAAAAATGAATATTGGCGATTTCATTTGGTCTGGATGATGGCACAATGTGCGGATACGCTACACCTTTTTACACTTAGAGATTTACCCAATATATTTCCAAATATTCGAACCAGTTTTGCGCATGGTGGCATGCTAGGAATTGCCAACTATGGAAGAAGAATACAAGGGTTTGACGGTAGGCCAGATATCTTTGAAAAGTTAGAAGACCCCCGAAAAACCTTAGGACATAAAAACCTTTATTTTGACACTTTGGTACACGACTCTTACACCTTAGATTTGCTAAAAAAACGCGTTGGAGTTAGCCAAATAATGATGGGTTTAGATGACCCATTTCCATTAGGAGAAATAGAAGGTGTTGGCACATCTTATCCAGGTAGAGTGTTAGACTATGCCATTGAAATAGGCGTTCTTAGCGAACAAGATGGGAAAGATATTTGGCATAAAAATGTACTCAACTGGTTGGGCATTAAAGAAACCGATTTTTTACAATAATCAAACAATTATAACCAAAAAAAACCGTCGTTTACATGAGTGATGCTATCAAGCACGAATGCGGAATCGCCTTTTTGAGGTTGCGCCAACCATTAGAGTTCTACAACCAAAAATACGGCACACCACTATATGGTATTAACAAAATGTGCTTGCTGATGGAAAAGCAACACAATAGGGGACAAGATGGGGCCGGCTTAGCGACCATAAAGCTGGACGTTCCTCAAGGCAGCCGATACATTAGTAGGAAGCGATCAAACGCTGGTAAACCCATACAACACCTATTTGAGTACATTAACAAGCGCTTTGTAAAATTACAAAAAACAGACCCTGAAAAGTTTAATGATGTTCAATGGTTACAAGAACATATGGCCTTTACTGGCGAAGTGTTATTAGGTCATTTGCGCTATGGCACATACGGGGGCAACGGCCTAGAGCAATGTCACCCATTTCTTAGACAAAATAACTGGCGAACTCGAAGTTTAGTCTTGGCAGGTAACTTCAACATGACCAACGTTGATGAGCTGTTTAATCAACTTGTGGAGCTGGGACAACATCCCAAAGAAAAAGCCGATACGGTCACCATATTAGAACGAATAGGCCACTTCCTAGATGTTGAAAACGATCGTATTTACTACGAACAAAAAGACCACTTTACCAAAAAAGAAATTTCCAGAGTTATTGCCAAAGAAATGAACGTTGAGCAGGTGCTTATCAACTCCTCTAAGCATTGGGATGGGGGCTACGTCATAAGTGGTATCATTGGTCATGGCGACGCCTTTGTTTTACGAGACCCATCGGGTATTCGTCCCGCCTATTATTATGCCGATGACGAAATAGTAGTAGCTACTTCTGAGCGACCCGTTATTCAAACCGCTTTTAATGTACCTATCGATGACATAAAAGAAGTTACACCAGGACATGCTCTAATAGTAAAGAAAGACGGTAGCTTTAAAGAAGTGCAAATTATGCCTTCATTGGATAGAAAATCATGCTCCTTTGAGCGCATTTATTTTTCCAGGGGCAATGACCAAGACATCTATAAAGAACGTCTACAGTTGGGTAAAAAACTTTGTCCAGCTATTTTGAAAGATCTGAATAATGATCTTAAGAACAGCGTATTTTCATACATCCCCAATACCGCTGAGGTTTCTTATTATGGTGTTTTGAAAGGAATGGATAAGGCCTTAAATCAGCAAAAAGCCAAAGCTATTCTAAGTTTACAAAACCCATCAACCGAAGCTATAGAAGATATTATGTCAGCTCGTGTAAGGGCTGAGAAAATAGCCATTAAAGATGCTAAATTAAGAACCTTTATTTCCCAAGACGACAGCCGTAACGATTTAGTTACTCACGTTTATGATATTACCTATGGAACGGTACAAGCTACTGACAACCTAGTGATGATTGATGATAGTATCGTTAGAGGAACGACCTTAAAGCAAAGTATCCTACGGATACTAGATAGGTTACACCCTAAGAAAATTGTAATTGTATCTTCTGCTCCACAAATCCGTTATCCTGATTGTTATGGCATTGACATGGCCAAATTAGGCGAATTTATTGCCTTTCAAGCTGCTATAACTTTGTTGAAGGAAAGCGGTCAAGAGCATATTATTCAGCAGGTATATCAGCAGTGCCTAACGGCGATAAAAGACCCCACCACTTTCTCTGAAAATTATGTTAAGGCTATATATAAACCCTTTAGTGCCTATCAGATTTCAGAAAAGATAGCTCAGCTGTTACGTCCCAAAGAAATAAAGGCTGAGGTAAGTATTGTCTATCAAACCATTGAAGATTTACACGACTCATGTCCCAACCATCAGGGAGATTGGTACTTTACGGGCGATTACCCAACCTCTGGAGGAAATAGAGTTGTCAATAAGTCATTTGTCTATTATATTGAGGGGCGAAACGAAAGAGCGTATTAATCCCTCTAACACTCTATTGCATCACCAATTTAAAAAAAAACCCCCGCCAAATGGCAGGGGGTTTCGTATTAAAGAGAAGGATATCCAAAAACAAGCATTAGTTCTTTTCAGTGGTGTATACAGTACCTCTCCAGTAGAATTTGGTTTTTGGACTACTGCCAAATTGCTCAACTGCTAAATCAAAGGCCGAACCAAAGGAGTGCATTTCAATTACTGGTATTTCTTCACCCAAATAATTGATAGTGCTTAAGGTATTGATAATGGTTAGTGGGTCATTTTCCATTTCTTCTTGCTTTTTCGCTGCTATTTCTTCTGCTGTAAGCGGCCTTGGCCTTTCTGGAGCAATGGTAATTTCGTCCATAATGTTATGAGCACCGGCAAACTTGTCAATGATGAACAATATGTATCGCGCATCGACCGAAATGGTACGTTGTATATCATTTTCAAAGGCAATATCGCCACTCATTGCTTCCCAGTTGCCGTCAAAAGCGGTGCCGATAAGGTCGCCGTAGCCATTTAACACCGGGCTACCGGAATTACCTCCCGTAATGTCGTTGCCACTAATGAAGTTAACGATAAGGTCACCGTTTTCATCGGCATAACGACCATAGTCTTTGGCTTTGTGAAGTTCTTCTAAACGTTCTGGCACCATAAATTCATCGTCCGAATTATCCATTTTTGCCATTAAACCATCAAGGGTGGTTACATAGTCATAATACATAGCATCGCCTGGCACATAGTCGCCTACTTGCCCATAGGTCAAACGCATGGTTGAGTTAGCGTTTGGATAGAACTTCTGTTCTGGCAGCATCTCTCTTAAACCAGCAATGTATAGTCGCTCGCCTTTTGCTAATTTTTCACGTACTTCCATACGCTTCTCTCGAATGTTGTCCATGTAGTGATCCATAATGGAGTTGAACATACGTACAGCATAGTCTTTTTCTAACTTATAAACTGATGGTTTCTCTAAGAATGCAAAGAATTTACTTTGGCTCACAAAGGGGGATGTTTTATAAACATAGGCTGCAAACTTGTGCCAGTCGCCTTTAGTGTAGTTGTGTTTTCTAACTTTTTCAAAAGCATCTGGTTGCTTGCTGTATGGTACATTATCGTTGTAAAGTTCGAGTAATTCAGCAAACAAGTCCTGGTCCAAAGCTTTGTTGTAGTTTTTGAAATGCTCCCTTGCCAAATCCTTCAATTCGTTGATGGCTAATCGCTTTGCCTTTGGATCTTCAGGAAGATTTTTGATAGCATCCTGTATTCGATAGATAAAGTAAAATACATCTGCCCCTTGGAAAATGGCTTCATTGAGATAGATACGCACTTCATTGATTTTCTCATTGTCGTAATAGGCATCGGCAAGCAAATCTAGGGCTTCACCGTACTTTTCGCCACGACTTTCATCGGCCTCTACCCATGCGTCAAATTGGGCCTCTAAGTCTTTCTTTTGGTCGTACACCTTCATGCGTTTTAGTCCCTTGGTTTGTCCAATGTAATATTTCCAGTAGTTAGATGTTCTAGCGTACTTGGAGGCGTACTGTATACGCACTTTTTCTTTAGCGTCCATGTGGGTGCGCATGACGGCTAGCTTTCGCTCTCTGATTTCAACTACTGTTGGGTTGTATTGTTCAATCGCTTGATTAACACCCCAAGATGATAGGTATCGATCGGTAGAGCCTGGAAAACCCATAATCATGGAAAAATCGCCTTGCTCAACGCCATCTAACGAAATGGGAAAGTGATGTTTTGGTGTATATGGGATGTTGTCTTCAGAATACTCCGCTGGTTTGCCATCAGGCCCACAGTAAACCCGCATTAAAGCAAAGTCGCCGGTGTGTCTTGGCCACATCCAGTTGTCGGTATCGCCTCCGTATTTACCAATGGATGATGGTGGTGCGCCTACTAGTCTTACGTCATTAAATGTTTCGTAAACCATAAGGTAAAAATCGTTGCCACCAAAGAAGGATTTGACACGTGCATTGTAGTGGGTGCTGTCAGTCGCTTCGCCTACAATTTCGGCGGAAATTTTTCGAATAATGCCACTTCTTTCTTCTTCCGATACTGAGTCTAAAGCAGTATTCATTCGTTCTGTGACGTCTTCCATTCTTATCAGGAATGATACGAATAAATCTTCATTTTCTAATTCTTGACTTTTGTCCATGGCCCAAAAGCCATCGGTTAGGTAGTCTTTTCCTACTTTTGAGTGAGACTGGATTTGTCCATAAGCACAATGGTGGTTAGTCAATAAAAGACCTTGGTCAGAAATCATTTCTGCCGTACAAAACCCACCTAATGATACCACGGCGTCTTTCAAGGAGGAGTTGTTTATATTATAAATATCACTGGCTGTGAGTTGTAAACCTAAGTTATGCATGTCGGCTTCATTGTCAGAAAGCAAAAGTGGTAGCCACATGCCCTCATCGGCCTTAAGGGATAAAAATCCAAAGCCGAATGCCATAGTTAGTAGGGTAATTTTCTTTAGCATAGTTTTTTTTAAATGTCGAACACAAATAAATGTAAAAACCTTTACGCCAGAGAATCAATTCTAATAAACTAATGAACAATAAAATGTGAGTTTTTCAACAATCAGGAAACCGCTTGAAGCTGACGGTCTTTGATACTTTGTTCAATACCGTCCCATAATTTGATTCGCGCCATTAAACAAATTTTGGCTACCTCTTTGGCTTCTTGCCATTTTTTGTCGTTTTCACCACATAGTTCACGTATCATTTGTAAGGCCAATGGAGTATGAACTTCTTCATCTAGTTCTATGTGTCTGTCGAGGTAATAGCGAAAGGTGTCTAATTTACCAGGGAAGTTTTTGTCTAAATCGTGCACTATCGAACGAAACATATCAGGAATGAGGTCCTCTCTCCCAAAGGTAAAAGCGGCTGCAATTTCATGTAACTTACTACGATGAATAATGTCAAAGGTGGTTTTGATAAAGGTTAGGGTGTAGTCTTTGATGTCTTCGACATTGAACTTGAGCAGTTCTTTGTGAGAATACCCCTTTAGTAATCGGTCTATAAAACGTTCTACCTGCCGAGTATCGGCACCACACTGTTGCATGGCCTGTAGATACATTTCGTAATGACTGGCCGGCTGACCGTGTATATCGATGTCGCTTTCTTCTTCTAACACAATCTCGTTAATCAGGCGTCGTGTCTTGGGGTTTCCAATGGGCATCCATGGGGCATTGGTGCTGGTCAGTCCAAACTGTAGGGCCTTGAGCAGCGCCATAAAGTCCCAAACGGCAAAGACGTGTTGCTCCATTAAAATCTTAAGATCATCCAAATGCCTCATTTGCTGATACACAGGGTGATTTAGAAGTAATTTTCGAAATGGTAAAATACTGTCTTTTATGTCTTGTATGTGTTCGTTCATTGTCGTTTGAAAATGGGTACGGAGGAACAGGCCTCTCCGTACATAATACTTTTTGCTAAGGGTCTTAATTTAGTGGTGATAGCCATGTAGGCGTAGTCTACAATATTTAAATTGCTACATCCTTTAATGATAACGCGTTGATCTTTGTAGGGACTAACATCTAAATCTAAAATAACAGACTGAAAAAGTAAACTTTCTAATTGCTCAAGGCTACCTCTGGCAACGGTTTTTGCATACGGCATGAGTGATGATGCGATTAACATATAGGCCCATACCGGAACAATGGCATCGGATTTGCAATCGATGGTAACGTATTGGTCTTTATATTGCGACCAGTCGTGTTGTTTGACTTGTTCTCTAAAGTCTTTTTCTTTCAAAATAAGCTCTTCAAACAACCAGTCTTTCAGATCAATGACCGTTCGTTTTCCTTTGGGGTAATATTCCTCCAAGTCGAAGGTAATTAGGCCACTATTGGCTACTCTATTTACAATTTCATCCCTCATACTTACATCATTCCTAGTTCGAGTTTGGCTTCCTCGCTCATCATGTCTTTGTCCCATGGGGGGTCAAAGGTAATATTGACTTTTACATTTCTGACTTCTTCTACTACCTTCACCTTCTCCTCAACTTCTACGGGCAAAGTTTCTGCAACTGGGCAGTTGGGCGAGGTGAGTGTCATCTCAATCTCGACGTCGCATTCATCGCTGACTTGAACGTCGTAAATTAGCCCTAACTCGTAAATATTTACAGGAATTTCTGGGTCATAGATTTGGCAGATTTTCTCCACTACTTTTTCGCCAATAGCTTGTAATTCTTGATCTGTTTTCATAATACCTAATTTTGTGATTGAAACGCCAAGGCGTAAATTTTCATTTGTTTGACCATAGCCAGTAAGCCGTTGGCTCTGGTCGGTGACAACTGTTCTTTTAAACCAATCTGAGTGATAAAATCGGTATTGGCCTCTACAATGTCTTTAGCGTTTTGATGTGAAAATACGCGGATCATCAACGCAATGATTCCTTTGGTCATGACGGCATCGCTATCGGCAGTAAAAACGACCTTGTCACTTTGCTTTTCGGCGTGAAGCCATACGCGTGATTGGCATCCTTTGATGAGATTAGCCTCCACTTTGAATTGAGCATTTATGAGCGGTAATGATTTTCCTAAGTCGATGATGTGTTCGTATTTGTCCATCCACTGGTCAAACATGTCAAACTCTTCGACAATATCTTGTTGTATTTCTGAAATACTTGCCATGATTAAGATAGCATTTGTTGGGCTTTTTTTACGCCTTTTATTAATCGATCAATATCTTCTTCGTTGTTATAAACGGCTAAAGAGGCACGAATAGTGCCTGGAATGCCAAGATTATCCATGATGGGTTGTGCACAATGGTGACCAGTACGTACAGCAATTCCCAATTTGTCCAATATCATTCCCACATCGTATGGGTGTGTATCTCCAACTAAAAATGATAAAACAGCGGCTTTGTTGGGTGCTTCTCCGATAATACGCATTCCGTCAATTTGTTTTAACTCATCGGTAACATATCTTAACAAACCTTCTTCATGTCGAGCTACATTTTCAAGCCCTAAATCATTTAGCCAGTCAATAGCTGTTTTGAGGGCTATCCCGCCGGCAATATTGGGTGTTCCGGCCTCAAACTTGTGAGGAAGATCGGCATAAGTGGTTTTTTCAAAACTGACAGTGGCTATCATTTCTCCGCCACCTTGATAAGGAGGCAGGCTTTCAAGGTGTTTTTCTTTACCGTACAATACACCAACACCAGTTGGGCCATACACTTTATGTCCTGAAATACAGTAAAAATCAGCGTCTAAATCTTGTACATCAATTTCACAATGCGGTCCTGCTTGAGCGCCGTCAACTACTACTACAGCTGCTTTTTGGTGGGCCAACTCTATCATCTCTTTAACGGGATTTATAGTTCCCAAAGCATTGGAAATATGATTTACGGCAACTAACTTGGTTTTTTCACTGAGAAGGTCTTGGTAGCTGTCCATAGCTAGGGTGCCATTGTTATTCATAGGAATGACTTTCAGCACAGAAGCCGTTTGTTCGCACAGCATTTGCCAAGGGACAATATTGGAATGGTGCTCTAGTGTTGATACCAGTACTTCATCGCCTTTTTTCAAGATACTTTTAAAACCATTGGCAATTAAGTTAATGGCTTCAGTATTACCCTTGGTAAATATGATTTCATGAGCGTATTTGGCGTTCATGTGTTGACGTAGAGTCTCTCTTGAATTTTCATAGGCATCGGTTGCGACTTGACTAAGATGATGTACGCCACGATGAATGTTTGAATTTAGATTTTCGTAATAATAGCTAATGGCATCAATTACCACCTTGGGCTTGTGGGTGGTGGCTCCATTATCTAGATATACTAGAGGGTAGCCGTTAACTTCTTGATGAAGAGTCGGGAATTGTTGGCGGATATGTTGAATGTTCAACATACTTATAATTCTAAACTAATATCCACACCGAGCTTTTCGGCAATAATTCGGTTGAGTTTTTGCTTCAATTCGGGAATTTTTACGTTGCTAAGCACATCATTAGCAAAGGCATACATCAAAGTGGCTTGGGCCTCTTTGAATGGGATACCCCTTGATCGTAAATAGAATAAAGCGTTTTCATCTAATTGGCCAATTGTACAGCCATGACTACAGGCAACATCATCGGCATATATTTCTAATTGAGGTTTAGTGTCTATGGACGCCTCATTTGATAATAATATGTTGTTGTTGGATTGAAAAGCATTGGTTTTTTGTGCGTCTGGACGCACCATCACTTTGCCGTTAAAAACCCCTTTAGCGTTGTCTTCATAAATGCCTTTATACAATTCATTACTCAGGCAGTTAGGAACAGCATGATCGACCAGTGTGTGGTGATCAACCAATTGATTTTCACCGATTAGTGTAACGCCTCGCATGTTGCTTTCGGCATGTTGCCCATTTAGGGTAAAGCTGAGGTTATTTCTTATGAATTTACTACCAAAACTAAAGGTGTCAACGGTACAGGTAGAATACTTATCTTGATTGACCCAGGTGTTGTCTATTATAGAGCAATTATGTCGGTCGTTTTGAATTTTGTAAAAGTCAACAATCGAATTTTTATGAGCAAAAATTTCAGTGACCACATTGGTAAATACGGATTTATTATCCGTGTTTTGATAACTTTCGGTGAGTTGCACTTGGCTGTTTTCTTCGGCAATAATGATGTTTCGGTTTTGTAAAAAAACATCTTCTGAAACGCCATTGGTAAGGTAGATAATCTGAATGGGCTTATCGACTACCACCCCTTTTGGAACGTGAATAAATGTTCCTTCTTGACATAGGGCATTATTGAGGGATACAAAACTATCTGATTGCTTTGGTAAGGCTTTTCCCCAGTATGTTTTGACTAGTTTTGGGTATTGGATTTCTGCTACCGATAGAGAGCATATTACACATTTGACCCCTTCGATACTAGAAAGCTCATCTGAGAATTGGCCGTTTACAAAAACTATGCAATAAGTCTCTGTTTCAGTTAATATGTATTGGCTTAATTGCTCTTTGCTAATCTCTGATAACGAGGCAGAAAGTTGGTAGTCCTTTTTTAAAATGGGCAAGGGGTTGGTGTACTTCCATTCCTCATCTTTGATCGTTGGAAACCCATTTTTTTCCAGCTGCATAATACTTTTCTTGCGTTGATCTTGAAAAGAAAGGGCCTTTTCATTTTGGTAGTACGCCTGTATGAGTTTATCTTTGAATGTCACAGCACTTGAGTTTCTTTAATGATCCAATCGTAGCCCTTTTCTTCAAGTTCCAGGGCTAAATTTTTATTGCCTGATTTTACGATTTTTCCGTCGTGCAAAACATGAACAAAGTCGGGAACAATGTAATCCAATAGTCGTTGATAGTGAGTTATCACTACCGTGGCGTTGTCTTTAGTTCTAAGCTTGTTAACACCATTGGCTACAATTCGTAATGCATCGATATCTAGTCCCGAGTCGGTTTCGTCTAAAATCGCTAATTTTGGATTGAGCATGGCCATTTGAAAGATTTCGTTTCTCTTTTTTTCACCACCTGAAAATCCTTGATTTAGGGAACGACTTAGAAATCCCTTTTTAATTTCAAGAAGTTCCATTTTTTCTCTCATCATTTTCAAAAGTTCACCAGCAGGAATGGGTTCTAAATCTTGAGCTTTGCGGCTTTCATTTAGAGAAGTTTTTAAGAAATTAGAAACAGAAACTCCCGGAATCTCGATAGGGTATTGGAAGGATAGAAATATTCCCATGTGAGCACGTTCTTCGGGAGATAAGTCAATTATGCTTTCTCCATTGAAAAAAATATCACCACCATCTACTTCGTATTCTTCCCTTCCAGCAATAACGGAAGATAGGGTGCTTTTTCCTGATCCATTGGGACCCATTATGGCATGAACTTCTCCCGCATTTACGCTTAGATTAATTCCGTTTAGTATGTTGTTGCCCTCTACTGAGGCTTTTAAATTTTCTATTTTTAGCATGTTTATTGTTAATTTATCCTACACTACCCTCCAAGCTGATGGCAAGAAGTTTTTGAGCTTCTACCGCAAATTCCATTGGTAATTGATTTAGTACGTCTTTACAATAGCCGTTGACAATAAGGGCAATGGCTTCTTCGGTGCCAATACCCCTTTGATTACAATAAAAAATTTGATCTTCACCAATCTTCGAAGTGGTGGCTTCGTGTTCTATTTTGGCCGATTTGTTTCTTACTTCAATGTAGGGAAAGGTATGTGAACCGCATTTATCGCCCATCAGAAGAGAGTCACATTGAGAAAAATTCCTGGCGTTGTGTGCGTTTTTCTGAATTTTAACTAGTCCTCTGTAACTTCCTTCGCTATATCCAGCACAGATACCCTTTGAAATGATGGTGCTTTTTGTATTTTTCCCTAGATGGATCATTTTAGTCCCGGTATCTGCCTGCTGAAAATTGTTTGTCAGAGCAACAGAATAAAATTCACCAATGGAATCATTCCCCTGTAAAATACAGGAGGGATACTTCCAAGTAATGGCTGATCCTGTTTCAACCTGTGTCCAGGATATTTTAGACTTATTACCCCGGCATGCCCCCCGTTTTGTAACAAAATTATAAATTCCACCTTTTCCATTTTTATCACCTGGATACCAGTTTTGGACAGTTGAATATTTAATTTCAGCAGAATCCAGAGCAATTAACTCAACAATAGCTGCATGCAATTGGTTTTCGTCTCTTTGGGGAGCTGTACAGCCTTCCAAATAGCTTACAAAGCTATTTGATTCTGCAATAATTAGCGTTCTTTCAAATTGCCCAGTTCCAGCCTCATTAATTCTAAAATATGTAGATAGCTCCATAGGGCATCGCACCCCTTTAGGAATAAAGCAAAAAGAACCATCACTAAAAACAGCAGAGTTTAGTGCAGCAAAATAATTATCTTTTGCAGGAACGACAGAGCCCATATATTTCTTTACTAGCTCAGGATATTTTTGAATAGCTTCTGACATTGAGCAAAAAATAATACCAAGCTCTGAAAGTTTTTCTTTAAACGAGGTGGATACTGAGACACTATCAATTACAACATCGACAGCAACACCAGCTAATCTTTTTTGTTCCTCTAAAGAAATCCCAAGCTTATTAAAGTTTTTTATTAATTCAGGGTCTGCATCCTCTAGGCTCGCTAGCGACACCTTTGTTTTCGGGGCGGAATAATAAATAATATCTTGTAAATTGATTTTTTTAAATTTTAAATTAGCCCATTTTGGAGGACTCATAGTTTTTAATAACTCAAGAGACTCTAATCGCTTTTGCAGCATCCAATTTGGTTCATTTTTTTTTCGGGATATAAGTTTTATGGTATCTGCATTTAAGCCCTTCTTAATGGTGTCTGAATTTAAATCTGAAACAAAGCCATAAGGGTATGTTTTGTTTGTGATATCGTTTATTATTTTTTTATCTTCACTTGCTCCCATGGTCGACCACGTAAATTAAACTATAACGAAAAACTTTCCCCACAGCCACAAGTACGAGCAGCATTAGGATTATTAAACACAAACCCTTTTCCATTTAAGCCCCCACTATAACTAAGAGTGGTTCCAATTAAATACAGGTAGCTTTTTTCTTCAACAATAAGAGTGATGCCGTTGTTTTCAAAGATTTTGTCGGTAGATAATATCTTTTCATCAAAATCTAAATTATAAGATAATCCAGAGCACCCACCCGAATCAACACCCACCCGCACATATTTTTTTGCAGGATCTTCATTTTGCATCAACGCAAGCAATTCTTTCTTTGCATCATTAGAGACAGTTATCATAGAGTTATATTTTTCTGCAAATTTAACAATAAGTTTGCTTAATTTAGACCATATCTAAATAAAATTAATTATGTATTCACGGATGCATCAAAACTATAATTTATGAATAATAGGTTTACACCAATATCAGAAATGGGGGAATTTAGACTTATAGAGAAGCTGACAAAAGACCACTTAAACAAGCACAAATCTACAAAGACAGGAATAGGTGATGATTCAGCCATTCTTAAAGATTTAAAAAAGAATGATCGATTAATTAGTACAGACATGCTTGTTGAGGGGGTGCATTTCGATCCCACGTACACCCCATTAAAACATTTGGGATATAAGTCAATCGTTGTTAATATTTCAGATATTTGCGCCATGAATGGTGCGGCAACTCACGCCTTGGTTTCATTAGGTATTCCAAACAAGTATAGTGTTGAGCATATAGAAGAACTATATTTAGGCATTAAGACAGCTTGTACAAACTATAATATTGATTTAATTGGTGGCGATACCACGAGCAGCGGCAGCGGACTAATCATAAGCATTACGATACTTGGCCACACCCCTGAGGGGGAAGCAGCACATCGATCAGGTGCGCGGGCAAATGATGTAATCTTTGTTTCTGGAGACTTGGGCGCAGCATATTTGGGTTTACAGGTTTTGGAGAGGGAAAAAAGAATTTTTAGAGATAATGAAAAAGTTCAGCCAGAATTAAATGAGTATAGTTATGTCTTAGAAAGACAACTAAAACCAGAAGCAAGGGTTGATATTGTTAATGAATTAAAAAAACAAGAAATAACCCCTTCATCGATGATAGATTTGTCAGATGGATTAAGCTCAGATTTGAGACATATATGTAAAAGCTCAAGTGTTGGTGTTAAAATATTTGAAGACAAAATTCCCATTTTGAAGGAAACAAGAGAGGTGGCTAATGAGCTTGGGCTTAATCCCGTTTTTTGTGCCCTGCACGGGGGAGAAGACTACGAGCTACTGTTTACGGCTCCCCCTCACCTGCACGAGAGGTTAAGGGAGGTTGAGTCGATAGAGGCAATTGGTCATACAACATCAGAGAAAGATAAAATAGAATTAATAACAAATTCAAATCAATCGATAGATTTGACCTCAGAAGGATGGGACTCTTTTTTTAGGCCAAAAGAAAACATATAGAAAACTATATATTTAGCATGTCCTCGATTTCTTCGGGATTAATAGGAATCTCCTCCATTAAGTCAATATTCCCGGATTTTTTGATTAAAATATCATTTTCGAGCCTTATTCCAAGACCCTCTTCGGGAATATATATCCCTGGCTCACAAGTAAGAACCATTCCCTCTTGAAGGGGTTGGTCGGCCCTAGAAACATCATGAACATCTAGTCCAAGGTGATGAGAAGTGCCGTGCATATAGTATTTTTTGTATGCAGGTATTGTTTTAAGCTTAGAAATATCCTTTATTGAAATTAAACCAAGGTCAACAAGTTCTTTCTCCATTAATAGGCCAACATTTTTTTCATAATCCTGAAGAAAAGTCCCTGGTCTCAAAAGTTGTTTTGCGTTATTCATTACCCGCAACACACTATTATAAACATCTTTCTGTCTTTTATTAAATCGCCCACTTACGGGGAAACATCTGGTTAGATCGGATGCATAATTAGCATATTCTGCACCAAAATCCATCAGAACGACATCCCCATCATTACAAATATCGTTATTTTCTCCGTAGTGTAAGATGCAAGCATTTGGACCAGAAGCTATAATAGGATCATAGGCAAAGCCAGTAGCTCGATTTATTAGAAATTCATGAATTATTTCAGCCTCTATCTCATATTCAAAAACACCTGGTTTTAGATGGCGACAAACTCGTTCCACACCCTTTTTTGTAATACTACAAGCATGCTGGATTAAGTCGATTTCTTCTGGTTTTTTTATTGCACGCAGACCATGTAATAATTCGGCACTTTTTTGATAATTGTGGTTAGGGTATTTGGATTGAATCCATTTTTTAAAGCGAGCATCTCGCGTTTCTACCACTACATTTGCACGAGGATGCTCATTGCTATTTAAATAAATTTTTTGGACCCCACCAACAATAAGGGGAAGCTGTTTTTCAAATTCTGTATTCCAAAAAATGCTATTT
>JAYYZE010000010.1:0-74565 GCA_036340235.1 Bacteroidota bacterium
TAAGTCTTTGAAATTTGTTTTTGACATTTTTAATTGTTTACATTCATAATTTTGAACCAATTGCGCAGTAGTATTTGAAAAATAGTCTGAGCAATTTTGATACTAAACAATATCCTTGGATATTAACGTTTACTAAATTGAAATTTCTTACGAGCCTTCTTTTGTCCTGGTTTTTTACGTTCGACCATTCTGGGATCTCTGGTCAAGAGACCTTCTGATTTTAGAACTGGACGGTTTTCTTCGTCTAATTGACATAATGCCCTAGAAATAGCTAATCGTATAGCTTCCGCTTGACCTGTATTTCCTCCCCCGTTTACATTCACTTTTACATCAAATTTACCTGCCATTTCAACAAGGTTGAAAGGTTGGTTTAATTTGTACAGCAGGGTTGGTGTGCTAAAATAATTTTTTGCTTCGCGATTATTAATTGTGATGTTACCCTTGCCTTTGCTCAAGTAGATACGGGCAACTGCTGATTTTCTTCTTCCAATGGTGTGAATTGTATCCATGGTTATTTTTTAAGTGTTATTTCTTTTGGTTGTTGTGCTTCCTGATTGTGATTAGGACCTGCGTAAACATGCAAATTCGTGAAAATCGCTCTTCCTAGTTTGTTTTTGGGCAACATACCTTTTACAGCTTGTTTTACTAGGATAGTTTGGTCTCTGTCAAATAATTCTTTTGGAGATATTCTTTTTTGACCACCGGGGTAGCCAGTATGTTTAAAGTGCTCTCTGTCTGTCCACTTTTGTCCTGTTAAACGAATTTTATCTGCGTTAATCACAACCACATTGTCACCACAGTCTGTATGAGGTGTAAAGTTGGTTTTGTGTTTTCCTCTGAGCATAAATGCCACTTGAGATGCCAAGCGACCAAGTATCATATTATCCGCATTGACGAGTAACCATTTTTTGTCTGCCGTTTGTTTATTGGCGGAAATAGTTTTGTAACTTAGTGTATCCACTATCCTTTGAGTTTTGTTTACAAGTAATTTTAATTTGCCCTATTTGAAGGGGTTGCAAAATTATGGTTTTTATTTTAACAAACAAATATTATCAATCATATTTAGTTGATAACTTTCATTTCTTTTCCAATCTTAACGAATGCATCAATCGCTCTATCCAAATGATTTTGGGTGTGGGCAGCAGAAAGCTGCACTCTAATTCGGGCTTGATTTTTGGGGACTACTGGATAGAAAAAACCAATTACATAGATGCCTTCACTCAACAACTTATCAGCCATCACTTGAGAGGTTTTGGCATCGTAAAGCATAACAGGCACAATTGGGTGGTTTCCTTTCTTAATATCAAAACCGGCTTCTTCCATTTTACATCTAAAGTACTTTGTATTGTATTCTAACTTATCTCTCAATTCTGTGGTTTGACTTATGATATCTAGGACTTGGATGGATGAACCAACTATTGATGGTGCTAGGCTATTAGAAAAAAGGTATGGTCTAGATCGTTGCCTTAATATTTCTATGATTTCTTTTTTAGAGGAGGTGAACCCACCCATAGCTCCTCCCAGAGCTTTACCTAAAGTTCCTGTTATAATATCAACACGCCCCATTACGTTGTGGTACTCGTGGGTTCCTCTACCCGACTTGCCAATAAAACCTGTTGAGTGACACTCATCGACCATAACTAATGCATCGTATTTGTCGGCCAAATCACAAATTTCGTCAAGTTGGGCGATATAGCCATCCATTGAGAAAACACCATCAGTAACAATAATACGATGTCTTTGGGACTGGGCCTCAATGAGTTTTTTTTCAAGGTCGGCCATGTCGTTGTTGTTGTAACGATACCTCACGGCTTTACATAGACGAATGCCATCAATAATTGATGCGTGATTAAGTGCATCAGAGATAATTGCGTCTTCAGAAGTGAACAGTGGTTCAAACAAGCCTCCATTAGCATCAAATGCTGCAGCGTACAGTATGGTATCTTCCATGCCCAAAAAGTCAGAAAGCTTGTTCTCCAACTGTTTGTGGATGTCTTGAGTACCACAAATAAAACGCACAGAAGAGAGTCCAAACCCACGCTTATCAAGTGCTTTTTTAGCGGCTTCTACTACTTTTTGATTAGAGGATAAGCCAAGGTAATTGTTGGCACAAAAGTTAAGCACATTACTACCTGATTCTACTTGTATGTCGGCGTGTTGTGGAGTTACAATAACTCGTTCTTTCTTGTACAAACCAGAAACTTTAATAGTTTCGAGTTCTTTTTGTAATTGGTTTTTAAATTTTCCGTACATTTTATTGAATTTCAAGCGTTTAAACCACTCCCTGATCCATCATAGCGTCGGCTACCTTTACAAATCCAGCAATGTTAGCTCCTTTGACATAATCAACAAAGTCACCATTCTTTCCGTATTGAATACATGATTCGTGAATACTTTTCATGATTTGTTTCAATTTTTGATCAACCTCTTCTGATGACCAACTCATTCTCAGTGAGTTTTGTGACATTTCCAAACCTGAAGTAGCCACTCCTCCTGCATTTGAAGCTTTTCCTGGAGAGAATAAAATTTTTGATTTTAAAAAGTGTTCAATAGCTTCTGGTGTTGATGGCATGTTGGCCCCCTCGCTAACACATTGACATCCATTTTTAAGTAATTCCATAGCGTCGGCACCGTCCAATTCGTTTTGCGTAGCACAAGGCAAGGCAATGTCACAGGCGATAGTCCATGGACGTTGGCCCTCAATAAAATCACAGTGGTATTTTTCAGCATACTCTTTGATTCTTCCCCTGTGAATATTTTTAAGTTCCATGATAAAAGCTAATTTATCCTTGTCAATACCGTCTTTGTCGTAGATAAATCCGGATGAATCGGACATTGTGACCACTTTACCACCCAATTGAGTGGCTTTTTCACAAGCGTACTGAGCAACGTTTCCTGAACCTGAAATAACGATTGTTTTGCCATCAATATTCTCATTTTTGGTTTCTAACATGTTGGCAGCAAAATAGACCGTGCCGTAACCGGTTGCCTCAGGACGAATTAAGGAACCGCCCCACTGGATGCTTTTTCCTGTTAAGACGCCTGTGAACTCATTTCTAAGTCGTTTGTACTGACCAAACAAATAGCCAATTTCTCTTGCTCCAACGCCAATATCTCCTGCAGGAACATCGGTGTTGGCGCCAATGTGGCGATGTAATTCAGACATAAATGATTGGCAAAAATGCATCACTTCATTGTCTGACTTGCCTTTGGGATCAAAATCAGAACCCCCTTTTCCACCACCCAATGGTAAGGATGTCAAAGAGTTTTTAAATACCTGCTCGAAGCCCAAAAACTTTAAAACATCAAGACTAACTGAAGGGTGAAAGCGTAAGCCTCCTTTATATGGTCCAATGGCCGAGTTGAATTCCACTCTGTAACCTCTGTTGACTTGAATGCGGCCATGATCGTCAAGCCAGGGCACCCGAAAGATAAGGGTACGTTCTGGCTCCACCATACGCTCTAAAAGCGCAGCATTTTTATATCGAGGGTTTTCTTCTATAAAAGGAATAATAGCTTCGGCAACTTCTTGAACGGCTTGAAGAAAAACCGTTTCATGTGAATCTTTTGAGGCCACTTTAGCCATAAAAGCGTCAATCTTTTCTTGGTACTGGGCTGTCATTTTTAAACTTTTTATTGAGCAAAAATATCATTTTTAGATTATCAACCTTATTTTTTTTTTGCAAGCGTATTTAAAGTAGTTATTTTTTTAGTTACACAAGCTTTATCGTTTGTACTTGCATCAATTAGCAAAATATAGTTTGCCAGGTTAGACCGTTAACACACCCTTCAACTCTAAATTCAATAAGTATTTCATTGATTTTTTGGAATGACATTCGACTTAACGAGTGAATTAAATCTATTTGAATACCATTGTGTTTGGATATTAGGTTAAATAATTGTGGCTCTTCTCGACTCAACTCAAATAACTTTTTTTAATAGCTCTATCTTGCGTATTCCACGAAAGATTCTTTAAAATATCGTCAGCTGACTGCAATAGATTAGCTTGGTTTTGTTTAAGCAGCTCTGAAAACCTTTTTGCGTATTTTCCTGAAAGATTTACAGGCACAGCGAATACTTCTTTGTTGTAATAGTTGGTCATTCTGGCGTTTAACATAACGCCGCCAACAGACTGACTTTCTACATCAATGGTGGCTTGTAAAAGTCCAGCTATTATTCTATTTCTTCTAACAAAATTCTGTTTTAAAATATTTGTGTGACTCATAAACTCTGTTAGCAAACCACCGCTGTATAGTATTTGATGTGCCAAATCGTGTTTTGTTGATGGGTGATGTGTTTCAAAAGCATGAGCAATAACGGCGATGGTTGAAAGTCCATTAGACATAGTGGCTCTGTGTGCGCAGGTGTCAATGCCAAAAGCCGATCCAATAATAATGATGGGCGAAAATGGTGCCAATTCTTTAATTTAGTTCTTTGTAAAAAGAAAGTCCATTGGTGGTAGCTTTTCGACTTCTAACAATACTTATGATTTGGCCTTATTAAAATCAATATTTTAATAGAAATATAACAAGATATGCGCATCATAACATAGCTTTAGAAAATTTGGGTAATTTTCCCAATAACAAGACCACCATTGCAAGTTTTTTTCAATAAACGCTAATTCTTGTTGGGCTCTGGACAACAATTTTGATGATTTTATTTACTTAATCAAACGAGGGCCTATATTTGGTATTTTATGCAAATTAGTAGCTGTTTCGCTCAAAATACCTTCTACACTTCCACAATAACTGACAAATTTTTTAGCGTGTACCGTAACAACACCTTTGAGGAGAGATAATTCTAAGATAATTGGTAAGTTCTTGGCTCATGGCAATAAATTTGTACTTTGCATATCTAAAAATTTAATAAATGCGAACAGTTTTTTGTTTTATAACCAAACTATTTTTTCTTTTGAACACCCAATTGTTTGCTCAGTCCTTTTCTGGAAAAGTGCTTGACAAATCTAATATGGAACCACTTATAGGCGTCACCATTTTATTGGATGGGAATGGTGTTACGTCAACTGATTTAGACGGCCATTTTAAACTGAATGTTACCCCAGGAGAGCACACCATTAGCTGTAGTTTCATTGGTTATGACAAACAAAGTGTTAGTCATTTTTTTGCCAAAGACGAAACAAAAGAGCAAACCATACTGTTATCAGAGAATATTGAACTAATCGAAACGGTGGTAGTTTCAGCAGGTAAGTTTGAACAACGGGTTGAAGAAACCACCGTATCTATTGAGGTTATCAAATCCTCCTTCATTGAAGATAAAAACACAACCAACATACAAACCGCCATTGACTTAGTTCCAGGCGTCAATATGACTGATGGGCAAGCCAACATAAGGGGTGGAAGTGGATGGAGTTATGGCGCAGGTACGCGAGTGCAAGTATTGGTTGATGATATGCCACTCATTTCTGGAGACGCTGGACAAGCACAATGGAGCTTAATTTCTACCGAAAACATCAATCAAGTTGAGATAATTAAAGGAGCTTCATCGGCCTTGTATGGCTCTTCGGCATTAAACGGGGTCATTAATATTAGAACAGCTTACCCCTCCGAAAAGCCTGAAACAAAAATTAATTTTCACTCTGGAATCTACCATAATGCTGAACGTCAGAGCTTAAATTGGTGGGGTGATGACCAGCGAAGCATCAAAGGAATAGATTTTTTACACAAACGAAAAATTGGCAACCTTGATTTGGTGGTAGGCGGTTTTTTATTAGATGACGACGGCTACAGATATGATGAAGTCACTAATCGGCAACGTGTCAATTTTAACACCCGCTACAAAAGCCAAAAAGTAGAAGGTCTTTCTTATGGAGTTAATGCTAACTTTCTGTTCAATACCACAGCATCGGCCCTGATATGGCAAAGTTATGAAAATGCCTATGTTCCTTTGGACAGCTCGGTAACTAAAACCAGTGGAGACGTATTCAACATTGACCCATTTGTGACTTATATCAATCCGTCTAATAACGACAAGCACCGACTTCAAACAAGGTACATGAAGGTCATTAACGACAATGAAACAAAAAACGACCCTACAGGGCAAGATAATCAATCACAAACCTACTACACAGAGTACCAATACCAAAAGCAATTTGAGTCCATACAGCTGAATTGGACCAGCGGTGTTCTAAATGAATACGTAGATGCCGAAGCCGAACTGTTCAATGGCAAAAACTACCGAATCAACAATGCCATCTACACTCAACTGGACAAAAAATTAGCAGATAGAGTTAACCTATCATTTGGAGCACGCTATGAGCGTTTTAGCCTAAACACAAGCGAAAGCTATGTTATTTACGGTGATACCATCGATTCTTTCGTAGCTGCTAAGCCCGTTTTTCGTGCTGGCATAAACTACCAACTTGCTAAAGGCACGTTCTTGCGTTCTTCTTGGGGGCAAGGTTATCGTTTTCCAAGTATAGCCGAATTGTTTATTAAAACAGAGGTAGCTAGTAATATATATGTATTTCAAAATCCTAACCTTAAACCAGAGGAAGGATGGAGTTCTGAAATAGCCATCAAACAAGGATTCTCTTTAGGAAATTGGAAAGGATACATAGACATTGCCGCCTTTATTATGGAATATAAAAATATGATGGAATTTAGTTTTGGTCAATGGGAAGAAGCTACCGTAGATAACTTGGGTGTTGGCTTTAGATCAATCAATATTGGCGATACAGAAATATCGGGCCTAGAATTTACCCTTGCCACAAATGGAAACTTTCAACAAAGTCGGCTAAACCTAGTGGGAGGATATACCTACATCAATGCCATTCCAAAAAACCCTAATGAAAGCTACAACCAAGACGTCAATGGCACGGACTTAAACTACTACAACACTAGTTCTTTAGACTCCACTACCCTATTTCTCAAATACAGACATGAACATGTGGTTAAACTTGACGTGGAATACAAAAACCCCCGATTTAGCATTGGAACAAGCTTCAAGTACAATAGCTTTATGAAGAATATTGACAAAATTTTTGTATCGGAGGATTTTGAAAATCTTGTTGTTCCTGGGATTCCTGAATCTAGACGCCTGTTAAGTAATGGTGATTTTATTATTGATGCCAGAATAATGATTCCCTTAAATGAGCAAACTACTGTTTCAATAATATCAAACAATCTGCTAAATCGAGAGTATCAAACCCGACCTGCTAATTTGATGCCGCCTAGAACTGTTTCCTTAAAATTTGGCATATCGATATGACCACTATAGGCATCATACCAGCTCGTTATCATTCTAGCCGATTACCAGGTAAACCACTTATTGATATTCTTGGAAAAAGTATGATCCAAAGGGTTTACGAACAAGCCAAAGAATCTATAATTGACGAATTGATTGTTGCTGCCGACGACCACCGAATAGAAGCAGAAGTAATGGCCTTTGGTGGTCAAGTGATGATGACATCACAAAAACATAAAAGTGGAACTGATCGATGCCTCGAAGTATTAGAAAACATCAACAAAAAGGTTGATTTAGTAGTAAATATTCAAGGCGATGAGCCTTTTATCTGCCCATCACAAATCAATCAACTCATAAACGCTTTTGACAAACCCTCAATTAAAATTGCCACTCTAGCAAAGCTGATAGAAGACAAATCACTGCTTTCTGATGAACATACCCCGAAAGTTCAATTTGACAGCGAATTTTGGGCAACATCATTTGAACGAGTTATTAATAATGATTTAAATAAAACCCACTATAAACACATTGGACTTTACGCCTATCGGTCAAACACCTTGAAAGAGATTGCCCTACTTCAACAAAGTAAAACAGAACGTCAATTAAATCTAGAACAATGTCGCTGGCTAGACCACCACTACTCAATAAAAGTTCTGCTAACTAAATTAGATGCCTACAGCATTGACACATTGGATGACTTGAAAAAAGTTATTCAAAGATTTGGGTAACTTTAAGTAAAGTAATAATTTAGCAAAATGATTAACCGAGATATCAATAAGTATATTTCTGATTTGTTGTGTGAACATAATTGTGTTGTAATTCCACAGTTTGGGGGCTTTGTAGCCAATTACTCATCGGCTCGTATAGATGTCAACACCAACTACATGTCTGCCCCCAAAAAGAGTATTGTTTTTAACAAAAGCTTACAAAATAATGACGGTTTACTCGTGAATGAAATAGCTCTTTGCCAAGGGCTGACTTTTAAGCAGGCTCAAAAGATTCTTAAGGAATACGTATTGAACCTCAACGAATCCCTAAAGCTATATAAAAAGGTATATATCGATGATGTAGGTTCTCTTCTGTTAACTGACGAAAACTCACTTTTATTTGTTCAGTCAGACACAAGAAACCACTTACTAGATAGTTATGGTTTTAACACCATACAATATCCCAAGATTAATCGATATACTTTTAAAAATGAACTAGAAGGTAAGATAAAATCATTAGATAAAACGCAAACAAACTACAACAAAAAACGCTGGCTTAAAGTAGCTGCGGTCATGCTACCATTAATTATGCTTAGCGCCGTGAGTATTTCAAACAAAGATAGCTTACACAATGCCTATGCAAACCTTTTGCCACTAATACCCAAAACCTCTTCTCATTCAGAATCTTTCAGTCCAAATTTATCGGATTATGAGGTTTACAGCCCAACACAAAATATTTCAGGTGCACTTTCAAAATTTTATGTTTCTAAACTCGAGAGGAATATAACTGCAGAAAATGCTTTGCTTAACAACATGCAATCCTTCATAGTCGCTGGGGCATTCTCTTCAATAATTAACGCTGAAAAGCTGGTGTCTAAACTAAAAACCGATGGCTACAGCAATGCCAAAATAATTGGACAAAGTCATTCGGGCTTACACAGAGTGGCCTACAGTAGCTATTCGGATATCAGCAAAGCAATGATTGACTTAAAATTAATCAGAAAAGATAACTCCAGCGCTTGGTTACTCAAATAAGTAAATAATGTCATCTTCCAAAACACCCTCACAAAGCTTAGCCACTCTTACCGAGATGGTTTTACCCAATGACACAAATAACTTGGACAATTTGATGGGTGGGCGACTATTACACTGGATGGATATTGCTGCGGCTATTTCTGCTCACAGGCATTGTGGACGAATAGTAGTAACGGCCTCAGTCAACAATGTCTCTTTTGAAAAATCAATACCCAGGGGGAGTATTGTCACTTTGGAGGCCAAGGTTTCTAGAGCTTTTAAATCCTCAATGGAAATATTTGTTGACGTATGGATGGAGCACCGTAACTCCGACCAAGGTCGTCAAAAATGTAATGAAGCCATTTACACTTTTGTAGCGGTTGATCAATTAGGAAATCCTATTACAGTACCATCCATAATAGCTGAAACAGAAGTCGAAAAGATGCGTTTCGATGGTGCTTTAAGAAGGCGACAACTAAGTCTTATCTTGGCAGGGCGAATGAGGCCGAATGAGGCAACTGAGCTCAAGGCACTTTTCACCGAATAACGCTTAAATCAATGTCTTGCATGCACTTGAAATGTCCACGTGGGCATTTCGAATAACCTATTTTGGAGCACGGTCGACATCCTAACTCTTTATTTTCTACCATTTCTGACAAAGGATCAGCCATGTATGGCGCCATTCCAAAAGCTGGTACGGTACTCCCCCAAATAGAATATATCTTCTTTTTAAAAGCTGCAGAAATATGCATCATGCCTGTATCGTGTGAGATAACAAATTCGGCCCCTTTGACTAGTAAGGCAGACTGTATTAGCGATAAACGCCCACATGCATTTAGTCCATGGGCTGTATCGCCGACAATTTCATCTCCTCTGATTTTATCTTCCGGACCTCCTACCAAAACAAAAGTACGGTTGAGTTGCTTACACAATTCAATCAGTTTGTAGGTCGGCAGTATTTTGGTAGGGTGTTGCCCACCGATAACCACAGCCACAAAAGACTTTTCTAGCGCAAATTCATCAGGTAATTTTTCGCCTTTAGGAATGAAAAAATCAAGTCCTTTATGGTCGTTTTTTACCCCTAAGTGCGCCACAGTGGCCATGTTTCTATCGACCATGTGTATGGGGGGCATTATATTCCATTTAAATGCTGTAAGTATAAATTTTCTTATGTTCAGTTTATTTACACTTTTTGAAGGCAATCGCAATGATTGTTTTATTCGAAACGTACGAAAGTTATTATGCAAATCGATGACCCAATCAAAAGAGGTCTGTTTTAGACTGTCAGTACCCGACTCATAAAGGTGTATCTTATCAATGTAAGGATTGTGCTTCAACCATGATGAAAAGGTTTTTTTTGTTAAAAAATGAATCTCCGCATTGAGTTGTTTTTTTAGTGCTCTTACCACTGGTGAAGTCAAAACGATGTCACCAATTGAGCTAAGTCGAATGACCAATATTTTTAATGACGCAGACACACTCCAAAGCTAAGTCATTTAATTTAAAATTACGGCATCCTTTTTTGTCATTTGAAACGAATAAACTCTAGTCTAGAATCAAAAACTACGCAAGTCATAAAACAGCTTAGTTTTAGAAGCACAAGACATTGAAAAATATCCTAATTTTGTTGCCAATATGATGATTGATACACACACTCATCTGTTTGCTAGCCAATTTGATAAGGATAGGGCTCAGGTAGTGCAGGATGCCATTGACAAAGGAGTAAATACCATGCTGTTGCCTAATATCAATAGCGAGAGCATTGAACCTATGCATAAGTTGTGTCGACAGTTTCCAAACCATTGCTTTCCCATGATGGGTTTACACCCCTGCGATGTCAAGTCAAACTTTGAAAATGAGTTGAATAATATCAAGTCTTGGCTTGACAAAGTGCGCTATGTAGCCATTGGTGAAATTGGAATCGATTTGTATTGGGATAAAAGCACATTGGATATTCAAAAAGAGGCCTTTCGTCAACAACTAATCTGGGGGAAAGAATACGACTTACCAGTGGCTATTCATATTAGAGAAAGTTTTGATAACGTTTTAGAGGTAGTTGAAAAAGTGAATGAAGACAAGCTAAGAGGTGTTTTTCATTGTTTTACCGGGACTGTCGAACAAGGCAAAAAAGCTATTGAAATGGGGTTTATGCTAGGTATTGGTGGAGTGGCAACCTTTAAAAACAGTGGATTGGACAAAACCCTAAAAGAGCTCCCTTTAGAAAGTATGCTTTTGGAAACCGACAGCCCTTATCTTGCCCCTACGCCCCACAGAGGCCGACGCAATGAAAGTTCTTTTTTGCCCATCATAGCTCAAAAATTGGCGGACATCCATGAACTCGACATTCAAGAAGTGGCACGGATAACGACCAACAATGCTCTTACCTTATTTAAGCTATAACTATGACAAATTCTGTATTACTCATTTACACTGGAGGCACCATTGGCATGTACAAAACAGCACAAGGCAGTTTACGCCCCTTTGATTTGGAAACGCTTCATACTCAAATTCCAGAGCTTAAGTCTTTCGACATAGACCTGCAAGCCATCAGCATAGACCATCCCATTGATTCTTCCAATATGTCCATTGAAGTATGGATACAGCTCGCTAAACTGATTAAGAAAAACTACAAAAAATACAAGGGTTTTGTCATTTTGCATGGCTCCGATACCATGGCATACACCGCTTCAGCCTTAAGTTTTATGCTCGAAAACTTGAATAAACCGGTCATACTCACCGGTGCTCAATTGCCCATTGGTGTGCGACGAACTGACGCTAAAGAAAACATTATCACTTCGATAGAATTAGCGGCTCAGTCAAATATTCCTGAAGTATGTGTGTACTTTGAATATCACCTGCTGAGAGGTAATCGCTGCACCAAAATCAGGGCCGAGCACTTCGAGGCATTCAAAAGCCCTAATTTTATTCCCCTAGCCGAGGCAGGCTTACAAATTAAGTACAGCCCTATAACTTACGAACACAATCGCAAGGATCTAATACTAAACACTAACTTTAGTGATCAAGTACTGGTTTTAAAACTATTTCCTAGCATGAACCCAGAATTGATAGTGCCCATCTTAGAGTTGAACTACAAAGGGCTTATTTTGGAAACTTTTGGCACAGGTAATGCTACCACAGCAAGCTGGTTTTTAGATAGTATTAGCAAAGCCATTAAAAAAGGTAAAATTATTTTAAATATTAGTCAGTGTTTATCAGGAAGCGTCAGTCAAGGACTGTACGAAACCAGTTCCAAGCTAGAAGAGTTGGGAGTGGTAAGTGGACACGATATGACCATTGAGGCGGCAGTAACCAAACTCATGTTTTTGATTAGTCAAGGACATGGCCAGCAACAAATTAAAACCCTACTTCAAATTTCATTGCGTGGAGAGCTAACTAATTAAATTTCATTTATTAGATTTGTCATCCCAAATGGAAAGGTGGCCGAGTGGCTTAAGGCGCACGCTTGGAAAGCGTGTATACGGAAACGTATCGGGGGTTCGAATCCCTTCCTTTCCGCATTAGATAAAAACACCTTACGGGTGTTTTTTTGAAAAAATCAGCACAAATCTATTTATTTAGTTGAGAATTGTATATTCTGTTATTTTTGATTAATTGAGCCTAAAAATACCATTGCTATGAAATCTCATCCCTCCAAAAAACAAATTCCTCTTTCTTCTTACAATAATAAAACGACTATCGTATTTTTATCATTGATATTGGTATTTCATACTGGCAAAGCGTTTTCACAATAAGTAATGGTCTCCAACCACAAAGGCACAAAGATGACCGTAAACAATAATGTGGTAACAACTAATGATAAGGCTCCTTCAAATTCTGCCACAGCATATGTGTATTTTGACAATACAGATACCGCCAATGTCATTGCCAAAATATACGATAGAACTTCTTGGCAAAGCGTTTCATCTAGATGTTCTGATGATATGGGAAATCATACAGCTACCGAAAATATTAAGTTCTCCGGTAATTGACTTAGCAATGATGGGGGTTAAGAAGGTGTATTTGTAGAAACAGATGGGGATATGAGTATAGGCACTTCTAACCCAACGGATCAGCTAGAAGTAGATGGCATATTAGCTGTAAAATTTATTAATTCAACGGTTTACAACGACGAACGAAGAACTTCATTTACTACTGATCAATCCAATTCTTGGCCATGGAAAGACTTTCCTGACTTGAACATAACGATTAACTTAACCCAAGAGGCAACAGTAATTATAAATTACAGCATTTCAATGCTAATTGAAAACGACTTGCTATTAAATAGATTGAATGTAGGAGGAAATGTCAGAGTTAAAATAATTGCAGGTGACTTTGGCACAAATCAAAGGCAATATTCAAATATTTCAGAATCGCGGTCTGAAACAACAAGCTCTGGAACCCACACCAATATAGTAGAATACCAAACTGATGACGTTCGGACAATGGATTCAGCGAATAATTTTCAACAGGCATTTTAAAACAACTGTATTTGGCAATCTATAGACGAGGACATATAAAACAATTAATACTGTATTGGTTGTGTAGTAATTACTTGATTTATCATTAGAATCGGTTTATTATTTAAGCAAAAAAAGAGCCTTCTTAATCAAATACGCATTTCTTTTTTTTTAAAATTATTTGTGTAGATTTGCGAGGATTAATATTTAAACTCAATTAAAAACCAATATCGAAATGAAAAATCTCTTAGCGCTTTTTTTGCTGACTTCCTCTCTAACAATCGGAGTGAATCAGATATCTTATGCTATCACACAAGATGATGCCGACACCACAAATATAGTTGAGGAAACGGCCACAGAGCAAGAAAAAACCACTGTTGAGGAAACGCCTGTAGTAGAAGAAAATCGTTCGTTCCACCAAGTTATCAAGCAAAAATTTATTGAGGGTGGTCCCTCATTCATGGGCATCGTTTTATTGTGTCTTATACTTGGTTTGGCCCTTTGTATCGAGCGTATTATTTACCTCAATCGCGCTACTACCAATTCTGACGTATTGTTGTCGAACATAGAGGCGGCAATATCTTCAGGAAGTGTTGAAAATGCCAAAGAGATATGCCGAAACACTCCGGGACCAGTGGCTAGCATTTTCTATCAAGGACTAGACCGTTCTGGTGAAGGTATCGAGGTGGTAGAAAAGTCAGTAGTGGCTTACGGAAGCGTCCAAATGGGCCTTTTAGAAAGGGGACTGTCTTGGATTTCTTTATTCATTGCTCTTGCTCCAATGCTTGGTTTTATGGGAACTGTAATAGGAATGATTGGCGCCTTTGACGCCATTGAAGCAGCTGGAGATATCTCACCGTCATTAGTTGCTGGCGGTATTAAAGTAGCTTTATTAACCACCGTATTTGGATTGATAGTAGCCATGATACTTCAAATTTTCTACAATTACATTGTAGCTAAAATTGACAGCATCGTTAACAATATGGAAGATGCCTCTATCTCATTTGTTGACATTTTAGTAAAAAATAAAATCAAGTAATTATGTCCGATTTTTTAGTTAATGCCGGACTGATTCTAACCTACCTTATGATTGGTTTAGCAGCGTTGTCAGCCTTGGTTTATCCCATCATGTTTTTGGCTAAGAATCCTTCCAAAAGCAAAAATTCTCTAATAGGTATTGGCGGATTGGTATTTGTTTGCATCCTCTCCTATGTATTTGCCTCTAGCGACATTCTCACCTTTCCAGGATCTGAGAAATTCGATATGACAGAAGCGTCAACTAAGCGCGTTGGTATGGGGCTGATAACATTCTATATTTTATCAGCAGGCGCCATACTTTCGGTTTTGTACGCTGAATTAGGAAAATTCTTTAAAAAGTAAACATTATGGCAAGAAGAGCAAAAGGTGCATCAGAAATTAATGCTGGCTCTATGGCCGATATTGCCTTCCTTCTGCTTATTTTCTTTTTGGTTACCACTACCATGGACGTAGATACAGGATTGGCGCGAAAGCTCCCTCCCATGCCAGAAGAAGAAATTGAGCAGGATGATTCACAGATTAAAGCTAAAAATATATATGTGGTACTCATCAACTCCAACAATCAGCTACTAGTTGAAAATGAGTTTATGGATATCTCTCAGCTGCGTGCTGGAGCCAAGACTTTTATTAACAACAATGGCCGTGACCCTGAGTCTTCAGACAATCCACAAAAGGCCATCATCTCATTACAGAACGATAGAGGCACTTCTTATGAGACCTATATTCAAGTTCAAAACGAATTGGCAGCCGCCTATCGTGAACTGAGAGATACACGTTCTATGCAAAAGTTTGGAATGCTATACAAAGACCTTCCAAAACAAAAGCAAAAGGAAGTAAGGAAAGAATATCCTCAAAAAATATCGGAAGCAGAACCTAAAAATATTGGTAAGTAGTTATGTCTAAATTTAGAAAAAATAGCAATAAAGATACTCCAGGCATTTCGACGGCCTCCCTACCCGACATTGTTTTCATGCTCTTATTCTTCTTCATGGTAACAACCGTCATGCGTGAAACCACCATAATGGTAAAACAAGGATTGCCACAAGCCAGCGAAATACAAAAAC
Source organism: Bacteroidota bacterium (assembly GCA_036340235.1). Taxonomy (GTDB): domain Bacteria; phylum Bacteroidota; class Bacteroidia; order Flavobacteriales; family UBA7312. The sequence continues at coordinate 15,484 of JAYYZE010000010.1, forward strand.
TGGAAAAGAAATCGTTGGTTAGCTATATTTATATTGGAAGCCCCGTAGAACGAATGCAAAGCACGTATGGCACCAAAGCTAGAATTCAACTCAACGATGCTTTTGCTACAGTCGACGATATTCCTCAATACATTACGTCGGAAAGAGCCGCCAGAGACGAGAAAGAAGTACCCTTCATGACTACTTCCATCAAAGTGGACAAAGATACTAGAATGGGTATCGTTACCGATGTAAAGCAAGAATTAAGAAAAGCCAATGCGCTTAAAATAAATTACTCAACACGAAAAGAAACAAAGTAATTTAAAGTTATAATCCTATCAATTTAGCACCTCCTTGGAGGTGCTTTTTTTATACCTTTAATGGTAATGAAATTTGTTTTAATACGTATAATAACAAAGCTAAGGCAACGCATGAGATGAGCAACATAGATCCTTGCCCTTCGTTAGTACCAATGCTTTCTATGGAACGGTCAATACGTCCATCGAGAATAAAATATGATAACAATACCGCCGCCGCATTGTTGACAAAATGCGCCACTATAGGCAACCATATTGAACCACTCCAAAACATTATATAGCCAAACATGGCGCCTATCAAAAAGCGCGGGAAAAATCCTAAAAACTGAAGGTGAATCGCACTAAAAAGAAAAGCCGTAATCCAAATACTTAGATGAACCTTGCCACTCCATTTAGACAAGCCATTTTGAATAAGTCCTCTAAAGAGAAGCTCCTCACCCACGGCCGGTATAAGGGCTATTACCACTAAGTTGGCCATCAAACCACCCAAAGAGTCAACCGCCAAAAAGGCTTCCGTTATAAGCATGGCTTGGGCTTCAGCAGAACGCATCCAGGCTTCTAAATTGGATAAAAAATCAGGCAAGCGAATGCCCTCGTTCCAAACAGACAATATGTTTATAAGAGGCCACGAAAGTAACATAATAGCGCCCGTTAAAAGTACTTGCTGACGCGAAACCGTTTTAAAATCTAATGATACTCCAGTTAGGTGCCAAAACATTATAGGCGGAAAAATAAAAATTCCAATGGCAGTAAAAGCCTGAAGGAACTTTAAGCTTTTAATGGTATCCTTATTTTGTAAATCAGTCAATGTGGCGGCATCAAATACAACAGAGCCCAACATACCAATAATGTTACCTAACAAAAAGCCCAAAAAGAGCAACATAATAAAAATAAAAAGCTGTTTATTTGGTGATGACGATTCATATATGCCTTTGTAACTCATGACAGAAATAATTAGTTAATTTTGCAACAATAATGAGCGTAAAGATAGGCAATATCGACTTAGGAGAATTTCCGTTGCTATTGGCACCAATGGAAGACGTTAGCGATCCACCATTTAGAGCGCTATGCAAAAAACACGGTGCCGACGTTATGTTCACGGAATTCATCTCTTCGGAGGGTCTAATAAGAGATGCCGTCAAAAGCGTTGAAAAATTAGATTTCTTTGAATATGAACGACCATTAGCTATACAAATTTTTGGTCATGATATTGAGTCCATGAAGCAAACCACTCGAATTTGCGAAAAAGTAAATCCGGACTTCATCGACATTAACTACGGATGCCCTGTCAAAAAAGTAACGTGTAAAGGGGCTGGAGCTGGCATTTTACAAGACATTCCCAAAATGGTGTCTATGACCAAAGAAATAGTAAACTCAACATCTTTACCGGTGACCGTAAAAACACGTTTGGGCTGGGACGACAACAGCAAATTTATTGTTGATGTAGCTGAACGATTACAAGATGTTGGCATACAGGCAATTTCCATTCATGGTCGAACGCGCAAACAGATGTACAAAGGACAAGCGGATTGGTCACTCATTGCCGATGTAAAAAATAATCCTCGCATGCATATTCCCGTAATTGGTAACGGCGATGTAGATAGCCCCGAAACAGCCCTTGAAAAGAAAGAAAAATATGGCGTAGATGGTATTATGATTGGTAGAGCCGCTATTGGCTATCCGTGGATTTTTAATGAAATAAAATACTATTTAAAAACTGGTCAACACTTGCCAAAACCTAGTATGAAAGATCGAATAGAAACCTGTAAAGAACATTTGCGTTTTTCTCTTGAATGGAAAGGCTCCATTTTGGGCGTGGTGGAAACACGACGTCATTATACCAACTACTTTAAACATATTCCCAACTTCAAAGAATACCGAATGCGCCTAGTAACCGCCCAAGAAGCACAAGAACTTTTCGATATTTTGGACGAAATATCCTTGGTGTTTTCTGAACATAAATTCGCTTCCTAATGAAGGAAACGCGTATTAACAAATTCCTTAGCGAGGCAGGCTTTTGTTCAAGAAGGGCCGCCGACAAACTCATTGAACAGGGCAGGGTAACAATCAATGGTGAAATACCACAAATGGGTACCAAAATTACCCCTTCTGATACCGTTCAAGTCGATGGAAAAACCATCAGAAAATCAACGGATACAGCAGTTTATCTAGCGCTCAACAAACCTAAAGGCGTCGTATGCACCACTGACACAAGGGTCGAAAAAAATAATATTATCGATTTTTTGGGCTATCACAAACGAATTTTTCCAATTGGTCGTTTGGACAAAGACAGCCAAGGCCTTATACTCTTAACCAACGACGGCGATATCGTTAATAAAATCCTGAGGGCTCGCAATAATCATGAAAAAGAATACATTGTGACGGTTGATAAAGCTATTGATGATAGGTTTATTAAAAAAATGAGTCGAGGTGTACCTATTTTAGATACCATTACCCGACCATGTAAAGTTATGGCATTGGGTCAATCAAAATTTAAAATTATTTTAACTCAAGGTCTCAACCGACAAATTAGAAGAATGTGCGAATATTTAGGGTATCAAGTTCGTACACTAACACGTATTCGTATCATGAATATTCACCTGGATGTAAAATTAGGTGATTACAGAGAATTAACCCAATCAGAACTTCAAAAACTTAACAAGCTACTGGCCGACTCTTCTAAAACGTTTGAATAGTTATTCAAATTTTACGTAGCTGTCGTAAAGGAATAACACTAGTCAGACTGCCTATTATCAAAACAATAAATAATACCAACACACAATCACTAGCTTTCAGAATGAGCGGGTAGCTTTCAACAACAAATGATCCCTGACCCATCTTAATTAACCCAAATTGCATCTGAATCCAGGCTACTAACCCTCCCATAAATAAGCCAGTAACACCTCCTAAAATACTGGTGAGTAGCCCCTCTAAAAAGAAAATAGACCTTATGGTAAATAGATTTGCTCCCAGAAAGCTCAATAAGTTAATGTCATTTTGTTTTTCTATCATCAACATAGTCAATGAACCCACTACATTGAAAGTGGCAATGATTAATATGAAACTTAAAATTAGAAATACGGCTAATCGTTCGGAACTAAGAATTTTGTAAAGGAAATCATGTTGCTCAAATCGATTTTTTACAGTGTATTTAGCTCCTGCTATTTGCTGTAAGTCGCTTTGAATGATATCCATTTGCTCGTCCGCACACTGTATCTCTATACAGGATGATAAGCCCTCTCGGTTCAGCACTTTTCTAACAAATGATATGGGTACAATAACATATTCTGCGTCGAAGTCTGACTGGATACTAAACACACCAACTGGCAAAATGGAACGTTGAATAAAAGATTCTTCGGCACGAAGTAGGTTGTTTTTTTCTCTGTCAGGAACATATACTTGTAATTGGTCAAACACATTACCAATGGATAGTGATAAATAAAATGCCACGCCTTGACCGACAACAGCCGTATTTTCCGACTCATAACTATCAATGTAGTTACCTGAAACCAACATACTATCGACGGCATTCAAGAATTTAAAGTTGGAATCAACACCCTTTAGGGTTGCGATATACTCCTTATCTTGAAAACGCAATAGCACTTTTTCTTCCAATACCTCGGAATAAAGAATATCGTTTTCGTTTAAGTATGATTTTATGTCACTAAAATCGGCCGCCTTCCCTTCATTAACGTTGACTTTCAGTGGGGGATCAAAGGAGTTGTAAAGCGATAAAATAAGCGACTCGAAGCCATTAAAGACAGATAAAACTAAAACCAAGGCGGCCGTACCCACAGCAACGCCTATCAAAGAGGCCAAACTCACAAAATGAATCACATTTTTGGATTTTTTGGCCAGCAAGTATCGTTTGGCTATGTAAAAGGCAAACTTCAAAGCTACTCCTTTAATAATTGATCAATAGTGTGGGAATAATCAACAGAATCATCAAGAAAGAATTTCAGCTCAGGTACTTTACGCATATGGTTGCGTATGCGTTCTCCCAACTTTTTACGAATAAGTGCTGTGCGCTGATTCATTTTTGCAAGAAATTCGGCTTTGTCGCCAGTAGCAAAAACACTTACATACACACGAGCCACCGATAAATCGGCAGACACTCGGATCACAGTCACAGAAACCAATGATGTACCTATCAAATCACGTCCATTTAATTGAAAAATCTCTGACAAATCTTTTAACAGTTGCCTAGAAACTTTTCGCTGCCTAATACTTTCCATAGAACAAAGATAAATTTTTAGAATCTTAAAAAGCGCTTTTTGAATACATTTGCACTATGAGGGACTTTTTTAGAATTCTGTACTTTGTAAAACCTTATTGGATGTATGCCGTCTTAAATATCGTTTTTAACGTCCTTACTGTTTTGTTTTCGTTGGTGTCTATCTCTATGACTATTCCTTTTCTAGGGCTGTTGTTTGGCACACAAGAAAAGGTCTATCAAGCCCCACCCTTGGCTCTAAACACCACTTCAATAATTGATAATTTTTACTATCAAATTACTAAAATTATAGACAGCCACGGGACAATACAAGCCCTTTTATTCATCTGTGTACTAGTACTTATCTTATTCTTTTTCAGAAATTTGTTCCGTTACTTGGCACTTTACAATTTGACCCCCATTCGCAATGGGGTAGTTCGGGATTTACGTAATGCTTTACACAAAAAATCCTTATCACTTCCACTTGGGTTTTATACCGAAAAACGAAAAGGAGATATCGTTGCTAGAATGACGACCGATCTTGTCGAAATAGAGTGGTCTATCATGAGCTCTTTAGAAATGATTTTCAAAGACCCACTAAACATTATTATTTTTCTAGTCACATTAGTTTTCATCAGCCCCCAACTTACGCTTTTCGTTATTGTTCTATTTCCTTTGGCCGGCTTTATCATCGCTAGAATAGGTAAAAGTTTGAAAAAATCATCTGATCAGGGGCAAGAAAAAATGGCCGAACTGCTATCCAACATAGACGAAAACATTGGCGCCCTTCGAATCATCAAAGGATTTAATTCGGAAAATACCATTCACAAAAAATTTGAAAAGAACAACGACGGCTATCGCCATATTATGACCAAACTACTTAGAAAAAAAGATCTATCGTCTCCCATGAGCGAATTGTTAAGCACTATGGTCTTAGTCTGTGTGATGTGGTTTGGTGGACAACTAGTACTTGGCCAAGAAAATAGTCTTTCCCCAGAATCATTCATCGGCTACATTGCCATTTTCTCTCAAATCATTCCACCAGCAAAATCATTTACTACAGCCTTCTACCATCTACAAAAAGGAAGCGCTTCGGCTAAAAGAGTGCTCTCTATATTAGAGATTGACAACCCCATCAAAGACCCCATTGAAGCACCTCAAAATACTTCCTTCAACAAAGACATTCAATTTCAGGAGGTGTGCTTTAAATACGATACCCAAGACGTTATTCAAAACATATCGTTTGTCATAAAAAAAGGACAAAGCATAGCTCTAGTAGGCGAGTCAGGCAGTGGGAAATCCACCATTACCGATTTGTTAGCCCGTTTTTACGATATCGACTCTGGCGAAATTCTAATTGATGGACATTCCATTAAAAGCTACAAAATTGCCGATTTGAGACAATTGATGGGCATCGTTTCACAAGATTCTATTTTGTTTAATGACAGTGTGTTCAACAACATTTGTATGGGCCATCAGCAGGCCAGCATGCAGGACGTAATGGCGGCTGCCAAGGTCGCTAATGCTCACGAATTTATAATGAAAATGCCCAATGGCTACAACAGCAAGGTAGGCGACAATGGAGTAAAGCTTTCGGGTGGTCAAAAACAACGCATTAGCATTGCTCGAGCGATATTCAAAAATCCGCCTATTCTGATTTTAGACGAAGCAACTTCATCATTAGACACGGCTTCAGAAAAATTAGTACAAGAAGCGTTATTTAATCTGATGAAAAATAGAACTTCACTAGTCATCGCCCATAGACTGTCAACCATACAAAATGCCGACCACATCATTGTCATAAAAAAAGGGCAAATAATAGAAGAAGGAAAGCACAAAGAACTACTAAAACAAAATGGTATTTATAAGAAACTTATTGAATACCAGAACATGACGTAAACTAATATTTTCTTGCTATATTTGAAGTCAACGAAAAAAATTACTCCACATGATTCGATTTTTGTTTTTATTCTCCATCTCTTGTCTAATTGCCAAAGCTGATTCAGGTGACACCACCTTTGTTCAGGTTCACAACAACGTTGACATGGTGTGGTATGAGCACTATAAAGAATGGGGTGAATTCCCAACTGGTGAACTTTCTTATCGTAAGGTTCTCATGCATTTTACTATGGGCTGCGCCTCTTCTGGCTGTAGTGGATGGGATTATGATGTACATATTTTATTAAGAAATCGAACTGGAAAAATAGATTCTAACTTAATTTTGGCTCCTTCATTCAAACTAAATAATGAAATTGTCGATAGTGCTTCAATAAGTGTCTTGCCAACCTACACCAATGTATGGGATAGCATCAATGGAACAAGCACACAGACAGCAAACGACACATTGATACTTCTATTATTCGAAGACGCTGACAACCCTTTACAAGCAACGGATACCCAATTAGTGTTTGCCGCCAACTACTACAACCCAATTTTTGATGCTCAAGGAACAGTAATCGACTCCACATTAGTTGGTGCTGACACCACCCTCTTTTTAGGTACAACCGACGTTTATGTGCCTTTTGAAGTTATTGAAGATTTTGAGTTGGGAAGAGCCATAACGCCCTATGGAACATATATGAATCCATCGAATAATGGCTATGGCACAAATGGTTACAACCAAAATTGGAAGCACGTCTTTACCTACGATGTAACCGACTTTCAGCACCTCTTGAAAGACTCGGTAGAAATCGACGCCTTCTACTCTGGTTGGAGTAGTGGGTTTAGTGTAACTCTCGATTTTGAATTCATTGAGGGTACCCCACCTAGAAATCCAATTAGACTAACTAATGTTTACAAAAACGGCGCTGCGGGCTATAATTACACAAGTTCCAACGACTTTGAGTCTAATCAAATGCCAGAGGTTAAAGTGCCCATACATGCCAATGCCGAAGAGTTTAAATTACAATTCGTACCCTCAGGACATGGTCAAGCTGGTGAATTTACCCCAAATATTAGCTACACGGTCAAAGTCAATGGCAATTTAGTAGGTGGAAACCCCATTTGGAAAGACGACTGCGGCTTCAATGCCATCTGGCCTCAAGGAGGAACGTGGATATTTAATCGTGCTAATTGGTGTCCTGGTGAGGCAGTACCTATTTTTAATCACGAAGTTACCCCCTATATCGATGGCCAAGACTCCGCAAGAATTGATATTAATTTTAGTGCTTTCAACCCCAATGGTGATGCTTCTTACTCATGTGCAGTTCAACTGTTTCAGTATAAGGAACCCAACTTCAATTTAGATGCAGAAATAATAGACATCCTGTCGCCATCTACTAAAGACGTCTATTCACGATTTAATCCAGTTTGCGACAAGCCAACAATTAAAATTAGAAACTCTGGCTCTGAACTCCTCACCTCTTTAGACATAGAGTATGGCATAGAAGGAGGTAACATGCAAATATACCAATGGACTGGAAATCTAGAATTTATGCAAGAGGAGGAAATCACCTTAAACCAACTTATTCAGCACACTACAAATCCCACTTTTGTGGTGACACTTTCCAACCCTAATGGTGAAAATGATGAACATCCCGACAATGACTCTATGCGATCATCTTTCGAGAATGTACCCACTTACAAATCCTCGTTTATTATTCGCTTGCAAACCAACAACAAGGGTAATCACAATTCTTGGAAACTTACAAATAACTGGGGAGGTGAAGTATACTCTAGAAATAATCTTTCTAGTAACACATATTACGCTGATACTGTTACTCTAGCTAACGGTTGCTACACTTTCGAACTATATGATACTGGTGGCGATGGATTGGATTTTTGGTATTGGAACCAATACGATGGGAATTCCGATGGAGATGGATATATTAACTTTATGTATTACGACACTCTGAATGTATTCAAAAGTTTTCATAAGGATTTTGGCTCAGGCATTTATCACGCCTTCAGAGTAACTAATGGCGTTGATATTGACACCCACACAATAGGCAAGTTTGATGTGTACCCGACAATGAATAAGGGAGAAATAACGATAAAATCACATGATATTTCACATGACCCATATACTATTTCTCTATACGCCGCCAATGGCCAAAAATTAATGCATAAAAAATGGGACAATCATACTGACTCTTACAAACTGGATATTTCGTCCTTTTCCGATGGGATGTATATTCTAAAACTACAAAACAGAAACAGCATTTTCACTGAAAAAATAATGTTATCACACTAGCATAGCCATAGTTTAAGCTCTTTTTATACTTTTGTAGGGATGACAAATCCTGTTTATTGTAATAGCTTAACAAAGTTCTCTCGTTTTAAAAGCCGCCAAGTAATGGTAGGGTCTGTAGGTGTTGGAGGTAACAACCCTATTCGCATACAATCCATGACTACCACAGACACTATGGATACCATAGCCACAGTAGAGCAAAGTATCCGAATGATAGAGGCTGGCTGTGAAATTGTACGTATAACCGCCCCCAGCAGAAAAGAAGCCGAAAACCTTCAAAATATCAAAGACGAGTTAAGAGCACGGGGATACAGTACCCCTTTAGTTGCCGATATTCATTTTACACCTAATGCGGCTGAAATTGCCGCACGCATTGTTGAAAAGGTAAGGGTGAACCCTGGTAACTATGCCGACAAAAAAAAGTTCGAAGAGATAGAATATACCGATGAAAGCTACCAACAAGAACTGCAACGAATAAAAGAGCGCTTTGTACCTCTTGTGAAAATTTGTAAAGAGGCAGGTACCGCCATGCGCATTGGCACAAATCATGGTTCATTATCGGATCGAATATTAAGTCGCTATGGCGATACTCCCATAGGCATGGTCGAATCGGCTCTTGAGTTTTTACGCATCTGCCGTGAAGAGGACTATCAAGATATTATTCTCTCTATGAAAGCCAGTAATACGCAGATAATGGTACAGGCCTATCGATTACTCATTTCTAAAATGATGGAAGAAGGTATGAATTACCCCCTACACCTGGGCGTTACAGAAGCCGGGGAGGGCGAAGATGGACGCATCAAGTCAGCAGTGGGAATAGGTGCTTTACTTGAAGACGGTATTGGCGATACGATACGTGTATCGTTGACCGAGGAGCCGGAATTTGAAATTCCTGTAGCAAAAGAACTGGTGAATCGTTACAAAGACAGAGAAAAACATCAAGCAATACTTCCCATTACACACAACCCTATCGACTGCTTCAACTACAAAAAAAGACAAAGTAAAGAGGTGGTAAATATTGGCAACAAACATGTTCCAATAGTGATGGCTGATTTTTCACTTAAACAAAGCATCACTCCTGCCTCGTTTTTTGCTTTGGGCTACCGTTATTCTGTGCCCACCGACAAATGGAATATTGGAGATATGGCTTGTGACTATGTGTTTTTGGGTCAACAAGTCATAGACTTTCACATTCCAGGGACCCTTGGTATTGTTTATCACTACGACTCTTGGCTAGAACAACGTCACAGAGAACGAACCTACCCCTTTATCAATGCCTCGCAGTACCTTGAACATACCGATCTATCCAACACAATGAACGTGGTGTACGTGTGTTTGCCAGACCTACAGAAACCCTTGATTGAAAAGCTTAAAAACGATCCCACGGCCGTTATACTCATCGACAGTTGGAATGCCCATGGCATGGCCGAACAGCGCCGTTTGTTTATGGAACTAATCAACCACGATTGTCAGGTACCAGTTATTATTGGCCGTGCTTACGGCAACCTCAGCGAAGAACAATTGCAACTCCACACCGCCACCGATATGGGAGCTCTTCTTCTTGACGGTCTGGGTGATGGTGTGTTTATCGCCGCCGAAAACTGTGGTTCCGATCAAATGATTAATCAAACAGCCTTTGGCATACTACAAGCCACCCGAACACGAATTTCTAAGACTGAATATATCTCCTGTCCCTCCTGCGGACGAACCCTCTTTGACCTTCAAGAAACCACCGCTAAAATACGCGCCAAAACCAACCACCTAAAAGGTGTCAAAATTGGTATCATGGGGTGCATCGTTAACGGACCGGGCGAGATGGCCGATGCCGACTACGGTTACGTTGGTACAGGCATTGGAAAAGTAACCCTTTACAAAGAGAAAGAAGTAGTGCAACGAAACATTCCCGAAGATAAGGCTGTAGATGCCCTGATCGACCTTATTAAATCACATGGCGATTGGGTGAAACCCACAATCAACCCCACAAAGGCGTAGGATATACACCTTTTTCAATCTGCTCTGCGATAGCCGCCATGGCCATGGGCTTATCTTCTTGGTAGGTCACCCCAAACCAAGTATCTGTAGTTGTAATAACCTTAACGGCCATACGTCCATCGTTAATTAAATCGGTAACAATAGTTGGAATGTAGTACTCGGCCTTTGGGTCCTGAGAATTCTCTAGCATAAAAGCATGTAATCCTCTTTCAATTTGTTCAAAAATAGACGGATGAAATCCCCAATAGTTCATAGATACACTGGCTTGCGGATTCAATTCACCGCCCTGTGTGTCTTCACCAATACCGTACATTAGTCGGCCATTGACTTTGGCTATCTTAGTTCGTTCCACGACTTCTATAAGTTCGTTATCGGCATTGACTTCACATACACCGCGATTGACTGTACCGTGCTCCGAGAGGGTGTTTTCTAAAACATATCCCATCATAGACATTAGCGTTGGCGAACATTCTTTGTTCAAGAAATCGGTCATTATTTTGAAGGAGTTAGCCCCGTAATAGTCATCGGCATTAATCACCGCAAAAGGCTCGTTGATGACGTCCTTGGCAACCAAAACGGCATGAGAAGTACCCCATGGCTTTTGTCGTTCTATCAAATCTACTCCATCTATATTCACTTGCACTGGTTGATAAGCATAGGCAATATCTATCATCTGTTCAAATTTGGAAAAACGCTGACGAAAGGCCTCATCAAATTCTCTTCTTATTACAAACACTATTTTTCCAAATCCAGATTGAATGGCATCGTAAATAGAATACTCGATTATGGGTTCATTGTTCGGGCCAATGCCATCTATTTGCTTAAGTCCACCGTAGCGACTTCCCATGCCAGCGGCTAAAATTAAAAGAGTGGGTTTCATATAGAAATAATTTAGAGAGCAAAAATAAAGAAAGGGATGCAAAAATAGAGAAATCGCTTAAAATTCTACCGCAATAGATTGAATTTCTATTCGCCTTTCTCTAGAAGCTTTGATGCTATAGATTGAATTTCGTTTGTCATTGGGGTTATCACTGACATCCATGTCAACTTGTGTTTCACCCAAGGGCAGCTCATAGATTTGTAACTGCCCGTTCTGTAAATATGTGTACAAACTGCTGTCGCTGAAGGCCGAAAGGTAATTGGTCACGCTGGCAATCCGGCGTTTGGCTAGCAGTTCATTGTAATCAGTATCTGTTAATGGTGAGGTAAACCCTTTTAAGCGCAGTTCAACACGAGCCCCTAAATCCAAAATTTCTTGCAGGCGATTGGCGAATGCTGTCAAACGCTCAAAGCCACCACTGACTGTTTCATCAAAAAACTGCCTCATCTGACTTTGGGCTTGGTTTTTAGCTCTTCCAGCTAATACAGAAGAAAATTGGCGAACGTACTGATCTTTTAGTGCTATGTACGAGGTATATGTCTCTACATAATTGAGTGTCGTAGTGCTATCGCGTGTATTGGGATTGGGCTCGTCGTTGTGAAAATATACGCTCAATGGTAAATTTAATTGCATTTTTTTGGCAATACTATCGATGGCAACACACACGCATGGCTCAGACTTTTCAAAGGCATAAATATCGTTGCAACAACTTTCATAGCTAATGGTTTTTGAGCCCAATCGGTTTGACGAAAAATAACCCAAATGTGGACTATCAATCTGAGTCACATAATACAAATCATTGGCACTACTATTGATGGGTTTTGCAAGATGGCTAACCAAACCCCAATCCTTCTGCCACTTACTTTGAAAGATGTCGTAGCCTCCATAGCCAGGATGAAAATCAGAACTAAAATAAAGTACTTCTTCAAGAGGGTGATAAAAGGGTGTGACCTCTTTACCCTGGGTATTGATGCCATTGCCCAAATGCACTGGATATCCTACAAATGGGACAAACCAAATGTCTAAATCTCCAACACCACCTGTTCTATCTGATGATATAAACAACCCTTCCTGGCCATTCCACAAAGCCCACTGAGGGTGTGTGTTAGTAGCGTCAGAGGGGTTAAAACGTTGGTCTAAGGCTTGTGCGTTTTGCCAAAAGCCATCCAAGAATTTACTTGAGTATATTACGCATTCTAATGCCCCTTGATTGTATTTACACTTACAAAAAAAGGCTTCCGTGCAATCTGGGTTGAACGACAAATTGGCAATATGATAATCCATATCATTAAAGACATTAAATACTTTGGCGTCTTGACTAGGTGGCTTTACCATTAATTTAGATCGATGTCCTATGTATGTTTCTTTAGCAAGGCCATCGTCTTTTTGCATGGATGAAAAATACAATCGACCTTGCCAATCGACAAAGGGAGCAAAGTCCGAAACGGACGAGTTGACACTGTCACCCAAGTGAGTCACACTGTAATTGGCATTGAACGTATCAGTCAAGGCTAATTGACACCCTTTCAACTCCATAAGTGCTTTTCGATACCAATAGTCAGATGGCGATAGATGGTTGTCTAAAAACCTTTGTAACACCTCCGACGCTTGCTGATAAGCAGAGGCATTTTTCAGTGTCATTCCTAAAAATAAATCAGTATTGGAATGAATCGAAGATCGTTCGGAAACTAAGTGCTTTTTATAAAACGTTATTGCTTTGGTATATTGATGCGTTTGGCGATAACTTTCTGCTAATGAATAAAAAATGGAACTGAGCGTGCTATCCTTCTGCAGGGCCAATTCGTAGTAGAAAATAGAAGAAAAATAATCGTTGGTTTGGTAATAATAATTTCCCTCATCGACTAAAACGGATGTATTTTGAGAGAGTACCATACTACACATCAAACAAAAACCATATGTTATAAGCTGTTTTTTCATAAAAATGCTGGACATGTTTTGTAACTTGAACGAGGAAGTGAAGATTTGACAACATGGCTAAACGAAATTTCCCATGCACCCAAATAATTACTTGCAGGTACCAAATCAGATGTATTTATATCGTAGCTGAAGGCAAAGTGACTTTGCCCCCATTGAACCCCCAAAAGGCAACATAGTGCATCATTAAAGCGGAACAAAACACCTCCTTCTAGTAGAATATTTTGTTCGTATTGGTCGCTTATGTCATAACTAACAACAGAACCCGTTGAGAAGGTCTGTTGTTGGGCTTGTTGCAACCATTGAATGTGTGGGTGAATATGCCATTTAGGGTGCAAAGGCAATTCTATCAATGAAACGACTTGGTGCTTGGGCTTCAAGAGGTCTTTTGCGGATGATAACGAACGGTTGGGAGAATTCAAATGAAAAAAGGTATATCCCATCATTACCTCAGTACCGGCAATGTACAATTGTCGATAGACCCCAAATCCAAGATCAAAATAATTAGCAGATAAAGAAGTAAATTGCTCAGTATTGTCAATGAACACCAAGTCTGAATAATCGATAGCTTGCTGAGCAAAGGTTAGCTGAGTGCCTACTTGCCAATCGTTCAAAAATCGAGAAAGGGATAAGGATAATTGAGTGAGAGATAAGCGCGAACTACCCGATTGATCTCTTAAAAACTGAGCCCCCAAACCCCAATTTTTATAAGGCATATCAAAACTAGCAGAAAAGCTTCTAAAGGGAACACTGACGCTTGCCCACTGTTGTCGTTGTTGAACACTTATTCGGTGAGTACCATCAAACTCTCCAGCTAGTGCAGGACTTTGAAAAATAGGATTGTTAAACCACTGACTAAAATGAACGTCTTGTGCAATCAAACATAGCGGCCAAACAAATAATAATATGAATACCCATTGTCTCATCTGATAAGTGTGATATTCCCTTTCTTAAATAACTGATTATCGCTTCCCAAGCACTGGATTGTTAAATGATAATCAAATACAGAAGTAGGTTGTAAACGGCCTTTAAAAACACCATCCCAATACTCATTTTTACTGCTAGTGTGAAATACTTTTTGGCCCCATCTGTTAAAAATTTGGAGATCTAAAGCACGAATGATATTCAAATCGTCTTTAATAAAAAAGAAGTCATTTTTTAAATCTCCATTTGGTGTGAACGCATTGGGAATGCCTATGTTTTTCTCGGTGCAACAATCAGGAGAAATGGCAACCTCAATGGCTGCGGTTGTTTCACAGCCCTCCCTTTCAGCTTTTAGATAATAAGTGCCTATGGTAGTTACCTGCAAGCTGTCTTGCTCTAGAAAAGTGTTAAAATCGGCATTGGAAGACCAAAATAATCGAGTTGAATCGTAGACGGTAGCTACAAGGGTTATTGGTTTTCCACAAATTTGATAGTCAGATTGGTATTCCAAACTTACCTCATTAACAACTACTAATTGCCTAATGGAATCGTAGCAATTTTCTAACTGACCTAGAAAAACATACTCGGTTGTAGTTGAAGGCGAAGCAAGTGTTGTGCTGGACTGATAGTCGTCTAAACCGCTAGTTGGCGACCATTGATAAATAAATTCATCTTTGGTATTGGCTACCAATACAACAGTATCGTCTTTACACATGCTTATGCTTGCCAAATCAGATGACTGGTTCTCATCTATTACAATGGTTTTGGTAATGGTATCGGATAAATTACATGAAGTGGGGTCGTTAGTAATAAGTGTCACCTGGTAAGTACCTATGCTGCTAAATGTATGAGAAGGAAAGGTGTCTGTGGACGTATTGCCATCACCAAAATTCCAAAAATAACTATTGTTATCGCCCTGGCTCAGGTTTTCAAAAGAAAGTGTTTTTTCGCAACTTAAGCCGGGGGCATCAAAATTGGCAACCGTCAATGGAAAATCTGGATCAAACTTAAAAACAGCATTGTTGCATGACGAGTTGTTGGAACTAGAATGAGCGTTATCAGTAGTAGGAAAATCTGAAAAACCACCGCAACCTGCACAAACCGATTGATAGACAATTCCCTTTTTGTCAAATCGACTAGTTCCTCCATCAACGTGTTCTTCGGCTTGGTTGCCTCCAAAAAACGAGGCGTAAGAAAGCGTATTAGCATTATCTTCAAATATAATTAAATAGAAATCACTGCCATCCGTGGTAGATTGAAAGGCGTCAAATGTGGTTACTAGGTCAAAGGTGTCACCGCCAGGACCTAAATGAATGGAGTCGTTGGTTGCCCCTCCCCAACCCGAGCAGTATATACGGTTACATGCATCAACCAAAAAGGCCGTAGGTGAAATATCAACACCTCCACTTCCAGAGCCAAAAACAGTTGAAAATTCTAAATCGCTCAATGAAGGGTTTAACTTACAAACGAACTGACCACTGTTTGGCTGTGAAAAAACAGCATTGAAAACCAGTGTATTGTTAGGGGCTAAACTTTGTCCATACAGATAGACATCTCCAGCTTTGTCTAGCTCTATGAAATACGATTGATCGTATTTGTCAGAACCAAAATAAGTAGATTGTAAAAGCGCACTGCCATCACTGCTAAACTGACTAACAAATGCATCGACCGTACCGCCTAAATAATTGGGGGCATAGGCAAAGGGTGTGGTGGTCAAATCATTGGATGATGTGCCTCCTGAGGCATATACGTTGTTGTAATTATCAAAAGCTAGGGAGTGTAGGGCATCATCACCACTTCCGCCCCAGTAGGATGACCAAAGAATGGTTTGTAAGGACTTGTTCATTTTAACGATGACACCGTCTTGTCCTCCGTTGTTAGCGGGCTGAATCAGACTATTAACAATGGGAAAATCATTAGAATATGTGGAAGAAGCAATAAAACAGTTGCCTTGTTCATCAATGTCTATTTCGCCTCGCATCTGATCGGCATAATTGTATCTCAAAGAAAAGGAGCTGTTGAAACCATCATTAGAAGAACCCCCCAAATACGTAGAGGCTAATAGGTCAGAGCCATCTGCACTTAACCTACTTACAAATATATCACAGCCATTGGCATAATTTATGCCAACCCCATCCACGGCAGTCGCTTGGCCACCACTAAAGGTTTCGTTAAATGCACCTTGAGATACTGGAAAATCAGCTGATCCAGTAGTTCCCATAACAAACAACTCTTCATCATATACAATAAGACTGTGAGGCGCTTCATCGCCAGTACCGCCCAAATAGGTTGAATAAATTAAAAATGAGCCTGTAGTGTCGTACTTTGTTAGGACAACGTCGTTGCCAACGACACCACCATTAAATGCAGTTTGATATGATCCTAAGGAAATAGGGTATCCAATGCCATAGGCCGTTCCTCCGGCATATAAAAAACCATAGTCGTCATATGTTGCTGTGTATCCGAAGTTATTGGCGAACGAGCCAGAATAGGATGAAAATATCATTTCTGGATCGATGATTAGTTCTGTGGTCTTGTCGTATCCATTAGGAAACTCAAAACTTAAACGGTTATTTTTCCATTTAAAATGACATTCCACCTCTATTCGTTCATTACCTTTCCATTGGTAAGCGTATGGACGCTCTTCTATTATTTGATTTAGGGGGGTTAAAAGAATTAGTCGTCCATTTCTTAGTTCGACACGTTCAACGCCTTCTAATTTCATTTTGATTATTGAAGGATCGGCATAGGGTTTAACAATCCAGTCATATTTTAATCCATTTCCGTAGCAATATATGGTGTAATCGATACCGTCATATAGCTCTTGATAGATGACTTTTTGGTACTTTTTGAGGTTGGAAAATTGGTTTGTTCCTTTAAAATAATTGACCACCCCCTTTTGGGGCATTTGGTGTTGAATCGTTGGCTTGTTGGCTTTGACAAAGTGCCAACGATATGCGTGTGCATCTATGCTATCAGAAACTTTAGCATGAGAATGTTTGTGATTAAAAAATGTTGCGTCAACAAAATTAAATGTAAGGGTCTTTTCCTCTAAAAATAAAGACCCATTGACTAAATCTATTTTAGAAAGTATGGGTGATTGCCATTGACCTTTGTTTTTGACAAAATAACCCTTTTGAGCGTAGGTTATATGGAATACGAGTAACAATAGTGTAGTGAGCGTTCTCATGGTGTAAAGATAAAGATTCTAACAGACTAGATACTAGATGGAATATTTTGTAGTATGTTCATAAGACTGTCTTTTTTTAAATTATACCGCTCTCTGTTATGTTCTTTTACGGGCTTTGAGGGCGGTAGTTTTTGTTTATAAGGGTCAACTTGAGCACCATTTTTCCAAAATCGATAACATACGTGTGGACCTGTGGCAAGACCTGTACTACCAACATAACCAATCACTTCGCCTTGCTTGACGTAGGTACCTGGACGTATTCCTGACTTTATTTTTGACATGTGGAGGTATTGGGTTGAATAAGTACTGTTGTGCTTTATTTTTACGTAGTTTCCATTGTTCTTTTTATACCTAGCTTCGGTGACGGTACCGTTGGCAGTCGATAAAATAGGTGTGCCTGTAGGTGCAGCATAGTCGGTACCTAAGTGGGGTTTTATTCTTCCAGTTACTGGATGTCTTCTTCGTTTGCTATAACGTGAACTTATTCTGGAAAAACTAAGTGGAGCTCTTAAAAATGCTTTTCTAAGGGCGTCACCTTTTTCATCAAAATAGTCACCTAATCCTTCTTGTTCTTCAAAATAAAAAGCATAAAAGTCTTGGTTAGCGTGGTTAAACATAGCAGCATAAATTCGTCCAATGCCTATAAATTCATCTTCAACGTATCGCTCCTCGTACACTATTTTAAAGTGATCTCCCTTTTTTATTCTAAAGAAATCAATAGTCCATGCGTAAATAGTGGATAATTCCATTACCAATGCAGGACTCATATCATTTTGTATCAAGGCATTCCATAAAGACGACTCTATGACGCCACTAGACTCTTTGAGACGAGTATCGATGTCTTTTTGTTCAGAAAATACATTAATGGTATCTCTAATATCGAATACTACATAATCAACTTTTGTGGTTTCATACACCACATACTGAGCCTTTTGGATAGAGTCATCGTCACAAATAAGAGTATAATGCTGGCCCGCTTTGACTTTTCTAAAATCAAAAACGCCTTTGGAGGCCTTTACGATTTGATCTATTCTTGCGTGATCTATGTGGTTGAAATATAGTATCTCACCCAAAGTTTGACCAGCGGTCACTTGCCCTTTCACAACCTTGAAGGTATCAACACAAATACCATATTCATAAGCGCTTTCTTGAGGAGGTTGTTGGTCGGAGTTGGAACAGCTGTAAAGTAGAAAAAATAAAGATATAATTAAATAGGTATGCCTAACTTCGCATAATTTTTGTTTCATTGTTACTTTTAACTTTCTTTTAGGGCATTAACAACCCATTGTCTGCCCCAGTTGTCTTTTTCCTCAATAGTCCATAATTCGGGGAAAAATATGCGCTTTTGAAAACGTGGTGGCAAATAGCTTTGCCAATTGGTTCCTCCTGTTGCACTAATATCCCCGGCTTTTGAAGATAAATATCTAACAGCCGACTTATAATGTACTAATGGCCAGTTAACATTCACATTCAAATCTAATAAACGTAATTGTAAAATGAGTGCTTCATTTTGTCGGTCTTCAACACTCAATTGTTGATATTTAGCCATTAGATTTTTAGACTGAAATTGCTTTGCCCTTTTTATGAAACTAGACATGTATTTTTTTTCAAAGTTTTGTAACATCAGTGTTTTTTTACCTGTTTTAAGATCAATGGCTCCATCTTTCCAATAAAAGTGTTTGGCCATTTCTTCAACTGAGGTACCCTTGAGTTTTTCTCTTTGTGATTGGTGGGTTAAGTTGATTAGATGAGTACATGATATTTCAATAAGTCTATACTGCTCGGACTGAAAACCACTGGAAGGCAATAAAGACATTCTAAACTTTAGAAATTGATCTTTTTCCATGCCCTGAACCATGATACCAAACGACTTTGTTAGCGCTTCAAAATAGTTGTTGACACGTTTAAGGCGTTCAACAAAAAAATCAACGTTGAGACTGTCTTGCCAGCCTAAATCTTCGCCCTGATCAGATATTATTTTTCCGTTACAGGCTATTTGGTCTAACTCCAAAAGAGATAATTTGAAATATAGCTCTGTTATTTGATGATATATTATAAATATTTGCTCGTCTGGGAAATCTGTTTTTGGATGTTGTAAACTTAGCAGGGTGTCAACGTTTAAATAGTCCCAATAGTGTAATGGGTTGGCAAACAAAAGCCCATCTAAATACCCACTAAGGTCTTGACCAATAGAGGCGTATTTTTGATTTAATTTTTCTACTTTTTCTCTAATCTCTTTAGTCCATTCCATAATAATGTTTTATCAGACAAATTGATACTTTAATCTAAGCTAAATTGTGTTTTAAATCATATCACGATATTAACAATTTTATTTGGAACAATAATGATTCTTTTAGGCGATTTCCCTTCAAGATATTGAATTGATTTAGGGTTAGACAAAACAGCTTGTTCTATTTTTTCTTTTGATGTTGCCGCGGGAAGCTCTAATTTAAAACGCATCTTTCCGTTAAATGATATGGGGTAAGTGTGGGTATCTTCTTGTAAATAACGTTCATCGAATTGTGGCCATGGCTCCAGAGTAACCGAGGTTATGTTGCCCACTTGTTCCCAAAGTTCTTCGGCAAAATGTGGCGCATAAGGCGATATTAAAATGGTCAATGTCTCAATAATTGTTTTGTTTCTAGATTTCAAATCGCTTAATTCATTGACAGCTATCATTAGATTTGAAACGACAGTATTGAAAGAAAATCGTTCTATATCTTCGGTGACTTTTTTAATGGTTTTGTGTAGAATTTTTAATTCCTGTGAACTTGGTGTTTTATCTTCCAAGGCAATAGGCTTGTCACCAGAGTGAACCAATCGCCAAAACTTTCTTAAGAAGTTATATACGCCATTTATTCCTTTGGTATCCCAAGGTTTAAACTGCTCTAGCGGACCTAAAAACATTTCGTACATTCTGAGTGTGTCAGCTCCGAATTTTTCGACTAAATCATCAGGCGTTTGAACATTATATTTAGATTTAGACATTTTCTCTACCTCAACACCACAAAGGTATTGACCGTTGTCGTTTAATATAAATTCAGCATCATTGAATTCTTTCCTCCATTTTTTAAATTTGATGATGTCGAGAAAATCATTGTCTACCAAATTAATATCTACATGTAAGCGACTTGTTTGATATTCTTTTCGTTTATCAAAGGTGACAAAAGTATTGCTATCTTTTACTCTGTAAACAAAATTGGATCTTCCAAGTATCATGCCCTGATTAATCAATTTCTTAAAGGGCTCATCAATTGATATAAAACCTCTGTCATATAGAAATTTAGTCCAAAACCGAGAATACAACAAATGCCCCACAGCGTGTTCTGCACCACCTATGTACAAATCCACTTGCCCCCAATAGTCAGATTTATGTTTTGCTACAAACTCATTTGAATTTTTGGCATCCATATATCTCAAAAAATACCATGATGAACCAGCCCAGCCAGGCATGGTATTATATTCCATACGATCACCCTTAAAAACGTTCCAATTTTCTTTGCTTGCTCTAGCAAGTGGCGGCTCACCCTCTTCAGTTGGCAAATATTTGTCAATTGCTGGTAACACCACATGCTCATCAGAGGAGGTGATATAAGCTATATCATTTTGATAATATATGGGAAACGGTTCTCCCCAATACCTTTGTCGACTAAAAATGGCGTCACGTAATCGGTAATTTACAATGCCACTGCCTATGGCTTTGGCTTCAAGTTGCGAAATGATTTGTTGGCTTGCTTGTTCACAATTTAGACCATTTAGATTCTTCGAATTTATCAAAGTTGCCGATTTTGTTTCATTAACTCCTTGACTAGCATTGGTGTTGTCAAAAATGGATTTGATTTCTAACCCATAGTGGGTAGCAAAATTCCAATCGCGTTGGTCACCACAAGGAACAGCCATAATAGCACCCGTACCGTAAGTAGATAATACATAATCAGCTATCCAAACCGGAATTATTTCGTTTGTAAAGGGATGAATGGCATATGTTCCAGTAAAAACGCCTGACACTCTTTTGACATCTGATTGTCTATCCCTTTCTGACTTTAAGGCTGCTTGTTTTTTGTAGACCTCAACCGCTTGGCGTTGTTCCTCAGTGGTAATCTGTTTAACTAGCTCATGCTCGGGTGATAGTACCATAAATGTAACACCATATATGGTCTCTGGTCTAGTTGTAAAAACCTCAATTTGGTGAGTGCTATTTTGAATATTAAATTGAATAGATGCTCCTTTCGATTTACCTATCCAATGACGTTGTATTTCTTTGATGGAATCATTCCAATCTAAATGGTCTAGTCCGTCTAATAATCGTTGGGCGTAGGCCGTAATTCTTAATGACCATTGCTTCATTCTCTTCTGTTCTACGAGAAAATTACCTCTTTCAGAACGACCATCTTTAACTTCATCATTGGCTAAAACCGTTCCTAACTGTTCACACCAGTTTACCCATGTCTCAGAAAGGTATGCTAGTCGGTATTTTTGTAGGATTTCTTCCTTTTGATGTGTGTTGTATTCTTGCCATTGTTTGGCGCTGAAAAGGTCAACTGCCTTGTCAGTGGCTGCGTCAATAAAAGTGTTTCCGTTTGACGAAAACTCATTTAACAGTACATGAATAGATTTTGCTTTTTGATCTGTATTGCAGTAGTAAGAATCAAATAGTTGCTTAAATATCCATTGTGTCCACTTATAATATGAAGGGTCAGAAGTTCTTACTTCTCGATCCCAATCAAATGAAAATCCTAATTTATTAAGTTGTTCTCGGTATCTTTTAATATTTCGTTCGGTAGTAATGGCAGGGTGTTGTCCTGTTTGTATAGCATATTGTTCTGCTGGCAAGCCAAAAGAATCATAACCCATAGGATGCAAGACATTAAATCCCTTATGACGTTTGTATCGAGCATATATGTCTGAGGCAATGTATCCAAGTGGATGTCCAACATGTAGTCCTTCTCCTGAGGGATAAGGAAACATATCAAGAACATAGTATTTTGGTTTGTTAGTATCCTCGTTAACTTTATAAATTGACGATGCTTTCCAACGGCTTTGCCATTTATTCTCTATGTCTTTGTGGTTATACTCCATTTTTTGAAATACTTATTTGTTGGCAAAGTTAATCATTCATGGCTATTGACCACTAAAAATTATTACATTAGCAAACGCTATGAAACCGGTAAATGATCGACATATTAAACGCAGGTTACAAACCTCCTCGCTATCAACAATGCTAAGCATATCATTGGTGTTGTTAATGATTGGCAGCATGGGGCTCATTTATTTAAACACCTCGAAATTAACAAACTACATCAAAGAAAACATTGGGATAAGTCTAGTTTTGAATGATAATATTAAAAAGGTAGATCGATTGCAATTACAAAAAAATCTACAGACTTCAGAATGGGTAAAAAATACTCAATATATTAGCAAACAGGATGCGGCTAATATTCTTAAAAATGATTTGGGTGAGGATTTTATTTCGTTCTTAGGCTACAATCCGCTGTCCTCGAGTATTGAAGTGTTTCTAAATGGTCAATTCGCCAGTAAAGAAAACATTAAAGCTCTGTCAAATGACTTAAAAAACAACGAGTTAATTAATGAAATTATCATTCAAAAGGATCTCATTGATTCCATCAATACTAATGTTAAAAAATTAAGTCTTGTATTAATATCATTTTGTGTTTTGTTGCTTACAGTATCAATTGCCCTCATAAATAATACAATCAGACTAACTGTATATTCAAAACGATTTATTA
The DNA here is from genome assembly GCA_036340235.1 of Bacteroidota bacterium. Taxonomy (GTDB): domain Bacteria; phylum Bacteroidota; class Bacteroidia; order Flavobacteriales; family UBA7312. The sequence continues at coordinate 38,850 of JAYYZE010000010.1, forward strand.
TACGCACAATGAAGTTAATTGGCGCAACGGATTCGTTTGTAAGAAAGCCTTTTATTAAAACTGGTGTTCTGCAAGGTGTTTTTTCTGGTCTAATTGGTGTTTTATTACTGGTAATTATATTACTCTGTATCGAAAAAGAAATGCCAGAATTATTAATCTTACAGGATTTATTTTCCTTGGTAATTGTATTTATTGGCACTTTTTTATTTGGCTTATTTATTAGTTTTATTGTAACAATCTTTGCCGTTAATAAATATTTGAATATGAACGAAAAAAACTTATATCGATAACATTATGGAATTTAATTTTGGAAAAAGAAACTATCTATTAATGGTCATTGCGGTCATTACTATCACAATAGGCTACCTTCTTATGAGCGGTGGCAAGTCCAACGACCCCAATGTTTTTAGTGATTCTATTTTTAGTTTTAGACGCATCACCTTGTCCACTATTTTTCTAATTGTTGGATTTGTAATTCAGGTTTTTGCCATACTACACAGACCCAAAGATGAGTAGCATTTTAGCTGCCATACTTCTTGGCATTGTTCAAGGACTAACCGAATTTTTACCTGTTAGCAGTAGTGGTCATTTAGAAATTACCTCTTATATCATGAATGAGTTGGGTAGCGGTAATTTGCCAAAAGAAAATTTGCTAATGACGGTGGTTCTACATGCAGCAACTGCATTAAGCACTATGTATATTTTTAGAAAAGATGTAGGTGCTATTCTCAAGGGTATTTTGCAGTTTAAGTGGAATGAGGAGTGTCGTTTTTCTGTTTTGATAATAATATCCATGATTCCAGCTGTTTTCATAGGATTGGTTTTTGACCAACAAATAGATTCATTGTTTAGTGGAAATATTTTATTGGTTGGAAGTATGCTGCTGATTACTGGTCTGTTACTATTTGTTGCCGACAAAGCCAAACAAACCAAAAAACCAGTTAGCGTCCTACAGTCAATTATTATCGGTATTGCTCAAGCCATTGCTATTATACCGGGCATTTCAAGGTCCGGTGCTACCATATCTATTTCAGTTATATTGGGTGTTGATAGACAAAGAGCAGCCCGATTTTCATTCCTAATGGTCGTACCGCTAATACTTGGAAAAATGGCCAAGGACCTATTGAGTGGCGATTTGATCTCCGATAGCGTAACATTGGTTCCTCTTACCTTTGGCTTTTTAGCCGCATTTACAACCGGTTTGCTAGCCTGCAAGTGGATGATTTCATTGGTCAAAAAAAGCCAGCTAAGGTATTTTTCATATTATTGCTTTGTAATTGGATTGTGTGCCATTGTGTTTTCATTTAGCTAGATGATAAACTATTTTGAAGGACATACACTCCTAATCAACAAGCCCTTAGGTTGGACCTCATTCGATGTTGTCAAAAAAATACGTAACACACTAAAGCCACAATTAGATGGCAAAAAATTGAAAGTGGGCCATGCTGGCACTCTTGATCCGCTAGCCGATGGATTATTAATTATCTGTACTGGCAAATACACCAAGAAAATACACGAATTTCAATCCTTAGAAAAAGAGTACACTGCAGAGTTTACCCTAGGTGCCACAAGGCCTTCTTATGATCTAGAAACCTCAATTGATAAGCAGTACCCTATAAAACATATTACGGCTGAGATGTTATATGCTGCCGCTAACATGTTAACGGGCGATATTCTACAAAGACCACCCATATACTCAGCCATTAAACAAAATGGTAAACGTTTATATGAATTGGCTAGAAAAGGGGAAAATGTAAACATAAAAGAACGAATTGTTCATGTTTATGAATTTGAAATTACAAACATAGACCTACCAAAAGTATCCGCTAGAATAAGGTGTAGCAAAGGCACTTACATTAGATCACTAGCTGATTCATTTGGCAAAAAAGTGGACAGTGGCGCCTATTTAAGCCAACTGACTAGAACAAAAATTGGGAGCTACAAACTAGAACAAGCAATAGATATTGAAACCTTTACAGAATCGATTGAGCAATCTAATCCTTAAACATTAATGCCTTAATTTTTAGTATATTCGCACACTTTTGAAAACCATCTTGTAAATATGATTAAAAGAAAGTTATCCCAATTTAATTTTAACCTTCCTGATGAATTACTTTCAGATCGACCGTCTGCCAATAGAGACGAATCAAGGTTAATGGTTGTTGACAGAAAAACTGGCCAAATAGAACATAAACTGTTTAAGGATGTAATCACCTATTTTGATGAAAGTGATGTTATGGTATTTAACGACACTAAAGTTTTTCCGGCCAGAATGTTTGGTAACAAAGAAAAAACAGGCGCTAGAATTGAGGTTTTTTTATTGAGGGAACTTAATAAGGAAAATCTATTATGGGATGTACTTGTTGATCCCGCTCGTAAAATAAGAATTGGAAATAAGTTATATTTTGGCGATGACGACCTTGTTGCTGAGGTGATAGACAACACTACCTCAAGAGGTAGAACATTGCGTTTTTTATACGATGGCAGCTACGAAGAGTTTAGAGCAAAACTTAAAGAACTAGGCGAAACCCCTTTACCAAAATACATCAACCGAACACCAGACGCTGATGATGAAATTCGATACCAAACTATTTACGCTAAGCATGAAGGAGCCGTTGCGGCACCCACAGCAGGCCTCCACTTTAGTCGAGAGCTTCTCAAACGACTTGAAATAAAAGGTATTGAATTGGCACATTTGACACTTCACATTGGACTGGGCACATTTCGCCCCGTGGAAGTTGAAGATTTAAGTAAGCACAAAATGGATTCTGAGGAGTTATTTATTTCAGATGACACTGCCGATTTGATAAATAATGGCATTCAAGAAAAGAAAAAAATCTGTGCTGTAGGAACCACTTCAATGCGGGGTGTAGAAACTTCCGTAACGACACAAGGGCTGATAACCCCATACTCAGGCTGGACCAATAAATTTATCTATCCACCATACGATTTTAGAATTGCTAATTGCATGATAACTAATTTTCACACTCCAAAATCAACCCTCTTGATGATGGTATCTGCATTTGGTGGGCATGACTTAATAATGGGGGCGTACGAAGAAGCCGTAAAGGAAAAATATAAGTTTTTCTCATATGGGGACGCCATGCTCATTTTATAAACGTGAAATATTACTTTATAATAGTTGCTGGGGGATCAGGAAGCCGAATGGGGACTTCCACTCCAAAACAATTCTTAAAACTAAACGAAAAGCCAATACTAATGCACACCGTTGAAAGGCTTTTTGACTTCGACAACAACGCCCATTTTATCATTGCGCTGCCCTTTTCGGAGTTCGACTACTGGCATCAATTGTGCAAAAACCACAATTTTGAATTATCTCACCAACTTTCAAAAGGAGGGGTCAACCGTTTTGAATCTGTTAAAAATGCTCTTAACAAAGTTACCGAAAAGAGTATCGTTTGCATTCACGATGGCGTGCGTCCATTGGTAAAAAAAGACGTTATAACAAGGTGCATAAACACGGCAAAAAAAACGGGTTGCGCCATACCTGTTTTACCAATCGAAGAAAGCATAAGAGAAGTTTCTGAACAGTCAAGTCGAGTCGTTGACAGAAACAAGTATAAGTGCGTCCAAACACCTCAATGCTTTTCCAGCGAACTGATTCTAAAAGCCTATCAACAAGATTATAAATCCATGTTCACCGATGATGCGTCAGTGGTAGAATCAATGGGAATAAATATGTCATTAGTCGAAGGAAATAAAGAAAATATCAAAATAACCACACCAGAAGACCTTGTTATGGCAGAATTTTTACTTAAACAATTCGATTAACCATACTATTAGGAGTTAACTCCTTATTTTTTAAACTAGTAATATGGTTGACTCCTGGTTTTTTACCAACCGCTATTGCCCCCAATTGATCAAGGCCCAGAAATTCTGCCCCATGTTTACATGCCCAACGTATTAGTATTTCTAAAGGAACCAATTCATTAATCGTTTTCATCTCTTCCAAAATTGACAAAGAGTCATTGGAGGCTAAACTATCAGTACCAATAGTCATTTTGGACTGAGAATCGATAAATAAGTCATAATTAGGCAGTGCGCCCTCTATGAATACGTTTGCTTTAGGACAAGTAGCCCAAAACACACTCTTGTTTTGTTGCTTTATCCACTGAATATCTTCTTTTGATGTAAATGTGTTGTGAACCATTAATATTGGTACATCTGGTAATAGTGGCAATGTACTTTTTAGTGCTGTTTTGCCAGTTGGCTTAAAGAAATGTTTGGCAATAAGTTCATTTAATAAATCACCTGTTCCCTCAATAAACATTTGGTCTTCAGTAGGTGTTTCTTGGTTGTGAATAGTAATTATTTCACCAGAATTGTGAGAACGTATTTTTTCAAATAATCTTAAAGAAACAGAATAATTAGCATGAGGTGTTAAAGAAACTTTGTGCTTACATTTTTCTAGTAAACGTAAACCATTTTGAAAAACCTCGTCTGCTCTTGATGGGTCTGATGCAAAAAGCTCTACAAATGTGTGATAATATATCGAACTCTTGTCCTTGATAGGAAAGGAAATAGACGTATTGCTAATATCTCCAACAGCAACAATGCCGTTGTCATACATTACCCTATCAGCTTGCTTTATGCTTGAATATATCTCATCACAGGGTGACTTTCGTATTTTTCCAATATTAGAAATAAAGAAAGGCAAGCCTGTTTTTTCTTTCATTCTATTCTTAAGGTGAGATAATTCCAAGTGGCAATGAGTATTTATAAAACCAGGACATAAACCCCCTTCAAAATATTCTAACATTGACTCATTTAAACCCTCTTTACTTCTGAGAACATCTACTATTATACCGCTTTGCTCAACAACCAAAACACCATTGGGAATAGGAGGACCTATTGACGTAAAAACTATATCTGATGTTAAGTAACGCATAGAGCGTGCAAAGATACTATCTTTGCGCCATGTCTTTACAGAAAAACATTCGTGAACTAAGCTTGGAAGAGTTAAAAGACTTTTTTGTTGAACATAATCTTCCGAGCTTTCGAGCAAAGCAAGTATATGAATGGTTGTGGAAAAAATCTGTATCATCATTTTCACAAATGCGTAATGTATCCAAAGAGATTATTGAACTACTCGAAAAAACATTTGTGATCCAACACCTTCAAATTTCGGAGTCACAAAAGAGTACTGACCGCACCATAAAATCGGCCTTCAAACTGTTCGATGACAACAATGTTGAGGGCGTACTTATTCCCACAAAATCTCGAATGACGGCTTGCATCTCCTCACAGGTAGGATGTAGCTTAAGTTGTAAATTCTGTGCTACTGGTAAACTCGACAGACGCCGAAATCTAAACGCAGACGAGATGTACGACCAAGTATTTATGTTAAACGAACTTGCTCAGAAAAATTACCAGCAAAAATTGAGTAACATTGTTTACATGGGTATGGGTGAACCTTTACTAAACTACAGGAATGTGATAAATTCCATTGAAAAAATCACCTCAAATGATGGGTTAGCTATGTCGCCAAAACGCATTACTGTTTCTACCGCTGGTATTGCCAAACTTATAAAAAAACTCGGTGATGACGAGGTTAAATTTAATCTAGCACTGTCTCTACATGCAGCTAACGATAAAAAAAGAAATCATATCATGCCTATCAATGAGCAAAACTCATTGGAATCTTTGAAAGATGCTATTGTCTACTTTTATGAAAAAACAGGTACTCGATTGACTTATGAATACATAATATTTAAAGGATTTAATGATGAAATAAGTGACGCTATTGAATTGGCTCAATTTGCAAAAATAACGCCATGTAAAATCAACATTATTGAGTACAACCCCATTGATGATGGGGAATTCCAACAAGCCAAAAAAGAAAAGGTAGATGCTTTTGTAACTTACCTAGAAAGTAAAAACCTCATTGTTAATGTCAGACGTAGCAGGGGGAAAGATATAGATGCGGCCTGCGGACAACTTGCAAATAAACTCGTAAAGTCATAGTGTTATTCGTATCTTTGTACCTGCTAAACTACTAGATGAATCCAATAAAAGAAATTAAGTCCCCGGTGCAAGAAGAAATGCGCTTATTTGAAAGCAAGTTTAAGGATTCACTAAGTAGTAAAGTCCCATTATTAGATAAGGTACTCCATTACATTGTAAAGCGCAAGGGCAAACAAATGCGACCCATGTTTGTATTTCTCAGCAACAAGCTATTTGGAGAAATTACAGAAAGTACATTTAGAGCAGCATCACTTATAGAATTACTTCATACAGCGACCTTAGTACATGATGATGTGATTGATGATGCCAATATTCGAAGAGGTTTTTTTTCGATTAACGCCTTGTGGAAAAATAAAATTGCTGTATTAGTGGGCGATTATTTACTCTCTAGAGGATTGCTTCTGTCATTAGAAAACGAAGAGTATAATCTTCTTCAAATTGTATCCAAGGCAGTCAAAGAAATGAGCGAGGGCGAATTATTACAAATTGAAAAAGCTCGACGCTTAGATATTGAAGAAGATGTTTACTTCGAAATTATTCGTCAGAAGACTGCTACTCTAATTGCTGCCTGTTGCGCTTGCGGTGCCACGGCGGCTGATCAATCTCCCGAAATCATTGAAAAAATGCGCCTATTTGGTGAATACTCAGGCATAGCCTTTCAAATGAAAGACGATTTGTTCGATTATTACAACGATGACATCATTGGCAAACCAACAGGCATTGATATTAAAGAGCAAAAAATGACGCTTCCACTAATATATACGCTCAAGCATGCCAACAAGAAAGAGCACAGATTCATCATTCAAACAGTCAAGAATTACAGCACAGATAGTCAGCGAGTAGCACAAGTGCTTAAACTAGTAAAAGAAAGTGGTGGCATAGAATATACGGTTGATAAAATGAAGCATTTTCAGAAACAAGCTCTTAAACTGTTGAAAACTTTTGACGAGAACGACAGCCGAAAGTCATTAGAACTTTTAGTAAATTACGTCATTGAAAGAAAAAAATGATTCCGAAAGAAACCATTGACAACATATTCGACAGTGCTAGAATTGAAGAGGTAGTAGGGGATTTTGTGACCCTCAAAAAACGAGGTGTAAATTTACTTGGAAACTGCCCATTCCATGATGAAAAAACACCTTCATTCACGGTATCACCGTCCAAAGGTATCTTCAAATGTTTTGGCTGTGGAAAGGGTGGTAATGCCGTGAATTTTGTTATGGAACACGAGCAATTTTCTTATCCTGAAGCCCTAAAATACTTAGCCAAAAAATACAATATAGAAATTATCGAAGAAGAACAAACGCCAGAACAAATTGAAAAGGCCAATGCTAGAGAAAGCCTGTACGTCGTTAATTCCTTCGCTCGAGACTTTTTTCGTCAAACATTACATCACAGCCCGGAAGGCAAAGCCATCGGTTTAACGTATTTTAAAGAACGTGGTGTTAGCAATGAAATGCTAGAAAAATTTCAATTAGGGTTCAATCCTGAGGGATGGGATACCTTTTCTTTAAAGGCAGAAAAGAAGGGTTACAAACAAGAATTTTTAGAAAAAACTGGATTGACCATATTCAAAGACGACAAACGATATGATCGATTTCGAGGACGTTTGATGTTCCCTATACACAGTATTTCTGGCAGGGTAGTAGGCTTTGGCGGTCGTATTCTAAAAAAAACTGATAAGGCTGCCAAATACGTAAACTCACCTGAAAGTGAAATTTATAACAAAAGTAAAGTACTATACGGACTCTACTTTTCTAAATCGGCTATAATAAAGCACGACAACTGTTTTTTAGTAGAAGGTTATACGGATGTGATTGCCATGCATCAACATGATATTGAAAACGTAGTAGCTTCATCAGGCACTTCATTAACGCAAGAACAAATCAAGTTAATTAGCCGATTTACAAAAAACATAACTATTTTGTTTGATGGTGATGCGGCCGGTATTAAAGCATCGTTTAGAGGTATTGACCTCATTCTTTCTCAAGGAATGAATGTAAAGGTAGTTTTATTTCCTGAGGGAGAAGATCCCGACAGCTATGCTAAGTCTTTAGGAAAAGAAGGTATTCAAGAATTCATTAATAAGAAAGCCCAAGATTTCTTAACCTTCAAAACAAATTTATTAAAAGACGAGAGCCAGAACGACCCCATCAAAAAAGTAAGTCTTATCAAAGAGGTGGTGTCCTCAATCGCTGTAATTCCTGACGAAATTACTCGTTCAGTTTATGTCAGTGAATGCTCCAAGTTACTTAACATAGGCGAGCGTGAAATTATTAATAAAATTCATCAACTAAAAAATCAATCTAAAGAGCAAGATAGGCAAAAAGAAAAAACGCCAAAGTCAGCTAATGAACTCAAAACAAATTTACCTTCCAATTCATGCGAATTTCAGGAAAAGGATATAATTCGATTTTTGTTACAATACGGCAATGAAAAAATCACAGTTGATGGAAATGATGTGTATGTGGCGCAATTTATTGTGACTGAGCTTAGCAATGAGATATGTTTTTCAAACACCAATTTGGAAGTCATTTTCAATGACTACTTTGAAGAAATGAAGAAAGGTGAACTACTAAAGCAAGAATTCTTTACTCAACATAAGGACCCTACCATATCTCAATTAGCAGCAGACATCATAAGCTCACCCTACAATATGAGCCAAAAATGGAAAGACCATGGAATATATACCCAAACAGAAGATATGCAACTGAGATCAGCTGTTGAAACAGCCATTTATTCACTTAAAGTAGCCAAAATTGGAGAGCGTATTCGAGTCAAAAACAAGGCTTTAAACGATGGGATTTCTTCGGAAAACGAATTAACTCTATTATCTGAAATTAATGAACTGACTAAATTAAAAAAGGAAATTTCTTCAAAACTTGGAAGAACCATCTTGAAGTAAGGCTTGTCTTATATCTTTTAATCTCAATTGAAGAGACGTATTGCCGTTCCATTCGTTGACCTCCAAAACAAAACAAATATCAATTGGCTTCTTATCTTTGGCTAACTGATATTTCGAAGCCATTCTAAAACCAACCGCATCCAAGGTGTTGGAATGATCTGGTGAAGTTAGGCTTAATTTTAAATGCGATTGGTCCTGTCCAATAATTCGTCCATACCCTTTATCTAACACGCCTCGTAACATCAAAATTGGCTTGTTATTAGATGGACCAAATGGGGCCATTTGCTGAAAAATTCTAAATGTTTTATGAGTAATGTCCTGCCAATCGACCTCTAAATCAACACTAATTTCTTCTCTGAGCATGTGCTCTTCTATTGTATTGCAAACAACTTGTTCAAATTTTTCAATAAACGCATTTAAATTTTCCTTTTTAAGAGTCAAACCAGCAGCATATTTATGTCCGCCAAACTGAATCAACAGGTCAGAACAGGCCTCAATAGCGTTGTACACGTCAAAGTATTTGACAGAACGTGCTGAACCAGTTAGCATTCCATTGCTTTCGGTCAGCACAATAGTTGGCTTATAATGAGATTCTATAAGTCGAGAGGCTACAATTCCCACTACACCTTTGTGCCAATTGTCACTAAAAACCACGGTACTTTTTTTATTAGGATCTATTTGCTCAAGGGCTTCTTGCGTAATGGTTTGATCTAATTCTTTTCTAGTAAAATTGTGCTTTTCAATGTGTTGAGCTTTATCTTTAGCAATTAAAAAGTCATCTTCAATAAGTAATTCTACCGCTCTTTTACCGTGCTCGATTCTACCCGCAGCGTTAATACGAGGCGCCAAGCCAAAAACAACGTCAGAGATGGTTAATTGTTCATTCCTGTTAGCCTCTTTTAGTAATGCTTTAAGCCCTGTTCTTGGATTAGTATTTAGCTGTTTCAGACCATAATGAGCAAGCACTCTATTTTCACCAACGATAGGAACAATGTCAGCCGCGATACTCACAACCACCAAATCTAAAAAGGGGTAAAGTTTACTAGTTGATATATTGTGTTTTTGACAATAAGCTTGGGCTAATTTGAAGCCTACACCGCAACCACTTAATTCATCAAACGGGTAATGACAGTCTGTTCGTTTGGGATCTAGTATTGCAACTGCTTGAGGTAGTTTATGAGCTGGTCGATGATGATCACAAATGATAAAGTCTATACCCAACGTATTGGCATAATCGATTTTGTCAATAGCTTTAATGCCACAGTCTAAGCAAATGATTAAATCTATTTCGTTTTCCTCAGCATAATCAATGGCTTTATATGACACACCATACCCTTCATTATAACGATCTGGAATATAATATTCTATATTTTCTGAAAATGAGTTTAAGAATAAGTACATAAGTGCAACGGCCGTTGTGCCATCCACATCGTAATCACCATACACCATGATACGCTGATGAGAATCCAATGCCAATGAAATACGATCCACCGCTTTTTCCATATCCTTCATAAGAAATGGATCATGTAGGTGGTTTAGTTGCGGTCTAAAAAAGCGTTTTGCTTGTTCAAAATCAGTAATCCCTCTCTGTGCCAAGAGAGTTGCAATGATTGGAGATACCCCTAAACTTTCTTGTAGGGATGTTAGTAAATCGTCATTAGGTAAGGGTTTTGTTATCCATCTAGCCATTTTGATTTAATATATGGGTTTGCATCAATACAGAATGTTTATGGATAAGCTCAAAAAGTTCAGCAATAGCATGTGTATCTAAATCAAATTGTTCACCCCACTCCTTTCTGCTTTTTAAGATTTCAAACCATCGTTCAATTTGCAATATGGTAACATTATTGGCTTTTTTAAAATGACCAATTTCTTTTACGATTTCTGTTCGATTGGCAACGATTTCTAGCAATTGTTTATCAATAATATCGATTTGTGAACGTAGATTTTTAAGGGTTGACTTAAAATCGGGGTTTGGAGTTGTGGATGTTCGCAGTATTAAATCATTGAGAATTTCTATAAGCCTATTGGGCGTGATTTGCTGCTGTGCATCGCTAAGGGCTTGTGATGGCTTGTGATGACTTTCTATCATCAGCCCGTCCATATTTAAATCCATAGCTATTTGTGAGACTTCGGCTATCATGTGAGTGTTTCCTGAAATATGGCTAGGGTCACAAAGCAGGGGTAAATCTGGCACCAAACGCTTGAGCTTGATGGGTATTTCCCATTTAGGCTCGTTACGAAAAGCCGACTTTTCTAAAGTAAAAAACCCTCTATGTATGGCAAATAGGTTATCAATTCCTTTTTTATTTAATCGCTCCAAAGCACCCATCCACAAGCTTAGTTCGGGATGTAATGGGTTTTTAACCATTACTGCAATGTCAACACCACTTAATGCAGAGGCAATTTCTTGCACATAAAATGGGTTTACAGTGGTTCTAGCGCCTATCCAAAGAACATCTACATTAGCCTTCAAGCAATGTTCTACATGTTGAGCATTGGCAACCTCAGTGGCCACTTTAAGTCCTGTTTGGGATTTGACTTCTTGCATCCAAGTTAGTGCTTTTTGGCCCATGCCCTCAAATGAGTTGGGTCGTGTACGCGGCTTCCATATACCTGCTCTAAATATAGAAATGGTATCTTTTAACGACTTAGCGGTGGACAGCATTTGCTCTTGGCTCTCAGCACTACAAGGGCCTGCTATGACAAGTGGTTTTTTAAATTGCTTGACGTTTAACTTCACGATTTCTTTCCCTCAATTACAATTACAAATTCGCCTTTGGGTTCTCTTTCTTTGAAATGAGTGATAAGATCTGCCACGCTTCCACGAATGGTTTCTTCAAACTTTTTGCTTAGTTCTCTACTGACAGATGCTTGCCTATCACTGCCAAAAGTTTCTGAAAATTGTTCAAGTGTTTTTAGTATACGAAAGGGCGATTCGTAAAACACCATAGTCTTTGTTTCATGAGCCATTGACTGTAAACGTGTTTTCCTTCCTTTTTTGTGCGGTAAGAATCCATGAAATACAAATCGCTCACAAGGCAGTGCCGAAAGAACGAGTGCAGGTATTAAAGCGGTTGCCCCTGGCAAACATTCTACCTCTTGTCCATGCTTAACACACTCCCTTACTAATAAGAAACCTGGATCTGAGATACCTGGTGTTCCCGCATCTGAAATTAAGGCAATGGATTTACCCGCTTGAAGGTTTTCTACCCACTTGCTGATGGTTTTATGCTCGTTGTGCATATGATAGGCTTTCATGGGTGTGTCAATGGAATAATGGGCTAAGAGTTTAGCGCTATTTCTAGTATCTTCTGCCAAAATAATATCGACCTCTTGCATGGTCTGAACCGCTCGAAAGGTGATGTCTTTTAAATTACCTATTGGAGTAGGAACAATGACTAATTTTCCCATTGTACAAAATTACATGAAAAAGGGATAAAATTCTAGTGAAGGAGTGATTCTTATAGTTGGAGCAGGGAATTTAATATAGTTTAGCCAATGTTTAATTCGTTTTGCTGTGGGGGTATTCCATTTTTTAAGTACTTGTTTCAAATCATAATCTAGGGCAATATAGAACTCATTCTTCCCTCCTACTTTAGTGGTGTTTTGCAAATACTGAGAGTCGTCCAGCCCCACCCCTAGCGACAATCCAATGTCAATATTATTTTGTTTAAATGGGTAAAAAGTCATCCAATAGGTTTGATTTATATAATCGTCAAAATAGGCGTGTTTATGGGGTGGTGCCCATGGTTTTTGTTCTCGACCTAGATCCCAATAATGATTGCTTCTTTTGTAGTAGCTAAATTTAAAATCAATGTATTGCATGGGTTGCCAATATCGTTCGGCGACGGGTACCAAAGCCCCAACTGAGCCAGCACTAAAGTCCCAAATACTAAAGCCCCAATAAGGGGCATAAGCATCTTTCATTTCTATTGCTAGCTGAACAAAGGAGCCCATGGCAGCACCATACCAGTAGGCCTTTTTTTCATCAACTCCTGCCCATTTTAAATTAGAATGAAAAAGGTCAGCAACTATCAATCCGCCTAGAAAATGTCCTCCCTTATCGATATTCTTAGCATACCTCAAATCAGTGCCATCGTCAAAATGAAATGCAATAGACTGATCACTCCACCACGAATTTTGAACATATAAATACGAACCAGCCAAAGTAGAAACACCACTAGACAATACTAACGTTAGTTTGTAGGGATTAATCTTTGTAGAGTCTGACTGAGAGTATGAATTAATTACAATTAAAAGCGATAAAATAACAACAAATAGGTGCTTAAACATATTAAAATTCTATTTTTACATTTGTTAACAAAGTTAATCCATTGTTTTTAGAAAAAAATAATAAGAAAAAAGGAAGCATTGAGGTAATCTGCGGATCTATGTTTTCAGGAAAAACTGAAGAATTATTGAGGCGATTGAGGCGTGCTGAAATTGCCAAACAGACAGTTTTAATCTGTAAACCGTCCATTGAAAATCGATACGAAAAAAATAAAGTAGTATCCCATGACCGTAGTTCAATAGATTGTGTACTTGTTCAAACAGCCAATGAAATATTAAACTTGCCTAAAGATATTGATGTATTGGGTATTGACGAAGCCCAATTTTTTGGAAATGAGTTGATTGATATTTGTAATACTCTGGCCAATAAGGGAATAAGAATTATCATTGCGGCATTGGACATGGATTATGAAGGGCAACCCTTTGAACCTATTCCTCAGTTGTTAGCCATTGCGGACGAAGTGACCAAGGTTAGAGCTATATGTGTTCGTTGTGGCGATTTGGCTACCTTTTCCTACCGTACTGTCGAAAAAGATGAACGCATTTTAATTGGCGAAACTAAAGAATATGAGGCAAGGTGCCGACACTGTTTTTATAATTAAATGTCCAACACCCACGAAACCATATTGTATGTTAACCTCAAAATACTAGAGGACAACTATAATTTCCTAAAAAATACCTTTTGTAAACAAAACAAAGTTATTGCTGTCGTAAAAGCATTTGCCTACGGACTTGGCGACGTTGAAGTAGCTAAAAAACTAGAGTCATTAGGAGTTGATGGTTTTTGGGTCGCTGATTTTGAGGAGGGCGTTCATCTCAGAAAAAATGGTGTTTCTATACCCATTATGGTAGCCAATCCAGGGTTTAAAAGTAAAGCAGTAGTTTTAGAATACAACTTAGAACCAGTAATTTATAACCATCGAATCTTGGATTTATATTGTTCAGCAAAAGCACATGTTAATGTCCATATAAAATTCAATACTGGCATGAATCGTTATGGTTTTGATATCGAAGATGTGGATGAGCTTGCAAAAGTTATTACCGCTAATAAATACATTACTATCAAAAGTATATGCTCGCATTTATCGTCATCTAATGATAAACATTATGACTCCTTTAGCAATAATCAAATAGACAAGCTTAAATTAGTCGGTAATCGACTAGAGTCAGCTTTAGGAACAACCTTGCCCAAACATATACTAAACAGTAATGGTATTTTACGTTTTACATCAAATAAAGTCGATTGGGTTAGACTGGGTATTTGCCTGTATGGAGGTCTTGAACACCCAAATCTCAGTCAAATATTTACATTACAAAGTGTTATCAATCAAATTAGACAAGTTGAAGCCGGTGATAGTGTTGGCTATCAGCATTCGTTTATCGTCAAAAAAAATATGCAGATTGCCATCGTACCGGTGGGTTACGCCGATGGTATAAACAGAAAATTGGGGCAGTCTAAAGGCAGGGTTCTGATAAATAATAGATTGTGTTCCATTCTTGGCGAAATTAGTATGGATAGCATGATAGTGGATGTCACAAATACAAAAGCCTCAGAAGGCGATGATGTCATCATTTTTAGTCCGGAACAGTCTGTGGTAAGTTTGTCTAATTCATTGGGGACTATTTCATATGAGATAATGGCTACTTTAAATCGTCGAATAAAACGAATTTACCTGAACGAATAGGTGTACAGCATACAGGCATCGACACCGTCCCTAGCTCATTATATTTACATGATTTGAATCAAGAAATAAAACCATTTTCTTTATATTCTTTTAGTTAATACTATCTCCTCGAAGTATGGCATGGTACCTATGTACATCATCCAATAAATTGATGGCTTCGGCAAGCTCTCTGTCATGTTTTATTGTAGATTCTATTTTTCCTTTTTGATAATAATATCTAGTCGCAATTTCCATTTCCATAACCTCCATTATTTCTGACTTAAAACGCTCAATATCGTTTTCTTTACTGGTATTCATTTTTTCTTTTAATTGATTCAACTCCACTTCAATATCTGAGAGATATTTTTCAGATTCTGCATCATCAATTAGATCGGTTATGGCCTTTTCTGTATCGGTTTCGTATTCGTATTCTTTATCATTTAAGAATTGTTTAAACCTATCATAGATTTGCTCAGTAACAACAAACCCTCTGGCAGATGGAATACTGTCGTTTTCTGCTTTAAATTGATTAGCAAAATTAAATATATGCCTTTTACGAATGATACTTCTTAATATGTTGCTGTATTTATAAGGTTCAACTACTACGTCTGGCTCTATGCCACCACCATCGAATACAGATCGTTTGTTGATTAAAGTTTTAAATTCTGTTTTTAAACTATCCGCAATCATTCCCACGCTTCCGTCTTCGTCTCTATTGGAATAATCTAGTGCCTGGATGCATCGTCCACTAGGTATATAGTATTTTGCCGTAGTAACCTTTAATTGGGCGTTGTAACTTAGTTTTCGTGTTTGTTGAACTAATCCCTTTCCAAAGCTGCGCTGTCCCAAGACTATTCCTCTGTCAAGGTCTTGAATTGACCCAGACACTATTTCAGATGCAGAAGCAGAACTTCGGCTAATCAATACTACCAAAGGAATTTCTGTATCTACAGCTACACTTTTAGTCTTGTAGCTCTTCTCCCATTCTTTAATCTTGCCTTTTGTAAAAACTATTTCTTGATTTTTGTCTATAAAAATATTGGCCATCTTAATCGCTTCGCTGAGAAGTCCTCCAGGGTTACCTCTCAAATCTAGAATTAATCCTTTTAGTTGGTTATCGACATTAAGAGCTTTGTAAGCATCTTCCACTTCTTTAGATATATTTCGAGTAAAAGATCTAGTTTTGATGTAGCCAATACTATCAGAAACCATCCCATGATATGGTACGGAACTTAACTTTATTTCTTCTCTGATAATTTCTACTTTGAATGGATCAATACCTGGTCGTTCGATTAATACATCTATACTAGTATTCGGCTCTCCCTTGAGGATTTTACTAACATCTTCAGTTGATTTGCCTTCTACGGACTCACCATCCACTTCTAAAAACTTATCTCCAGCAATAAGACCTGCTTTATCAGCGGGAAACCCCTCGTAGGGCTCACTGACATAAACCCAATCGTCTATTTTGGTAATAATAGCTCCTATGCCACCGTATTGACCAGTAGTCATAAATTCAAAGTCCTCTTTATCAGATTCAGGGATGTAGGTAGTGTATGGATCCAAGGACTTCAACATAGCGTCGATGGCCGTTTTCATCAACTCACCAGAATCAGTTTCATCAACATACAAAATATTGAGCTCTTTGTATAGAGTACTAAAGATGTCTAGATTTTTAGATATTTCGAAAAAATTGTCTACGAATCCAAACGACAGAAAAGATGCAATGGCAATGGCAGCTACTAATACTATTTTTTTAAATTTTTTTATCATTATTTTTATTTCTTAAGGCACAGGGTCGTGACCATGGCCACCCCAAGGGTGGCATTTGGCTAGTCGCTTAATCGTCAAGCACATTCCTTTTAAAGGTCCATGTTTTGTAATTGCCTGAAGTCCATATTCAGAACAAGTAGGGACGTATCTACACTTTGGAGCAAACAAGGGTGAGATAGCGCCTCTGTACAACAAAATCAATCCTTTAAGGATGGCTGATAAAATACGACTCATACCTGTCTTGATAAACGTTGTAAAGTTACACTTATTTTAGCTTCTATTTCAACATACGATTTTACAATTGAATCTGTGTATATAATGAGCATCTTTAAGCCCTTTCGATTGCTTTGTAATTTAGTTAATATATGTGTTTTGTGTTTCCTGTAAGATTCTCGCAATAGTCGTTTAACGCGGTTTCTTGATACAGCTTTTGGCAGATGTTTTTTGGGAACACTGAAGGCTACTTTGGTAAATGAATCGTTTCTATCGGTGGTATCCCAGATAACAACTAGTGGGGAATCGTAAATACGTTTTCCGTTTGTAAATAGGTGATTGATTTCTTCTTTGCTTTTCAGCCTTTCTTGGTTGTCAAAAGTGGCTAAGGTCATGCTAAAGTGTTTTAGCGTTTGTTTACTGTTTTAATGTATTGTTCCAAGGCCATAGTCATGGACGGGAATTCTGGACTGGGAGCCTTAATATTCAAAGATAATCCGGCATCCAAGACGGCTTTAGAGGTGGTTGGGCCAAATGCCGCAATGCGTGTGTTATTTTGTTCAAAATTGGGGTAATTTTGGTACAATGATTTGATGCCTGACGGACTGTAAAAAACCAGTATGTCATAAAATACATTCTCCAAATCTGACAAATCACTACAGACGGTTTTATACATTATAGCCTTGGTAAAAGCTATGCTATTTTCTTCAAGAAAATTTGGAATACTATCTTTTATTATATCAGAACACGGTAACAGGTATTTACTTTCTTTACTTTTTTTTAGTAAAGGCAACAAGTCTTCTACTTTTTGTTTTCCAATAAAGACTTTTCGCTTTCTGTAAGTGATGTATTTCTGAAGGTAATAAGCAATAGCTTCAGAAACGCAGTAATATTTCATTTCATTGGGAACTGTAATACGAGTCGCTTCACACATCCTAAAAAAGTGATCCATGGAATTTTTACTTGTAAAAATTACAGCATCATGACTAAGAATGCTAATTCGCTGTTGGCGAAACTCTTTTACTGTTAGGCCCTCTACATGAATAAATGGTCTGAAATCTATCTTAACCTTGCACTTCTTTGCTAGACTAAAATAAGGTGATTTTTCTGATTCAGGCTTTGGCTGAGATACCAAAATTGTTTTTACTTTGTTATCTTTCAAGAATTATTTTTTTAATTATAAACTTGTACCTTTAGTGATCAAAAACTACCCTTACAAATAATTACTAAAGGTAAAATTTCGAGAGTGCAAAGATATATAATTATGTGCGCTTTGGAAAAGGATGAATGAAAAAAACTAATATAAGCTGTTCTAATCAGTTTGTAAACAAATATCAAAAACAAGGCAATGCCGATAATTAATCTGATATCTTGTTTGTAGAAAGGGCCATAAAAAAGTAGAAATAGAAGAGGTGTCAAACATATTCCAGCTATCAATTCGTAAAAGAAACCATACCAAATTAGTTCTTGGTATTGCTTGATTTCAAACAAAATTATCAGAACACCCATTATCAATAGTTTAGATGCAAAAAATAGCGCAACCCAAAATGCATTCATTAAGAACTGACGCAAATCAAGGCAACTAACGTTTATTAAAAGAGAAACCACTATGATTATGATTGGAAAATAAAATAGCAGATGATTAGTACTCAACTTTTCTCTCTGCAATTGATTAGATGCTTTTAAACTGAAAAAAGTCCTTGCAAACAATCTAAATTCTTCCTTAAAGTAGCTCTGCATGAATACTAAATACATCGTAACAAATAGCATCACTATGAAAATCCAATCAGCACGTAAGGAGTGGTTAATGTCTGCTATCAAATCCATTTATTCAGGATAGCCATCATTAATCCATGAAATCAGTTTGTTTTTATCACTTTCGGATAGATTTCCAGATGGAGGCATTTTATAAAATTCAACATCTGAATTTAACCTGTCCACAAAAGTATTATTGGGTTGATCTAAGTAATCTTTGATATTATTGTAGTTGGTATAGTCGGGAATGTATGAGTTTTGACTTGATGAATGACAACCAAGACAGTTTACTTCTACTATGCTTTTTATGGTATTGTAGCTTTCTGTTTGTGGTATGGGATTTTGATTAGGATCAGTCAATACTTCCTTTTTGCAAGATGCCAATATCAACATAACAAAGGTAAAATATAGTATTCGGTTTTTCATTTGTTGGATTTTAATGCAATTTAATGATTTATCGTAAATTATTCAATAGTTTTGTACTAACTATATATTTCATAGCATATGTCAACAGATTTGTTTCAAGCTCCCGATTATTTTCAACTTGATGAGCTTTTAAGTGACGAACATAAATTGGTTCGCGAGGCTGCTCGTGAATGGGTTAAGAGAGAAGTATCTCCCATTATAGAAGACAGTTGTCAAAAGGCAGTATTTCCTAGTCATCTTATTTCCGGATTGGCGGAAATCGGCGCTTTTGGCCCCTATATTCCTGCGGAGTATGGAGGAGCTGGCCTTGACCAAATATCGTATGGTCTTATCATGCAAGAGTTGGAACGTGGTGACAGTGGCATCCGTTCCACTGCCTCTGTTCAGTCCTCATTAGTCATGTATCCAATTTTCAAATATGGCAATGAAGTGCAACGTCAGAAATACCTTCCAAAGCTAGCCAGCGGCGAGATGGTTGGTTGTTTTGGACTAACAGAACCTGACTTTGGGTCTAATCCTGGAGGAATGGTCACCAACTACAAAGACATGGGAGACCACCTCTTATTGAATGGTGCAAAACTTTGGATATCCAATTCTCCTTTTGCTGATATTGCCATTGTATGGGCTAAAAACGAACAAGGCAGAATCAATGGATTGATTGTCGAAAGAGGCATGGAGGGATTTTCTACTCCAGAAACACATAACAAGTGGAGCTTAAGAGCTTCTGCTACTGGCGAATTAGTATTTGACAACGTCAAAGTACCGAAGGCCAATTTGCTAACTGGCAAGGATGGACTAGGCGCTCCATTAGGTTGTTTGGACTCCGCACGTTATGGCATTGCATGGGGAACCATCGGGGCAGCCATGGATTGTTACGATACCGCATTACGATACGCCAAAGAACGCATTCAATTTGGTAAACCCATTGCTGGTTTTCAACTTCAACAGAAGAAGCTAGCTGAAATGATTACTGAAATCACCAAAGCACAGTTTATCACTTGGCGCTTGGGTGTCTTAAGAAATGAAGGCAGAGCAACATCAGCACAGATTTCTATGTGTAAACGAAATAATGTCGATATGGCTCTTAATATTGCCAGGGATGCCAGACAAATTTTAGGCGGAATGGGGATAACAGGCGAATACCCTATTATGCGTCACATGATGAATTTAGAATCTGTGGTAACTTACGAGGGAACTCATGATATCCATCTTTTAATAACAGGACTAGATATTACTGGCGAAAACGCATTCGTTTGATTGTTACTGATACTTAAGAAAAGCACTCCATTGGGAGTGCTTTTTTTTGGTAGTCTACTCAAAAGAAAGATGACTATTATGCTTCACAACTTTCGCACTCTTTCTTCTGCTTAAACTTTTGAGCTGCATTCATACTGTGTTGATAGTACAACGACTTAATATTCAATTTCCAAGCTGTGATGTGTATCTTGTTAATTTCTTTAGGAGACATATCAGGGTGTACCATTATGTTTAGAGATTGTCCTTGATCGATATGATTTTGACGATTTGCTGCTTGATATATGATATCAAGCTGGTCTATTTCCGAATAAGTTTTAAAGACATTTTTTTCGTGGTCTGTAAGAATCTCCAAGTGTTGAACCGAGCCATCATTATCTCTTATACTATCCCATATCTCTTTATTGTCATATCCTTTTTCGGCCAGTAGTTGTACTAAAAACGGATTTTTGATAGTCGTTTTAACCTTGGCAATATCTTTCACGTAAATATTGGACCAGATGGGCTCAATACCTTGTGACACTTGTCCTAAGATAAACGCTGAAGAGGTGGTGGGAGCAACGGCATTTAAAGTGGCATTTCGTCTTCCGTATCCTTTCAGTGTTTTGGGTTCACCAAACTTTGTTGCTAATTCACTAGAGGCTTTGTAAGAATGGCTTTTGATTAATCTAAACACTTCACTATTTAAGTCAAAGGCATCCTGGGAGTCGAACGGAAGAGACTTAGACTGAAGTAATGAATGCCACCCAAGTACACCTAAGCCCAACGCTCGGTTATCTTTAGCAAAATTGTAAGCCCGTTCCATAAACAAGAACGTTTGTTTATCGTCATTACTGTCGGAATCTCTATATCTCTCGAGTTTAGTCAAAAACTCAGTAACAACAGCGTCTAAAAAATAAACCATTGTTTCAACGGCATCAGTATCTTTCCACTTGTCGTAATGAAGAAGATTAACGGAAGATAAGACACAAACAAATGACCAGTCAGAATTTGAAGGAAGCATAATTTCAGTACAGAGATTGCTGGCATTTATCGATAGGTCTTTATCTCTAAATACTTCGGGTGCTCCACTGTTTGCTTTATCTTTGAAGAAGATGTAGGGATACCCAATTTCGCATCGACGTTGTATCACTTTTGCCCATATTTTACGTTTGTCAGCATCCCCGTCAATCATTTCCTGCATCCATTGGTCGTTGATTGAAACACCATGGGTAAGTTCCTGAATTGGATTTCCTTCGGTTCCGATGTCTAAAAATTCTTCAATGTCGTGATGTTCAACAGGAAGGTAAGGAGAAAATCGCCCCCTTCTAACCGAGCCTTGACTAACAACATCCACCATGGACTCAAATAATTGCATAATATGCACAGCTCCTGACGCGACTCCATTATCTTTTACTTCAGCACCTCTATGACGTATGTGACCAAAATATCCTGATGTTCCGCCACCAAGTTTAGACATCATACCCACTTCAGATTGTGTGTAAAGTATGTTGCCCATGTCATCGTCTACATTTGAACCAAAACAGCTGATTGGCAGTCCCCTTTCTTTTCCGAAGTTTGACCATACTGGGGACGCTAGTGAATAAAAACCTTCCGACATATAGTGGTAGAACTTTTCAGAAAAGCCAGGAATGTTTAATATTTTCTCTGCATTATCTGCAATATCCTTAATACGTGCTTCTGGGGTTTCACCATCAGACAAATAGCCTGAAGCCAAAAATTGTCTGCTGTGATCGGTCAACCAACCAAAATTTTCAGACTTAAACTGCTCTTTGGATGGATTACTCGCTTGCTTTGATAGTGGTTTTTCTTGTTGTGTTAGTTTCATATATTTAAATTTTTAGAATAAGTCATCTGACGTTAAACTTTGTGTTCTTTTACTGTAGTTGATGGATCTTTTGACAAAAAAGTCACCATGTTTTGTACCTATAATTTCGTCATTAAACCACTCTGTATCTTGCAATATGTTGTCATCTATATTGAATCGTTTCGGAAAGCCAATGCTTTCAAGAGATTTATTGAATCTATCTTTTAGGAACTCGTCAATCTGATTTATTGGAATAAAGTCTAACTCACCGTCCTCAAATATCCATCTGACAATATCCATTTCAGAATCATAAGCCTCTTTACACATCCTATGTATTTTGTTCACGTATAATTCGTCAAACCAGTCGGGGTTTTCTTTTTTGATGATGTTGATGATATCAATACCAAAATCACCATGGATTTGCTCTTCTTTGGAGGTTGCTTCAACCACGTTAGATATTCCTTTTAGCATGTTTCTGTGCTTGTTGAAAGCCATAATTATCAGAAATTGGGAAAAGAGTGAAACGTGCTCAATAAATAATGAAAACAGAAGCACTGACTCGGTGTAATCTTGGTGATCCGAACTTTTAGCATGCATGAGAGAAGCCTCCAAGTACCTAACTCTTCTGGTTAGGACAGGATTATCTTTTATCCTTTCAAATTCTTTATTAAGACCTAAAATTTCCAATAAATGAGAATACGCATCGGCGTGTCTGACCTCACTTTCGGCGAAGGTTGCTCCCACAGACCCCACCTCGGGCTTGGTTATTACCTTGTGTATATCGCCCCAAAAGGATTTGACTGCCACCTCTATTTGCGAGATGGCTAGCATAGCGTTTTTGATGGCGCTGCGTTCCCTGTCTGTTAACTTGGCTTTGAAATCTTGGATATCACTTGTAAAATTGAATTCAGTGTGAATCCAGTATGAGTGTCTAATAGCAGGAACATAT
This sequence comes from Bacteroidota bacterium, assembly GCA_036340235.1. GTDB lineage: Bacteria > Bacteroidota > Bacteroidia > Flavobacteriales > UBA7312. The sequence goes on from JAYYZE010000010.1 coordinate 61,874, forward strand.
TCATACAGTTCTGGGTATTCGAAGGGCTTTAGATTGACTCGTTTTGCAAAAATATTTCGTTCGCGCTTTACCGCCTGCCTGTTTCTGTATAGTATATACGCTTTTGCTGTTTTGAAGAAATTGGTCAGCATCAATTCATTCTCAACCATGTCCTGAATTTCTTCGACATTTGGGATATATCGAGGGTTATCCTTGATTTTAAAATCTAGTTTTTGCACTACATTGTCAGTTACATTTTTAGCGGCATCTATGTCACCTTCCTCACATGCCAGCATAGCATGCGATATGGCGTCTGTGATTTTTTGTGGGTTGAACTTTTGCTGCGTTTGGTCTCTTTTAAAAATAATTCTATTCATTGTTTCTTTTTTTTGAGTTACCGTTAACTCGATTTGTTTTTTTCTTTTTATTTCTGCCTTTACTTTCGCCACTTGTAATGGTATCAAAGACACAGCAAAAAAACCAAACCCATGCCCTATTACAACCTAGTAAATAACCACAAATTAATTAGATTTGGTATTACAAAACCAGAGGGTGATAAGTGAATAAGTTGAGTATTCGAGTTATTTTATCCGTTTTGTAATGACACAAATTTTTCAAAAAAAAAAATTGAAAGCAATTCAATTTTATTCACAATAATTTCAAGTTTTTAACACTTTTGGCTGACTGTTTTTTTCAAAATTTGGCTAGTTAATCATGTAATTTTTTGGCCAAAATACGTCCGACAAAATTTTAATTTTTTTTATAAAAAGTTGTTAACGTTAATTTAATATTACAGACGTTTGATTTTGCGGTTTTTTGCGTCTTGTTCAATGTATTTATGGGCCTCACAAAGGTCATTATACCACGACAAGCCATATCGTCTAATCAAGGGCTCCTTGAGAAAACGATGGACTGGCACTTCTAACTTTTGTCCACATTCACAAGCTGGCTTACAAATATCTACAGCCTCGTAATTGACTGCTTCAAAGTCTCTATAGGCCTTAATTCTTATGGGGAAAAGATGACATGATATGGGCTTTTTAAACTCTATTTTTCCATCGTTGTGGGCCTGTTCTATGGTGCACTTGGCGATACCTTCTTTATCAAAACTAACAAAGGCACATTCCTTATGGTCTATTAGTGGTGTGGTTTGATCGCCATCTCCGTCAATGACAGAAAAGCCTTGTGTTTCAATGGCTTTTTTTCCTTTCTCCTGCATGTAAGGCTTAACCTGATCATATATTGTTGGCAAAAGCGCAACCTCATCACCGGTTAAGGGAGCACCAGCATCGCCCTTTACACAACAAGCCCCTTTACATGCTGACAAATCACAAACAAAATGCTTCTCAAAGACATCAAAAGACACTATTTTATCGCCGATTTGCAACATGCTACAAAGATAAAGAAATGAGATGTAAATTTGTGGTGAATAAATGTATTTTTGCGCTATGGCAAATTACGAGGAAATTTTCAAAAAAGTAGTGGCTCACGCCAAGGAATATGGGTTTATTTTTCAATCTAGTGAATTATACGACGGCCTTTCTGCCGTTTATGATTACGGCCCAAATGGGGTAGAACTTAAAAACAATATTCGCAAATACTGGTGGAAATCCATGGTGAATATGAATGAACATATTGTGGGCTTAGATTCGGCCATTTTTATGCACCCTACAACTTGGAAAGCTTCTGGTCACGTCGATGCTTTCAACGATCCACTCATTGATAATAAAGATTCCAAGAAACGTTACCGAGCTGATGTCCTGATTGAAGATTATGTGACCAAGGTAGAAAACAAGATAGAAAAAGAGGTCAAAAAAGCTGCCAAGCGCTTTGGCGATAGTTTCGACGAAAAGCAATTTGTTAGTACAAATGGAAGGGTTTTGGGTTACAATGCAAAATGCCAAAGTATTAGGCAGCGCTTTAGTGAGGCTATGAGTCAAAATAACTTAGCCGATATCAAAGAACTAATTGAAGAATTAGCAATCGTATGCCCAGTTTCTGGTACAAAAAATTGGACAGATGTACGTCAATTCAACTTGATGTTTAAAACACAAATGGGGTCTACTGCGGATGGCGCTACAGACCTTTATCTAAGACCCGAAACAGCCCAAGGTGTCTTTGTCAACTTCCTAAATGTGCAAAAGACAGCACGGATGAAAATTCCTTTTGGTATTGCTCAAACAGGTAAGGCCTTTCGAAATGAAATTGTGGCAAGACAATTCATTTTTAGAATGCGTGAGTTTGAACAAATGGAAATGCAGTTTTTTGTTCGACCAGGTGAAGAATTGAAATGGTATGAGCATTGGAAAGAAAACCGTATGCAATGGCACCTCAGCTTAGGCATTGACAAAAGCTACTTTCGTTTTCACGACCACGACAATCTAGCGCACTACGCTAATGCGGCGTGTGACATAGAGTTCAAATTTCCTTTTGGATTTAAAGAGTTAGAAGGCATACATTCACGCACCGATTTTGATTTAAAAAGCCATCAAGAACATTCGGGAAGAAAAGTGCAGTACTTTGACCCCGAAATCAATGAAAGCTACGTGCCTTATGTGGTGGAAACCTCCATTGGTTTGGATCGTATGTTTTTGACCATACTCAGTCATTCGTATAAAGAAGAAGAAGTTAATGGAGAAAATCGCCTAGTGTTATCGATACCGCCTCAACTAGCTCCTGTTAAAGCAGCTGTTTTACCTTTGACCAAAAAGCATGGTTTACCTCAAAAAGCAAGAGAGGTCATGAGTTTGTTACAAGCCGACTTCAATTGTCAGTACGAAGAAAAAGACTCTATAGGCAAGCGATACAGGCGTCAAGACGCTATAGGAACACCTTATTGCATTACGGTTGATCATCAATCTCTTGAAGATAATACGGTTACTCTGAGAGATAGAGATACAATGGGGCAAGAGCGCATTTCTGTTAACGAATTACATTCGACAGTGTCCAAAAAAGTGAGTCTTAGAAATTATTTGTAGACGTTCAATCTTTTTATTTTCCATTATAGTTATTCATGGTTTGGACTAACCCAATAGTGCCAAAAGACAAAACCATTGTAGCGGTTTGCTGTAACCGCTCCTTTAGATCGTTTTCTTCGCCGGGGGTCCAGCCTGATAATACATACTGTGCCTGCTGACCTTTCAAAAATTGATTCCCTACACCAAAACGCAAACGGGCGTATTTTGTGTGTCCCAGAAAATGGTTGATATCTTTCAGTCCATTATGTCCCCCATCCGATCCCTTTCCTCTGAGACGTAAAGTGCCAAAAGGCAGGTCAATGTCGTCTGTTATAACAAGTAGATTTGAAGCGTCAATTTTTAGCGCTTGCATCCAATAATTAACTGCTTTACCACTTAGATTCATAAAAGTGGTAGGTTTGATTAGATGGAAGGTTCTTGATTTGTGTTTGATACTGGCGTATAAGGCGTGCTTTTCGTCTTTAAAAAAAGCATTAGACAACTCTGCAAGAGTGTCCAATGCTTTGAATCCAATGTTGTGTCTCGTATGTTCGTACTTAACACCTGGGTTTCCTAATCCAACAATGAGGTATTTCATTGTTTTAAGATGTACATATTATGATTCAGATGGGGTATCGGTACCTTCCGCTGCTGCACCTTCCGCTGCTGCACCCTCATCAGCTTCTTCATCTTCATCCTCTTCAACTGCACCACGGGCCATTTTAACAGCTACAATAACAGCTCTATCGGCTTCCAAGAATGCGTATTTCTCACTTCTAACATCCCCAACATAAAGTACTTTTCCAATTTTCATATCTTCGATGTTGATTTCGATAGAATCTGGCAAATTGGCAGGTAAAGCACGTGTTTTGATAGCTCGTCTAATGACTTTTAAATTTCCACCATTTCTAACCCCTATGGGTGTTCCAATAAAGTTGATTGGAATACTTAAGGTAACTTCCTTATCGTCAAATACTTGTAGAAAGTCAACATGTAAAATACGATCCGTAACTGGATGAAATTGAATGTCTTGAAGAATCGCTTTGAAAGTGTCCTTACCGTTTTCTATTTCTACGATGTAAACGCTTGGGGTATTGACAAGCTTATTAAGGTCATTCTCTGAGGCAGAGAAGTACACTTGCTTTTCTCCCCCGTAAAGTACGCATGGAACTTTACCCTGATTTCTAAGTGCTCGGTTTGCGATTTTGTTGGTTTCTCTCGCTTCAGCACTAATGGCAAATGTTTTCATTTTTTAAAAAAATAAGATTAATAATTAATTAATAAAGCTTGAGCTAATAGATTTTTTCTCCAACACACTTTTAATGGTATTGGCAAACAAGTTTCCAATCTCAATTACTTTAACTTTTTTACTGTTATGTTCTTTTTTTAAGGAGTCCGTTACTATCAACTCTTCCAACTTTGAGTTATCTAATCGTTCATAAGCATCTCCCGAAAGAATGGCATGCGTACAACACGCTCTTACGCTTTTGGCTCCGTTTTCTATCAATAAATCGGCCGCTTTGGTAAGCGTACCGGCCGTATCAACCATGTCATCAACTAAGATAATGTCTTTACCTTGGACATCGCCGATGAGTAGCATTTTGCTGACTTCGTTGGCTTTGTCTCTATGTTTGTAGCAAACAACGACTTCTGTTTCCAAGTATTTGGCATAGGTGTTGGCACGCTTAGTTCCTCCCATATCAGGCGAGGCCATGCAAAGGTTGCTGAGGCCCAAGCTTTGAATGTATGGTACAAAAAGCGTGGAGGCAAACATGTGATCAACTGGCACTTCAAAAAATCCTTGAATTTGGTCGGCATGAAGGTCCATGGTCATTACCCGGTCAACTCCAGCAGCAGTCAAGAGATTGGCTACCAGCTTGGCACCTATCGGCACCCTTGGCTTGCCTTTTTTGTCTTGTCGGGCATAACCAAAATAAGGCATAACAGCCGTAATTTTATAGGCCGAGGCACGCTTGGCTGCATCAATCATCAGCAGCAACTCCATCAAATTGTCAGAAGGAGGCGGGGTTGATTGTATAATGAACACATGACACCCTCGGACCGTTTCATCAAAGGATGGCTCGAACTCCCCGTCGCTAAAATATACCAAGGAGGTTTCACCGAGGGGTTGACCAAAGTGGTGGGCGATGGATTCTGCTAGTGATTGACTAACCGTTGCCGCGAATAATTTGATGTTTGATGACATGATTAAAATATGGGTGGGCAAAGATAAAAAAAAGATTGTAGTGAGAAGTATTTTGGCCCATTGATTTGTGAATGGCCAACAAAAGAGTAAATTTGTCTGCTCTTTTTAGCCCGAGTGGCGGAATTGGTAGACGCGCTGGATTCAAAATCCAGTGATAGCAATATCGTGCCGGTTCGACCCCGGCCTCGGGTACAAAATCCCCTCAGAGGATGAGGGGTTTTTTGTATTTTTGTCTTTCGATAAAATTATGAAACAAAGTAAATACGACCAGGCCTATTTGAAGATGGCCCAAGAGTGGGCCAAACTTTCCCACTGCCAACGCAAAAAAGTGGGAGCTCTAATTGTCAAAGATAAGATGATTATTTCAGATGGTTATAATGGCTGTCCATCGGGTTTTGAAAACGTCTGTGAAGACGACAATGGAGACACCAAATGGTATGTCCTACATGCCGAGGCCAATGCCATTTTAAAGGTAGCGCGCTCCCCACACAGTTGTCAAGGCGCCACCCTGTACCTAACTCTATCCCCCTGCAAAGAATGCAGCAAACTCATTCATCAGTCAGGTATTTCCAGAGTCGTCTACCTAGATGAATACAAGGATGCTGCAGGCCTTGATTTCTTGAGAAAAGCCAACGTCGAACTGTGTCATTTTACCTTTGATGAATAAGCGTTCTCATTTTAGTCCTATCGTATTTTCACTAGTGCTTGTATTGGGTATTTGGCTTGGAAAGTCTTTGCAGTTTGGCACCACCACCAATCACGAGTTTAACAAGTTTAATCTAGTACTAGAACAACTAGAGCAGGCCTACGTTGATAGCATAAACAAAGACGAACTGGTAGAAAAAGCCGTTACGAGTTTACTTAAAGAACTCGACCCACATTCTTATTACATAAAAGCCAAAGACCTCTCGGCAGTCAACGAACCCATGGAAGGGAGTTTCGATGGCATCGGCATAGAATTCAACCTATATGATGATACAATCTTGGTGGTAGCTCCCATTTCTGGTGGCCCTTCTCAAAGCGTGGGCATACTTTCTGGCGACAAAATCGTTAGTGTTGACAGCGATACCATAGCGGGAACCGGCCTAGAGAATGAAGACGTCATTAGCTTGTTAAGAGGAAAACGAGGCACCAAAGTAACGGTTGGTATTTTACGACGGGGCAACAACGAGCTCATCCCTTTCGAGATTACAAGGGGCCAGATTCCTATCAATAGCGTGGAAGTGAGCTACATGGTGGACGATAGCACGGGATATATCAAAATTAGCCGCTTTGCCGCCAATACTTTTGAAGAGTTCAAAAGCGCCTGCGAACAGCTCAACAGTGCTGGGATGCAAAAGCTCATTTTAGATTTAAGAAATAACCCCGGCGGATACCTTGGGGCAGCCATCAATGTTACCAACGAGTTTTTGGAGGATGATTTGCTTATTGTATACACTCAAGATAGAAATGGCAAGGGCGACTACTATTACTCCAACAAAAAGGGGACACTAATAGACAAGGAGGTAGTGGTAATTATTGACGAGGGCTCTGCCTCGGCCAGCGAAATTGTGGCTGGTGCACTACAAGACAACGACAGAGGCACCATAGTGGGTCGGCGATCGTTTGGAAAGGGACTTGTACAAGAGCAATTTGAACACCCCGATGGATCGGCCTATCGCATTACCACTCAACGCTACTACACCCCCACCGGCCGGTGCATACAACGTCCGTACAATGTGGGAAACAACTCCCAGTACGACGATGATATTGTTAATCGAATAAGTAATGGCGAGCTACTCTCTCAAGACAGCATTGTCTTTAACGACAGTTTGAAATTTGTTACCAAAGCAGGAAAAGTAGTCTATGGCGGAGGAGGCATTATGCCAGATGTGTTTATACCCATTGACACAACAAGCTATCATCCTTCATTGTCCATGGCCATACGCAAGGATTTAATCAGGCAGTTTGCGTTCAAGTACACCAACGAAAACCGCATCCAACTAGAACAACTATCTGTAGAGCAATACCTAGCCTTTTTTGACTTGCCTGACAACGTCATTAATGACCTTTCTTCCTTCTGTCAACAAAACGAGGTGTTGATGCCCAACGATGAGTTCACGACCTATGATGTACGCATTTTAAAGACCCAACTAAAGGCCTACATCGCTAGAGGTATTTGGAACGATGAAGGCTTCTTTCCTATTATACATAAAATTGACCTTACCTTTCAGAAGGCCAAACAATATTAATTTTTTTTACCTTTGCAACTACTAATTTAATACCTACAAACTATGTCATTCGAATTACCAAAGTTGCCATATGCCTACGACGCATTAGAGCCATATATAGACGCCAGAACAATGGAAATACACCATGGCAAACACCATGCTGGATATACCGCCAAACTCAATGCTGCTGTTGATTTCAGTGAGTTTGAAAACAAATCTATTGAAGAGATATTAGCTGGTGATTTAACTCCCGCCATAAGAAATAATGGAGGTGGATTCTACAATCACTGCCTATTTTGGACGGTCATGAGCCCCAATGGTGGTGGCCAACCTAGTGGTGAGTTAGACGATGCCATAAATGAGGCCTTTGGCTCTTTTGAAACCTTCAAAGACAAATTCTCAAAAGCAGCCGCTACTCAATTTGGCTCTGGATGGGCCTGGCTGTGTGTAAAAAACGGCAAATTATCGGTTTGTTCAACGCCCAACCAAGACAACCCACTAATGAAAGATGGTTGTGGTGGCACGCCAATTTTGGGGATCGACGTTTGGGAGCATGCTTATTACCTCAACTACCAAAACCGAAGACCGGACTATATTGAGGCCTTTTTCAATGTAGTCAATTGGGAAGAAGTAGACCGACGCTTTAAAGCAAGTTAATTGATTTCAAAACCCTCACTTGAGGGTTTTTTTATGCCCAAAAAACTACTCAATTGAGCCTTATTGTTAAGAAAATAACGATTACTCTTTGGTTTATGATAATTGTTTTAGGGGTTTGGCGGGCACACCACCATAAATCGTTAACTTTGGAACCGATTGGTTGACTACTGCCCCAGCGGCGATTACCGCTCCCTTACCTATCGTTACTCCTTGTAAAATTATAGCCCCACAACCTATCCACACCTCATCTTCTATTACTATGGGCTTGGTAGTCATACCTCTTCCTTTGTTTGGCTCATAATACAGACCATGATTAACGGTCTCAAAGCACACTCGTGGACCAATTTGACAATTTGCTCCAATACGTATAATATTGTGTGGACAGCCAAATCGAATGTCTGTGTTTAAAAATGTGCCATTACCAATTTGAATATTGGAGGCCTTGCCTATCGGACGTATTGATAGAGGTCCAAAAATGGCCGCCTTACCATTGATTTTTACACCACTCAGCTGATAAAAAAGATAGCGGTAAGGATCTAGGACTTTCAAACGAGTGAAATGATTTGCAATGGTCAAAAATACAACTTCGCGTAACTCTTGGAGCTTGTGTTTTAAATGTGTCATGTGTGGGTCTTTTAGAGAAAAATGTTGTAAATCAAAGATATATTAAATTTTGCGGTTTGCTAAACCAACCAGGGGCTATAAACAGATATAAATACTAGAAGGTGAAAAAATAGTTGGCCAAAAAATTCCAAAAAGTGGTTAACCCAATAGCAATGAATTTTGATAGGTAAAAGCCCTGTTTTAATCGTTCATGCACTAAATATAATATGGTATTATTTATTAGTAGCCCAATCAACGAAACCACTAGAAAAGTAGCATACTCATTAGCAATACTTGGGTTAACACTCTCAAAAGTCCAAATCCTGTTGAGTAGGTAGTTTGAGCTTACCGCAAGAATAAATCCGACGGAGTTGGCCAAATATTTGTGTGTTTTTAACTTTTCCTTGAGGATCCAGGTAGTGAGAAAATCTATGATTAGCCCAGAAAATCCAACTAAGCAAAACTTTACTAATTTGAATAACATCTGTTTATTTTAATCGTTGGTAGTAACTATCGTTATAAACCCGTAGGTTGTTTGATGTAAGCGCCACTTTTACCTTGATCTTGTTCTCAAGCTTTTCAGACAATGCTATGGAGTAGTTGATGGTTTCGAATGGGCCTATCTTTTGCATTTGGTCTAATTCATCTATAAAAACAGTGTACGCATGGCCATTTACGGAATAGTCTAGCTTCAAACGTTGTGTAGAGTCCCATTGGAAAAGTCTGTTTTTATGGGTCATATTACGAAGGTTGAATGATAAAAAGGGTATGCTATCAGTTTGCACAATGTTAATGTCATCCATTACTATTCCCGTGTATGAGTAGTAACTGTCTATAAAGCTAGCATAGTGTCGTAACTGATTTTTGGATTGCCATTTCAGCTCATTGCCAAAGCTTAAAGCCAACACCCTATGGCCATCGTACAGTGAGTCAATCCTGTACAAATCGACCTGACTAAATCGACTGCCTACTCTGGGTGCAGCAGGCATAATTTGATTTTTGGCGTATGAGTAGATTGACAAATCTTGGTATTTATTAGTAAATAGTATGGGAACGCCACCAGAAATGGAGTCTAACTCATTGGCCCATTTCTCCATGTTTACAAAATTCGATTTTAGCCGTAAGCTTTCTTCTAGGTGGTCGCCAGCTAGTACAAAACGGGAAATAATAATTAAAATAACCGCTGGATATATCAAGTAGGGCATGATTTTTTTAAATGTTCCTGATCGTAAGAAATGTAGGTAGGAAACGACTATGAGTGCAATCATAGAAACAGAAGTCCAGTGTGCTTCTATTCTGCTTCTAAAGCAATAGAGCAGAAAGAAAATATAAAAGCCAATAGCAATGTATTTTAACGTATTTTCAAACGTATTTTGAGGCTTAAACTTAATGGCCATATAGATGACTAACAGCCCACTAAAAGGGCCCGCCAAAAGCAATTGACCACCTATATATTCCAAAAAGTTATTGATGCTAAAACCCGATGTTCTAGTATCAACGTGATAAAGTATACTTGGAAAATCGTTCTGAAATTGCCAGTAAAAATGAGGCAAAAGAAATGTGGTTGAGCAAAGTGCCACTAACCAAAAACTTCGTTTTGATAATAAGCTAAAATTAGCCAAAATAGTGAAAAATAGGATTAACACAGCGTGGTATTTACTATATACCATACCCGCAACAGCAAGAGACAAAATCAGTGAATGACTAATAGAGTCACATTCGAGATAACGCCTGTAAGCCAACAAAAAGAACACAAAAAAGAAGCATAGGGGAGCATCGGGAAGAATTAGAAAGCCAGCAATGTGGGAAGTTATCAAAGGAAATGAAATGACATATAAAATCAAATGAAACTTTTGGTGTTGCCGACCCGCCAAATGTAATATGCCAAGCATAACAAATAGCCCCATAATTATAGGCACCAACCTAAGGCCTAGTGTAGAATGAGAAATAAGATCGCCTATTCTTCCCACAACTGCTACCATAGGTGGGTGATCAAAGTAACCCCAACTAAGAATGGTAGAATACAGCCAATAGTACGCCTCATCAAAATGAAGGTTGGTATAAGCCGCTTGAACTATATTAATCAAACCCCAAAGAAGTAAAAACCACTTGTATTCTGAAAATGTTCTAAGGATTTTTTCCACCGACTAAATGTAAAAAAAATTAATTTGTTGAGTTGCCTTAATTCTAACCTAATATTCGGTAACAATCGAATGTGTTTAATACAGCAAATGCTGTTTGGATTTATCTCGCCAACCTGACTGATTGGGATAATCAACAAAATATATTTTCAAATCAGATTGATTAGAATATTCAACAAAATATATTTTCTTATCAGCTTGATTGGCATAATCCACAAAATACCAATGGCCTTTATTGCCATTTGCCTGGTTTGGGTAATCTACTTTGAATACCTTCAAATCACATTGATTTTCATATTCTACAACAAAAGCTTTTAAGTCGGATTGATTGGCATACCCTACGGAATACATTTTTTGTGACAAACTGTATAAGGGTATGGTTAAAAAAAGAGATGTTAGACAACGAAACATACTTTAAATTTAGCGTTTTTTTTGAAAAAGCATGAGTAAATCACGCCTACTTAAATACTATTAAAGATCAATAATATATAAAAAATGAAAAAACACATAATTACATTATCTATATTTTGTTTTATTTCAAGTATTTTGGCACAAAATCTGATCCCCAAAAAAAGGGGAAGATTATTTACCTAAAAAGGGCGGTGTTGCCATTGGTCTTAGCGCCACATCCTTTCTTGAGTATGCGGGCAACCTTTTTAATTCAGATGCTTTTGCCCCATTGGCTGAAGAGCCCATGTTGAGTCAAGCAATGTGGACCAAAATAATTCAATTTTAGTTAATGATAAAGATATTATTTTAGAATTTAAATTAGATATTATTTCATCAAAACTCTCAAAAAAAACACATTATTAATCTTACCAACAAAAATTGTATTTTTACAGAAAAAATGAAGAAATTAAAAATAGTTTTAGCATTAGTTTTTTGTGGCTTGTTATTTGGGTGTAGTGATGGCGAAGATATAATTGATGAACAATTAAATTTTGGAAATTTAATAACAACAGGTGGTTTAAATTTTGTGCCGGAAGTTTTAAATTGTAATGTTGGTGATACAATTTTTTTTGAGTTAGGAAATACTCATAATGCAATAGAGGTAAGCGAAGAAAACTATAACGCAAACAACTCAACACCTTTAGAAAACGGTTTTGAACTTGATTTTGGTGAATCTAATTATATAGTTGTATTAGAATCTAAAACGCACTTCTATGTTTGTACACCTCATCTTCCTGGTATGAAAGCAAGAATAATTGTCCATTAGACTATAATGAGAGTTACGTTCTAAACCTTTGACTTAAAATTAACACATGAAATGTTTTATCATTACAATTTTTATTTCAACAATCTTTATGTCTTATGGTTGTTCAGATAAGGTTATGGTTAAATGTCTAGACAATAATTATATGTCAAAGAAAAATATCAATATAGAAAATTACTATCAAAATCGAAGAGAATTAAAAACCACTTTATCAAAATCTGATTTTGATATTTGCTATAATGAATTTAAAATAAGTTGTACACAACTATTGAGTTATCATCTTTTTTGTAATATATGTTTTAATTCTAATGAAAATAGTTTGACTTCTTACGACGGAAGAAAGTTTAATTTCAAAGAAAATATATCATCAATTGAAATCACAAATGAATGTGTAAGTTTAATTTCAGGGATGACAATGGGTTCCAATGAATACTCTGAATTTTTAAAAACTCAAAAATAAATTCTAAAATTAGATTTTAACATATTGATTTACTAATCGACAACTCCCCCATAAGTTTGGGTTTAGTCGATTAAATCGAATATAATCACGGAAATATCACATGTATTAATGTAGTACTGTTAGAAAGATAGTACTTGTTGGAATTGTTGTATTCTAACATTCAACATTGAAACCAATTCAAAGTGTTTGATTGAAAACAGAAAGTGACTTGTAACACTTAAAAATCAATTACAGGAATGTAAAATTTGATGAAGGAAGTTTTCTAA
>JAYYZE010000011.1:0-105294 GCA_036340235.1 Bacteroidota bacterium
TACATGTCAAAGCATTTGGCAAGAGCTAACTACTCATAAATTTGACAGGTACTCGCTATTGATTAATCTAGGCGGTGGTGTGATTGGAGACATGGGAGGTTTTGCCGCCTCATGCTATAAAAGAGGCATTGATTTCATACAAGTTCCTACCACTCTATTAGCAATGGTTGACGCCTCTATTGGAGGGAAATTAGGTATTGATTTTTCAAATTTCAAAAATCAAATTGGACTATTTAGATACCCAAAATGCGTGTATATTTTTCCTGATTTTCTTAAGAGTTTAGACAAAAGACAGCTATTATCTGGGTTTGCTGAGGTTATTAAATACGCATTAATACAGGATGTATATTTTTGGCAACAAATTAAGGCAAGCTCTTTAGAAAAAATAGACTGGGAGCAAGTCATTACAAAATGCGTAGAATTAAAAAATAAGATAGTAAAGGAAGACCCCTATGAAGATGGTAAACGTAAAATCCTCAACTTCGGGCATACTATTGGACACGCCATAGAAAGCCATTATTTATCACAAGGTAAAGACCTATTGCACGGCGAAGCCATAGCCCTAGGCATGCTAGTTGAAAGCCAGCTTTCGCCTATTAGTGAAAAAGAAAAGATTGAAATAAGCGATTGTTTCAAAAGATATTTTTCGTTAATTGACATTCCTCCTCTTGAATCTCTTTTACCATTTATTCAAAATGATAAAAAAAATAAAAATCAAAAAGTGCAATTTTCTCTATTAACTAAAATAGGTAAATGCGAATATAATATGAAAGTGACTAACTCACAATTAAAGAATGTATTTAAATCTTATATTTGAAATTTAAGAATTTATGACACCAGCCAAACAGTATCTCATTGATGAAGGCATCCACCATTACTTCGATTTAGAACTAAATTCAGACTACAACGAAGGTGCATTTGATGCCGTTAGTGGGCAATTAAAAACTCCATTCCCACCTGACTTAAACGATTTAGCGAGACTCCATCAAATCATTAGAAAACGAAAATCGTTTACAGTATTAGAGTTTGGCCTAGGACTTTCAACTATTGTAATAGCCGATGCATTGGCCAAAAATAAATGCGATTTTTTATCTCTAGAAAAGGTGCCCGAAATTAGAAACCGTTTTATGTTTCAAATGGTATCTGTTGACTCCGATAAAACATGGATTGAACATACCAAAGATAAATTTCCTGATCATTTACTCCATTTGGTTAAATTTCACTTTTCCACAGTAAGTATCGGCACTTATAACGACAGAATATGCCATTATTACGACTCTCTTCCAAACATTATCCCAGACTTTATATATTTGGATGGCCCAAACCCCAAAGATGTCAAAGGGGATATAAGTGGTATGAGCTTTCAGTGTGACGAGCGTACCGTCATGGCTGCTGATATTCTACGAATGGAATCCACTCTTTTACCAGGAACATTTGTACTCATTGACGGAATAACAAACAACTCGCGATTTCTTGCCAATAATTTCCAACGAAATTTTCAAATGATTTGGCATAAAGAAGACGACATTACCTCCTTTGAACTAGTGGAAGAACGACTTGGAAAATATAATCTACTAGGGTCTGATTTCTTTTAAGAATGTACCATATTTCACATGCTTCCAAGACTTTTGACGCTGAGATAGCCCTACCTTTTTCTAAAAGCATTAGTAATCGTTTGTTGATTATTCAGTCTTTGTGTAAAGACCCTTTTGACATATATAATTTATCGGCTGCCAATGACACACGGTTACTTGCAAAAGCTCTAAGACAAGAAACAAATAACATAAACGTTGGAGATTGCGGAACAGCATTTCGATTTCTTACTGCTTTTCTGGCCACAAAAAAAGGTGAATTTATTCTTACAGGCAGCCAACAAATGAAACAACGCCCCATAAAACCACTAGCAGATGCACTTAAACGGTTAGGGGCCAAAATTCATTATATAGAAAAAGAGGGATTTCCTCCTTTAAAAATAACATCGAAAAGATTAACTAGCAATCGTATTGATATCAAATCAAGCATTAGTAGTCAATTCATATCGGCGCTTCTACTAATTGCCCCTACTTTAAAGCAAGGTCTTGAGCTTAACATTCAAGGAAATACCTTATCTAAGCCTTACATTATTATGACAATAGAATGTATGAGGTACTTTGGGATAGATGTCAGATGGACTAAAAATATTATTACAGTCTCACCACAAGCTTACAAAGCAAAAAACATAACAGTCGAAGCCGATTGGAGTTCACTAGCTTTTTTTCTGCAAGCTATGGTATTTTCAAAGTATTCATATTTAAAAATAAATGGAGTTTACGAAAACAGTTGGCAAGGTGATACTAAGGTGTTAGAATTGTATAAACGTTTTGGAATAAAAAGTGATTTTGAAAATGGATACCTGTTATTAAGTAAAGAAAATAATAATTATCCCAGTAATGACTTTAATGTGAATTTATTAAACTTTCCTGATTTGGCACCAGCCTATTGCTGCACCCTAGCCGGAACACGTAAAATGGCTACTGTAGGTGGTCTTGACAATTTAAAGTTTAAAGAAAGTCATCGGTTAAAAGCCCTACAAATGGAACTAAAAAAAATTAATCAAAATTGCCAATTTAATAATACTGATTTTAGCTTATTTTCGAGTAAATTAGCCCCCCCAAAGGAAGCATTTTCATCTCATGATGATCACAGAATATGTATGAGTTTGGCTCCTTTTGCACTTTTATTTGACATTCAACTTGAAGGTGTTGAAACGGTTAGTAAATCGTTTCCTAATTTTTGGAATGAAATGAAAAAAATTGGTTTTACAATAAATCGGATAACTCGCTAAGGCAGCGTATTTCGTGAGTTATATCCTTTTCATTGTGAGTAATTGAATGTGGATTAAAAAAAACCTGATTCATTCCTACTTTTCGAGCGCCAGCGATATCAGCTACTAAATCATCACCAATCATCAAACAGTCTTTTGGCTGAGTATCACACTTATTAAAGGAAAAGTTGAAAATTTCGGGATTTGGTTTTTTATAGCCAACTTGCTCAGAGGTGATAATCTCATTAAAGTAATCCAATAAATCATTGGATTTTAATTTTTGATATTGTACTTCTTCAAACCCATTGGTAATGATATGCAGTTGATAGTTGTTTTTCAAGCAGGATAAAACACTATGTACAAATGGAAACAAATGTGTTTTTTGGGGACAAAGTTTTACATACTCATCGCCCATTTGTGATGCTAATGTTTTATCTGAGATGGAAAATTTTTCTAAAGTCAGTAAGAATCGTTCGTCTCTTAATCGTTCTTTGGTAATTTGATTTTGTCGGTACAAGCCCCAC
Organism: Bacteroidota bacterium; assembly: GCA_036340235.1. Classification (GTDB taxonomy): domain Bacteria; phylum Bacteroidota; class Bacteroidia; order Flavobacteriales; family UBA7312. The sequence goes on from JAYYZE010000011.1 coordinate 3,328, forward strand.
AACTCTTCATTTATTTGTTTGTATGTATCGATAAAGAGTTGATTATTTGAAATGCCTTTTGTGTATAATTCGAAATCGGTAAATAGTTCACAAAGTACTTCATGTGAGTTTTTTTCAAAATCCCACAGTGTTCGGTCGAGATCAAAAAAGAGGTGTTTGTACATTAAAAGTTCCAAACAAGGGTGAGTACAAAAGACCAGCCTAATACTGAAGCAAACAGCATAGGTAACGTTTTCTTTTTATTTGGAAAGAAGTGTAGAGCAATGAAGGTTCCTACTGGAATCGAAAACACAACAGGTGTTAAAAAAGCAATACCAAACAGTCCATATTTCCTGACTGTTTTAAGTGCTAGTTTCTTTTTTAATCCGGGCTTTTTTTTACGTTTATGGTCAAATGGGAAAAAGCGATAGTATATCTTTAAAATGACTTTTCTGAATTGCGCAAAAAACAAAACACCTATTATCCCTCCAAAACAGGTAATTAAAAATGTCTGCCAAAATGAAAAATTATAGGTTAATGCCAACGGAACAGCAAAAAAAAATTTTACACCTCCCATTAAAAATACTGATATTGCTTCTAGAAATTGCACAAATAGTTGATATATTAATTTTAAGGTGCAAAAATCTGAAAAATATTGTAAACAAACCGCCTCAAAGTCACAAAAATTTATTCTAAGTTTTACTTTTTCTTAGCCGTTCAACCCCCTTTTTTTGCCAAAAAAAACGTCTAATGGTATAGTAGTTAGTCAGAGTAGCACCAAATCTAGCATTCCTATCTGCGATACTTTGAATATTAGATCCTTCAAAATCAAAAGTGAAGCCAGCATAGTTAGGCAAAGAAAAAATATGGTCGAGTAACAAAAAGTAGGCACGTTTACTTTTACCTATTTTATCACTGTAAGATGAGAGTAGAATAAGGCGCTTATCAGAAACTATTAAAAAAACAGAGCAACAGTTTTGCCCATTAAAAGAGACAGAGTGTATCCGACCCTTAGAGGTGTTAATGAGCGCACACATGATACGTCGCTCAAGAGCTAGCATGGAAGTATTCATGAAAGCCTTTGCCTCAATGGCTTTTTTGTCAGAAAATTGTGAAATACAATCGACATTGGCAGACAACTCTACTCCTTTGTTTTTTGCTTTATTAATGTTCTTAACTTGACTTTTTGAATAATTATTTCGCAAAAATTCTATATCATTTATTTCCAATTCATAGTTTGAATTTTTTTTGACAGCAAATATCGAATGGCCGTTTGCAACATTCAAATTTAGAGACACATACAGAAACTTGCTTGGAATTGAATTGACAAAAACATCAACGTCCAGTTTTTTTTGTGTGTAAAAAACACCCAATTGCTGACAAAAATAAGGGTTGGTTATATATTTTAGACCAAACCAGCTCTTCCATGGAAGGGGCATAACAGCTTCGTAGTCATTATATACCAAAGCGTCCCAATTTTCACATACTAAACTGAGATACCAACTATAGGCATATGGCATTGAATTTTTGGAACGTTCAATACATTTATCCCACTTTACCATATCAAGGTGTTTATTTCGGATATATACAATCAATGTCTAACAATTTCTAACATCCTTTCGTAAACAGTTTTCCAACCCTGCCATTGTTGGTAATCGCTCCAAGTTTCGTTGTGCCATACTGAGATAAAATGACCATCCACTGCTTTTATCTCATTTATGATTTTTTCAATGTGTTTCAATGACTCATCAGGGGATAGCATCAAATAATACTTGTAGGTAGCATCCATTACCGCGAAAGGGTGAATCATTAAACTGGTGGAAGACTCATTCTCCAAGTCATAAAAATAATAAGGTGTGCAAATGCTTGCCCTGAATCCCGCATGTGAAGCATAGCCCATGGTATAGTCATGTTTAATAGAAAGTTCGATAAGGTTTCGATATGTTTTAGGAATATCTAATTTTAAAAAATGCTGTCTTGAAAGCTTGACTTCTTGTTTGATAATTTTCTCTAAACGCTTTACTTCCATTTGCAATTTGTCATGACTCAAATTAGATGAAAAAGAGGGGTGAATACCGACTTTAGAATAATCTGATAAATGTTTGATTAATAATTGAAATTTTCGACTATGTACTGAACAATTCTTATCGTTAGTACCATAGTCTGCTAGTAAAATAAAGTAAATAACATCGACATCAAACTGTTGATTGATTTTAATCTGATAATCAAACGTATCATAAGGATCCGCCTGTTTACCCAACAATACATCCTTGCGGAAATATAATTGGTCTTTGTCATTTTGAAAAATTTCTTTTGCAAATGAAGCTAGAGTTCGAACAACCCCTTTTTCTAAAAAATAGTAAGCATTGTCAACATCAATGGTTGAGGTATATTTGAATACTTGAACTGGGAATGTAAACTCATCGAATTTTTTTTCTATTATTTTTTGAAATTCCTTTATCCATAGATTTACTAATGGTCTTTCTAAAAAATGGTGCTTATAAGCCAGACTCTGGGAAGCAGTAAATCGATTGTAATGGTCTTTAATGTGTGGCAAGTATTCTTCGTATCTGCTTACTAAATAAAAAGTAGCGGAAAAAACATCAAATGGAATAAGCTCATCAGTAGTTTTGAAAAATATGGGTAGATTATTCCAATTTTTTAATTCTATATCTTGGTTTTTAATGCCTTTATCGTTTAGCAAACCAAAGGGCTTTATCCATAACTCATCGTTTATTCTTTGACTGGAATAATTTATTTTTGGCCCTTCATGGAGCTCAAAAGTATCCAAATCACAAGTGAGATTAACCTCGATTTTTGACACTGTTTCAAATATCAAATGAGTAACATATTGAACTCGTGTGGTTATCTGGGGTGTATAAATTAGCATTTAGAGTAGGTGTTCATCCGCAAAGCTAAAATAGGTGTTTTGTCCAATAATTATATTATACAAAAAGAGATATTTCAATAATTTGAGCCCCGTATTTAGTTTTTTTGTCAGTTCAATATCACTTTGACTGGGTCTAACTTTTGCTGAAGAATGATTGTGAAACAACATTAAGCCAGATGCTTTAAGGTTGAGCGCCAGATTAAAAATAATTTTTGAATCGATAACCGTTGATGAGACTTTGCCCCTACTAATTTGACAACAATTAAGAGCATGATTAGCATTATCAAAAAAAAGTACCCAAAAATGTTCATGATCTAACGCTTCCAACTTCCACTTCATGTATTGAAAGCCTAAGCACATGAAGTAATAATTTCTTGAGATTTTCTATTAGCCAGTTCCAGGGCGGCTAAAATGGAGATAGCTTTAGCTTGCCCAATACCTTTGTATGCCATCAATTCGTTTAGCGACATTTTGGCATTGTGAAAGAATTTGTTGTTATAGTGAAAACGCGGAATCTGAGTCGTTACCCGAATAAATTATTACAAAAACAGGTTCAGGGGCACTCAGAAAATGTGCCCCATGTTTGTCCAACCTCTCTCTTGTTCTATCTTCTTCAGGCCAAGACTTAATAATTAATTTTTCATGGCTCACTACTCAAAAAAAATTATATTGATTTTGAAGGACGATAAAAGTTCAGTGGGGGCGGTTATTACAAGCTATTGACGTGCTTGGCGAGTTTTGATTTTAAATTAGCCGCTTTGTTTTTGTGAATAATATTTTTCTTTGTTAGCTTGTCTAACATAGACTCAACACTAGGAAGAAGTGCTTTTGCCTCTTTTTTATCGGAAACCGAGCGTATCTTTTTCACCGCATTTCTGGCTGTTTTGTGATAGTAACTGTTAGCGGCGTTTCGTTTAGCCGTCTGTCTGATTCTCTTTTTTGCCGATTTATGATTAGCCATATAATTATTATTAAAAACAGGATGGCAAATGTATTAATTTATTTGCTATTTATTGATACTAGACAAAAAAAAAGAAAGAAAATACTTATTGGAACCATGTTGCTCTAATCATTTCTCGCTTTCCTGGGGGCCCTTTAAGAGTTTCTAGTGAAAATCCCGCTGCTTTTAAATTTCGTTTAACTTGACCATTCGCACAATAGGTTACTAAAATCGCACTGTCATTAAGGTATCTCGAAAGGTTTTTAAAAATTTCTACTGACCAAAGGTTATAATTAGCTTTTGGAGCAAAGGCATCGTAGTATACTAAATCAATTTTTCGATCAATGGATAAGGTTTCAATACTAGATTTGAATTTGAATAAGTTAAAATTTGGACTGATAGCTGTTTCTTGATTCCAATCACTACAATGCATTCTTTTAAAAAGAGATTCATAATCTTGGGAGCTCAAAAAAAACGGGTAATCTAATTGTTTTACTATTTCGTAATTGATTGGATAATTATCTACTGATAAATAGTTTATTTTTAGATTTGCCTTTGACGATTCTACAAAAGTTACTAAGGCATTTAAAGCCGTCCCAAAACCCATTTCTAAAATGTTCAACGAAGACTTATTTATATTACGAAGTCCATGTTCTATATAAACATGCTTTGCTTCACTGACCGCACCATGTATTGAGTGGTAATAAACTTCCCGCTTAGTAAGAAACAAGGTTTTACTTCCATCTTTTGTCATTACCACTTCGAAGTGATCCATGCATCAAGTTAAGTATTATTTTTTAATTTTGCAGTCCAATTCTAAACAACTCCAATGACAAATCAATCATTTACCAACAAACAGTCTCTTAAGTTCCTAGAATCATACATTAACAATGCATCGCCAACTGGCTTTGAAAGTGAAGGACAAAAATTATGGCTTGACTACATTAAACCCCACGTTGATGATTATTTTGTTGACACTTATGGTACAGTGGTTGGAGTAATTAATCCAAAGGCAGAGTATAAAGTAGTCATTGAAGCTCATGCCGATGAAATATCTTGGTTTGTTCATTACATTACCAAAGAAGGATTCATTTACCTTAGAAGGAACGGAGGCAGCGACCACCAAATTGCTCCTTCTAAAAGGGTAAATATTCACACAAAAAACGGCCCTGTTGACGCCATATTTGGCTGGCCAGCCATACATACACGACATGGAGCAGATGAAAAACCACCAAAGCTTGACAATATTTTCCTTGATTGTGGATGCACATCAAAAGATGAAGTGGAAAAGCTAGGTGTGCATGTCGGTTGCGTGGTAACTTACAAAGACACTTTTTTATTTCTAAATAACACCTACTATGTTGGAAGAGCATTGGATAATCGCATAGGTGGTTTTATGATTGCCGAGGTAGCCAGACTTTTGAAAGAAAATAATATCAAACTACCGTTTGGGTTATATATCACCAATTCAGTACAAGAGGAAGTTGGACTAAGAGGTGCCCAAATGATTACTGAAAATATAAAACCAAACGTAGCTATTGTAACGGATGTCTGTCACGACACACAAACCCCAATGATTAATAAAATCAAACATGGAGACTTATTCAGTGGTAAAGGACCTGTTTTAACTTATGGACCAGCAGTTCAAAACAACCTTTTAGATCTTATCATCAATGTTGCCGAAAGTTCTAATATCCCATTTCAACGTGCAGCAGCATCACGAGCCACTGGCACAGACACCGATGCCTTTGCTTACTCAACGGGAGGTGTGGCGTCAGCTCTTATCTCTCTCCCATTGAGATACATGCACACAACAGTGGAAAGTGTTCATAAAGAGGATGTCGAAAATGTAATTGGATTAATTTACAACACACTGATGAATATCAGCGATAATCACGATTTCAGATACATCAAGTAGTATTACATGAGAGTAACGAAAAATAAGTATTCTAAATTAGAATCAACTAATTTTGACAACTTACAGTTTGGTAAGTTGTTTAGTGATCATATGTTCAGCACTACCTACAAAAATGGTAAATGGGGTAACGAAGAAATTATACCGTATGGACCATTACAACTGGAACCCTCTTCACATGTTTTTCACTATGGGCAAGCTGTTTTTGAAGGCATGAAGGCATACAGAGACCCAAAAGGAAATATCCAACTCTTTAGGCCTCTAGAAAACTTCTCAAGATTAAATGCATCAGCAACACGACTTTGTATGCCTACCATTGAGGAGGAATTATTCATGAACGGATTAAAAGCATTACTGAAAATTGACAGTGATTGGGTACCACAATCAGACGCTAAGTCCCTTTATATCCGTCCGTTTATGATCGGCGATAGCACTTTTATCAGAGCAACCCCCTCAACGCGCTTTCGATTTATGATTATTACTTCGCCAACATCTACCTACTACAGTGGAAAAACCGCCTTAAAAATTGAAGAATCATACGCGCGTTCTGTTCAAGGAGGTACTGGTTTTGCAAAGGCTGCGGGCAACTACGCGGCCAGCTTTGCTCCCACAAAACAGGCACAAAACGAGGGGTTTACACAAGTCATATGGACCGATGCCAAAAACCATCAATACATTGAAGAATCTGGAACAATGAATATCATGTTCCGAATACATGATACTATTGTAACTCCTCAACTAAGTGATAGCATTTTGGGAGGAATTACTAGAGATAGTATTTTAACATTAGCCAAACACAAAGGCATTGAGGTACAAGAACGAAAAATATCCGTGAATGAAATCATAAAAGCCTACAAAAATGGCTCTTTGAAAGAAGTGTTTGGCGTCGGGACCGCCGTGACTGTTAATCCTGTTCACGCCATTACTCACAGAGGCTTTACTATGCATTTTGACTCTTACGATGATGACTCTTATGCTTCTAATTTAAAAACAGATTTGTTAGATATTCAGTATGGTAGGTCAATGGATATTTTCAAGTGGACCGTTAAGTTGTAAAATCATTTTATAATGATCAATGCCAGCTTCATTAAAAATATCGCCAACGATACCAAATCCAAATTTTTTATAGAATTCAACAACCGGCAGCTGAGCGTGTAGGTACACGTAATTATTTTCATTACACACATCGTTAAGAACGAAATGGACAATTTGTTTGCCATATCCCTTACCTCTGTGATTACTTAAAACTGCGAATCTTTCAAGCTTGACTCCAACATCAGTTTTTCTAGATCTGGCAACACCTACTGGCAAATTATTATCTTTTAGCAGATAATGTGTAGCTTGTCCTTCATACGAATCGTATTCATCTGCAACGTTAACATTCTGCTCATCAACAAATACTATTTTTCTGATTTTTTGAACGTAAGCAAAGTCTGGATGATCAATATTTAGTTTATCAAATTGCACCATGCTTTTTCAATATAGCTTCAATGTTTGGTTTGAAATAATTATTACCCTTTAACACTTTCCCATCTTTTCTGAAAATAGGACGTCCATGTTCGTCTAATTTGGACATATTACTACGTTGAATTTCGTCAAATACATCCTCTATAATATTTTGTAGGCCGTGTTTCAGCACAGTCCCACACCATATATACAGCATATCTCCTAATGCATCAGCAATTTCAACTAAATCAACATTTGCACATGCCTCTAAATATTCTTCATTTTCTTCATGCATCAATCGGTGTCTGAGGTTGTAGGTACTAGCACCAACATTAGCTATGGGCGCTTGCTCATTACCAATTAAAAATCGCTCATGAAATTCTTTTACTTGTTCTATATTTTTTTTCATTTTAGACTTTATTACAATATTTGATATGTTTAAAAGTTATATTTGTACTAACAAATAAAACACAAATTTTATGAAAAATGTATCATTTTTAGCGCTAGCTTTTATCATTTTTAGCGCCTTTAGTAACACACACACTGAAGAATTCAAAGTAGACCCAACTAAAAGCAAATTAGAATGGGTGGCCGAAAAGGTCACTGGTGGTCATAACGGTTATGTTTCAGTAAAAAGTGGTAGCGTGTTAATGGATCACGGAAAAATTGCAAAAGCGTCATTTAGCATTGATATGACTTCCATAACTAACGTGGATATCGAATCAGAAAAATATAGAGAAAAACTAATTGACCATCTGAAAAGTGAGGATTTCTTTGAAGTTGACAAACACCCAGAAGTAACATTTAAAATGATTCGCTCGAACTCCCTAGCTAAAAATAAGTATAATGTACTGGCAGAATTGACCATTAAAGGTAACAAAAACGTCATAAGCTTTCCTTTAGAGTTGACACAGTCCGGATCAGAACTGAACTGTAAAGGCACATTTAAATTTGACAGAACTAAATATGACATTATTTATGGTTCAGGCACCTTTTTTGACAATCTTGGAGACAAAGCGATTGACAATGAAGTAGTTGTCAATTTCGACCTTTTCCTTTCTAAATAGTATATGGAACACATTACTAGCGGCCATTGGGTTTTTGCATTAGTTTTTGCAATAACCTTCGTTATTTATTTATTTTGGTCGTATAGAAAAGAGATTAAACTTAACAGGATACACTATCAAAGAAGTATCCTGTTTGTTTTTTCTGTTGTGGTTATTGCTTTTCTATTGTACGTTTTTAGAAATTATATGAAATAAAATATGCTTATGAAAATTCTCAAAATTATTCTTTTTTCTTTATTAGGTATCATGTTCGCCTTTTTAGCTTCAAATTTCTTCTTTGACAAATCTTTCAATGTAGATTCAAGTATTGAAATAAAATCTAGTCCATATTTGGTATTTAGTCAAGTTGAAAATTTCGAGAATTGGCCTAACTGGGATCCTTGGATGGCTAAAGACAGTACAGTAGTTATTTCATTAGCTGATAATATTAGTCAAGTTGGTGCAATCCGAGAATGGAAAAGTAAAAGTTCGGGTGATGGCTATTTAAAACTAATTTCAAACGAATTTATCAAACAATTAGATTATGGTATTTACATTGATAACAGTCCTCCATTTTATACCACTTTTTATTTTGAGTCGGATAGTACCAATGGCGTAATAGTTAGTTGCAAACACTCTGGTAAACTACCTTTTTTGAGCAGAGTATTCGGACCTTTTTTAAAAAAAATGATACAAAATGACCAAGTCAATGGCCTAAATAATTTAAAACAATATTGCGAGTCCCTGCCTTCAAAAACCAGCGAAATAACAATAGAAGCTCTATTAGAAAAAAAAGTGATTGCCATCGAAGATAGTTGCGTAATAGGTGATTTTGACCAGGCCCTTTCGGATATCTATCAATCTATTTTTGTTTTACTCGCTGAAAATGGTATTATGCCCACAAGCTCGCCATTTGTACAGCACATAAGTTTTCCAAGACAGGCTGGAAATGCTAATACAATTGTTTTTAGAGCCGGTGTTTTTGTTGAAACTCCCGTTGACACTAACAACACAAAAACAAACGCTAAATACTACGAGACAATGCCTTCAAATAGCGTTCAAGCCACACACATTGGCGATCTTCAAACCATTAACGATACCCACTATAAAATCAAACAATATTGTTTGGAAAATAATTATAAAATCGTAGGTTTTCCTTATGAGATATATTTATCTGATCCAAATATGACGCCAAATGTATCTGAATGGAAAACGAGAGTTATTTACCAAATAGAATAGCTCAGTTAATTTTACTAAACAAAACCTCAAATCAAGAAAAAAACATTAATTACCGATCTCTTCACATTACTTTTTTTTTCAACATAACAATCTTTCTCTGAAAGTATGTTTATGGATTACGCATTTTCAGACGACACAAAACCAAGTATACACATACACTTTTCTAATGTAGGGAAAGATGCTTTGTATAGTGCTCAAAAAACCACTTGTAAAATAAACATGGAAAAATTGAAAAAGTAAAAAGCATTAGATACGAGTGTTTTAAAGGAAATTAAACAACTTGAAAAAGATATCTTTAACAAGGAAAAGAAAATCAAAGATGCCGAACACTATATCACACGATCAAACTCTGACATAGAAAGTTTCAAAAAAGAAATTGAAGAAAGTTCAATAAAGATTAATAATTCCGACAAGAATATTACGGAACTAAATCAGGCGTTATGTCAAAAAAGTGAAAAGAAGCTAAAAAAGACAACAAAAGCTAAAAAGTTGACATAATTAAATTTACATATTTCGCCTGTATTCTCCACCAACCTCAAAGAGCGAGTGAGTGATTTCGCCTAATGAACAACGTTTAGCAGCTTCCATCATAACCTCAAAAATATTTTTATTTTGAATGGCAGCATACCTCAACGATTGTAATAAATCGGCTGATGTGTTTTTGTTATTATCTCGCAAGGTTTTGAGCATGTCTATTTGATATTCTTTCTCTTCTTGAAAAGCTCTTATAACCTCTGATGGAATGATAGTTGGTGAGCCCTTGGAGTTTAAGAAAGTATTAACTCCAATTATTGGGTAATCTCCAGTGTGCTTGAGAGTCTCATAATGCATGGATTCCTCCTGAATTTTAGAACGTTGATACATTGTCTCCATGGCGCCCAACACACCACCTCTTTCAGTAATTCTATCAAATTCTAAAAGTACTGCTTCTTCAACCAAATCGGTTAACTCCTCAATTATAAATGCCCCTTGCAGAGGATTTTCATTTTTGGCCAGCCCTAGTTCTTTGTTAATGATTAGCTGGATAGCCATAGCACGACGCACAGACTCCTCCGTAGGTGTAGTTATTGCCTCATCGTATGCATTGGTATGAAGTGAATTACAATTATCATAAATAGCATAAAGAGCTTGTAGTGTGGTTCGAATGTCATTAAAGTCGATTTCTTGAGCGTGAAGTGATCGGCCAGATGTTTGAATATGATATTTGAGCATTTGTGATCGCTCATTTGCACCATACCGCTCTCTCATAGCTTTAGCCCAAATTCGTCGTGCCACACGACCAATCACAGCGTATTCAGGATCAATACCATTTGAAAAGAAAAAGGATAAATTGGGTGCAAATTTATCAATATCCATACCCCTACTGAGGTAGTACTCTACATATGTAAACCCATTGGCTAAGGTAAATGCTAACTGTGTAATAGGGTTTGCTCCTGCCTCGGCAATGTGGTATCCAGAAATGGAAACAGAATAAAAGTTTCGTATTTCATTTTCTATAAAATAATGTTGAATATCACCCATCATCCTCAATGCAAATTCAGTTGAAAAAATACATGTATTTTGAGCTTGATCTTCTTTAAGTATGTCGGCCTGTACGGTACCTCTAACCACCTTTAGTGTTTGTGCTTTAATCTTTTGATACACCTCACTTGCAAGTACCTGGTCGCCACTGACGCCCAAAAGCATAAGTCCAAGACCGTCATTCCCCTCTGGTAATTCCCCTTGGTAGCTTGGACGAACCTTACCTATGTAGAGCGCTTCTATCTTCTTAGAAATCTCATCTTCTAAGTTATTTTCTCTAATAAAAAGTTCGCACTGCTGGTCAATAGCGGCATTCATAAAAAATGCCAATAACATAGGAGCGGGTCCATTAATTGTCATAGAAACGGAAGTAGATGGGTCGCACAAATTAAAACCAGAATACAACTTTTTAGCATCATCGAGACAACATATAGACACACCGGCATTACCTATTTTTCCATAAATATCAGGACGATGATCAGGATCGTTGCCATACAAAGTCACAGAGTCAAAAGCCGTGGAAAGTCGCTTTGCAGGCATGTCCAAACTTAGGTAGTGGAAGCGTTTGTTGGTACGCTCGGGACCACCTTCACCTGCAAACATTCGAGTGGGGTCCTCTCCCTCTCGTTTAAAAGGAAAAATGCCTGATGTATATGGAAAATGACCAGGAAGATTTTCTTGTAAACGCCAATGCAAAACATCACCCCAAGAAGAATAATTGGGCAGTGAGACTTTAGGAATTCGTGTATTTGACAATGATAGAGTACTTGTCTTTATTCTCAACTCTTTGTTCCGAACTTTAAAGGTGTAAACGTCAGACTTATAATCGTCTTTTATAGATTGCCACTGGTCAATTAATAGTCTATTTTTGGGATCAAGATTTAACTCTTTTTCAGAATAAAGTGCCTTCAATGATGGCAAAAGATCATCGGACTTACTACTTCTATTAGACCTTTTCACAGATTGAATAGTTTTGTCAATAGCATACAATTCTTCGGCTACTTGTTTTTGTTGTTCTGCCCATTGATTGTATTGCCTATTGGAATCGGCAATTTCAGAGAGATAACGATTTCTTTTCGGTGGAATCACAAACACCTTTTCTGACATTTCTTTGGAAATTTCAAAAGTCGAATTTAAAAGAGCAGCTGTTTTCTCAACAACGGTATTCATCAAAGCAATATATAGGCGATTGACACCGGGGTCATTAAATTGTGAAGCTATGGTTCCGTAAACAGGCATATCGTCAATTGCTAAATCAAATAACTTATGGTTTCGTTGGTATTGTTTTTTGACATCTCTTAATGCATCCAAAGCTCCTCGTTTGTCAAATTTATTCACTGCAATAAGGTCAGCAAAATCCAACATATCGATTTTTTCTAGCTGGGTAGCTGCTCCATAGTCTGGGGTCATAACGTACATAGAAGCATCTGAGTGTTCTAAAATTTCGGTGTCGGATTGCCCTATTCCTGACGTCTCAAGGATTATTAAATCAAAATTTGCAACTTTCAAAATATCTATGGCCTTTCCAACGTGAGCAGAGAGTGCCAAATTTGCTTGTCGTGTTGCCAATGAACGCATATAGACTCGATTATTTTTGATCGCATTCATTCTAATTCTATCACCCAATAAAGCCCCACCTGTTTTTCTCTTTGATGGATCTACGGAAATAATCCCCAACTTTTTATCTGGGAAATCCATCAAGAACCGCCTTACCAATTCATCAACTAAAGAGGATTTACCAGCACCGCCAGTGCCCGTTATTCCCAAAATTGGAGAGGTTGACTGCAGCGCTCGCTTTCTTAGTGCAGAAAGTTCTTTTTCATATTCTTGGGGGAAATTTTCAGCCGCAGAAATGAGTCTGGCTATGTTTTGAAAATTTGACAAATCGTCGATGCAAGCACTAACATCCCTTCCTGTAGGGAAATCGGCTTTCTGAACCAAGTCATTAATCATTCCTTGTAACCCCATGGCACGTCCATCATCGGGGTGGTAGATGCGATGGATACCATAGGCATGTAATTCTTTTATTTCTTCAGGCAGGATAGTACCTCCGCCACCAGCAAAGATTTTGATATGACCAGCACCTCGTTCGTTCAATAAGTCAAACATGTATTTTAAATACTCATTGTGTCCGCCTTGGTAGGAGGTCATGGCAATGGCATTAGCGTCCTCCTGAATGGCACAATTGACAACCTCTTCAACGGACCGATCGTGACCCAAATGAATAACTTCACAGCCCGTGGACTGTATAATTCGTCGCATGATATTTATTGCCGCATCGTGGCCGTCAAACAAACTGGCGGCTGTTACTATGCGTATTTTATTTATTGGTTGATAAGGGCTTTGTTTTTGCATTATTTAGTTTACTTGGGAATACAAATATATAGTATCGGAATTAAATTGGCTAAATTTGCACATCGACTATTTAAAAACACATACAGTAATTATTGGAGCAGGTATCACAGGACTAAGTACGGCTCATTTTTTATCCAAGCGAAGCACCGATTTTTTAGTGATTGAACAAGGCCAAAGAGTAGGTGGCAATATACACTCCAAAAAAATAGATGGTTTTTTAATTGAAAACGGGCCAAATACCGTACTGATAAATAATCCATCTATACAGCAGTTAATAGAAGATTGCCAACTTCAAAAGGCACTTTTATACCCTAGCGAAGAAGCGAAAAAAAACCGCTATGTCTTAAGAAATGGTAAGCTGCAACTAGTTCCTAAAAGCCCACTTGAAGTGGTCTCAACACCTATTCTTAAGTGGAACGAAAAAATGGCGCTTCTAAAGGATATTTTTACACCAAAACACAAATATGATGTGAGTGTTAGCTCATTTGTCAACAAACGCTTTGGCAAGGCAGCTCTCAAACACTTTTTTGTCCCCTTCTTGACAGGCATCTATGCTGGTGATGTTAACAAAATGAGTGCTCGATACACGCTAAAAAAAATATGGAATCTGGAACAAAAATATGGTAGCGTTATTAGAGGATTGAAACAACAAAAAACAAATGCCAGTCCGCGGATATTTAATTTTTCAGAAGGCTTGTCGCTCTTGACCCAAACCTTGGCAAAAAACAACGCTAAGCGTTTGAAGTGTGATGTATCTGTAAAGGAAATCAAAAAAAATGAGGATGGCTACCTTATCATTTCAAAAAACTATCACATACACTGCAAACGCATTATTTCTGCCATACCAGCCTATGCCCTGTCGTCAATTATTAACGACAAGCAATTGGCAAAAGCACTAGTCAGTATACCTTACGTTCCTGTTGACGTCTTTCATTTTGGGTTTAAAAAAGAACATGTCAAAAATCAAGCTCAAGGATTTGGTGTTTTAACAAAACCATCAGACAATAAACACTTCCTTGGTGTTTTGTTTAACAATCGCATTTTCCCTCATGTTTGTGCTAATGACCAGGAACTGTTCACTGTTATCGTTGGTGGAGGAAAACAAGGCCATCTTTGTAATCAAACTACCGAAGCTTTGGAGTCACTTATTCTAAAAGAAGTTAAGCAATTACTTGAGTGCGACACCAATCCAATTTTCACAAATCATACAAAATACCAAAAGGGAATTCCACAATACCATCTCAACTTCGAAGATTTAAAAAAGGAAGTTATTAATTTCGAAAAAAATAATGCTAACTTTCATATATTGGGAAATTATTTGAATGGTGTTTCAGTGAGCGACTGTGTTGAGAACGCCGACAATCTTGTAAAAAAACTAAAATTATGAACTACAAAACAATGAGATTAGTTTACTTTTTAATTTCAATAGCCATAATAGCTTCGCTGGTAGTACTTCAAAAACCACAAAATCCCATCGATTTCAATGCCATCTACAGAGCGCCCTCCGAATCTCCAAAAGAACGAAAAATATGGGATAAGAAACGATTGGTTGATGCCAACGGAAACATTCCAAGGGGGATGCGAAAAAAAGAGCTGAGATTTGCTAAAACTCTCCCCAACGATTTAAACAATTCTAATTTGGAATGGACAGCCGAGGGGCCATACAACGTAGGCGGACGAACCAGAGCGCTTGCTTTTGATGTGTTAGATGAAAACATTCTATTGGCAGGTGGCGTTTCGGGGGGTATTTGGCGATCAAGCGATTTGGGACAAAGTTGGGTAAAAATGACCAAACCCAATCAACTTCATAACGTTACTTGTATCACGCAAGACACCAGAACTGGTAAAGAACATATTTGGTACTATGGCACTGGAGAACTTTCTGGAAACTCAGCTAGTGGTGCTAATGCCTACTTTGATGGTAACGGCATTTACAAATCCTCCGATGGTGGGCTTAGCTGGGACTCCATACCCTCTACAGCTGATAATAATGCTGCTGGTAGTTTCAACGTATTTGACTTTGCATGGAACATTGCTTTAGACGCAACCAACAATGATGAAGATGAACTATATTTAGCTACCTACGGTGGTATTTACCGCTCCGTTGATGCTGGAGAAACATGGGTAAGAGAATTGGGTGGTATCAGTGCTGACGCCTATTACACTAACGTTGAAATAAACTCACAAGGCGTAGTATACGCTACTCTTAGCTCCGATGGTGATCAAGAAGGATTTTGGCGATCAGAGGACGGGATGGATTGGGTAAATATTACTCCAAAAAATTTCAGCAATATTTATGGCAGAACAGCCATGGCAATAAACCCCTCTGATGAAAACGAAGTATATTTTCTTACTGCCGAAACAACTAATTCAGGCCAATTTACCAATACCTTTTTTGGCGGAGAAACATGGACATCACTTTGGAAATACAACTACCTTTGTGGCGATGGATTAGATAGTTGTGGGTTGTGGGTTGACCTTTCAAGTAATATTCCAGCAAATCGAGCTACTACCTTTGACAACTTCAATGCACAGGGTGGTTACGACTTGATGATTAAAGTGAAGCCGGACGATCCAAATGTGGTATTCATAGGAGGTACTAATCTGTGGCGATCGACAGATGGGTTTACATCAGACAACAACACAACACAAATTGGAGGTTACTATGAAGGGTCCGATCATGGTTATGGCAATTGGGATATATACAGCAAACACCATCCTGACCAACATGAACTTTTGTTTTTACCCTCTGATCCCAACAAAATATTGAGTGCCAACGATGGGGGCGTTTACTTTTCCGAAAATTGCTTGGCATCTCCACACCTGTGGAAAAGCTTAAACAATGGCTATCAAACCACTCAGCTTTACTCGGTAACTCAAGGCAAGGGAACAACTAATTTGATCATTGGTGGCTTTCAAGACAATGGAAACTTTATCTCCGTAAGCGATGATCAAACCGATGCATGGGTCATGCCCTTTAATGGCGATGGATGCTACAATGCTGTTGCTGACAATGGCGAAGACTTTTACCTTCAAATACAACGCGGAGTGTTGTTCAAAATGAAACTTAACGAACAAGGTCAAGTATTGGCATACAATAGAATGGATCCTCTAGGGGCTGACACCAGCACTTATGACTTCATCAATTATTTGGTGATGGACCCCAACGACGATAACATTATCTATTTAAATAATCAAAATCAGTTGTGGAGAAACAACCAAGCCGGAGACTATCCCTACAACAACTCTCAAACAAGAACTAACATTGGTTGGCATGTTTTTTCCAGCCTCACTGAAATTCCTATTTCATGCATGGATGTTTCCACCTCACCTCCAAATATTCTATACCTAGGCTCTACTAATAACATTATCTATAGAATTGACAACGCTCATGAGGGCGATCCAGCTATCGAACCGCTGGCTATTTTACCCATAGGTTTTGGCAACAAAAACATCTCAGCTGTAGAAGTCGACCCCACCAATGCCGATAGAGTGTTAGTACTTTTATCTAACTATTCAACTTACAGCTTTTTGTTTACTGACAATGGCGGGGAATCATGGAAGAAAGTTGGTGGAAATTTGGAAGAATCCTTATCTGGAGGAGGTGACGGCCCATCAATGAGAACGGCCGAAATCGCTGTGTTGGGTAGCGATACCTTGTACCTTGTTGGAGGTAGCACAGGCCTATATGCTACTGACAAACTAAAGGGTCTAGAAACAGAATGGCGACAAATTGGAACTAGCACCATTGGCAATGTGGTGGTAGAACACATTCAGTTTAGAGAAAGTGATGGAAGACTGGTTGTAGGAACTCATGGAACCGGCGTGTACAGTACCATCATCGAAAGTGTCTATGACGTATTTCCCATTTGGTCTTACGAATGCATCGAAGGGGCTTGTGAAGAAAAAGTAGATGGTAGTGGTTCATATGAAATCTTGGCACAATGCCTCGATAGCTGTGTTATACCAATTACTGAAAATGCTATTTACCCCAACCCTACCAACGATTTTTGTATCATCGAATGGAAAGAAAGTGAGCAGTTCAACACCCTCGTTATGAGCGATATTCAAGGAAAAGCAATTCGTTCTTGGGATGTTAATGACATTAACCAATTGAGAATAGAAACTACCGAATACAGTAGTGGCATATATTTGATAACACTCGTGTCTGACAAGCAAAAAATTACCCAAAGACTGGTAATTGAATAATTTAGGATAGGGTCTTAATTTGCTCTTGCAAGACTGCTATCTTTGAAAGCGCATCTGATTGCTTCTTTCGTTCGATGGTTACCACTTTTTCAGGAGCGTTATTTACAAAACGTTCATTGGACAACTTGGCTTCTACTGACTTCAAAAATCCTCGAACATAATCCAACTCAGATTGTAGTTTTTCCAATTCTGCGATAAGATCGACGGAGTCTGACAAAGGAATAAAAAACTCATTGGCTTTGACACGGAATGAAAAAGCACCTTCAATACTTTCCTTAGTATAAGATATTTCCGATAAGTTGACTAGCTTAGCCACCAAAGAATCAAAACGAGTATTGCCACCTTCATTAATTTTAACAGCTAATTTCAAAGACTCTTTGTTAGCAATTTGTTTCTCTTTTCTGACGGTTCTGATGGCCGTCACTATTTCGCTAGCAGAGTCAAAATCGTCGAGTAATGACTGATCAATGGAAGTGGTTTGTGGCCAAGACGATACAATAATATCTTCCCGTCTGTCTTTGACAAGGTGCCAAACTTCCTCCGTCAAAAATGGCATAAAAGGGTGCAATAACTTCAACAAATCGTCTAAAAAAAGTAAGGTCGATTGATAGGTTTTATGGTCTATGGGTTGCTGGTAGTTGGGCTTAACGGACTCAAGGTACCATGAACAAAAGTCGTCCCATGCTAAGCGATATGTGAGCATGAGCGCTTCTGAAATGCGGTATTTTTCAAAAGCATTACTTATTTGGGCCAAAGTATATTGGAATTTATTGTCAAACCATTCAATGGCTGCCTTTGATGAAGGTGGCTGATCTATATCACTAACCTCCCATCCTTTAATTAGCCTTGTGGCGTTCCATATTTTATTAGAAAAGTTTCTTCCCTGTTCACACAAGGACTCATCAAAGGGTAAGTCGTTACCTGCTGGTGACGAAAGCAACATGCCCACACGCACACCATCTGCACCGTATTTTTCGATTAATTCCAAAGGGTCTGGCGAATTGCCAAGTGATTTAGACATTTTTCGACCTTGTTTGTCGCGTACTATACCTGTCAAATAGACGTTTTTGAAGGGTAATTCATTTTGGTATTCATAGCCCGCCATAATCATACGAGCCACCCAAAAGAAAAGAATTTCAGGAGCTGTTACTAAATCATTAGTTGGGTAATAGTAGTTGATTTCATTGTTATCGGGATTTCGTATACCGTCAAAGACAGAAATAGGCCAAAGCCAAGAAGAAAACCAAGTATCTAAAACATCTTCATCTTGTCGCAAATCGGAGAGTTGTAGGTTGGGGTTTATGGCCCTGGCTTTTTCGAGTGCTTGCTGCTTACTTTCCGCAACAACAAACTGGTTGCCGTCGAAGTAATAAGCAGGTATTTGCTGACCCCACCACAATTGCCTAGAAATACACCAGTCTTTGATGTTTTCCATCCAATGACGATAGGTATTTTTGAACTTGGAAGGATGAAATTGGATAGTGTCGTCCATGACCTTATCCAGAGCTGGTTTTGACAAAGTTTCTGTTTTGAGAAACCATTGCATTGATAGCTTTGGTTCTATGACTGTGTCAGTACGTTCAGAAAATCCTACTTTGTTAACTAAGTCTTCCGTTTTTTGCAAGCACTTGTTTTGTACCAGTTCTATCACGATTTCTTTTCTAACTTGAAACCTATCCAGTCCCACATAAAGTTGGGCGGATTCGTTCAGGGTGCCATCATCATTAAGAATATCAATCACTTCAAGGTTGTGCTTGTCGCCTAACTGATAGTCGTTAATATCATGGGCAGGCGTTACTTTTAAGGCTCCGGTTCCAAATTCCATATCGACATAATCGTCAAAAATGATGGGAATTTTTCTGTCAATGAGTGGCACAATGGCCTGCTTTCCTTTGAGGTGCAAATAGCGCTTATCGTTGGGATTGACGCAGATAGCTGTGTCTCCAAGAATGGTTTCTGGTCTAGTAGTAGCTATAGTAAGCGATTCATCACTTCCATCTATAGAGTAGTTTATGTAGTAAAGTTTGGAGTTGACTTCTTTGTGAATAACCTCTTCGTCGGAAAGAGCTGTAAGGGCTTTGGAATCCCAATTTACCATTCGTACGCCTCTGTAAACAAGCCCCTTTTGGTAGAGGTCAACAAAAACCTTTATGACGGATTCGCTAAGTGCCTCATCCATGGTAAACTTGGTTCTTTTCCAATCGCAGGAGGCACCAAGCTTTTTGAGTTGTTCCAAAATAATATCACCATGAGTTTCTTTCCACTCCCAAGCGTGTTTCAAAAATTCCTGACGACTCAAATCGGATTTCTGAATGCCTTGTTTAGCCAATTTATCAACTACTTTGGCTTCAGTGGCTATGGAAGCGTGATCCGTACCAGGCACCCAGCAAGTATTAAATCCCTTCATGCGAGCCCTGCGAATGAGGACATCTTGAAGGGTGTTGTTAAGCATGTGGCCCATGTGCAAAACGCCCGTTACATTGGGTGGCGGGATAACAATAGTAAAGGCCTCTTTTTCATCGGGTGTTGAATTAAAATAGCCCTTCTCTATCCAATGAGAATACCATTTGTCTTCGCATTGTGTAGAATTAAATGTTTTTGCAATAGTCATGAGACGCATGAAATTTAGGTTGTCAAAAATACTATTTTATAGCAAAAAGCGTTTGTTTTTCTGACGACTTAGAATAATTATTTACTACATTTGTACAGCTAAGTTATAACATAACACACAATAAAATGAAAAAAATTATTTTGATGCTTTTTGTAATTGGTGGTTTTTTCTACAACAGCGCCAATGCACAGACTGGTCCAAAAATGGATTTTGAAACCTCAGTACTTGATTATGGATTAATTGAACATAAGGCAGATGGCAAAAGAGAGTTTGTCTTAACAAATTCTGGTAACGCCCCATTGATTATTAGCAACGCCAAGGGCAGTTGTGGTTGTACGGTACCTACCTGGCCAAAAGAACCTATTCCTCCTGGAGGTACCGCAAAAATTGGAGTTAAATACGATACGAAACGAATTGGTAAGTTTACTAAAACCATTACTTTAACTACAAATTCAGAAGAAAAAACAAAAATTTTGACCATAAAAGGCGAAGTCAAAAAGCCAGCAGAAGTGCCTGCAGCGCCTACAAAGCCTAAGGCCTCCGTTTTAGAGGTCAAATAATTTTTAATCACTAAATCTCTAAAGCACCCCAACTCATTGGTGGTGCTTTTTTTATCATTATGCCAACACTATCCCACAAAGGCATTAATATGCCTGAATCACCTATAAGAAAATTAGTGCCTTTTGCCGAGCAAGCAAAACAAAATGGCAAAACAGTCTTTCATTTGAACATTGGTCAACCTGACATTGAATCACCAAAAGTGGCTTTAAAAGCTGTTCAGAGTTTTGAAAAATTGGTAGTTGAATACAGTCATTCTGCAGGTTTTGAGACCTACAGAAAAGGACTAGCCAATTATTACCAAAAGCAGGGTATTAATATCAATCACCAAAATGTGATGGTGACCACGGGTGGTTCCGAAGCCCTTCTTTTCGCTCTTAATTCTTGCCTGGACCATGGCGATGAAATTATTATACCAGAACCCTTCTATGCCAACTACAACGGCTTTGCCATTTCGGCAGGCGTGAAGGTCAAACCCATTACCACTAGTATAGACAATGGCTTTACCCTACCTGCTATCGATGAGTTTGAAACACTCATTACGCCCAAGACCAAAGCCATACTAATTTGTAACCCAGGTAATCCAACGGGATACTTGTACTCTAAAGAAGAATTAGAAACCCTCAAAGACATTGTGATAAAACATGACTTATTTTTGTTTGCTGATGAAGTGTACAGAGAGTTTTGTTATGATGGACACCAACACCATTCGGTTTTAACTTTTGATGGCTTAGACCAACACGCTGTGGTTATTGACTCTACCTCCAAGCGCTACAGCATGTGTGGAATTAGGGTGGGATGTATTTTGTCTAAAAACGAGCAAGTAATGACCACGGCCTTGAAGTTTGCTCAAGCGCGTTTGTCGCCCCCCACCTTTGGCCAAATTGCGGGAGAGGCCGCCCTCGACACGCCTATCGCCTACTTTGACAAAGTCAGCGCGGAGTATGTCCAACGCAGGGATTTACTCATTGATGGGCTCAACAACATTGACGGCGTCGTATGTCCCAAGCCAAAGGGTGCGTTTTATTGCATCGCTGAATTGCCTGTAGATAATGCCGATAAATTCGCTCAATGGCTATTGGAAGAATTTGACTATGAAGGCAAAACGCTAATGTTAGCACCAGCTGCTGGTTTTTATTCCACACCAAACACGGGCACCAAACAAGTGCGCATTGCCTATGTCCTCAATCAAGAGGCACTGACTCAAGCTGTGGAATGCTTAAAAAAATCGCTTGAAGTTTATCCTGGCACAATACGCTAGATGGATTTAGATCAGCACCAAAGCTTAGTCCAAAAAAAAGATAAGGAAAACAAATCCTTTTTTAATCAGCTCAAACGAGTAAAGCCTAAGGTGTTGGATCAAAAAATGCAGCAAGTCCACCAAGAAGTATTTACCTGTACAGATTGTTTGGAATGTGCTAACTGCTGCACCACTACTGGCCCTCTTTTTACCGACAAAGACATTAGCCGAATTTCCAAACACCTCAGAATAAAACCCTCCGAATTTACCGAACAGTATTTGAGAATCGATGAGGATAATGATTATGTTTTGCAGTCTGTACCCTGTACCTTTTTAGGTGATGACAATAGATGCAATATTTATGATGTTCGCCCAAAGGCTTGTAGAGAGTTCCCGCACACCGATAGAATAAAACAACACCAAATACTCCACTTAACTCAAAAAAATGTAACTGTTTGTCCGGCAGTGTACCAAATGATAGAACGCTTGAAAGGGATTGTTTGAGTTTTCTGATTAATACAACAAATAGGGCGTTCTCAGCTGTTTGAATAGCTCCAAGTCGTTAATCCAAGTTTGGCGTATGTCTTCTTCTGACATACCTTCTTGTAGTTGTGTTCGAAGGGTATTGTTGCCTGCTAGCTTGTCAAAAAAGGCGTTAAAAAAGTCCTCTTTCTGGGGGCACTGTTGGTAGGCCTCTATCAAAAATGATAAGTCCAATTGACTGAGCTTGGGCGTCTGGCTCAAGTCGTAACCGAAGCATTTTTGACCTTCGCGCTTGGGGTACTTGGCACCTTCTCCACTTTTGGGTATAAACGAATAATCGCTTTGCAGATAGGGCGCTCCATAGTGCTGAAAGGGGTTAGAAGTTCCTCGGCCCACACTAACGTTGGTGCCTTCAAACAAACACAATGAAGGGTATAAATTAACGGCTTGAGCATTGGGTAAATTGGGCGATGGCTTCACAGGTAGGTCATAAGCCATTTGCTTGTTATATCCAGTCATGGAAATAACTTTCAAGTCACATGTTAGATTTCCTTCTAACCATAGTTCACCATTAATCATTTGGGCGTATTCACCAATAGTCATACCATGAACAATGGGTATGGGGTGCATGCCCACAAAGGATTGATAGGCTGTGTCTAATACAGGTCCATCGACATAATGTCCATTGGGATTGGGCCTGTCCAAAACGATTAACGTAATTTGGTTTTCTGCGGCAGATTCCATCACATAATGTAAGGTCGATATGTAGGTGTAAAATCGAGCCCCAACATCTTGAATATCAAATAGCAAGACGTCAATACCTTTAAGTTGTTCCGCCATGGGCTTTTTATTATTGCCGTACAAGGATATGATTGGCAAATCCGTTCTCTGATCTACGCCATTTTCAATGTGAGCGCCAGCATCGGCTTTTCCTCTAAAACCATGCTCTGGACTAAATACTTTCACTACTTTCAAGTTGACCTTGAGTAAGCTATCGACCAAATGGGTGGTCTCAATTAGGGAAGTTTGGTTGCCCACTACCCCAATGGTTTTTCCCTCTAACATTGGAAAATACAACTCGGTCCGTTGGGCACCTAATCTAAGGGAATCTTTTGCGCAAGACCACTGCAAAAAACAGAGAACGAAAAGAATTATTTGATTAATTTTAAGCACTGTTAGATGAATGTATCGCTTTTCATATCACGCCGCCTAATTGGCAAAACGGAGTATCGCTTTTCAAAACCCATCATTCGAATTGCCATCACAGCCATCGCACTGAGTGTCTGTATCATGTTATTGTCTCTCTTTATCATAAAGGGGTTTCAAAAAAACATTACCAACAAAGTTATAGGTTTCAATGGTCATATTCAAGTCATGCATTACAACCAAGGAAATTCGTTTGAAACAAGTCCCTTGTCGCTGACTGATTCCATTCGCACATCCTTGGAATCTGTTCCAGGGATAACCCACTTTCAAGTGTACGCCACTAAAGCAGCTATCATAAAAACCGACAATGATATTCACGGTGTTTTGTTTAAAGGGTTGAGTCACGACATGGATTCCACTTTCTTGTCAGAACACCTTGTTGATGGTCATATTCCAGTATTTTCAGCCCATGATAAATCCAATAAAGTGGTCATTTCTAAACGCATTTCCGATAAATTGGCGCTGACTACTGGCCAAAAAATCCACCTTTATTTTGTTCAAACTCCCATGCGTGTTAGGAGTTTAGAAATTAGTGGCATATACCATACTGGCGTAGCAGAGTACGACGAGGTATTGGTATTGGGCGACATTGGACATATTCAAAAACTTAACGACTGGCAAAATAATCAGGTTGGTGGGCTTGAAGTGTTATTACACTCTTTTGACCATCTAGAAAAAATGCAAATAAATATCGGCTCGGTTCTACCCTACTATCTTAATGCTGAAACGGTGTTTGACAAAAATCCCCAACTATTTGACTGGTTAGAACTTCAAAACATCAACGTTCGAGTTATTCTTATTCTTATGCTGATAGTCGGAGCTATCAACATGGTTACGGCTTTGTTTATTTTAATCATGGAAAAGACACCCCTCATAGGAACGCTAAAAGCACTCGGTAGCACCAATTGGACCATCCGAAACATTTTCCTATATCATTCTGCCTACCTCATTATCAGAGGGTTGGTATTTGGTAACGGGATGGCCTTTCTTTTGGCCATAGTGCAGCATACCTTTAAACTCATAAAATTAAACCCCGAGACCTATTATATGTCATTTATTCCTATTAATTTTGACTGGCTTGGTTGGATGGGTATCAATGTAGGCACCTTGGTAATCTGCTCATTGGTTCTTGTCATTCCTTCATTTATAATTAGTAAGATAAAACCCGTCAACGCAATTCGTTTTGAATAAAATACTATGAACTACTACAATCACATTATCGATACCATAGGCAATACCCCATTAGTAAAATTAAATAAAGTAGTTGATACCGAAGCCCTCGTTTTGGCAAAGGTAGAAAGCTTCAACCCAGGTCATTCTACCAAAGACAGAATGGCTCTGAGAATGATTGAAGATGCCGAAAAAGCAGGACTGCTAACAGAAGGAGGTACCGTCATAGAAGGTACGTCTGGAAATACCGGAATGGGCTTGGCATTGGCATGTATCCAAAAAGGATACCGCCTTATCTGCACTATTTCCGACAAGCAATCCAAAGAAAAAATGGATATACTAAAAGCCATGGGGGCAGAAATATACGTTTGCCCTACCAATGTGGCTCCAGATCACCCTGAATCGTACTATTCCGTGGCCAAACGCCTAAACCAAGAAATCCCCAATTCATTTTACCCAAACCAGTACGACAACCTGTCTAACCGACTGGCACATTACGAATCCACTGGTCCAGAAATTTGGAAACAAACCAAAGGAAAAATCACGCATTTTATTGTAGGTGTGGGCACGGGAGGCACCATTTCGGGAATTGGTAAGTTTTTGAAAGAAAAGAACCCAAATATTAAAATATGGGGCGTCGATTCTTATGGTTCGGTATTCAAAAAATACCACGAAACGGGAATCTTCGACGAAAGCGAAATTTATTCCTATATCACCGAGGGTATTGGAGAAGACATTATACCAAAAAATGTGGATTTCGATTTGATTGACCACTTTGAAAAAGTCACCGATAAGGACGGTGCCATCTTTGCACGTCGCTTAGCTAAAGAAGAAGGTATTTTTGCTGGTTACTCATGTGGTAGTGCCGTTGCTGGACTAAATCAACTAAAAGATGAGTTGAAAAAGGACGACGTAGTAGTGGTATTGCTGCACGACCATGGTAGTAGATACGTCGCCAAAGTGTTTAATGACGACTGGATGAAAGAAAATGGATTTATTTAATCTTTAAAAGCCACGTTGACCAATTTAATGGCTATCTTTACGTTCGAACTCTCAACATATGAAAGCAGCAAAATTTAACAATAGCCATTCGAAAGAATTTCTACTCGATTTAAGACAAGCCATCGACGACTACTTTAAAAATCACCAAAAAAATCGATTTGGAAACGTTAACATGGTGCTTAAAACCGTCTTTATGTTTGCTATCTACTTCATTCCTTATTTTTTAATCGTATCCAACCTCATTAGTCACTCCTTTTTGTATTGGTTGATGTGGGTGATAATGGGCGTAGGAACTGCGGGAATTGGCTTGTCTGTGATGCACGATGCTAATCATGGGGCTTATTCAAAAAATAAAGTAGTTAATCGCCTTTTGGGACTTTCTTTGAACCTATTAGGAGGAAGTGCTAAAAACTGGAAAATACAACACAACAGACTTCATCATACCTATACCAACGTTCACGAGATGGATCCCGATATAAATCCCGTAGGTCTTTTGCGCTTTTCGCCAAAAGCCCAACTCAAGAAAATTCACAAGTATCAATATATATACGCATGGCTGCTCTATGGCTTGATGACCTTTTCGTGGGCAACCAGCAAAGAATTCAAACAATTGAAAGACTTTTTGAACGAAAAAATCATAAACAAAAAAGAATACAAATCGCTGATGACTGAGATGGTGATTTGGAAAGTGATTTATTACGCTTATCTATTTGTCATTCCATACTTTATTGGGGATGTTTCTTTTGGCTTTTGGTTGGTTTGCTTCATGTCCATGCACTTTGTAGCGGGCCTAATCTTGGCGACTATTTTTCAAACGGCTCACGTGATGCCCGACTGTGAGTTTCCTGTTGTTGAGAATGGAACGATAGAAAACAATTGGGCCATTCATCAGCTAGAAACAACCTCTAACTACGCCCCAAAAAGCAAATTCTTTTCCTGGTTTGTAGGAGGACTTAACTTCCAAATTGAGCACCACCTGTTTCCAAACATATGTCATGTGCACTATAAAGACATTTCGGCTATTGTTAGGCATAAAAGCCAAGAGCATGGCTTACCCTATTACACATACAAGACCTACTTTCAGGCCATTACAGAACATACTAAGATGTTGAAAAAATTAGGTAAGACCCAAGGGGTCGCAGTCTAATAATTAAGTAAATCACTTATGCCTCAGCAGTAGGCCCACTAAATGTCAATGGAATATTAGTAGGGGCGTCCATGTTTTTGATTTCTCCATGTTGAGATTCAAACTTGGAAATATTGTCCGATAATGCCTTGAGTAGACGTTTAGCATGCTGAGGTGTTAGTAACACCCTAGATTTTACTTTTGCTTTTGGAACACCAGGCATAATCTTGATGAAATCCAGGACAAACTCTGAAGGTGAATGATTAATTATTGCTAAATTACTATACGTTCCTTCAGCAATTTCCTCGGTTAATTCAATATTTAAACCTTTCTTTTCTTCAGCCATATCATTAGTCATTAATTGATTTCTTGGATTTCATCGTCTTGCTCCTTAATGGCCATTAGCTCATTGTACTCGTCATTAGAACCAACAATGATATCATCGAACTTGCGAAGACCTGTACCAGCTGGAATCTTGTGTCCTACAATAACATTTTCTTTCAATCCTTCTAAACCATCGCGCTTACCACTAATAGCAGCTGCGTTAAGAACTTTGGTCGTTTCTTGGAATGAAGCTGCAGACACCCAACTATTGGTTTGAAGGGCGGCACGTGTAATTCCTTGAATTTTTTGCTCACTGGTAGCTGGCACAATTTCTCTTACCTCTACCGTTTTTAAGTCCTTACGTCTCAATCTTGAATTTTCTTCTCTAAGCTTTCGTGCTGAAATGATTTGTCCTGGTTTTAAAATTTGAGAATCGCCTGGATTTTCAATAACCTTCATTCCGAATACACGATCATTTTCTTCTAAAAACTCTAACTTGGTGACTACCTGGCCATCCAAGAATCGGGTGTCACCAGCATCGACAATTGACATTTTACGCATCATTTGTCTTACTACTACCTCGAAATGCTTATCGTTAATTTTCATCCCTTGTAGTCTGTAGACCTCTTGTATTTCATTAACAATGTATTCTTGCACAGCGGTTGGTCCTTTGATACGTAAAATATCAGATGGTGTTATGGCACCATCACAAAGAGGCATTCCAGATTTTACAAAATCATTTTCTTGGACAAGTAAATGCTTAGATAATGGAATTAGGTATTTGGAAACTTGACCTGTTTTAGATGTTATAATGACTTCTTTATTTCCTCTTTTAATTTTGGGTCCAAAAGATACAATTCCATCAATTTCTGTAACGATGGCTGGATTAGATGGGTCACGCGCCTCGAATAACTCAGTTACCCTAGGCAGTCCACCAGTAATATCACCTAAAGAAGATCCTAATCTTGGAATTTTAGCAATAACCTGACCAGCTTTGATTTTCTGATTATCGTCAACTGTCAAATGAGCTTTTACAGGGATGCTATAGTTACGTGTTTCTGACGCTTTCTTGTTGACAATAGAAATGGACGGATTCAACGTTTTATCCTTTCGCTCGATCATTACTTTTTCTTCAAATCCAGTCTGTTCATCAGACTCAACTCTAAAGGACATACCTTCAATAATATCGTTGAAAGCAACGGTACCATTGAATTCAGAAACTATTACTGCATTATATGGGTCCCAGTCACAAATTTTAGTGCCTTTTTTGACCTTCTTAGCCGATTCTACATAAAGAGTTGATCCGTAAGGAATGTTATTGGTAGAAAGAACTATGCCTAACTTATCATCAATAATTCGTATTTCTGAAGTTCGACTTATTACCATTTGGATATCTTCACCTTCTTCGTTTTTGGTTTTGATAGTTTTTAAATCATCAATCTCTACTTTTCCATCAAACTTAGTAACTATGCTCGATTCTGAGGCAATTTTTGATGCCGTTCCTCCAAAGTGGAAGGTTCTTAAGGTCAGCTGAGTACCTGGCTCACCAATGGACTGTGCAGCCACTACACCTACAGTATCCCCTGAAACAGCCATTTTTCCTGTCGATAGGTTTCTGCCATAACACTTGGCGCACACCCCTTTTTTGGCTTCGCAGGTAAGTACTGAACGTACTTCAACAGATTCAATATTATTTTCTTCAATTTGTTTGGCGATAAGTTCATTGATCATGTCATCGGCAGCAACAATTAGGTTACCATCGTCAGAATAAATGTCATGTAATGATACTCTACCAACAATTCTGTCTTTGAGTGGCTCAACGATTTCATCATTTTTCTTGTAGGCGGATATTTCTAATCCTCTTAGAGTACCACAATCTTCTATTTTGACAACTACATCCTGTGATGCATCTACCAATCGTCTTGTGAGATAACCTGCGTCGGCGGTCTTAAGAGCGGTATCGGCCAATCCTTTTCGAGCACCGTGTGTTGAGATGAAGTACTCAAGAATAGAAAGGCCTTCCTTGAAATTAGCGATAATAGGGTTTTCAATGATAGCTGCTCCGCTTTTATCTCCCGATTTTTGCGGTTTAGCCATAAGACCTCTCATACCACCAAGCTGCTTAATCTGCTCTTTGGAACCTCTTGCTCCTGAGTCAAGCATCATGTAAACAGAGTTAAATCCTTCTTTATCTGAACTCAACTGATTCATTACTTTTTCGGTAAGATGTGCGTTGGTGTTTGACCAAATATCAATGACTTGATTATAACGCTCGTTGTTGGTAATGAATCCCATATTGTAGTTGGAAGTGACCTCATCTACCTGACTGTAAGCATCTGTGATCATAGTATCTTTTTCGTTAGGAATGATTACATCGCCTAAGTTGAATGAAAGACCACCTTTGAATGCAAAATGATAGCCAATTTCTTTAATGGCATCCAAAAACTGCGTTGTACGAGCAATTCCAGCATGTGTCAGAACATCACCAATCACGTCTCTTAGGGCTTTTTTGGTCAATAACTGATCAACAAATCCCATCGTTTCTGGTACGTGCTCATTGAACAAAACTCTTCCAACAGAAGTTTCAATTAGCTTGTTTACCAATTGTTTGTTCTCTTCAACATTAGCTTTTACTTTAATGATGGTATGTAAATCAACGATTCCTTCATTGAAAGCAATTTTTACTTCATCTTGTGAGAAGAACGTTAATCCCTCGCCTTTGGCACCTTTGAGTGGCTTGGTCATGTAATATAAACCAAGTACCATATCCTGAGAAGGCACCGTAACAGGTGCTCCATTGGCAGGGTTTAGTATGTTGTGAGAGGCCAACATTAGTAATTGAGCTTCCAAAACAGCAGCTTCGCCCAAGGGTAAATGAACAGCCATTTGGTCACCATCAAAATCGGCGTTAAATGCCGTACATACTAATGGGTGAAGTCTAATAGCTTTTCCTTCAATCATTACTGGCTGGAAGGCCTGAATACCTAATCGGTGTAAGGTCGGTGCTCGGTTAAGAAGTACTGGATGGCCTTTCATTACATTTTCAAGAATATCCCAAACAACGGGTTCGCGTTTGTCAATAATCTTCTTTGCAGATTTGACCGTTTTGACAATACCTCTGTCAATCATTTTTCTTATGATAAACGGCTTAAATAATTCTGCAGCCATATTTTTTGGAAGTCCGCACTCGTGCATTTTTAACTCTGGACCAACTACAATAACAGATCGTGCAGAGTAGTCAACTCTTTTACCCAAAAGATTTTGACGGAACCTTCCTTGCTTTCCTTTTAAGCTATCTGAAAGAGATTTAAGAGCTCTATTGGATTCTGTTTTCACAGCGCTTGACTTTCTTGAATTATCAAACAATGAATCTACAGATTCCTGCAACATTCGTTTTTCGTTTCTTAATATAACCTCAGGTGCTTTAATTTCTATAAGACGCTTAAGTCTGTTATTTCTGATGATAACTCTTCTGTATAGATCGTTTAAATCAGAAGTAGCAAAACGTCCACCATCTAATGGGACAAGTGGCCTTAATTCTGGTGGAATGACAGGAATAACCTTGATAATCATCCACTCCGGCTTGTTTTCTATTCTTGAGTTGGCGTCTCTGAAAGACTCTATTACTTGAAGGCGTTTTAGAGCTTCTGTTTTTCGTTGCTGCGAGGTTTCTGTATTAGCTTTATGTCTCAAATCAAAGGATAGTTGATCCAAGTCTAGTCTGCTCAATAATTCTATTAATGCTTCAGCACCCATTTTTGCGATAAACTTGTTGGGATCCTCATCATCTAGGTATCTGTTTTCGGAAGGTAGTTGTTCGAGAGCATCAAGGTATTCATCTTCTGTAAGAAAATCCATGTATTGCAAAGGTTCTCCTTCTGCATTTTTAGCTTTTCCAGGCTGAATAACTACGAAACGTTCGTAGTAAATAATCATGTCTAACTTTTTGCTTGGAAGACCTAAAAGGTATCCTATTTTGTTAGGGTTTGACTTGGAATACCATATGTGTGCAACGGGAACAACTAGTTGAATGTGACCAGTGCGTTCTCTTCTCACTTTTTTCTCCGTTACCTCAACGCCACATCGATCACATATTATGCCTCTGTATCGTATACGTTTGTATTTACCACAGTAGCACTCAAAATCTTTAGTAGGCCCAAAAATTCTTTCACAAAATAAACCATCTCTTTCTGGTTTATAAGTTCTGTAATTGATAGTTTCAGGTTTGGTTACCTCTCCACTGGATTTGGCCAAAATGTCTTCTGGTGAAGCTAAGCTAATGGTTATGTTATTAAATACTTTGTTTACTTCTTTTTTATTTTTTCTTAGTGCCATGTACTGTATGTATTAATGTAGAGTAAATAAGAGTTATTTTAATCGAGAGTTACTTTTAGTCCTAATCCTAGAAGTTCATGCATCAAAACGTTGAATGACTCAGGAATACCAGGGGTTGGCATTGGACTGCCTTTCACTATTGCTTCATATGCTTTAGCACGTCCAATGACGTCATCAGATTTAACTGTTAGCATTTCCTGCAAAATGTTAGAAGCACCGTATCCCTCAAGCGCCCAAACTTCCATTTCTCCAAGTCTTTGTCCACCAAACTGAGCTTTACCACCTAGAGGCTGTTGAGTAATTAAAGAATATGGGCCTATTGATCTGGCGTGCATTTTGTCATCAACCATGTGACCAAGTTTAAGCATGTATATGATACCAACAGTAGCTGGTTGATCAAAACGCTCACCTGTTCCACCATCATAAAGGAATGTTTGTCCAAATCGTGGCAAACCAGCTTGATCGGTTTCTTTATTTATATCTTCAATCGATGCACCGTCAAAAACTGGCGTAAAATACTTTTTGTCTAATTTTTGTCCGGCCCAACCCAACACTGTTTCATAAATTTGACCCAGATTCATTCGGGAAGGTACACCAAGAGGGTTTAATATTATATCAACGGTCGAACCATCGTTAAGGAATGGCATATCTTCGTCACGCACGATTTTTGCTACAATTCCTTTATTTCCGTGACGACCAGCTAGCTTGTCACCAACCTGAATCTTACGTTTTTTTGCAATGTAAACTTTGGCTAGTTTAAGTACACCAGTTGGTAATTCATCACCCACAGTGATAGCAAACTTTTTACGTCTCAGTTCACTCAACAACTCACTGTACTTTAGAGAGTAGTTATTCATAAGAGCCTCGGCTTTTGCGTTTAACTCTTTGTCTAAAATCCATTTGCTTTTATTGGCATCTAGAGTATCGTAATCTATGGCTTGTAGTGCCTTGAGGGTATACTTTACTCCCTTTGCTATGAGTTCATCACCTAAATCACTCATAACACCTTGTGAAGTTTTACCACTTAAAAGTGTAAATAGCTTATTTATTAAAACGGACTTAAGGTTGGCAAATACTTCATTGTATTCGCTTTCAAGTTCTGCCACTGACTCTTTGTCCATAGCTCGTACTCTCTTATCTTTTATAGATTTTGAGAATAACTTTTTATCAATAACAACACCTTTAAATGAGGGCCTAGCCTTTAGTGAGGCGTCTTTGACATCTCCTGCTTTATCCCCAAAAATAGCTTTTAATAGCTTTTCTTCAGGAGTTGGATCTGATTCTCCTTTAGGGGTAATCTTACCAATAATGATATCTCCAGGCTTCAGTTCAGCACCAACTCGAATCATTCCATTTTCGTCTAAGTCTTTGGTAGCTTCTTCGGAAACATTGGGTATATCAGCTGTTAGTTCTTCTTTTCCTCTTTTGGTATCACGAACATTGACTATCATTTCTTCAATGTGGATAGAAGTAAATAAATCTTCTCTAACGACTCTTTCAGAAAGTACTATAGCATCCTCAAAGTTGTAACCTTTCCAAGGCATGAAGGCTACTTTCAAATTTCTTCCGATAGCCAACTCTCCGTTTTGAGTTGCAAAACCTTCACACAATACTTGACCTTTAGTGATTAAATCTCCCTTTTTAACAATTGGCTTTAGGTTGATGCATGTGTTTTGGTTGGTTTTCTTGAATTTGGTGAGATTGTAAACTTTTACTTCATTTTCAAAAGAAAGTAACTTTTCATCGTCGGTCAACTCATATCGAATATGAATTTCGTTTGAGTCAACGTACTCTACTACACCATTTCCTTCTGCATTTATTAATACTCTAGAGTCTCTAGCTACCTGAGGTTCGAGACCTGTACCCACAATTGGTGCATCTGTTTTTAATAAAGGAACCGCTTGTCTCATCATGTTAGAACCCATCAAAGCTCGGTTAGCATCATCATGCTCCAGGAACGGTATCAATGAGGCCGCAATAGAAGCAATTTGATTGGGTGCTACGTCCATAAGATCAATATTTTGAGGTTCTGTAACCGGGTAGTCTCCCTCAAATCTCGCTTTTACTCTGTCTACTTCAAAGTTGCCTTTTTCATTGAAAGGAGCATTTGCTTGAGCGATGGTCATATCATTTTCTTCCTCAGCAGAAAGATACACTGGCTGTTCGTTGACCTTTACAATACCTTCTTCTACTTTTCGATATGGCGTTTCAATGAAGCCTAGTTTGTTAACTTTAGCATACACACAGAGTGATGAAATTAGTCCAATATTGGGTCCTTCAGGTGTTTCGATAGGGCACAATCTGCCATAGTGCGTATAGTGTACGTCACGCACCTCGAAACCAGCTCGCTCTCTAGAAAGTCCACCAGGTCCTAAAGCCGACATTCTTCGCTTGTGAGTAACTTCGGCAAGTGGGTTTGTTTGGTCCATAAACTGCGACAACTGATTGGTACCAAAAAATGAGTTGATTACACTTGACAATGTTTTAGCATTAATCAAATCAACGGGCGTGAAAACTTCGTTATCACGTACGTTCATTCTTTCTCTTATTGTTCGAGCCATTCTTGAAAGACCTAAACTGAACTGGTTAGAGAGCTGTTCACCAACTGTTCTGACTCGTCTGTTACTCAGGTGATCAATATCATCAACGTTTGTCTTTGAGTTAGCAAGTTCTACTAGGTTTTTGATGATAGAGATAATATCTTCTTTAGTTAGAATTTGAGTGTTTGAATCTACTTCAAGTCCTAGTTTTTTGTTTATCCTAAAACGGCCTACTTCGCCAAGACTATATCGCTGATCTGAGAAAAACAATTTATCAATTATTCCTCTAGCGGTTTCTTCATCTGGTGGCTCTGCATTACGAAGTTGTCTGTAAATATACATAACAGCTTCCTTTTCAGAGTTGGTTGGATCTTTCTGTAGTGTATTATAAATTATGGCGAATTCAGAAGTACTTACATCCTCTTTGTGTAAAAGTACAGTTTTTGAACCTGATTCAATTATTTCTTCAATGTGAAACTTTTCAATTATAGTTTCTCTGTCAACTATTACTTCATTTCTTTCGATAGAAACTACCTCTCCTGTATCTTCATCCACAAAATCTTCTACCCAAGTCTTCAAAATACGAGCGGCCAATTTTCTTCCAACCACTCGCTTAAGTGCCGCTTTGCTAACTTTGATTTCGTCAGCTAGATTAAAGATTTCAAGAATATCTTTATCATTTTCAAAGCCAATAGAACGTAATAATGTGGTTACGGGTAATTTTTTCTTTCTATCAATGTATGCATACATGACGTTATGAATATCAGTAGCAAATTCAATCCATGATCCTTTGAAAGGTATCACTCTAGCAGAATATAATTTTGCGCCATTGGCGTGAAAACTGTGTCCAAAGAAAACACCAGGAGAACGATGTAACTGAGATACAACAACCCGCTCAGCTCCATTTATAACAAATGACCCTTTGGGCGTTACGTAAGGTACTGAACCCAAAAATACTTCTTGTTCAATAGTTTCAAAATCCTCGTGATCCGGGTCGGTACAATACAACTTAAGTTTAGCCTTAAGTGGTACTTTGTAGGTAAGACCTCTTTCAATACATTCTTCTATTGAATACCTTGGTGGATCGATGGTGTAATCAATAAACTCAAGAACAAAATTATTCCTGGAATCAGAAATAGGAAAATGATCATTGAATACTTGCCAAAGACCTTCTTGTTTTCTGTCGTGTGAAGGTGTACCTAATTGAAAAAATTCTTTAAATGTGCCTATCTGTATGTCTAAAAAGTCTGGATAGTCTAACTTGTTTTTAATAGACGCGAAGTTGATTCTGTCGTTCGTTTTTGCTGAGTTCAATGGGCTACAATGTTAAATTAAAATATATTCTTTTGAAACACAAAATGGCCTAAGCTGTAAAATGGTGTTTACAGCTTAAGCCCTTTGTTGAAATTAATGATCTTATTTAAGCTCAACTTCAGCACCTGCGCCCTCAAGTTGGGTTTTTAGTGCTTCAGCTTCATCTTTTGCTACTCCTTCCTTTACTGGAGCTGGTGCGCTATCAACGATTCCTTTAGCTTCTTTGAGGCCTAGACCAGTTAATTCTTTAACAAGTTTGACCACAGCTAGTTTGGAACCACCTGCCGCTTTTAGAATAACGTCGAATTCTGACTTTTCGTCAGCAGCTTCACCACCACCGCCTGCGGCTGGTCCAGCCACTGCAACAGCAGCCGCTGCTGGCTCAATACCATACTCATCTTTTAAGATGTCAGCTAATTCACTTACTTCTTTAACGGTAAGGTTGACTAGTTGTTCTGCGAACGCTTTTAAATCTGCCATGTTTAATTAATTTATTTGTTAACAATTTGTTTTAATGTGGAAGCATTAAAATTAGTGGTGCGTAATCACTATTCTTTTCTTTCTGATAATGTTTTTAGTATTCCAGAGAGTGTACCGCCAGCTGATTGGAGAGATGATATAACATTCTTTGGAGGGGATTGGAGCAAAGTAATGATTTCTCCAATAAGTTCGTTTTTGGACTTTAGAGAGCACAATACCTCGACTTGATCATCGCCAAAATAAAAACTTTCTTCAATGTAAGCTGATTTTAGTACTGGTTTATCTTCTTTCTTTCTAAACTCTTTAATTATTTTAGCCGGAGCGTTAGATGATTCCGAAAACATAATAGCTGTATTTCCTTTCAAAGAATTATACATTTGTTCGAAATCAACATCGTTTTTCTCCATTGCCTTTTTCAAAAGTGAATTTTTGATAACCTGAATTTTGACATCACTTTTATAGCAAAGACGTCTTAAGTCACTGTTACTTTGAGCATTGAGACCAGAAATGTCTGTAAGATAGAAGTTTTTATTGTCTACTAGCTGAACATTTAATTGATCAATTGCTTTATTTTTCTCTTCTCTATTCATAATAGTGTCTAATTAGAATGATTTTTCGTCAATACGAATACTTGGGCTCATCGTACTCGACATGTGTACGCTTTGCATGTACGTTCCTTTGGAAGCAGATGGTTTCAATTTAATAATTGTCTGTAAAAGCTCATTCGCGTTGTCGACTAGTTTAGATGCATCAAAAGAGGATTTACCAATAGCACAATGTATAATGCCAAACTTGTCAACTTTAAAATCTATCTTACCTTTTTTAACATCAGATACAGCTTTACCAACCTCCATTGTAACTGTACCTGTTTTTGGATTAGGCATTAGCCCTCGGGGTCCAAGAATTCTACCAAGAGCACCTAGCTTTCCCATTACTGAAGGCATAGTAATGATAACATCTACATCAGTCCATCCACCTTTAATTTTTTCTATGAAATCATCTAACCCTACAAAATCAGCACCAGCATCTTTCGCTTCAGCTTCTTTATCAGCGGTAACCAAAGCTAAAACTTTTACTTCTTTGCCTGTACCATGTGGAAGTGTGACTACTCCTCTAACCATTTGGTTCGCTTGCTTGGGATCAACGCCCAATTTTACCGCTATATCAACTGACGCGTCGAATTTGGTGGTAGTTACCGACTTCATTAGACCTGCCGCGTCGGCAAGGTTGTAAGAAATAGATTTGTCAATCAACTCAGACGCTTGCTTCATTTTTTTACTCAATCTTGCCATAATGATTAATTTTTCTGCGGAGCAGTTCCTCCTTTCACTGTTAGACCCATACTTCTTGCAGTCCCAGCAACCATCAACATGGCAGATTCTACAGAAAATGCATTTAAATCAGGCATCTTATCTTCGGCAATAGCTTTGACTTGATCCCAAGTAACAGAACCTACTTTATTTCTGTTTGGTTCACCAGATCCTTTCTTTTTCTTGGAAGCTTCTAAAAGTTGTACTGCAGCCGGTGCTGTTTTGATTACGAATTCAAATGATTTATCAGCATACACCGTAATAACAACTGGAAGTATTTTACCTTGTTTTTCTTGAGTTCGAGCATTAAACTGCTTGCAAAACTCCATAATATTAACTCCTGCTGCACCAAGAGCAGGACCAACAGGAGGTGAAGGGTTTGCAGCTCCACCCCGAACCTGTAGTTTGACTATTTTACTTACTTCTTTTGCCATTGATTAAAATAATTTTATGGAATAAAACTGGTGGAGTCTATTCTTTTTCGACTTGCATAAAGCCAAGCTCCACAGGTGTTTTTCTTCCAAATATCTTTACTGTTACTTTTAATTTTTTCTTCTGCTCATCGATTTCTTCTATAAATCCACTGAAAGAGTTGAAAGGGCCATCGATTACTTTAACAGACTCACCAATTACATAAGGATTAACTATCTCTTCATCAGTAATGGCTAGCTCATCGACTTTTCCTAATATTCTATTAACTTCAGAAATCCTCATTGGAACAGGTTCGCCGCCCTTAGTTGCACCTAAAAAGCCAATTACACCTGGAACCGACTTAACTATGTGCGGAACTTCTCCAACAAGATTAGCTTCAATAAGAATGTAACCAGGGAAAAAGTTTCTTTCTTTACTGACTTTTTTACCGTTTCTGATTTGAAAGACCTTTTCTGTAGGAACTAGTATTTGTGAGACAAAATCACCCATGTTAAGACGAGAAATTTCGTTTTCAATGTAAGTGGATACTTTTCTCTCCTGTCCACCAATTGCTCTAACTACATACCAATGTTTTTCAGCCATTTCTAATTAAAATAGTTCGTAGATAACTTCTAGTATATTTCGAAACCCTAGGTCCATAACATAGACAATTAGTGCTATGATAAGAGATGCTATGGCCACAACAATAGAACTACCTTGAAGTTCTTTCCAACTGGGCCAAGAAACCTTGTTCATTAAATCGTCTGCCGATTCTTTTATGTATTCAACAAATTTTGCCATCTCAAACATTTTAGCACGGGTGGAGAGACTCGAACTCCCAACCAATGGTTTTGGAGACCACTACTCTACCAATTGAGCTACACCCGTTAAGGTTAGTATTGGATGTGCTAAAATTAGCAAACATCCAATACTAAAAATGAATATAGTTATTAGTTAACAATTTCTGTAATCTGTCCTGCACCAACAGTTCTACCACCTTCACGGATAGCAAAACGAAGTCCAACACTCATTGCCACTTTATTAATTAATTCAACTGTAATTGTTAGGTTGTCACCAGGCATTACCATTTCTGTTCCGTCTGGTAAGTGAATTTCTCCGGTTACGTCAGTTGTTCTTAAGTAAAACTGTGGACGGTATTTATTGTGGAATGGTGTATGACGACCACCTTCTTCTTTTTTCAAGATATACACTTCAGCTTTGAACTTTGTGTGCGGTGTTACAGACCCTGGCTTACATATTACCATACCTCGTTTGATATCGGTTTTTTCAATACCACGAAGAAGGATACCTACGTTGTCGCCAGCTTCACCTCTATCTAAAATTTTACGGAACATTTCAACCCCAGTAATTGTAGAACCTAACTTCTCAGCTCCCATACCAATAATATCAACCGCGTCACCAGAGTTAGCAATTCCCGTTTCAATTCGGCCGGTAGCAACTGTACCACGACCTGTAATGGTAAACACATCCTCGATAGGCATCAAGAAGTCTTTGGCGTTGTCTCTTACTGGCTCTGGAATGAAATTATCCACTTCTTCCATTAGCTTCATTACTGTATCAACCCACTGGGCTTCTCCGTTTAGTGCACCTAATGCAGATCCGGAAACAACTGGAGCGTTATCGCCATCGTACTCGTAGAAAGAAAGCAATTCTCTTACCTCCATTTCAACTAGTTCTAATAGTTCTTCGTCGTCCACCATATCCACTTTGTTTAGAAAAACAACAACAGCAGGAACACCAACCTGGCGAGCCAACAGAATGTGCTCTCTGGTTTGAGGCATTGGACCGTCAGTGGCCGCACACACTAAGATAGCTCCATCCATTTGTGCAGCACCTGTAACCATGTTCTTGACGTAGTCAGCGTGACCTGGACAATCTACGTGAGCGTAGTGACGGTTTGCAGTTTCATACTCAACATGAGCAGTATTGATTGTAATACCTCTTTCTTTTTCTTCTGGTGCATTATCGATAGAATCAAATGCCTGGGCTTCAGCCAATCCAGCATCCGCCAATACCTTAGTAATTGCGGCAGTCAAGGTTGTTTTACCGTGGTCAACATGACCGATTGTACCAATGTTTAAGTGTGGTTTGGTACGATTAAAATTCTCTTTTGCCATAGCTAGCTATTTTTAATTAATTTAAAGTTAAGCCCTCTTATTTCAAAGAAAAGCTGTTTTTTTATTTGTTGAGCCAATGACGGGATTTGAACCCGTGACCTCTTCCTTACCAAGGAAACGCTCTACCCCTGAGCTACATCGGCTTAGCTTAGAGAGCGGGAGACGGGATTCGAACCCGCGACCCTCAGCTTGGAAGGCTGATGCTCTGGCCAGCTGAGCTA
Organism: Bacteroidota bacterium; assembly: GCA_036340235.1. GTDB lineage: Bacteria > Bacteroidota > Bacteroidia > Flavobacteriales > UBA7312. The sequence continues at coordinate 43,337 of JAYYZE010000011.1, forward strand.
CTCCCGCTAATAATCAATAAAGTGGGGAGAGCAGGATTCGAACCTACGAAGGCGTAGCCAACAGATTTACAGTCTGTCCTCGTTGACCGCTTGAGTATCTCCCCTTACGATTATAGCTCTTAAACTAAGAACTGAGCCGCTAGAGGGACTCGAACCCACGACCTGCTGATTACAAATCAGCTGCTCTAGCCAGCTGAGCTATAGCGGCAAATCAATAAATAAAAAAACAGCCCCTCTTAAAAAGGGTTTGCAAATGTATTAAAGTTTTTTGTTCACACAAATAACTAATATGCTTTTTTTTTATTTGAATGAAAGTTTTTTATAAAAGAGATAGATTTAGCGATTTCGTTCTTTATTTTTTTTGACCTGACGTTTTAGTGCGTCTTGTACTAAGTCAATGGCTTGTTCGAATGACTCACATTGCTTACTTGCAAAAAACTCTTTGTTTTTTGTATTTATTTTCACCTCTACAATTTTGTTAGAATTGGTGTCTGATTTTTCAAGTCTCAAAAAAACTTCTGAAAAAATTAGTTCATCATCAAACAGGTTAAGTTTTTCTATTTTTTTGTGAATGAGATTTAGAAGCTTTTGGTCAGCATCAAAATGAATGGAATGAATGGTAATTTGCATGCTAAATTAAATTTATGCTCTAGGGTGAGCGTTTTTATAAACAGTTTTTAGTTTCTCAATAGAATTGTGAGTGTACACCTGGGTGGCAGCAAGACTAGCATGACCCAGTATTTCCTTTATGACATTAAGGTCTGCGCCATTGTTAAGCATGTGAGTAGCAAAAGTATGACGGAGTACGTGTGGACTGGTACTTTTTAAACTACTCACAGTCGACAGCAGATGATTTATTGTTCTGTATACAAATGAGGTATTAAGTCTTTTTCCATTTTCGGTCAACAAAAGAATCGTTTGATCTTTTTGGCATAAATTTTGTCTTAGTTTCATATACGATCCTATAGAATTTATTAACTCTTTGGTTAACGGAATAATTCGTTCTTTATTTCGCTTGCCTAACACTTTTAATTGATGTTGATAATGGTCAACATCCATGACTTTGATATTTATGAGTTCGGACAGTCTGATTCCTGTCGAATAAAATAACTCAACTAACAATCGATCTCTCTTTCCTTCGAAATTGTCCTGAAATTGATAGTTATCGAGGAGGTTGTTTATTTCGTCTTGACTAAGAAAACTTGGAATTTTTTTAGGTACTTTTGATGTACTCAATAAAATGGTTGGATTTTTTTTGACAAGATTTTGTTTAATAGCGTATTTATAAAATGATTTCAAGGATGAAATTTTTCTATTAATGCTTCTTGGCGAATTTCCCTTTTCAATTTCCGAAACCAACCAACTTCTTATCATTTTGTTAGTGGCTTTAGTTGGTGTTGTAAGACATCTATCCTCCAGAAAGTTTAGAAAAAGAGATAAGTCTGATTTATAAGATCGAACTGTGTTAACAGAATATCTTTTTTCAAGTGAAAGGTAATCAAGAAAAGGTTGAATACATGACATAAAAAAACACCAATTGATACGAATATAACAAATTAAAGCTAAAATATCAATTGGAGCAACAAGAGATTTAGTCTTCTTCTCTGCGTAGAGTTTCTTTGTAGGCGGCTCTTATCTTTTGATTTCGTAATTCAACAGATTTTTTGGTGAACTCCTTGCGCTCTCTTAGTTGTTTCATAGTTCCTGTTAGATTGAACTTCTTTTTAAACTTTTTAAGCGCTCTGTCAATAGATTCGCCGTCTTTAACTGGAATTATTATCATAAATTTTAATAATTGGGTTGCAAATATAGAAATATATCTTTCACAAGTGCCAGATTTATTTCAAAATTTGTTTTGCAATGACTATTTTTTGAATTTCTGAGGTGCCTTCGCCTATTGTACATAGCTTAGAATCTCTGTAAAATCGTTCGACTGGAAAGTCTTTGGTAAAACCGTAGCCCCCAAAAATTTGAATGGCTTCGGATGATACATTTACTGCAACTTCAGATGAAAAATACTTTGCCATTGATCCACTTTGTGTAATTTTTTGTCCAAAGTTTTTTTGACTTACAGCGTTATAAATTAGTAATTCAGAGGCATCTATCTTTGTAGCCATATCTGCTAGTTTAAAGGAGATGGCTTGATGCTGGGCTATGGGTTTGCCAAACTGCACTCTGTCTTTAGCATATTTCAAAGACGCTTGAAAAGCCCCTTTAGCTATTCCTAAAGAAAGTGCAGCAATGGATATTCTTCCTCCATCAAGGACTTTCATAGCTTGAACAAAACCTTCACCAATATCTCCCAAGATATTTTGTTCTGGTATTCTACAATCAACAAAAATGAGCTCGGCGGTTTCTGAGGCCCTCATTCCAAGCTTATCTTCCTTTTTACCATAACTTAATCCAGGCGTTCCTTTCTCTACAATGAATGCAGACATGCCTTTTGAATCGCTTTTTTGACCAGTTCTGGCAATTATAACGGCAATGTCTCCGCTAATAGCATGTGTTATAAAATTTTTTGCACCATTTATTACCCAATGCTTTCCATCTTTGACTGCAGTTGTTAACATTCCGCCAGAATCTGAGCCAGTGTTGTGTTCTGTTAATCCCCATGCACCTATCCATTCTGCGCTGGCTAACTTAGGAAGATATTTTAGTTTTTGTTCTTGGCTTCCAAATTGTAAAATATGACCAGTACACAGAGAGTTGTGTGCGGCCATAGACAAACCTATTGATGGATCGACCTTGGAAAGCTCTTCAATAGCAGTGACGTATTCAAGATATCCAAAACCGGCCCCTCCGTACTCTTGTGGAACTAAAACACCCATTAAACCAAGCTCTCCTAGCTTTTTGAATACATGAATGGGAAAGGTTTGATTTTCGTCCCAGGCTTTCATGTGTGGCTCAACTTCCTTGAGCATGAAGGATTGCACCATATCTGCAATTAAAAGTTGATTTTCGTTATAGCTAAAATTCATAGTTTAGTATTTGATCAAAGATACAATCGTGTCGGCATTGTTTTTTATCCTCTCTCTTCCAAATAAATAGGTCAATTCTATTAAAAAAAGAAAAGCTGAGACGTTTCCTCCTAATTGTTTAACAAGCTCTGCCGCAGCATTAGCTGTTCCTCCTGTAGCTAGTAGGTCGTCATGAACTACAACATGCCAACCTTCTTGGATGGCGTCAGAGTGAATTTCAATAGTTGCAGTACCATATTCTAGTTCATATTTTTTAGCCACAGTATGGTAGGGTAGCTTTCCGGCTTTCCGAACAGGAATAAACGGGACGTTCATTCGATTTGCCAGCATCATTCCGAAAAGAAAACCACGGCTTTCAATACCTACAATGGCATCTACTTTTGATTGAGATAGGTGTTGTGCAAAGGCATCGATAACAATGGATGATGTACTAGGACATTGCAACAAGGGAGTAATATCTTTATATGCTATACCCTCTTTGGGAAAATCACTGATTTCTCTGATTTTTTTTTCTATTAGTGATTGGAAGTTTTTGACTGTCATTTGGTGATAAAATAGGTTACAATTTTACAAAATTTGTTGGAGTCTATCAAGAGAATATTCTTCAAATCTTGCAAGCTTTTGAAATGACCGTTTTGATGTCTGTAGTTGCAAATAACGATAGCTAATTTATAAGATCTGTATGGATGTTTACTGAGTTCTTGTTGACTTGCGATATTAATGTAATGTTTTAATAAGAGACGTGTCAACTAGTAAGTGCTTTTGAAACTGGACAAATCTAGCGCAGTCCATCCCATACACTTCATGCAACTGGCTTTTTGAATAAAAGCCACCTGGCAGTTGAAAGGTACTTATATATTTTACTAGCAAAAAAAGACCCAGTTTGGGACAAGGTCATAAAATCTAAGCTATCTGCTGAATTAATTTCTAACATTGTAAGCTTGAGTTTAGAATAGTTTGACTTGTACACTTTCTTATTTTTAATTACGCTTTTGGTGGTTTTTTTTCGGCTTTTTCTTAGGCCGTTTAATAAATTTTCAAATTCAGTGAAGTCATAATCTTTTCGAAATTTCGATGGCTGAAATGGTCAGTAATCAATGCCATAGAAATGATAATCACACAAAGCACAAGGACGGCTAGTTTTTGTGTTGAGCTAAAAATAAAATACGTTCTTCATGGCACCTCAGGTTGTTTATTTCTTTTTAATTTCTCCTGAATTAATTTTATTCATATATTTTTTTAAGTCAAGCTTAACTTCTCCAGAAAGAATTAAAAGTCCTAGTATATTCGGAAACGCCATAGCTAAAATCATCATATCTGAAAAATCCAATACAGCACCTAATTTTACAGATGATCCGATTATTATAAATACAAGAAAAATTAGCTTGTAGACAAGTTCAGATTTTTTGGAAGATCCAAACAAATAGGTCCATGACTTTAGTCCGTAATATGACCAGGATATCATGGTAGAAAAGGCAAATAAAAATATAGCTATTACTAACACATAGGGAAACCATGAAATAACACTTTCAAATGCTTGAGATGTTAATTGAGCACCTTCAATACCTTGTACTCCTGACATACCTGTTACTATAATAACAAGAGCGGTCATTGTACAAATTACTACGGTATCAATAAATGGCTCCAATAGTGAAACCAATCCTTCGCTGACAGGTTCATTGGTTTTTGTGGCAGAGTGCGCAATTGATGCCGAACCAACACCCGCTTCATTTGAAAAGGCAGCCCTTCTAAACCCTTGAATTATTACTCCAATAAAGCCTCCAAATGCCGCACTTGGAGCAAAAGCACCTTTTATAATCATAGCAAATGCATTGCCTAATTCAATAAAATGAACAGACAAAATTATTAAGGCAGCTGTAACGTACAATACTGCCATAATTGGCACAATTTTTTCAGTGACTCTTGCAATACTTTTTATTCCTCCAATGATAACAGTTCCCACAAGTAGTGCTAGAATGAATCCGAACATTGGACCATTACCTGAAAGCATAGGGAATTGACCAGCCAATTGTGCATAGGCCTGATTGGCTTGAAACATATTTCCCCCTCCAAAAGACCCACCAATGCACAAGAAAGCAAATAAAATGGCTAATACTTTACCTGTTTTGGCTAGTCCATATTTCGACAGTCCATTCTTTAGATAATACATCGGCCCGCCGGAAACTTCTCCTTTGTCATTTATTATTCTGTATTTAACCCCAAGCGTACATTCCACAAATTTGGAAGACATTCCAAGTAGACCAGCTACTACCATCCAAAAGGTGGCTCCAGGGCCGCCAACAGTGATGGCAACCGCTACACCGGCAATGTTACCTAAACCTACCGTGGCAGAAAGAGCCGTCGCTAAAGCCTGAAAATGCGACACCTCTCCTTTATCATTAGGGTCATCATACTTTCCCCTAACTAAATCTATGGCGTGTCTAAACCCACGTAGGTTAATAAAATTCATTTTAAATGTAAAAAACAAAGCTCCAAAGATGAGCCACAACACAACAATGGGAATCGTGACACCTAGTTCAATTCCGAGAGCTGAGACAGGGTCCCAAAAAATAACCTTTGCTAAAACTTCTACAATCGGCACAAAAAAGTTGTTGATTCTTTCACCCAGTGACATAGATTCCTGAGCACACAGATTGGTTGAAAATAGGAGGCTTACAATAGTTAAAATTTTCTTCATTGGTTGTATTCTATTGGGTTAATTGTTGTTCTAAAATCTGAAGACCTTCTTCAAACGAATGGGGCTGATAACCTAATTCGCTAATTGATTTGTCAAGTATGAAACCTGTCTTTGGTGGTCGTTTTGCTTTTTGATTTAATGTGGATGACGAAATTCGATTTATGTTAGATTTATCACATTTGTAAAAGTCAGCCATACGTTCCACCATTTCATAAATACTCATTGTATCTTTGCCAGAAGCATTAAATACACCATAGGCTTGTTTATCAATTGCTAACAGACAGGCCTGAGCCAAGTCCTCGGCTAGTGTAGGTGCCCGGAATTGATCATCAATAATATTTAGTGCAGTGCCATCTTTAAGCGCTTTACGACCCCACAAAACAATATTGTTTCGCTGTAAATTTTCAGCAGTACCATATAGTATTATGGTTCTTAGAATAGTCCATTTTATACTTGACTGGCGTATCAATTTTTCCGATTTCAACTTTGACAAACCGTAGTAACTTAACGGATTTGGTAAATCTGTTTCAGTATAAGGGCCATCTTCTCCATCAAAAATGAAATCAGTTGAAATTTGAATTAGGTGTGCGCTGTGTCTAAAACATGATTGAACTAAGTAATCCACTGCTTTTACATTTAGTTCGTCACAACCCTTATGGTTATCTTCGCAACCATCAACATCGGTCATGGCTGCTGTATTAATTATTACCTCAGGCTTAAAGTCATCGACTAATTCGTTGATTGCTTTTTGATCAGTAATGTTAAGCGGTTTATATTCAAATTCGGTCTGATTACTAACAAGGCAATTACCCAATGATGTAGCTAAAAGCTGGTAATTTTTCTTTAATAAGTGAATCAACTTTTGACCCAAAAGTCCATTGCTGCCGGTAATGAGAATTCGCTTTGACATTTGTTATTATTTTGGCTTTACAAGGTATAAAATTAAATAGATAACTATTGGGGAGCCAAAACCCAAAATAGCAGCGACAATAAACAAGGCGCGAATACCTGTTACATCTAATTCAAATTTTTCTGAAAGCCAGAAACATACACCTAGTAGTTTTTTTTCAGTCATAATGCGTTAAAAATATTATTTAATTGCGAGATTTGCTTTATATTACCCAAATCAAAAAATTTTAATGTGGCAAAAGTAGGTTGTCAGCGTGTAGATTTATAACATACTTGCCGTCACTAGTTTTGAAGCCAATAATTTTGAATCCAGTTTGGTATTTTATATCCAAATCGTTGATGGTTTTATTTTGTAATTTTTAGGCAAATCTTCTAAAGAAATTTCTTCTTAATTGCTTTTAATACCGCTTATATTCTCCGCTCACACAACACGAGTTAGCACAGAAACTGAATAGGCAAATGTACCAAAAGTTGTAATAATGAGAAAACTAGCAAACAGCCTGCTGGGCTCTCTAAATTGATTTACCTACTGAAAACCCACCATTGAAACCGTTATTACTGTCATCTAAACGACATACAAAAAACTATACTCTTCTATGAACATAAAGCCGACCACTCATATAATCACTACCAGTTAAAGGAATACTAGTGCTAGATGAACGTTTGAGGATTGTGATTTTTATATATTATCATTAAAGGTCAAAAACACTGGGTCGTTTTTTGTATTTAAAATGATTTCTTACTCTCAAAACAAATACCATAAATAAGTAAACCAAAGGAATTCCAAAATTCACAAATGATAGGTAAATGAAAAATAGTCTAACAAATGATGGTTTTAAACCTAATTTGCTTGCCCACCAAGCACTAACTCCAAAAAATTGTTTTTCAAAAAAATGGGTAAGGTGTTTCATTTAAGCTAATTATTTTTTTCAAAAGTTGCAATTTAAACATTTTTTAGTATTACAATAACTAGTTTTGAGTTGTATTAAGCCTTGAGACTATATGGCGTTCTTTGATTTGATACCCATTTTATCAAAATTCCTGTAAATTGTGTTGAATTCAGATTTTATATTTTACTAGAATTGCATTGCTCTTTCTTGATATTGCATTAGTCCCCTTTTTTGAATAAACAAATAAAAGTGGTCATATTGTGTTTATTATCATTGTTTCAACCCATTATGTTCCTAAGGTTTTTTTTCGTAGTTGGTAGGTTTTTTTAAAATGATAATGGTATGGAAAATAATCACTCACAGATATTCTAAATAGATTTTAATTGACTGCAACTTGAGCAATCAATTATTTTTGAAAACAGACCATTATTAGCGGCATGCAAAAGTACGAGTTGTGCTATGTCTAGTGGTTAAAATCTAAAATATCAAAGTGAGTGTACTGCTAAATAAAATATAATAAGTGTTCGTTCATGGCAAACATTCAGTTAAGGTTTTAACACTAGTGTATCTTTTGAAATTATTGAAAAAAGTCCATAAGCAGGAATGCTACCATCATCATTATCAAAACTGTTATAGACATTCACTGGCTCTGTACCAAAAATGGCCCCTCCACCCGTTTGTTTTTGTTGAATTCTCGTCTTGTGATACTGATAAAAATCGTAATCAACACTACACAATATTATAGAAATTGAATCAATTTTAGAACCTTCTCGAACAACATCATCATAATAGCCAAAACTAATGTATTCTAACTGCAACCTTTTGGTTTCGCCATTAAACAAGACATCATCAAATAACACTTTTTTAGCTGAAAATTCATCATCAAATTCAAAGCTTCCATTACTTATCGAAGGGTCCGATGAATCGAATCCAAGACCATAACTATCATTTTGTATTTGCCCATCGAAATTCTCATAAGAGAAGAAGGCCTTAAGCTTAAGCAAATAGTAATTAGGCCCTATTGGATCGTTAAAGGAAAATTCTAAACTATTGACACCATCTGCTGAGCTTGATGTCAAATTACTAGCTGTGCTAATTTCAACAGGATCTGGTGCACTAATATTTTTTGATTTTATCAGTAAATGACTTGGGTGATTAACTTCAATAGCATAAGTCTTGTTTATATCAACAGAAACGTTGCTTTGATAAAAATAAGAGGAATCAATAAAGCTAAGGGTATCAATGAGCATATCGTTTTCAAAAAGAGTTACACTAGCATTTGAATAGAACTCAAAGTTATCATTTGATAATGGATCTATGGAATGAGAGATATAAGCTCTAAATGGTTTTCCAAATTGGTTGGAAGAGTTGATGACTAATTTTGACTCATGAGGTGGTAGATCGATGTCTATAACGGTTTGTAAATCATCACATGAGGCGAGAAATAAAATGATACTGAAAATTGAAATTAGTTTTTTCATCATTTTAAAATTTAAACTTATAGGTTATGGAGGGAATAATTGGAAACAAACTGACCTGCTTAGCTTGTTTGTTATTCACTAATTGGTTGTTGACAATTGTCGTTTCATTATCGATTCTTATATAGAAAGGGTTTTTTCTGTTGTAAACATTATACGCTCCAATGGACCATGTTCGCTCTCCCCATTTTTTTTGTTTATGAAAGTTTAAGCCTAGGTCAAGTCTATGGTAAGATGCCATTCTGTAATTGTTTCTGCTAGGATAATACTCAATTTCATTAATAGAATTTTCGGTAATACCATTGATATTTCCGCCAAGGTTTATGGAGGGAAATCTGGCTGTTTCCAGAGTGATATTATTTCCCGTACCAAAGACCCAGGTCATACCAATATCGAATTTATCGTTAAACTTGTGAGATGCAACCACTGAAATGTCATGTCTTCTGTCGTATTTATAAGGATACCATTTACCAAAATTAATATTGTCAAATTGTCGTTCACTAAAGGCTAGTGTATATCCAAACCAACCTGTTGTTTTTCCTTTTTTCTTTTGAAGAAAAAGCTCTATACCATAGGACCTTCCTTGACCAGCTATTTCTATTTTATCACGCCAATCTTGAAAATCAATGATATCGGTACCTGGCTTTAGGGAAATAAGGTTATCCATTGATTTATAGTAGCCCTCCAAGCTAATTTCGAATAACCCATTTTTAAAATTATGATTTACAGAACATGCTAATTGCCTTGATTTTTGTGGCGGTACTGAATCGGTACTGGGAACCCAAATATCAATTGGTAGACCCACACTAGTATTACTCAATAGGTGGATGTGTTGTTGCATTTGAGCGTAGGATGCTTTGACTGACCAATCTTTGTTAATAATGTATCTAGAAGATATCCTTGGCTGCACATCTGTGTACGCCGTCCCATTGGTATTGAAGTACGCCAGATGAATGCCCGCATTTATTTTTAAGCGATCATTGACTTTGATGTCGTCCTCAATGAATAAGAAACTATCATTATTGTATAACCTTTCTGAAAAAACAAAGGAGGTGTCTAAAATAGTGGTAGTTTGGTTTTGGAGAGAGTCAATATCAACGTTTCGTTCAAATAAATTGATTGCCCCTGGGTAAAAACTATGATAAATATAATTCACTCCAAATCTAATGTAGTGATTAGGATTAGGGATATAATCGAAATCGATTTTAGCACCAACATCCTCTATCCCTGAATAATAAACAAATTGTAAAGAATCTTGGCTGACCATGTTTTGGAAACGCTGAAAGGTTGATGACGTCAAGTCAGTCTGAAACTGATATTTGGTAAAGGTAAGAGTGGTATTACTAAATAGCTTATTACTAAACAAATGATTCCAACGAAGTGCTGATGTTAAATTCCCCCACTCTAATCCAAAATCTGCTTCATTGCGGTAACTGAAGTTTTCATCGGATGTTGTTTTTTGATCGTTGCTATTATAATCTTCTGAAAGGTAAAACCTATCTTTACCTGAATACAGACTTAAGTAGAGTCTATCTCTGTCAGAGATCTTGTGATTAATTTTAGCATTAATATCGTAAAAGAAGTAACCTGCTGGATTGCCATTATTTGTTTTTCTTATAAAAGGCTGGGCTAAAATATCAATATATGTCCTTCTAGCAGAAACAATAAATGATGTTTTATCTTTTAAAATTGGTCCTTCTATGGAAAGCTTTGAAGAAATTAATCCGACGCTTCCTTCGCCTTGGAACTTTTTCATGTTGCCTTCTTTCATGTCAATTTCAAGAACAGAGGATAATCGACCTCCAAAACGAGAAGGAAATCCACCTTTTGTTAATCTAACATTTTTTATTGCGTCAGCATTGAAAACAGAAAAGAAACCAAATAAGTGTGAGGCATTATATACCGGAACACCGTCCAATAAAATAAGATTTTGATCAGGACCGCCGCCGCGGACATAAAAACCGCTGGTTCCTTCTCCTCCCGATTGCACACCAGGAAGTAATTGAATTGCTTTCAACACATCTACCTCACCCAAAAACGCTGGTATGGTTTTTATCTGTTCAACGGGTACTTCCACTAAACTAGATTGAGTTCTATCCACAACGGTTTCTTCGCCTACGACTATCACTTCTTGAATATTTTGAGCTGAAGGAGCAAGTTCAATATTCAAAGTTAAGTCTTCTGTTAAGGAAATTGATTCAGCATAAATATCGAAACCAATGTATGAGAAATCGATTTTGACATTGCCTTCGGGCAAGGTAATGGAATAAAATCCAAAAGCATTTGTAGTTGTACCCTGAAATTGGTCTTTCCAAATGACATTAACTCCAATCAAGCTTTCGCCCGTTTCTTTGTCCACAACAAAGCCACTTATGGTGTGTTTTTGTTGGGCAATAAGGTCAATAAAGAAAAACGAAAATATCAACGTTATTAAGTATTTTTTCATGAATTTATTAATAATCAACATCGTTTATCAAGCTCTATTTTCATTTCTTGTTGTAGTAATAACGCTTGTTTTCTAGCTTTCATTGCAAAATCTTTTGAATGATCAGCATATATGATTGCTCTTGAAGAATTAACCAAGAGACCACAATGTTTGTTCATTCCGTATTTGGCCACTTCAGACAAACTACCACCTTGTGCCCCAATACCTGGTACTAAAAGAAAGTGATTTGGTGCAATTTTTCTAATGTCTTGCAACAATTCAGCACGCGTAGCTCCTACTACAAACATGACATTATCTCCGTAAGATTGTGACTTTTCAAGTACTTTTTGGTACAGTGTTGTGCCATATTTATCTGAGGTCATTTGAAAATCTAGACCACCAGGGTTTGATGTTAATGCTAAAACTATAGCCCATTTGTCTTTAAACTTTAGAAAAGGTACAACAGAGTCATAGCCCATATATGGAGCAACAGTTACTGCATCGAAATTGAAGTTTTCAAAGAATGTTTTAGCGTACATCTTAGATGTATTACCTATGTCTCCGCGTTTGGCATCGGCTATAGTAAAAAGGTTGTCTGGAATATAGTCTATTGTTTTTCTGAGACTTTCCCATCCTTTTTCGCCTAGGCATTCGTAAAAGGCAATATTAGGTTTGTAAGCAACACATAAATCATGTGTCGCATCTATTATCTGTTTGTTAAATTCAAAAATAGGATCATCAAGGTCTAAAAGATGTTTGGGAATTTTTTGTAAGTCGGTATCTAAGCCAACACATAAAAAAGATTCTTTTTGTTGAATATGCTTAAATAAATCGATAGCTTTCATCTTATTCAGATTGAGTGGTTCCCTCTTTCAGCCTTTCGGCATTTTCGGCAATTTTTAATTCTTCAATGAATTTATCTAAATCACCATTGACGACGTTAGTCAAATTATATTGCGTTAATCCAATACGGTGATCTGTTACCCTTCCTTGGGGGTAGTTGTAGGTTCTAATTTTTGCAGAGCGATCACCTGTTACAACCATAGATTTTCGTCTTCCTGACAACTCTTCCAAACGCTTTTGTAATTCAATCTCATAAATTCTTGATCGAAGTACTTTGAGTGCCTTATCATAATTTTTATGTTGGGATTTTTGATCTTGACATTGAGCCACAATCCCAGTTGGTATGTGCGTGAGTCTAACAGCGGAATAAGTCGTATTAACGGATTGTCCGCCTGGCCCTGAGGAACAATAAGTGTCTTTTCGTATATCGCTGTCCTTGATCTCTACATCAAACTCTTCAGCTTCTGGCATTACTACTACAGAAGCTGCGGAGGTATGTACCCTTCCCTGTGTCTCGGTCTGTGGTACCCGTTGTACTCTATGAACTCCCGACTCAAATTTCAACATTCCATAAACATCCGCCCCATTGACATTGAAAATGATTTCTTTATACCCCCCTGAGGTGCCTTCGGCAACATCAACAAGCTCAATTTTCCAGCCTTTAGAACTGGCAAAATTAGAATACATTCTGTGTAAATCACCAGTAAAAATACTGGCTTCATCGCCTCCAGCGCCTGCTCTAATTTCGACTACTGCGTTTTTGGCATCTGCTGGATCCTTTGGAATGAGAAGTACTTTTATCTCTTCTTCCAAAGTATCCTTATTTGGAATTAATACCTCTAACTCCAATTTAGCCATTTCTTTCATCTCCTCGTCTTTCAACATGTCCTTGGCATTCTCAATATTCGACAAGAGATTTTTATAATTCTTATGGGCTTCTATGATGGGTTCTAAGTCCTTGTATTCTTTATTGAGCTGGACATATTGTTTCATGTCGGCAATAATTTCTGGCTGAACTATCAATTTAGAAACTTCGTCAAATCGTATTTTAATTGCTTCTAACTTTTCTAACATGATTAATAAATAAATTCGCCAAATGGGCTACTAATCGTTAACTGTTTTTTGGAAGAGGCTTCCACTCTGCCTATGATTTTGGCTTCGACATTAAATGTTTCTGAAATGGAAATGATGTCTTGTGCAATTTCTTGTGGAACATACAACTCCATCCGATGTCCCATATTGAACACTTTGTACATTTCATGCCAATCGGTTTTTGATTCTTTTTGAATTAACTGAAATAATGGCGGCACATCAAATAAATTATCCTTAATAATGTGGAGCTTGTCAACAAAATGCAAAACTTTGGTTTGTGCACCTCCGCTACAGTGTACCATTCCGTGTATGTTTTCACGATGAGATTCTAGAATCTGTTTGATAATGGGTGCATAAGTTCTAGTTGGTGAAAGCACCAATTTTCCAATATCGACGGATAGGTCGAGCACATCAAGTAATTTCTTACTTCCTGAATAGACTAATTCCTTAGGAAGAGAATGATCATATGTCTCGGGATATGCTTCTGCTAAATAACTATGAAAAACATCATGTCTAGCCGAAGTCAAACCATTACTTCCCATTCCTCCATTGTAGTTACTTTCATAGCTTGACTGTCCATATGACGAAAGGCCAACAATTACGTTACCAGAACTAATTTTATCATTTGAAATGACATCCTTTCGTGGCATTCTGCACACGACTGTGGAATCTACAATGATGGTTCGAACCAAATCACCGACATCAGCTGTTTCACCTCCTGTGGAATGAATACCAATCCCAAGGTTTCTAAGTTCGTATAATAACTCTTCTGTTCCGTTGATGATGCTAGAGATAACTTCGGCTGGAATAAGCGTTTTGTTTCTTCCAATGGTTGACGAAACCAATATATTGTCGGTAACTCCTACACACAACAAATCGTCTAAATTCATGACAAGTGCGTCTTGAGCTATACCTTTCCAAACAGAGAGATCGCCTGTTTCGCGCCAATAAGCGTAAGCCAGCGATGATTTAGTGCCTGCACCATCAGCGTGCATCACTACGCAGTAATCATCATCATTACTCAAATAGTCAGGAACAATTTTACAAAACGCATTGGGAAAAAGTCCTTTGTCTATTTTTTTAATTGCTTGATGGACATCTTCCTTGTCTGCTGAAACTCCTCTAAGTGTATAACGACTGCCTAACATACTTTTTTGAATAAAAAAAAGCACCTCAAGAGAGTGAGGTACTTTCTTGTATTTGTATAAAGGTTATTTATTCTTTTTAGTAACCTCGTCTTTTTCTACATTATAGAACGAATCCAAAACAACCTTGAAATCTGTTCTTCTATTGTACTGATGAGCTTTTTCTTTATCCTTTTTTCTTCTGAGTTTATTTTCGATAAAATCTGGTGAAAGGATTGCGCCTATCCTAAGTTTACCATCTTTAACATCCATAACGAATGGTTCGGTTTCTCCCATACCTGAAGCAATCAATCGCTTTGGTTCAATCCCTTTTGCCACCATATAATCCACACATATTTGAGCTCGTCTTTGTGATAACTCCATGTTAAACTGATCACCAGCACGACTATCTGTATGAGAACGTAACTTTATGACTACATTCGGATTTTTCTTAAGTACAACGATTAGTGCATCAAGTGCCTCTTTGGATTTTGGCCTTAATTTAGCACTGTTGTAATCATATTCTATCCTTGGTATTATGATTTCCTTGACAGTTGGCTCTAATACAATATCTTGAATGAGATTTACTGATTCTTTGACACCGATAGTGGACTCAGTAAAAGTATTAGTTAAATAGCCTTCTTTGCTAACCTCTAATGTGTAAGACACGTTTTCCTTAATATAGTCTTCATCAAAAATATAGCGCCCTGAATTGTCACTAATGGCTGTCATTAGACTGCCATCACTACCAACAATATCAATTTTCACATCAGAAATAATTTGCTCAGTCTTTGCATCAAAAACAACACCAGAAAGAGTAAGGTCTAGCTTTGGAAGATAAAATTGGTAAATATCATCTCCCTTACTACCAAGTCTGTTTGACGAGAGGTATCCTTTCTCCTCTTCATTTTCAAAAATAATTCCAAAATCATCATTGGATGAATTAATTGGACTTTTCATATTTATAATTGAGCGTAAAATATTTTCGTCATCAAACTCGGCTTTAAAAATATCTAAACCCCCCATACCTGTGTGTCCATCTGATGAAAAGTATAGTGATCCGTCGAAGTGAATGAATGGGAAAACCTCGTTACCGCTAGTGTTTATTTGTTCTCCCATATTTATAGGTTCACTCCACTCGTCTCTTTTTATTTTCTTTACATACCATATATCATTACCACCAAATCCACCTTTCATATCAGAAGCAAAATAAAGTACTTTACCATCGGCTCGAAGAGATGGGTGAGCAAAGCTGCTGGTACTGTCGTATGGTAGTGGTAACAAGACGGGCGATATCCAATCTTTACCTTTTTTTCTAGAAAAGTAAATTTCACATGTAGGAATGGGTTTTAACTTGGAGTTTTCGATACAACGAGTGAAATATATTTCATTTCCTCTTTGATTCATTGATGGCGTTGCTTCGTGATTTGGGGTGTTCATAGGCTCATCAAAAGGAGTGGGCTTAGACCATCTGTTTTTCTTTTTATCAAATTTTGACCAAAAAATATCGGTATATGAATTACCTGTAAAACCATCTTTGGATTTTCCTAGCGAACCATCCCTGGTTGAAGTAAAAAATAGTTCATCATAATCTCTACTAGCGTAACACGGAGAAAACTCTTCTTTATTTGTGTTGTGAACAAAAGGTGTGATAATATAGCGTGTGGGGTCTTGCTGAGTTTGCATGGCAAATTGGCAAGACTTGATACCAAAATCAGCTCGAGAGTCGTTGGCTTTTAGTGTTTTGTACTTTTCATATTGTTCAATTGCTGCAGAATATTGTTGCTGTTTTTGCAATACTTGTGCATATCGCAAATAAACTTCAGCATGTGGGTATTTAGCCTTAATGGCTCGTTTGTACATAGTGCTAGCCTTCTTCAAATAAATGGGGGTGGCTATATTACGCGCACATTCGGCTTGTAAAAATATAAGTTCAGCCTTTTTGGCTCGATTTTTTTCTTTCGAATATTGCTCCTTGTACAGCTTTTCAGCCTCGTGATAGTTCTTCATGACGAAGGCCTTATCGGCTTTGGTCAACTTTACCTTTTTGGGCGTATTTTGAGCGTTCGTTATCGTGAAAAACAACAAAAACAAAGGAATTAAAAGTGAAAGTAAATGTTTCATTTCGAATACTTAGAATTTTTGCTAAAATAAGGATTTATTTCGTTTGTAAAAGCGCCAATCAAATTTCAGTTTTAAAAGTTGTTAATAAAATTAAAAATTAAGTTAATGATAGCTTCTTTTAATTGATTTATTTTTGCGAGTGATTAACTCATAAAACAAATTTTAATGTCAAAAAGCAAACTTGAATACATTTGGCTGGACGGATACACTCCAACCCAAAACATGAGAAGCAAAACAAAAATTATTGATGACTTTAGCGGTAAGCTAGAAGACTGCCCTGTGTGGTCTTTTGATGGTAGCTCTACTAAACAAGCAACTGGTAATTCTTCAGATTGTTTATTAAAGCCCGTTGCAATTTACCCAGATCCAACAAGAGTTAATGGTTTTTTAGTGATGACCGAGGTTCTTAACAACGATGGTACACCGCATGAGTCGAACGGTCGTTCAACTATCGATGACGATGACAACGACTTTTGGTTTGGATTTGAACAGGAGTACTTCATAATGGATAAAGACACCCAGCTTCCCCTAGGCTTTCCGCTAGGAGGTTATCCTGGGCCACAAGGTCTGTACTATTGCTCTGTTGGAGGAAGAAATACTCATGGGCGAGAGTTTGTTGAGGAACATGCCGACTTGTGTTTAGAGGCTGGCATCAATTTTCAGGGAATCAACCAAGAAGTAGCTAGCGGACAATGGGAATTTCAATTGTTTGCAAAGGGCGCCAAAAAAGCTGGTGATGAAATTTGGATAGCTCGTTATTTATTAGACAGATTAACAGAAAGCTATGGCTATTACATAGAATATCACCCTAAACCTGTAAAAGGAGATTGGAACGGCTCTGGAATGCACGCCAATTTCTCAAACACTGTACTGAGAACCTGTGGCTCAAAGGAAGTTTACGAAAAAATATGTGAAGCTTTCAGACCTCTTGCAAAAGAACACATTTCTGTTTATGGCGAATTTAATGACGAACGATTAACCGGTTTGCATGAAACTGCATCAATTAACGACTTTAGTTACGGCATTTCTGATCGTGGCGCATCTATAAGAATTCCTATTTTAACGGTTGAAAATGGCTGGAAAGGATGGCTTGAGGACAGAAGACCTGCATCTAATGCGGATCCATACAAAATTGCATCACGTATCATAAAAACAGTAAAGGGAGTATCAGTAGATTTATCCGTTTAAATAAAAACTATACTATTTTTTTAAATTCTCATTAGTATCGTCATCCATTTTTTGGACTTCTTCTTTGACTGAGTTCGCAGTGGAACGAATTTCTCTTTTTATCTCATCTGAGGCGTCTTTCATTTCTCTTATTCCTTTGGCTAAACCCCTGGCCAACTCAGGAATTTTTTTTGAGCCAAAAAGCATCACCACCACTAACATGATTATTAGCACTTCAACCCCGCCGATAAATAGAAGCTGATTGGACATGGATAATGGTTTTGAAAGATTTATTTGTGTTTTTCTTTGCTTTTATTTGTTGAATCTAACATAATTGGTGAGGCTACAAATAATGAAGAATAGGTTCCAACAACCACCCCAACTAAGAGTGCAAACATAAACCCTCTAATGACTTCACCACCGAACAAGAATATTATAAAAAGTACAAAAAAAGTTGTCAAAGAGGTATTAACAGTTCTGCTTAGAGTACTATTAAGTGCGTTATTTACTAACTCATTAAAGTCTTTCTTTTTAAACAAACCCATGTGTTCACGAATGCGGTCAAATACAACAACGGTATCGTTCAAAGAATAACCTATTATGGTTAGCAAGGCGGCAATAAAAGCCTGGTCTATCTCAAGTGAAAATGGCAGTATTCCATAAAAAATGGAGAAGATTGACAGAACTATTAGGACATCATGGAAGACTGCTGCAACCGCTCCCAAACTAAATTGCCATTTTCTAAACCTGATAAGGATATATAAAAATATAATCAACAAAGAGAAGATGATTGACCAAAGAGCCGACACTTTAATATCATCAGCAATGGTAGGGCCAACTTTTTGAGAACTCATTACCTCAAAATTACCATATTGTGATAATCCTTCTGATAGTTGACTCATTACAAGATCATCAGCATTGAGGTCTTGACTTTCTATCAAGTATTTTGTGGTAATTTTAACTTGGTTATCATCACCAAAAGTCTTCACCTCAGGAAAAAGTTTCAGGCCATCATCATCAACAAAATAGTTGCTCAATGTGTTTCTTAGTGATTCGTTTTCTATGCTGGAATCAAAACGAACAACAAAGGTTCGACCTCCTTTAAAGTCAACACCGTAATTCAATTTTTTAGTAACTAACGAGCCCACTCCAATTAAAATGATAATAGAAGAAATGGCGTAAAACAGCTTTCTCTTTCCAATAAAATCAATGGATGTATTTTTAAATGCACCTCTAGTGATACTGTTATCAAAAGAAACACTTTCCTTTTTGCTCAGTCTCCAGAAAAAGATTAATCGTGTTATGAAGATGGCCGAAAATAATGATGTCAGAATACCAATGATTAAGGTAGTTGCAAATCCTTTAATTGGACCAGATCCGAAAACATATAACACAATCCCTGTAAGAAGTGTAGTAACATTGGCATCGATGATGGAACTGTAAGCATTCTTGTATCCATCTGAAAGTGATAATTTCAGACCCTTTCCATTAAGTAATTCTTCCCTAACACGTTCGTATATAAGCACGTTAGCGTCTACAGACATACCTATGGTAAGAACAATACCAGCTATTCCAGGAAGTGTCAATACGGCACCTATGGATGAGAGAACACCAAAAACAAAGAACAGGTTGGCCAGCAGAGCAACATTTGAAACTAGTCCAGCAAAACTGTAATAGAAAATCATGTATACCAATACTAAAACAAGCGCAATAATGAAAGACTTTAAGCCAGAATCAATGGCTTCTTGACCTAGCGATGGACCTACAATCGCTTCTTCTATAATTCGTGCCGGCGCTGGCAACTTTCCAGATTTAAGGATGTTTGATAGGTCGTTTGCCTCGTTTATAGTGAAATTACCTGTTATTTGAGACCTTCCACCAGATATTTCGGACTGCACCGTGGGAAAAGAATAGACATAATCATCTAAAACAATGGCAACACTTTTTCCAATATTGTCGGATGTTAGACGTTTCCATTGTCTAGCGCCTTCGGCGTTCATTGTCATTGATACTTCAGGAACACCGTTAAACTGACCAAAGTCAGTCCTTGCATCCGTAACCACATCACCTTCCATTGCGGCCTTACCATCACGAGAAGTAATCTGTAATGCTACTAGCTGAACAAACTTTCCTTCAGGGTCATATGGTTTTACTGTCCAAGCAAATTTTATATCACGTGGTAGAATATCTTTGACCTCCGGCAAGTTTAGGTAAGCATTGACCTTGGCTGTGTCTTTAATGGATGATATACCACAAACGGGGCCACTATTTGGTTGGTTTGATTGGTTTATGTTTGGAAATAGTACAGCATATAACGGATTATCTTTATTAAATTGCTCAGCTGACAATGATGTACTGTCCGATGCCAGTTCTGAGGAGGCTGACGACCCATTAACAGCCAAATCAGAAATGAAGTCTTCGTCGCTGACGGCTGTACTGTCAACTGGCTCAATAGAACTGATACTAGCGACTACGCTATCTTGTGATTCGGTCTCAATAGTTGTTTTTAGGAAAGTATTTACTTGGTCTATAAAACCTATTACTTGGGCATTTTCGTAAGTTTCCCAAAATTCTAATTGGGCTGTCCCTTGCAAAAGTTTTCTTACTCGTTCAGGATTTTTCACCCCAGGTAGTTCTACAAGAATTCTGCCAGATCCTTCCAGACGCTGAATATTAGGCTGTGTCACGCCGAAGCGGTCGATTCTAGATCTTAAAATATTGAATGATCGGCTAATTGCATCCTCAACTTCTTGACGGATAACAACTATCACCTCATCGTTTGTAGAGTTGGAGTTTATTTTGTCTTTAAGCTCGGGTGTATAAAAAATAGACGCCAATTTTCCCTCAGGACTTATTTCAAAAAAGGATTGACCAAAAAGTGTCACAAAATCATCTTGACTGTTTCTTTGCTTTTCTTTTGCCAATTGAATAGCCAAGCGAAAACTTTCGTCAGTATTGTAATTGGACATGGCTCTAATGACATCCACCACCGAAACTTCAAGAGTAACATTCATCCCTCCTTTAAGGTCAAGACCTAGATTAATTTCTCTAGACTTACATTCATTGTAAGTGTATTTTTTGATACCAATGTTGTAGACAGGTTCGGATGCTATGGAGTCCAAGTATCTTTTTTCTTTCATTTCGTCGCCTCCAGAGTAGGCAATAGCGTCTTTTTCTACGCCATCAGAAATCCAAGTAAAAGACAACTGGTAAAGGCAGACTATAGCAAATATTATTGCGAAAAACGAAACAAAACTTTTGTTGTGCATATCAGTAGGTGTTTTTTATAACCGGCAAATATAGAATTTCATATTTGAAATACCAATTTATAAATCATTGTTTAGACAAATAGCATTTTGACATTAATCTTTGTGATATGAATTTTTATTAACTTTGTATTTTCATGAAGAGTTTCCTTTCTATATGTTTATTTTTTTTGTGGTTAAGCAGCTCATCTCAATTTCTAAATAGAGCTGATTTATCGATTTTAGAAAATGGTGCTATTATTTCCAACCCACTTACTGGTGGATTCAATTCAGTTCAGATTTCTAACATTGACCTCAATGGCGATAACTTTTTAGATCTTTTTGTATTTGAGAGAACTGGCGATCGCATTCTATGTTTTGAAAACAGCTCAACCAACAAATATATAAGCTATGACTACGCCAAAGACTACGAAAAACTATTTCCCAAATTAGAAAAATGGGCACTTTTGGTAGATTACAATTGTGATGGCAAAGCAGACATTTTTACATACAATGGTAGCTACGTAAGAGTATTCAAAAATACTTCTCAGTCCGAAAGCACAAATTTTCAATTAGAAACTAATGAAATTGTTAGCAACCTAGGTTCAATCACTGGTGGCATTATTATTTCAGAAGTTGATATCCCTGCTTTTGTGGATGTGGATTTTGACGGAGACATTGACATATTAACCTTCAAACAAAGTGGTGGATACGTGGAGTACCACCGCAACATGAGCATTGAAAATTATGGAAATTGCGACCACTTAGAATTTGTTTTGGAAACCGATTGTTGGGGTGAGTTTTTTGAAGGGCAAAACGAATACGACTTAAATAGTTGTTCAAGCAGCGCTGGCAGTCAAACAAGTGAATTGAGAACAACTTCCAATACAAGGCACAGCGGCTCATCATCGCTAGCTATGGATATTGACGGTGATAATGACATTGACCTTATACTGGGTGATGTGTCTTTCAATAATCTGAATCTGCTAACTAATAATGGCAATTCTCAATTTTCGAGCATTGGTGCTGTGAATCAAGATTTTCCTATTGGCAATGGCAGTACCACAAGCGCATACATTGAATCCTTCCCAGCAGCCTTTCATGTAGATGTTAATAATGACAATGCTCGTGATTTAATAGTAAGTCCTAATACCAACAACAACGCTGAAGATTTTGAAAGTATCATGTTATTTCTTAATGTTGGTAGCGACGACACGCCTAGCTTTAAATTCTATCAATCAAATTTTTTGCAAGATAACACCCTAGATTTTGGCACCGCTGCCTATCCTGCTTCCCTAGATTACAATAACGATGGACTAATTGACCTTCTTATAGGCAACTATGGCTATCATCAAGGAAATAATCCCTCATCTCAATTAGCATTGCTTAGGAACATTGGAAGCCCAGAATCACCTAGTTTTGAAGTAGTAAACAGAGATTTTGCAAACCTTTCACAAATTGCATTAGACACTGCGTTGAACATTTCGGTCAGTGGTTTATCTCCTACATTTGGAGATTTAGATGGTGATGGTGATCTAGACCTTGTTGTGGGAGACAGTAATGGCAGACTTCACTATTTCAAAAACAACGCAAATCCTGGTGAGCTGCCACAATTTGAGTTAGAAAATGTCAACTTCTTTGAAATAGACATCAATCAATATGCCTCTCCATTTTTGTTTGACATGAACGAAGATGGCTTGTTGGACTTGGTGATTGGAAGAGTGGATGGCACCCTGAGTTACGCCCAAAATAATGGCACAACAACTGCACCAATCTTTAACATATTGACAGACAATTTTGGAAACGTATTGGTCGCTAATACTGACGGACCATACGGCTTCAGCAAGCCCTTTTTATACAAAGAAAATGGTGAAACGGAGCTACTGATAGGAAGTGAAAGTGGTCGTATTTATCACTACAAAAATATAGAAAACAACCTAGAAGGCACCTTTGATTTAGTAGATGATTTCTTTCAAAATATTGATGAAGGCACAAACAGTGCGTTTGTGTTTGAAGATTTTACAAATGACAACAAACGCGATTTAATTTTAGGGATGCAATCTGGAGGTTTATTCTATTATGTAAACGAAGCATTCTCGACTATTCAATTACCGTCTATTCTTGAAGAAATAGAAATTTATCCAAATCCTGCCTTCAAAGATCTCATTATCAATACCAAAGGAAAAACCGTTAATATTAGCATTTATTCTTTGCTTGGTCAATTACTTTACTTTCAGGAATTACAAACAAAAACAAGTATTGATATTAGTAACTTTAGCCCCTCCGCATATCTTGTTCATGTTGAAGACTCACAAACATCTACATGGCAAAAAATAATAGTAAACAGGTAACTATTTAGCGGTGTTAGTCAACAATTCATTAGTTGATCGAACAGCTTCGGCAGATTCCATTAGTTTACTTTTCTCTGTTTTGTCAAGTTCAATCTCTACTACTCGTTCAATGCCATTTTTACCTAATACAACGGGCACTCCAAGACAGATATCTTTTAATCCATATTCGCCATCGAGAAGCGTTGAGCAAGGAAATAGTTTGTGTTGATCGCAAGCAATGGATTGTACAAGCGATGAAACCGCTGCTCCTGGAGCATACCATGCAGATGTGCCAAGCATTGAAGTTAGTGTCGCTCCACCAACCTTGGTATCCTCTAACACCTGCTCGAGTCGTTCGTTTGATAAAAATTCAGACACTCTTATGCTATTTCTTGTAGCCAATCTGGTAAGAGGTAACATTCCTTTGTCACTATGACCACCTATAACCATTCCATCTACATCAGAAGCTGGACAACCTAAAGCCTCGCTAAGTCTGTATTTGAATCGTGCACTATCTAATGCGCCTCCCATACCGATGATTCTATTTTTTGGTAATCCAGTAACTTCATGGGCCAAGAAAGTCATGGTGTCCATAGGATTGGTAACAATAATCAAAATTACATTGGATGAATACTTAATGAGGTTCTCAGAAACCGATTTGACAATACCTGCGTTGATGCCTATTAATTCCTCACGTGTCATGCCTGGCTTTCGAGGAATACCACTAGTGATAACAGCTATGTCACTGTTAGCGGTTTTTGAATAATTGTTAGTGTATCCAGTAATTTTTGTGTCAAAGCCATTAAGGGTGGCTGTTTGCATTAAATCCATGGCTTTACCTTCAGCATAGTTCTCTTTGATATCTACTAATGTAACCTCAGACGCAAAATCCTTGAGTGCTATGTATTCCGCGCAACTAGCACCAACTGAACCCGCACCAACTATTGTAATTTTCATATTTTTTTTTTTGCAAATCTAAAAAAACCTTGGACAATGTATATTTAAGATCTATAATTTTCTAAAAAAACATCTTTTGTGAAATCGAAATTAAAATCGTAAATTTAAAAACTCAATTTTGAACCTTAATCTACACGTTTGTTTTATGAGATTTTTATTTGCATTCTCAACTCTTTTCTTATTAGGTACTCAGAATGCCTTTGCCCAGATTGACGCTGGAGAAGATATAACAATTTGTAGTCCGCAAAATGTTAACTTATCATCAGTGTATGTGCCAAATTCTGTTGGCACTAACGACTACACCCTTGAAAATATACCACTTAATATGGATCCATTTGCCAACGGCTCATCAATAGGAAACTTAACTGACGACTCATTTTCAGGAGTTATTGACATCGGATTTAACTTTTGTTTTTACAGTAATTTTTATGATGAACTTCTAATATCGACCAATAATTATGTCACATTTGATTTAACAGAAGCAAACGGATACTCACCTTGGAATACGTACGAAATCCCAAGCGCATTTCCCCCTGGCGAAGTAATTAACGCCATTATGGGCCCTTGGATGGACCTTAACCCAAACAATGGAGGCAACTTGTATTACAATGTTTACGGAGTTGCTCCTTTTAGAAGATTCGTGGTTTCTTTTGAAAATTTTGGCTATTACTCATGTAGTGGAATGGCTTTCAACGGTCAGATTAAGCTGTTCGAAACAACCAATGTAATAGAAATACATATCCAAGATCAGCCATTATGTGACACTTGGAATAATGGAGAGTCAGTTCTTGGTATTGTGAACGAAGATGAAAGTCAATTTTTGATTGAAACTGGTTGGAATAATACCCAATTAACGGGAAATAATGAAGCATTTAGATTTGTTCCATCGGGTGCTGCTTTAAACAATATAGTTTGGACAGATGACTTAGGTGTTGTGGTAGGAAATGGTATCAACATTGATGTTTTCACTAATTCGACAACCACCTACACATGTACAGCTTATGAATGTCCTGATGAAATTACTGATCAAGTCACCGTATTCGTTTCAGACGTTGGATCTGCGACAATAAATACATTCATTAACGACAATAACTGCCCAGGTGAAATTTCTGCTAGTATAGACATAACTGTAAACAATGTCACTACGCCTTACATTATAACATGGACATCCACTAATTCATTTTCATCAAACCAAGAAGATATCATTAATTTGGAAGCTGGTGATTATAGCCTACTACTTAGTGATGATTTTGGCTGTGAGTCAAATTTTGGTCCCTTCACTATATCACCTCCTCCGCCTCCTATCCAATTTAGTGAATCCATAGACCCCGTGAGCTGCTATGGCTTCAGTGACGGTACTGTTGCCATAACAGTTAGTGGTGGCACACCAAATTATAGTTACCAATGGAGTGGGAATAACCCGATAACAGGCGAAACGACATCTATAATTACAGACTTAGCAGCAGGCATTTATCAAGTAGTGATTACAGACAACAATGGCTGTCAAAATTCGGCATCATATGAAGTCACTCAAAATTCATCTATAAACGTAGAAAGTACAGCCTCCAACTTTAATGGCTACAACAACCGATGTTATGGTGGTAATGAGGCCTGGATTTCTTGCGTAGCCACTGGAGGATTACTTCCATACCAATATTTATGGATAAATGAATCCTTAGACACTGTTTCTACTCAAGCCGACGTCTATGGACTAGTAACTGGTACTTACGACTTTATTGTCACCGACGCCGAGGGCTGTCCCAACTTCTTATCCTTCGAAGTAACACAACCTGATTCCGTAGCTATCGATTTATCGAACTACAGCCACAAAAGCTGCACATACAATGACGATGGTTTTATTGAAGTGGTCACTTGGGGAGGACCTGACAACCCGGTAAATTCACAAAATTATTTCCCTTTAGATATAGAATGGAAAGGAGTCAATTCCTTTTACTCCAATGATGAAAATATATATAACCTAAGCAATGGGTTGTACACCATTTCGGTAACCGACATCAACAATTGTACTAATGATTTGAGCTTCGAAATCACTGAACCGCCAGTGGTAATTGCCGACTATTGGGTGATGAATGACACCATAACTATCAATTACCCTTTTGTAAATTTATATGATCGTTCTAAAGGCAATATTGTTGATTGGCAATGGGAGCTTAGCAATGGATTTTATGCAAGCTCACAAGACATTTTCAATCTTGACTTGTCCACTAATTTTGACTCTACAGGGATTAAATATTTTGATCTTAAACTAGTAGTTACCGACGAATTTATGTGTCAAGACAGCACCTTTGGAAAATTAGCCATCAAAGATGAACATACTTTATATGTACCAAACAGTTTTACTCCAGACCTAGACGGCAACAATGATATATTTAGAATCTACCATAAATCCATGAAAACGGAAACCTTCTCAATCAAAATTTTTGACCGATTTGGTTCAGTAATTTTTCAATCCAACAACCCTGATGTGGAATGGGACGGCACCAATATGTTTACATCATCCAAAATAATAACAGGCACATACACCTATCTTATTAAATATCAAGATTTTGAAGGCAGGATATATGATCACACCAATTGCGAAAATTGTAGCGGAACGATTACGCTGTTACGTTAATTTTTAAATGTCTATGTTGGCGTATTTGGCGTTTTGTTCAATGAACGAACGTCGTGGTGGCACTTCGTCTCCCATCAACATTGAGAATATTCTATCAGCTTCGGCAGCACTGTCAATAGTAACTTGTCTGAGCGTTCGAGATTCGGGATTCATAGTAGTATCCCATAATTGTTCGGCATTCATTTCGCCAAGACCCTTGTATCGTTGAATGTTGGCTCCATTTAGCTTTTGAACAATTAAGTCTCTTTCATCGTCAGACCAACAGTAGTGTTGCTCTTTTCCTTTTTTTACCAAATACAATGGTGGTGTAGCAATGTATAAATAGCCACTCTCTACCAATTCTTTCATGTATCTAAAGAAAAAGGTAAGAATTAGGGTGGCGATATGTGAACCATCAACGTCGGCATCTGTCATTATTACTATTTTATGATACCTAAGCTTTTCAAGATTTAGTGCTTTAGAGTCCTCCTCTGTACCAATGGTTACCCCTAGGGCAGTGTACATATTTTTGATTTCTTCGTTTTCAAACACCTTGTGTTGCATGGCTTTTTCTACATTGAGGATTTTTCCTCTTAGTGGTAGTATGGCCTGAAAAAATCGATCCCTTCCTTGCTTGGCGGTACCTCCCGCCGAATCTCCCTCGACTAGAAAAATCTCGCACTTTTCGGGATCTTTATCAGAGCAATCAGCTAACTTACCGGGCAGTCCAGATCCCGAAAGAACGTTCTTTCTTTGCACCATTTCACGCGCTTTGCGTGCGGCATTTCTGGCCTGAGCTGCTAGTAAAATTTTCTGAACTATTTGTTTAGCCATATTAGGGTTTTCTTCCAAATAATTAGTCAGCATTTCACCAACGGCTTGATCAACGGCTCCCGTTACTTCTTTGTTTCCCAATTTTGTTTTAGTCTGTCCTTCAAACTGAGGCTCCATAACCTTTACAGAAATCACTGCCGTAAGGCCTTCTCTAAAATCATCACCTGCAATTTCGAATTTGACTTTGTCTAGCATACCAGACTCATCGGCGTACTTTTTAAGAGTACGTGTAAGGGCTCTTCTGAAACCAGAAAGGTGTGTCCCCCCTTCGTGCGTGTTGATGTTGTTAACGTAGGAATGCAGATTTTCAGAAAATGAGGTGTTGTAGTGCATAGCGACTTCTACTGGAACACCATTTTTTTCGGTATCCATGTGGATAACGCTATCTAATAATTTCTCTCTGTTCTCGTCTATAAGCTCGACAAAATCGATTAATCCATTTTCGGAAATGAACGTATCACTAACAAAGTTTCCTTCATCATCTTTTCGTCTTAAATCGGTAAGTGATAGATTGATGCCTTTGTTTAGAAAGGATAATTCCCTCAAGCGGCTTTGTAAGATGTCATAGCTATAAACGGTTTCATGGAATATTTCTTTGTCAGGCAAAAAAGTTACTGTGGTACCTTTTTTATCGGTTGTTCCGATTTCTTTGACATCGTATTTTGGCACACCTCTTTCGTATTCTTGCTGAAACACCTTTCCATTTCTATGAACTTCGGCTTTTAGGTATATGGATAATGCGTTCACACAAGAAACACCGACACCATGCAATCCACCCGAAACTTTATAGGAGTCTTTGTCAAACTTCCCACCAGCATGGAGGACGGTCATTACCACTTCAAGGGCCGATTTTTTTTCTTTTGGGTGTAAGTCCGTCGGTATTCCCCTTCCATTATCATTGACTGTTATGGAGTTATCTTCATTAATGAGTACATCAATGCGGTCGCAGTAACCTGCAAGGGCCTCGTCAATGGAATTATCAACCACTTCATACACAAGGTGATGTAGTCCTTTTTGACCAATATCGCCAATATACATGGCGGGTCTTTTTCTGACTGCTTCTAAACCTTCTAAAACTTGAATATTACCAGCGCCATAATCGGCTATATTGTCTCTATTATCACTCATGAATTTGTTATAAATTTATTGTGCGTTTTCTATGTGTATAAACAAATTTAAAAAAAGGATAATAATATCCGAAAAAAAAGACTTGTAATATGCCTCTATTTATTAACAAAAAGTGAATAAATCACAGTCTAAAAGAAAGACCAAAAAACACTTGTGGCCCTAGCACGGGATAGTTTTCCCAAATTTGATAACCACCAATCATATTATAACCTTTAAAATAAGCAGAAATATTCGGGTTATATTTGTATTCCAAGCTTAAGTTAAAATCGATAATATCTTTTAAACCAGGAGTACTTGATTCAGACGCAGTTTTAGACCTATTAAAAGAGGTAAAAAACTGGATTTGTGGAAGTATTTTATCACCCAAATTAAAATTGGCTTTTAGCTTTGTAATAAGAGTTGGTTTGTAGGTAAAACTTTGAATAGAGTCTGTTTGGTAGTTGTGATAATCGACAGACAGATTAATTATGCTTTTTTCATTTAGCTTCCAATCTATGACTGCCGATGTGGTAAAATGACTAGCGTTATCATACACAACTCTAAACTTGTTAGCATAGGTCGATTGATAATCCAATTCAAAAAAGGGCATTTCATGCACTCTGGAATAGCTGCACTCTGCATCAAAGTAGAGTTCATAGCCAAGATAAGTGCTGATAGCGACGTACAGATCGTAAAGTGTTTTGGTATTTTGTAGGTTTAAACCTGCCCCATCATAAGCTAATGCGTTTAAAATAAACGGATTAGATTTACTAAATGACCAGTAAGAATTTTTTTGCAAACCACCCCTTAAGCCTGATTTTGCGTTTATGTAATCTTTGGAGATAACATAGCCGTAGTGAATATCTGGAAATAGATGAACTTTAATGTCTGAGCTGTTACGCTTATCCTCAGATTGCAACTCAAATCCTAAAGACAACGTACCCCCTTTTACTTCTTTTTCTACAGATGGCTTGACAGTAAAAATTAACTCCTTTTTTAAACTATCAACAAATTGGTATTTTGTGGATAGGTTGTTTATGTAGTAGTCTAGACCAACATCCAAGGATAAATCGTTTTCTGCATGACGTTTATCAAGCTCTAAAAACCAAGCAATACGATTTTCAGTGTATTCGTTCAGATCAGACATCAAAAATTTTGTCACATATCCTGGAAAAGAATTTGAACTTTGTTTACTTTCCAAAGTAAAACTCAATGATGAATAACCCCAATATTGATTAGTCCACTCATCATTAATTTCATATTGTATTGGGTTATAACCATATGCTTGATGTTGACGACCTTGCCTTTGAACTTGTGCACTCAGAACACCAAAATCTAGATTTGTTTTAGCAAATATTGAGGCGTCGATTTTTCTGAAAGCAGCAGACACTTTTTGAAGTTCATCAAAGCGACTCTTAATCTTAGCATATGATTCCACATAGCCTAATTCGAGGGCATAAATAACTGATTTATCTCTATCAGAGTTATAATATATTCGTGAGGTTGGCATGCTCATATTACCCACTCCACCATAAACATATGTTCTATATATTTTAGGAATTTGTTGGCCTTTTATTTTAGCCGCTTTTATCGGGTTTAGCTTCAATTTACTTTGAAATTGTTTATTATGTGGCTGAAAACTGACATTGTGTGATGTTTTGATGGTGTCTTTAAGCATTGGGATACTTTCTATTTTAGAAGAAAGCGGTATTTGCGGAATAAAATAATCGGTAATTTGAACTTCTTGAACGCCTAAGTCATCGGAATTAGTCTGAGCCCATATAAATTGGGACAATACCAATAGTGTACTTATGAGGATTATATTATTCTTCATTTTCAAAAATGGTTTCTTCTTCAAAAAGCTCGCTTAAAGTAATATCATCCAATAAATCAATGATGATTTCTCTACTTTGCGTCTCGTTTTCTTTTTGACTTTCTA
Source organism: Bacteroidota bacterium (assembly GCA_036340235.1). Taxonomy (GTDB): domain Bacteria; phylum Bacteroidota; class Bacteroidia; order Flavobacteriales; family UBA7312. The sequence continues at coordinate 74,091 of JAYYZE010000011.1, forward strand.
ATCGTTCAATGGTCTCAATTTTGGATTGACACACTGCTTTTAGCTCGTCATCTCCATCATAGTTTTCAATGATACTGTTGAGCGTGGCCCTAGACTGAAAATAATTTTCTTTTTCTAAATAAATATCAGCCAAAAGGATGAAGCCCTTAGCTATAAAATAGTCGCTGAAATAGGATTCCGAAAGCTCGAATATGGCCGATTCACATGCTACAAAATCATCTTGTAAAAAGAACAGATAAGCCAGTTGATATTTAGCCTCAGCCCCCGACTCTAAGGTCGATTTATCAGCTATAATTTTATATTCTTTTTGTGCCAAATGAAATTCGGAATTGCTGTAATGACTATTGGCAACGAATAGTCTTGCTTGACATTCCGTCTCCGCATTTATCTTTTTTAACTTTAACACTTCGTTGGCAAATTCTAAGGTGCTAGATGAAACATTCAGTTTGTTGTAACAAATAAATAAATTAATGGTGGATTCTCTTTTTAAATTATTGTCTTGTGCCGTCGTCAACAACTTGGCGTAATACAGTGCCGCGCTTCCATATTCATCTTTTTCAAAACTTAGTCTGGCTAAGCGCGTTAACGCACGCTCTGTAAATGCATTATCAGGAAATTCTAGCACGGTGATATAATCTTCCACAGATAAATTGGGAGATTTAGCATGTAAACATTCGGCTCTGTAATAGCTAGCATTTAGTTTGAAAAGCGCTTGCTTAAAAGAATCCAGATAATCAGAAAAAGCAATAATGGCCTTTTCACATTTTTGACTGAGATATAGGTTTTCGGCGGCCTCATAGGTCAAAGAGTCTTTGATAGCGACATCAATGATTACATCAGTTAACCCTTCTACATAATCGAAATAGGCACTTACATCGCCCTGTTCCACTGAAATGTTTTTGTAAGCCGTCAGGGCTTCCTTCGACTCATTAGTATTTGGGTAATTTTCTATTACCTCTTTAAAATGACTTATCGCTAATTCAATATTATCACTGTTATAGTAGTTGAGCCCCATTTGCAGTACGGATTGTTTGACAAGCGGGCTGGACGGATGCACTTCTTTCAATTGTTTCAACAATTGTAAGGATGATTGTAAGTCTCCTAAATTCAGATAAAGTGTACTTAAATCCATCATAGCATCATCATGATAGGCGGAACTGATAAATTCATTGACCAAGCGATTTAATACTGTTTTCTTTTTGTTGTTTTGGGCTGTTAAGCCAAAACACAGAGATTGCTGATATAGAGCATAATCTATGTCAAAAGCAGCAAACTGAACCGATTGGGAGTAATATGCTTGTGCTTTTCTATAATCCCTTTGCATATAATAGGAATCACCAATACGTAAATTAGCATCAGTAAGTTTAGCAGTATCGGTTGTGTTTTTAACGAACTTTCTAAACCACTTGGCCGAATAACTATAATTTGCTGAAAGGAAATAAGAATAAGCCAACCCATACTGAGCGTCTTTGTACTCATCTAGCTGGTAGGCACCATCTTTTAACAAAAACTGGGCATATAACTCAATAGCTTTCGAAAAATCTTGAGATTGGTAGAAGGCTTCGGCCATCCAATAATTGGCCAAGGCTGTGATTATAGTGTTTTGTGGTTCATCTAAAGATGTTTCAAACCATGTTATGGATTCTTCAAAATCCTTATTGATGAAATACTCCAACGCCAAATAATAACTCAGTTTTTGAAAAACTGCTTTTTGCTCAAGATTCAAACTTTCAAGCTTTAATAAATTGTTCACTGCCGATTTGTAATCTCTTGTCTTGGTGTATGACTTAATAAGTAGTTCGTTTACTTCGCTAATATTAGAAGACAAAGGAAAGTCATTGATATAATCTTCTATGATATCAAGGGCATTTTCATAGCTGTCTTGCTTTTGAAAAACCAATTTAACCAAATTGTAAGCTGCGTCCTCTTTTAGGGTGTAATCAAAATTTATACTGGAGGCATACTTAAATGCATTAATGGCCTTTTGTTGCTCCCCTAATTTAAGATAGGTCTTAGCTAGTTGGTGAGCCGCGTACTGAGATAGGCTATCTTTTTCAATTATAAGTTGTTCGAATTGACCAATAGCTTCTTCGAAATTTTGAAGGTAAAAATACGAATTGGCAAGATAATACTGTTCTGAGCGATCCAAGCCATCGTTGTGGCTCAAAAATCGTTGAAAATATTCAACCGATTTGGTGTAATTGTTCAACCTATAATAAGCACTAGCAATAAGCCTAATTAGCTCACCATCCCTTTTTTTATTGATGCTATTTTCCAATAAAGGTTCAGCAAAATCAATTAAGTCACTATAACGGCTTTGATAGTAGTATATTTGTGCTATGTAATAACTGCTAATCAGACCAAGCTTTGGTGTGTTTACTATTTTTTCAAATTCATTGATGGCTGTGGCGTAATTACCCTCTTTATATGCCATATGACCCAAGCAATAAGTTGTGAGGTCTGAATAGGTGAATTTTGTTTTATTGATATCAAAGAACGCTAGCTTTGATGATTCATAATCTTCAATAACAAAATAAGAATATCCTAACCTAAAATAGAACATAGCTTCCTGCTCAGTGCTCAAGCCATACACATTGACCATTTTCATCATAGCAATGGCTTTTTCGAATTGTTTATTTCTGTAATAAATGTTGGACAGTCCTAAATAGGATTGATTGACGTATTTTCCGTTCGGGTAATCACTAATATAGTTTTGAAAACGTAATTCAGATTCATCATTGAACAACTGCATAGAACAATACGCTTTTTGATATTTTGACCACTCCAGATCTTTTTCAGAAATAGATGGACAGTCATTTAGAGCATTACACATATAATATACCACAGCGAACTGCTTTTTATCAAGCATATCTTTTGCTAATTCGATGTTACAATTCTGCGCAAAAAGCGACTGGGCAAAGACAGATAACCAAATGAATAAAAGGGCTCTCAACGAAATTACAGTTTCAGCTAAATTATTAAAGATAAGCTCTAACGAATGTGTTATATCAAGAAGTTATTAACAGAACCGTTGTGTAAAAAGAGGCCTTGGCAAAAAGACTAAAAAAAGTAATTTTGTATGACAAACAGCGATTTTATGCCATTAGTTGAATTAAAAAACGCGGACATCTTTCAGCAAAATAGTCTAATACTTAACAAAGTGTCTTTTACAATAAAAGCCTCTGAATTCGTATATCTAATTGGACCCACTGGAAGTGGAAAAAGCAGTTTGCTTAAAACCCTTTATGCCGACTTACCTCTAAAAAATGGTCAAGCAGAAGTGGTCGATTATCAACTTTTAAACATTAAGCAATCCATTGTCCCATATTTAAGAAGAAAAATAGGCATTGTTTTTCAGGACTTTCAACTTCTTACTGACCGATCCGTTTATGAAAATTTAGAATTTGTACTTTTCGCCACTGGCTGGAATAATAAACTACAGATTAAAGAACGAATTGAAGAAACGCTAACTAAGGTCAATATGCAAGACCACATTTACAAAATGCCTTTCGAGCTTTCAGGTGGAGAGCTTCAAAGAATATGTATTGGCAGGGCATTGCTTAACAAACCAAAATTAATTCTTGCTGATGAACCCACAGGTAACCTTGACCCTGCAACGACTGACAACATTTTGACACTTATACACGATTTATGCACTGATGGTTGCGCTGTTTTGATGGCTACACACGAACACAACTTATTAGAACGGTTTCCCGCCAAAATTTTAAAATGTAACGATGGTCAGTTAACAGTAATTGACCAACAGAAATGAGTGAAAATAAAGCCCTTCACATTCTCGCTTTCAACATCCCCTATCCTGCTAACTATGGTGGCGCTATTGACGTATTTCATAAAATAGTAGCACTAAAAAAGGCCGGTGTAGAGGTTCACCTACATTGCTTTGAATACGGAAGGAAACACGCTAACATTTTGGAGAATTATTGTAAATCCGTTCATTATTACAAACGAAAAAGTGGGCTAAGGCATGTCTTATCTAATACGCCATACTTTGTACAAACACGCTCCAATCAATCGTTAGTTGAGTACTTAACAGCGCATCCTTACCCTATTTTATCGGAAGGCATCCACTGCTCAAAAAATGTGCTAATTCCACTATTGAAAAATAGAAAGAAATACCTAAGGGCTCATAATGTAGAAACTGACTACTATTTGGAATTGTCAAAAAGTGAACCAAACTTCTGGAAAAGACTTTATTTTTTTACTGAATACCTCAAACTGAAACAATACGAAAAGAAAGTAGCCCTATTTGATGGCGTTTTTTCTATAAGCATGAGCGATCATGCGTATTTCAAAAATAGATGCCAATCGAATTACATAAAGGCCTTTCATTCTAACACCGAGATTTTGTCCAAATTAGGAATGGGTACTTTTGCACTATATCATGGCAATTTATCCCTTCAAGAAAACATCAAAGCCGCACTGTTTTTAATAAAGAAAGTATTTGCCTTCACCGACTATCCATTTATCATTGCAGGAAAAAGACCGTGTCCAACCGTTTTAGAGGCAGTGAAAAAATATTCTCACATTAAGTTAATCAAAAATCCGTCAGCCCAACATATGAATGAGTTAATTGCAGAGGCCCACATGTGCTTACTGCCAACTCATCAAAAAACAGGCATAAAACTAAAACTGATTGAATCGCTACACAGAGGCAGGTTTTGTGTTGCCAATCATGCTATGATAAATAATACGGAATTAGCCCCATATTGTTATGCCGCAAATTCGGCAAATGAATGGTTGAAAATTATAAACACCCTAAAGCATAAAGACTTTAACTCCGAACTTTTAATTCAAAGAAAGCAAATAAGTACTGTTTTTAATAACGACAGGGAAGCCCTAAAACTAATTGAAATTATTTTTGAAAAAAAATAGTTTTTAAAATCGCCTCTTCTTTTTGCCAATGGCACTCATTAATAGCCTGTTCAAAGTAATAGGCATCCATTGCTTGAGTCATTTCCCTAATCTGAAGCGCTATTTTTTCGGGATTTCTGTCTACTAAAAAGTCACCAACTGGGTAGGTTTCAAGCACTTTTTGGACTTCTAGTAAAGGACTAGCCAGCACAGGCGTTTGGGCATGAATGTAGTCATAGAGTTTATTGGGCAAACAATATTGAAAACTTAAACCATAGGGCTCTTCAAACAGTACGCCTATGGAAGCTTGACGTGTGTGTTTTTGCATATCATCGTAATTCATTCGACCATAAAACACCACTCGTTGAGCAACACCTTCTTTGACAGCTAATGCTTTTAACCCATTGAACCCTGGGCCATTGCCTATAATTTTAAGCTCAAAATCTGGTAAATACACCATACATTTAATGGCCAAGTCTATACCTCTACCAGGATTCATGTTTCCTTGATATATAATACTTTTCGTTTTGGTTGTAGCAGGGTAAGATTGTCGAAGCGGAACGTTTTTGATAACCTTCATTTTTATACCATATGCCTCATTGTAATGGTGAGCTATGGAATCGCAAACTGTGTAAGCGTGTTTCAGCTTAGGCAAAAAAAATGACTCAATGCCCTTCCATATTTTCTTTTTAAATGGACGCGTCATTAGTTCAGGTACTTCTGTAAACAATTCATGGCTATCAAACACCAAGTTCGATCCCTTGACTAATGAAGCAAAATAATTGGCTGGTAAGGTGTCCAAATCATTACTCAACAATGTGTTACATGGTTTGAACAACAATAGAAAACACAATCGGATGTTAAATTCCAAATAAAACATGGGACCAGTGAAAAATACGGTTTTGATGCGATGCGTTTTATATTCCCTTTTTAAAGGCTTACTCCAAGAGTGTAAGCGACCTATCAGCTCCACTTCAAAACCCATGGATAACAAAGAGCGACAGACTTTATAAACGCGCTGATCGGTACTAATATCGTTTGTTACGGAAACTATGACTTTCTTTCTCACGATTGCGAAAATACACAAAATGAAAGTAGTGGTATCGTAAGTATTTTTAACTTTGAAAAAAAATAGCATTGAAACAGAATTTTCCTCTACAATCCCTCAATACCTTTGGTATTCGGGCAAGTGCCGAGTATTTCGCATCGTTTTCCTCCATCGAGGAGCTCGTACATTTGTTACATCAAGCCACTGACCCAATTATGGTTCTTGGGGGTGGTAGCAATATATTACTTACCCAAGATGTGAAAGGCACCATTCTTAAAAATGAAATATTAGGCATTTCCATCATTGAAGAGGACGATTCCATGGCTATTGTAAAAGTGGGCGGTGGAGTTGTATGGCATGACTTTGTGATGTGGAGTATTTCTCAACGCTTATCAGGCATCGAAAACTTGTCATTAATCCCAGGTAGCGTTGGCGCTGCACCTATGCAAAACATTGGGGCTTATGGCGTGGAAATTACCTCCGTTTTTAAAGAACTAAAGGCCGTTAATATCGATAGTCATTGCATAAAAATATTTAACAAAAGTGAATGCCAGTTTGGCTATCGTAATTCGATTTTTAAAACCACGCTAAAAAACCAATACATTATATGTAACGTCACTTTTCAGTTAAACAAACATCACCATTTTAACACCTCTTATGGCGCCATAGAAAAAGAACTGCGTAACATGAACCAAACAGCTAGTTTGGAAAGCATTAGTCAAGCGATTATTAACATTAGGCAAAGTAAACTGCCCGACCCCAAGAACATTGGCAATAGTGGTAGCTTTTTCAAAAACCCAACGATTAGCAATGAGCAGTTTGAAACGCTAAAAGCGAGTTTTCCAAAAATTGTCGGATACCCCATCGAAAAAGGTAAAACAAAAGTCGCTGCTGGCTGGTTAATCGAACATGCTGGCTGGAAAGGTTTCCGAAATGGAGATGCTGGCGTTCACCAAAATCAAGCGCTCGTATTGGTCAACTATGGAAAAGCAAAAGGTCAAGAAATACTATCACTATCGAAAAAAATACAGAACTCTGTTTTTGATAAATTTGGTATTGCACTAGAAACAGAAGTGAATGTTATTTAAACAATCAGCGTAATTTCTACAATTATCAGCAAATATTTAACTTTACGTCAATCGCAAATGTTTGTAATTATCTGGATTTCGATTTAAGCGTATACTGGTATTTAATTCCAAATATTTGGGTACGCTTTGGCTCACTGACAGAACGCTTGTCTTCGATGCGATAGAAAGCCGCTATTTCACCTGCTTTTTTAAAATGGTAAGAGGTGCCAATAGAATAACGCACTTTGGAAATACCATTTTCTAAGTTGGGATTATGAAATAATTCAGCTGAAAGCGATGGCCTAAAGTCAGATTGTTTGATGTTGTATGAAAGGGCAGTTTTAAACCTGTAAGTTGTACGCTCCACAGCATCTGGGATATTCAACTCTGTTTTAGACTGATAGCGTAAACGGTACTTGAGAGCAAATCGTTGCACAGGTAATTTATACATCAAATCGCCGTTCCATCTAAAGTGGTTTTCATAGCCCTGCATCTTTCCCTGATTGTCGTTTTCTCTGATGTAACGAGCCCCAGTGCCCACTGATATATTATTTTTGAACTTGTATCGCACTCCCAATTGGGTAAAGTAAACATCGAATTGACTAGAATTTTCTTTCAAACGAAGCTGTTGGTTAAGATCAACTTTCCAGCGAGAATCTATGGCATAACTAAAACTGGTAGACGTCCAGGTTTCAAAGTCTTTTTCTAGCTCAACAGCTTGCTCTTGAGCCATACTTATGCTTGCAACAAACAAAAAAGTGAACACCCATGCACTACGAAAAAGTAAGCTAAGCATCTGCCTCATACGGACGGGTATTTGACAGTAATACTAGCAGTGCCTTTGATGAAATCCACACTACCCACTTTCACAGAACTAACTTCAAACCCTAAACGGTCCTCGATATCTTTTTTTAGTATGTCGTAATTTTCGGGCTTGATATTTTCCAACTTCTCGTACTGTATCTTTTTGGAATTAAGTTTGTGAACCTCCCATATATTTTCAATAATGTAAATGCAAAAAACAATGATTGAATTGGCACCAAGAATTTCGGCATAGCTCAGTTTTCGATTAGCCAAAGAATTGATTACCGAAACACCAATGACGATGAACAAATAAGTCATTTCTTTGATGTCAATGGAAGTGGTACGGTACCTAATTATTCCAAAAATGGCAAAAAGACCCAAAGCCATACCAATATCTAACTCAAACTTCTTTAGCGTGAAACATAGAAAGAAAACGATTATTCCAACCATGTAAAAAGCAAAGATGTAGTCTTTGCGTTTGGTTTTGGTATAATACAACCAGCGAATAATAAGCGTTAAAAAGGTGATGTTTATTACAAAACGAAAAATCATCTTGTAGAAGTCATCATCAAACAAAGGTATTCCGAAGAATTCAGTCATAATATCGTTTTTGGTCAGGCAGACTTTCTAACAGTAATGTATCTTGTTAGGTCGTCAATGCAGTGTAGTTGCTTTGACAGATTAGATGTCTTGAATTAATTAGTCGGTTAATTAAAAACCAATTCAAATATAACCCAATTTATTTAACCTAATAGCATGTGTGGATTTGCCCACCATAATTTATCAATTAAAAAAAATGCAAGCCCATTTGGTCTTATGCGCTTGCTATTGATGCTTATCATGACTGTATAGACTAAACCAATGAACAGGATCAAAAAAATAGTAGCAGTAGCTTTTTTAATTTACATCCCATTAAGCTGGATGGGTTTTCTAAGTTTTCATCTAGATTATGTTATCTGGATTTTAACATTATATTTCGCTGTTGTCATGGCTTTTAACAGAAAAATTATCCCTGTTTACTTTCGTAATAATAAAGAGCTAATAATTATTATTGCATTAGCCCTTACTCTTATATTATGGTTGAGCTAGTTGAAATATCGTACGAAAAATTTTTCAAAAAAAACGCAACAATCTGACATACAGAATGTTGCGATAGTGCGGATGAAGGGAGTCGAACCCCCACGCCTCGCGGCACTAGATCCTAAGTCTAGCGTGTCTACCAATTCCACCACATCCGCATCGTAATGGATTGCAAATATAGAATTTTTCATTTTCCAAGCTCAAAATTAATCAATGAAATTCAATTCGTAGTTTGCTTATTGTAGTATATTTGTTTGTATAATATTAGAACACACCAAATGTTACACATTACCCCCAAAGACATATCGGTTGGCCAACTACATCAGTATCTGTTGGGTTCGGTTGGTCCTCGCCCAATTGCCTTGGCTAGCACCATAGATGAGGATGGTACGCCCAATTTAAGTCCATACAGCTTCTTCAATGTATTTAGTGCCAATCCACCCATAGCTATCTTTTCACCGGCTAGGCGTGTCAGAGATAATACCACCAAGCACACCTTAGAAAATGTCAAACTGAACAAAGAGGTCGTTATCAACGTAGTGTCTTACGACATGGTGCAACAAACGTCTTTGTCTAGCACTGAATATGCGGCAGGCGTCAATGAGTTTTTAAAGGCCGGCTTCACCCCCCTTGAATCTGAAAAGGTACGTCCTTGTAGGGTTAAAGAGTCGCCTGTTCAGCTGGAGTGTAAGGTGATAGATATCACAGCCTTAGGAAAAGAAGGTGGAGCTGGCAACTTGGTGATTTGCGAAATTATAATGTTACATATCAACGATCGAATTTTGGATGATGATGGCGCAATAGATCCACACAAATTGGATTTAGTTGGCAGGCTTGGTGGCAATTGGTACTGCAGAAGTTCGTTCGATGCTCTATTCGAAGTAGAAAAACCACTAAGAAATCTAGGCATTGGAGTGGACAACATCCCAGAAAATATACGATATAGTTCCATCCTTTCAGGAAATGATTTAGGCATATTAGGAAATGTTGAGGCCTTACCTACACATCTAGAAGTCGATACCTTTAGACAAAAAAATCAACATATCCCTGAAATTTTCGCATTCAATGAGCAAGATAAAAAAGCTAGAGAAGCACTTCATCAAAGAGCAAAGACCTTACTGAAAGAAGGGCATGTCAAGGATGCATGGAAAACATTAATGATAGATAAAATTAACTAAAAATGAGTTTAACAATAACAGGAAAATTAATCAAAACACTAGACGTGGAAAGCGGCACTAGCAAGGCCGGAAAAGAATGGAAAAAACAATCCTTTATTATTGATACGGGTTCTCAATACAATTCAGAGGTATGTTTTAGCTTGTTTGGCGAAGACAAGATTGCGCTTTTAGACGGCCTACAACCTGGCACAGAGATAGAAGTTTCCTTCAACCTTTCATCTAGAGAATACAACGGCAAATATTACCACAATATCGACGCTTGGCGAATCAACAAATCGGCAGCTGCGGTGGTGGAAAACATTCCTCAAGTACCACTGGATTCGTTGGAAGCCGACGAAGATGATGATTTGCCCTTCTAAATCACCATGACCGCTCGTTTGTTAGCCATTTTTAAAGCCATTCTGCCAGCACCCTTTACCATCGCGGTATTGCTCACGGCATTTACCTTTTTGTTGGCCTATTTCATGGGACCTAAGTCGTCATCACCACTTGATCTTTTGAGCTATTGGGAGAAAGGCCTTTGGAATGGACCTTTGTTAGTCTTTGCTATGCAGATGATGCTAATGTTGGTCTTGGGTCATGTGTTAGCATTGAGCAAGGTGGTAAGTCGCTATATTGACAAGGCTAGCCAACTTTGCCAAGATTCGGCAAGTGCAGCCGCGCTAGTTACTCTTCTTACTCTTTTGGTATCCTTCTTTAATTGGGGGCTTGGCCTAGTATTCGGAGCCATTTTTGCCAGAAAGGTGGGAGAACATTTTTCAAAAAATAAAACACCGTTGAACTACCCTTTAATTGGTGCAGCAGGCTATTCTGGGCTAATGGTGTGGCATGGTGGCATTTCCGGATCAGCGCCCATAAAAATTGCAGAAAAGGGACATTTCTTAGAGCAACAAATGGGGGTCATCGCCCAATCAGAAACTATATTTTCTAGTATGAACCTGACGGTCAGTTTAGTACTTCTAATAGTAATGCCCCTGTTCATGTATTTCATGGCCAAAAAAAGTAAACAAGGAGCTCCATTGAACGTTCTACACCAAAGCCCTGTTGCTACAAGCGATGCTATTGAAGGGGCCGATAAGCTCAACCATTCCAAATGGCTGGCTTTTTTCTTTGGTAGCATCATTTTACTTTATTGCCTATACAAGGCATTTATTTTACCCGAAGTAGTGAGTTTATCTTTTATCACTCCTAATTTTATAAATCTATTTCTTTTGGCACTTGGGATAGTCTGCCATACTAGTTTTTCTCGCTTTTTAGACGCAGTCAATCAAGCCATTGGCGGAGCAAGTGGCATCTTGATTCAATTCCCTCTCTATTTTGGTATTATGGGCATTATGAACCACTCTGGCTTGGTAAGTGTGTTTTCTGATTTCTTTGTAAGTATTTCTGATGAAATCACATTTCCAATATTTACCTTTTTAAGTGCCGGAATAGTGAATGTTTTTGTGCCCAGTGGTGGGGGCCAATGGGGTGTTCAAGGGCCTATTATTATTGAAGCCGCTAACCAACTCAATGTGCCATATTGGAAAGCCGTCATGGCATTGGCTTATGGCGATCAGCTCACCAATATGCTACAACCATTTTGGGCCTTACCACTCCTTGGCATTACGGGTCTAAAAGCCAAGGATATTTTGCCATATAGCATCTTGTTAATGCTAGTTGGAGCTGTGATTTTTATTAGCGGTATTCTGATATTTTAGCTTTTGACATCCAAGGCATCACGAACTGCATTGCCCAATAACACAAAAGACAGCACCAGCAACATTATGGCAATTCCTGGAAAGATAGCCAAGTAAGATTTACCCATAACGATAAAAGCATAGTTATCTTTAATCATCGTTCCCCATGATGCCAAGGGTGGCTGAGCACCCAACCCCAAGAAGCTCAAGCCCGCTTCGATAAGAATAGCTGAAGCAAAATTGGCTGCTGAAATAACAATTACAGCGCCCATCACATTGGGTAATATGTGTTTAAAAAGTATTCGCACATGCCCATAGCCTAATGTTGTAGCTGCTTCAACATATTGATTTTCTTTTACACTTAAAACCTCTCCTCTAACAACACGCGCCACTTCTACCCACATACTTAGTCCGACGGCAACAAAGACTTGCCAAAAACCCTTGCCTAAAGCTAGTGTAATGGCAATTACTAAAAGCAAGGTAGGAATAGACCAAATGACGTTAATCAACCACATAACAACGGCATCTACCCATCCTCGAAAATAAGCCGCCGAGGCACCCAAACTGATACCAATAAATAGTGAAATGAATACGGAAATAAAGCCAACTGAAAGTGAAACCCTGGTCCCGATTAAAATTCGACTCAATAAATCCCTACCAAAGGTGTCAGTTCCTAGAAAGTATGATCTTGACTCTATTTCATACAGCGCATTAGTCATATACTCTTCCTTTACAGCATCATAAGTTAAATAATAAAGAGTATCGTTAGAAAGTCTATACGTAAGAATAGGAATTTCTGTATATAAGGCAGTTTGTCCAACAAGCATCTTCTGTATAAATCCAACTTTCTTCACTTGATCATTGGGGACTAAAATAAGATTGGTAGAAAATCCTGGTTCTTTCTTAGAAAGTTCCAAATGCATATTGTTGGAAAATGGGGTTGAATCTGGTAAAAAAGTATAGCCGATTATACTTACTATGAAGGCAATGAATATAACAGTCAAGCCCAAAACACCTAATGGATTGCGCCGAAATTTGTACCACGCTATGTTTGACAAACTACTCATTTTTTATATGACCTGCCTTTCCATTCATAAGTATTTAATTGCGAAGACAACGCTACCCAAACTATGTAAATTGGGTAAATAAATTGTAAAATCCAAAATAATGGTATAATCTTATTTAACTCAAAAAAAGAGGCTACTCTTTTTAAAAATAAATAATCCGTGACACTCTTTATTAGATAAGTCAACACCAACGCTTTAATATTGAACGATAAAATAAAATAAAGAAAAATTAAGTTGGTTGAAAAAACCAATAAGGCCGACCAAAGGGCACTTTTGTCTTTGTAAGAAGAACTTTTTGAGGCCCATCGTTTTCTTTGGTTTATAAAATCAGAGAGGGTGCTTTTAGGATGCGTGTACACTATGGCTTCTTGTTCCTTAACAAAATGTATCTTTCCTTTGTTTCTTTTGACATGGTGCAAAAGAAAGACATCATCGCCAGAAGCAATTTGATGTTCTGTGGATTTATAGATAGACTTTCTAAATGCCATATTCGCAGCATTGCACATAAAAGGTTTGTTATTGCCAACAGCTCCTGCTCCCGACGCAATTAAACTCATAAACTCGAGTGCTTGAAATCGGTCAAAAAGATTGGTTAGTGGTCGGTAGGCTACTGGACCAAACACAAATTGAACATCATTATCTACAAAGGGAGCCATCATTTTAATCAGCCAGTTGGTGCCAACTCTACAATCGGCATCGGTAGTTAGTATAACGTCACTAGATGCGTGCTGTATGCCGAATTCAATGGCTGATTTTTTTCCCGCTTGTGGAGATTTTAAGAGAATTTTTTTTACAGGAAAAGAATCGATCAAATCGAAAGAATTATCCTCAGAAGAATCGTCCACAAAAATAAATTCAAGGTGTGTTTTTGGATAGTTTTGATTTTTTAAATCAGCTAACAATAAAGGCAAGTACTTAGCCTCATTTCTAAAAGCCACAACAATGCTAAGTTTGACCGCCTTGTTATCCTCAAATTGAGATAAACGACCCCACCCCTTAGCGTAGTAGAAAATCTGAATAATGTAGAGTAACAAAACAATTAAAGCAAAATTTATCATGTTCGAAAAAACTTCAATTGATATACAAACAATGTACCTACAATGGCTGGTAAAACTAGATTGATAAACCACAACGAAAAGGCAGCCGTCATAATTCCCAAAACGTTGTCTGAAATAAACCCAAAGAAAAATACAGACACGGAGCCCCTAACTCCTATTTCGGTTAGTGCAATAGAGGGTATAACTGACATACTGAAAAATGTTAACGAACTCATTATCATCGAATCTAAAAAAGAAATATCAAGGCCAGTATATTTCAATAGCATAAAAAATTGATACGAATAAACGAAATATCTAGTGATACTTAGCCCTAAAACAGCTAAAATATCTCGATTGGTAAAAACATCTAGGGTTTGACAATATTCTGTGTATTTTTTGAGGGTTTTCCAACGGGTGAGCACCTCCAAAAAACGAGAAGTATTAAAAAGACCTACTAACAAACAGATGATAATGATAAGCGCAAAAAAAGTCAACAAAAGCGTGTTGCTAAATAACGATGGCAACACAGACATACTGTATTCTGAAGCAAACAAAACGAGTGCTACCAAACCAAAAATTAGTGTTATAATTAACTGATTGACATTGCCAAAAATAGTTATCAATACGGCTTTTATTCTATCCGCATGTGAAAGGCAAAAAACGCGTCCACCAAACTCGCCTACCCTGTTAGGAGTAAACATGGAAACAGTAATACCTAAAAACACTGCTTTCAATGATAACCAAAAACTGACCTTTTCAATTCTAGAAATTAGAAAGCGCCACTTGAAGGCATCAATAGACCAGTTAACAAGCATTAACCCAAATACAAAAAACAAATCAATATGGCTTCTTTTATTATCAAAAAGAGCTAAAAACTGTAGCTTGATTTCTTCTAAAGAGTCATTGTCAAATATTTTTTGGTATAAAAACCAAAAGGACAAAACAACAATCAATAGTTTAATGATAAGACCTAATTTTTTGCTACTTTGCATATTGACAATAATACAAAATTGAAACAACAATCTGACCGAATAATACTAGGCATTGACCCTGGCACCACTATCATGGGTTATGGCCTCATTCACGTTAAAAATCAGAGGATGGAATTAATAACTATGGGAGTTATTCATTTATCAAAATTGAAGAGTCACCCTGATAAACTAAAGCGAATTTTTGAACGTACCTTGAGCCTAATCGATGAATACAAAGTAGATGAATTGGCTTTAGAAGCGCCTTTTTTTGGAAAGAATGTTCAATCAATGCTAAAACTTGGCAGAGCACAAGGTGTTGCCATGGCGGCTGGTCTCTTTAGAGAAACACCCATTTTTGAGTATGCGCCTAAAAAAATAAAAATGTCAATTACAGGAAGGGGTTCAGCAACAAAGGAACAAGTTGCTGGCATGTTACAAAACTTATTAAAACTAAAGGAAATACCTAAACAACTTGATGCTAGTGATGGACTTGCGGCAGCAGTTTGTCATTTTTTTCAAAAGACCTCAATGAAGTCTAAAACATCATACTCATCGTGGTCATCATTTTTAAAAGACAACCCTAATAGACTAAAATAAATAGCGGTGACGAATTTCTTTGGCAATTCTTTCAAATTCTGTCTTTGTAAAAACTAGTTTTTCTTTAGAAAAATTTAAATCCTCAACGGAGTTTATAGGAACTAGATGGATGTGGGCATGTGGCACTTCTAAACCTACAACAGCTACTCCAATTCGTTGGCAAGTGATAGCTTTCTTTTGTGCTTTAGCAACGTCTCTTGCAAATGTCCAAAGATTAGTATAATCTTGACCTTCTATGTCAAATAGATAGTCGGTTTCTTTTTTTGGAATCACTAATGTGTGTCCTTTTGCTAATGGGAAAATATCTAAGAAGGCCAAATGATGATCATCCTCAGCCACTTTGTAAGAAGGGATTTCATTAGCAACTATTTTGGAGAAAATAGATGACATTATCTAGTAATTTCAACGATTTCAAATTTCATGAGTCCGCTAGGCACTTGTATTTCTGCTACTTCACCTACTTTTTTGCCTAAAAGGCCCTTAGCTATGGGAGAATTCACAGAGATTTTTTTTGTTTTTAAATCTGCTTCACTTTCAGGAACAATAAGATAAGTCATAGTCATAGAGTTGACCATATTTTTTATGGTTACCTTCGACATGATTAAGACTTTCGAATTGTCTATTTGTGATTCGTCTAAAATTCTAGCTTTTGACAACTCCGATTCTAGCTTTGCTATTTTAGCTTCTAAAAGACCTTGCGCCTCTTTAGCTGCATCGTATTCTGCGTTTTCTGAGAGATCGCCTTTGTCTCTGGCTTCAGCAATTTGTTTGGCTATGTTGGCTCGTTCTGTCGTCTTTAGAAAATCTAATTCGTTCTTTAGTTTTTCAAGACCTTCTTCTGTGTAATAAACTGTATCTTTCATTATATGGTAATTTATAAAATCCAAAGAGAAGATATTATTCATATCTCCTCTTCGTGCAAACTATATTTTTTAAATGTTAGAGGTCTATTCTGACACCTATAGTGTTCAACAGACCAAAGTGATCGGCTAATCTAAGCGAATAGTCAAGTCCAAAAGTGGTTTCCCCTGCTAAGGGAAGTTCAACAGTAAATCCAGCAGTAGGACCAGTCAAATCAACGCTACCATTGTTAATCTCATCTTCGTAAACATAGCCACCCCTAATCATCACTAATTCTTTAAAAGCATACTCAAGACCCAATCGAAATTGGTCATTTTTAAACGAGTTAGAAGTGAACGTTCCGGCCGTACTTAGTCGATGATTTTCTGGTAACAAAGGTATATCATACGTTACCCCAATATTCAACAGGGATGGTAATTCAAAGGCATCGGTACGTTGCTCCAAGGTCATTTCATAATCATTAGCTGGAGCATCCCCTCTGAAAGAGAAACCATCACCACTATATAGCATTGTAGGTCCAACGTTTTTTAAAGCAATACCGAATTTGATATGGTCGTCATTTCCGGTTACGTACTGAATACCTGCATCGATAGCCATTCCTCCTGCTGTTACATCTGATGTTCCTTCTACAATGGCTTTGAACACAAAGCCACCATAAATACTATTAGAAAACGCTTTTGAGTACGCTAAGTTAATGTTAGTGGCAGAGATTGTATAAGTTCCTAAACCACCATCAGGAAGTAGCTCTGTTGTTCTCATAATATCGGCGATAGAGATGGAGGTAACCGATAATCCTAAAACCGACGTTTCACTCAATCTTTGAGAAAAACCAAAAGAGTTGATAGGAATATCCGCAATCCATGACGAACGAGAAAAAATCAGCTCTGTTTTGTCTGTGAATGCTAAACCAGCTACGTTGCTATAAATAGATTCTAGCCCACGGACTGAGGCAATGTTTGCACCTCCCCAGCCTGAAGATCGTGCCCAAGGATTGATAAGTAATTGACTGGCACCGGCAGAACCCACACGGTCTGGATTTCCAGCAGTTGCATTAGTACATAATAATGAACTAAAAAAGACAATCCCAAAGTATTTTAGTGTACGTTTCATTTTCATACAAAATATAATTAAAAGGTGTCAAGGTCAATAGGACGTAATACACCAAACCATTTTAAATTTTTCTCTTTTCCAAGACTAGGAACAGTCACATTTATTATGTAAGCTCCACTAGCTATGGGAATACCTTTTTGGTTTTTCAAATCCCAATCTAATGTGGCAGATTCTTCACTGTTCTTATTAAGCTGCTTGACCAACGAGCCATCGATTGAATAAATAGACACAACGCATTCGTCCGGTAAGTTTGTTAAACGAACACGGTTGTCTAATGGTCCATTTTCGTAGTTTGAATATGCGTAGTATGGATTAGGAACTACATTTATCAAGTCCATTACCGAATCAACTTGCGCTTCATCAGTCAAAACGCTTGGATCCATACCTCTAGTTGAAAAACGATAATTTGGATAATTGACTTTTTTATATGACACTGATAAACTAACAGGTGATGACTGGCTGCCACCACTTACTTTGTCCACATAGTAGATTTTACCTAGGTTGTTTGCTTGGCGCCATTCACCATTTACTTTTATTGAATCGGTGGCTGAAATAGAAGTAATTTCATATGCAAACAACTGATCGTAGTTAGTCAAGAAGTCCTTTAAAGCTGTAGCGGTAGTCGAAATGGTAATGTTATCTGTAGTCACTGTTTGATCAACATCGACGTGCTCACGGTATTCTCTAGAAACATCGATATTTACCGTAACGTCCGACGATAATAATTCATATCCTTTGTTTAGAAGAGGTACCGATACCCACATCATTTCAGTAAAAAAGTTGGCTTTTGAGTTGATAATATTTGACTCTATTCTTTCCTTGGCTGATACACCAGCATCATACACAGATGAATGCACGTAAATAAAGTGTTTACCACCAAGGTAATAACTACCATTAGCCCACGTAGGGATATCAGTCTGTACTCTGGAGGAAGGATTCCAAATCATGTCATTACCATTGTCTTGCGACAACCATGAATCCTCAGCAAACATGATGTTTAATCGCTGGCCGGTTTCTTTGTTTATAGCATAGCCAGGGAACCAGCCCATCCCTGTACCGCTACCATCAGGATTACCGTCCTTATCAACAGATTCTGATGCTCTAAGATCTAACTTTTTAGCACCTCCAACCGCAAAGTCGGGGTTATCTTGCGATTCTAAGACCACACAGCGAGACCATTTTGATTTATCACTAGTAAAGACAACCTTGACGCTTTGTAAATTTCTCATATCGCTAAACTCTTGTGAATACGGCAGTCCATCATTATAATCACTATTATTATCATAAGCCGGTCCATCTTTATAATAAGACACCAGCTTGTAAGGAGCCCAAGTACCATTAACAACATCTTCATAGACACCATCTTTATCAAAGAATTTAACGGTTTTAGAAACTACACCTGAAACATTATCTTGTTCTACAATATATTCATACCAAACATCAGTAAATGGATTATCTTGATCACCAGCATCAAATGATCCAGAGTGAATCCAGTTTCTACCCCACAAATATGTGCTACTGGTAGTGATATCTGGCTCATCTTCATCAATATCTCTTACACCACCCAACCAAGGATTGTATTCATCCTCAAACTCAATGGAAGAAGACACGAACCCATTTTTATTTATCGTGTATAGCGAGTCACCATCATAATCCCATGTTGAGGCAGGCGATTGCTCAACCTCAATAGAAAAGCCTAAATTTGGAAATAATTGTTGATTACCGAAGCTAATATTAACGTCGGAGACGTAACTCTCATTAGTACTCAAATTCACTAATTCCCATTTGCTTACGTTCTGATCCAAAACGATGTGTCTTAGGTCATTAGAGGGGGCATTATAAACCTCTCCATACATCTTGAAAGCAAAATCAGACTGTGTAAGGTGTCTAGGATCTATGACTTTGACATCAATTGGACCAAATCCTGGCTCGTACATTGGTTCTTCTGAGGAATGGTTCTGAGCGGTTAAAATTTCGTTTTCCGTTTCCTCTGTTAATCGCAACTCAAAGCCTCCATTACCTAAGCCAAGAATTCGTTTAATCTCAACACCATCACCAATATCTGCATTGTAGATAGTGGTAAATGGTTTGTGTGGAATACCTGAATATACTTTAATATTTTTACGACCTGCCTTGTAGGGCTTTTGTTGACCGTCTAATTTGTCAGGATTACTGGGGTCATAGTCTTTGTATTGGTTGTAGCCATAAGCCACAGCCATAAAGTAGTAGGTTTTATTGTTTACCAACTTTTTATCACCAATGGCAAATTTATCCTCAGTAATACTGACTGAATGAGAAATACCCTCATTAGAAGCAGATACTTCTAAAGAGGGAACATTGGCTCCAATGGCTGCGTCAAAATCGTAATTGACTAAGCTTTCTACTTCATCCAATATATCGCTCTGGTGTACCAATCGGGCCAAATCAGGATTTTCTAAATCTGTTACACTAACCGATGGTGATGCCAATTGGTACAATTGATAGCCTTGGAATCGATAAAAGGGGTCCCAAGATTCACCGGGTGGAGAAATAATTAAAGGGTCGAATTCAACATAACCTTCTAAAAAGTTATTAGATGTGGACCCGTTTGATAGATTTAATACAAGTTCTCTATCTAGCTCTATGATTTCAACATCAGGAGCATCTGGTCCGTTTAATACTTTAAAGCAATTATCAAACAAGGCCTGGGCTTTATCATCAGCTAGTCGAATTAACTCAATAGACGCTAAATTATCACCCGAGGTAGCTCTCGCCCATATTACACCTGTAGTAATTCGGTTGACAGCTCCAGGCTCCAAAGTGAATGGCCCGGCCGATTGAAGAAATCGACGGTCATCAGGTGAATTACCCGCATTGTCCTCGGTCCATCCATCAGGATCATCCCAATTATCAGAAGTTATAGCACCGTCAGTACCCCATCCGTAGGGGTCAGTATCACCAGGGAACATAAATTTTGCTGGTGTTGATCCACCACGTCCATCGCCACCATAAGTAATTTCCAATCCGTCTTTCCAGCGACCTCTTAGGTAATTATAAACGTGTTGACCATTTTCTGGATTACCTTGGACTGAGAAATCATTGTTGTAATACACAAAACGCGACATAATTGCTTGCTCACCAGGCTCATCGATAATACTGTCTCTATCATTGTCAATACCATCGTCAGGATCAGCTAGGGGGCCTTGAAAAAAGTCAACTCCAATAGCAGGGGGGGTTAGGCCATAACCACTTCCACCTTCATCTTCATCATCGCCATTGTAGCAATAGCCAAATCCACGAGCCACATCACACCCTACGTAATCGTCTAAATAATTTCCAAGATCTGGGTCAACCCATTGCCCAAAGTAGGCGTCCTTTAACTGAGTAGTGGCTCGGTTGATAATCTTATAGTTGTAAAAGGTCATGTCGTTAATTTCGTCATTAGTGGCAAAAGCAAAGGCTTGTGCTCTGACTTCGATTCCAATAGGATCGGCAGAGGTTTCGGAATGAATATTTCCTTTATCATTAAACACCCAGTAAAGGGTTTGATCACCGTAAATAAGATCGTCTTCGTTGCAATCTTGGTTACCATCGATATCATATCTTGGGTAATCACCATCAGCGGGGTCGTACTCACCATCGTCATTGGCGTCGTAGTAAGGTGCTAAAAACTGGTAGTCACCATCGATTCCGTTCCCTGGCCAGTTAAGAATGGACAAAGGAACTGAATAGTCAGGATAGGCCGCGTTATCATTATACCATGCAATAAACTCATCAACCTCTTGGCGAGTAATCACAAAGTGCTTGTCATAGTCTGCACAAGTTTCGGCATCAATCTCACCAGCGGCATCCAAAGGCCCGGTCCAGAAGTCATTTCCTGTTTGACGGTAGGTCATAGCTGCCGCCTTTAGTTGTTCACCGGCATCGATACCAGCAATCCAAAGTGCGCCAGCAAACATGGAATGCTTATTGCTGTTTTTTGGAATTTCATAACGGCCATCATTTAAATTCCACCACATATCGGCAGCCCCCATAATAGTCGTTCGAACATTGTTGATATTTAAATCGGTCTTTACTTGTGATGGGGTACAGTCTGAGGCTACTCTTGCCAAACTGGACTGGGTAGTAGCATTAGATGTCATACCCACGTTTTCTTTGGCAATAAGTGCTACAGAAAAGACACTAAATAAAACGGCTAAATATATCTTCTTCATTTTCATCATTAATTATTGACTAAAAGTTAATTTCTACACCCAATCGAGTAAGTCTAGGCAAACTATAGTTAAATGGACTGTTTATTTTCATTGAATACATATCTCTGAACGATTGCGGATCATTTTGCGATTCAATGTCGGTTTGGGCTGACGCACTACTTAAGTAGCCATCGTCATCGGGATTACCCGTGGCTCTGTACACAGAACGAACGTTTTGGGTATTGAGTAGGTTTTGAACTTGAAGATAAACATTAAAACCGAGCTTGCGTTTGTTATCAAGTTCACCCACGTCAATGGTAAATCGCTTGTTAATCTTTGTGTTGATACGAACTGTCCAAGGCAATCTTGAACCATTAATACTGCCTTCTAACACAGATCGATCATTAATACCAAAAGCAGCTTCCTGAGTAATATTTGATTGTTTAGAGTAAGGAGTTCCTGATCCAGCAATTATTACAAAGTTAGCACCAGCGTTGGCAAATACTTGCTTACCAAACCAAACAGGACCCTTGTAATCTTTTCCACTAGCGTAGCGGTAATCCATACTTACATTGAAGGCGTGTCTTTGATCGTAGCTAAGAGGTACGGTTGTTCTCAAATTTGGCTGACCGGTATTAACTAAACTGAAACCAGATGTAGAGGATGAACCCGTTCCATCAGCAAATTGCAGAGTGTAATTGGCCGACATACTAACATTGCCACTTCTTCTCAAATCGTAGGTTGCTGATAATCCTTTAACAGTTCCAAAATCAATATTATCATAGGTTAAATAGGAAACAGGATAAGCATAATTAGTCTTTACAATCTGAATCATATCTCTCAATTCACGATAAAAAGCAGATATAGTCAATGATGATTTTAAATTTAATGTCTGAGCAAATCCCAATTCAAAATCAACTGTTTTTTCTGATTTAAGATTAGGGTTATTAATTAATGCACCTACTCGATCTTCAATATATAAATAATCGATTGGCTCTATACGATTACCCGAAGGAGGACGCTGAGTGATGACGTCATAGTGAGCAAAAAACTGAGCCTCATCAGAAATGGGAAAAGAAAAAGATATACGCGGCGAAAAGGTGGTTTGCGGCTCATAGTCAGAAAAAACCGGTATGCTGTCTTCCGTACTAACCAAATAAGGGGTAATTTGACCTGAGGTGGTAGCTTGCGCTAGTCCTATGGGGTCAACAATCAATTCTCCATTTTGATCATACCAATCTCTACCATTTCTATATCCCACGATTTCGGTTGGATTTTCCAAGTCATTGACATAAACGACGTAATCGTCACCAATACCATTGGGTCGTTGATAGTTGGGGTCAGTTAAAAGATCGGCATTTGAGCCTGCCGTGTAAGACTGATAAAGACAATACTCATCGGCTAACACTGATTGATTGGCATCAAAACGATCCACGCGTAATCCTATGTTGAAAATCAAATCGTCAAAAGCAAATTTATCTTGAATGTAACCAGCCGTATATATTGGTTCATAAGCGCCTATGTTTCTAGAATAATCATCCACTTCACCATCCCCATCTCTATCTATTCTTTCAAAGAAGAAATCATTAATTGAAGCTGAAGAGGTTAACTTGTTTCCTTTATAATCATAGCCGTAGTAGCTTACCAATCCATTTTGATTAAGCTCATCAGCACTAAACATGTCGATAGACAAAGCGTCTGGGTTGTACGAATCTATATCTACGTACTCTATTTCACCTATATTGAACTTCTCTCTCAGGCTCCAGTCAAATCGACTTTGAGACTCTTTTTTATTTAAACGGTCATAATAGATAGTGTCAAAAGTCCCGTTTTCAATGATGTAAGGGTTTGCTAAATCCAACTCCTGAATGTGGAAATTGGTTAATTGCCTGGCCAATCCCCAAAGGCCAACAGGAGCTGTAAACCAACTTCTGTCTGTTCGTTTTTCGTATTCAAAACCAAACTGTATGGCATGATCTTGTATGTCGGCAGATCCAGTGGCCTTCATAGAAAACTGTTCGAGCTCTTGCACCCCATATGAACCGTATTGATCCCCGTAGTTGTAATATAATGAATATACATTGATTGGGCCATCCCCATTACGAAGACCCAATCCTGCAAGATCATTAAATGTTCTAATAATTCCATTTTGATTACTTCCACCAAAAGACAAACTAGGTAGTTCATTTTCTTTGAACAAATCATAATACTGCTGAGTGTAAGCTGCCAAATCAGGGTTAGAAGAATTACTTCCATCAAAGGAAAGCAAGGTATCTATATAGGCACCGTGGATAAATCCAGTTCGTCCGCTAGCTGTATCTTCACCGAAAAAGAAGAATTTGTCTTGGTAGGTTTCAAACTTACCAACGTGACCATATCTAAAGAGCTTATCTCCATGGTTGGGGTTTCGTCTTTCAAAGCTATTCCTTGTGTAGTCCGCAGAAATAGAGTAAAATGCGTTTTTAATGTTAGATGCTGATTCTTCATCGCCTTCTTGTGCACCAAAACGTTGGGTAAACTTACCATAAACGCGCCATGTGTTTGACTCCTCCTCTGGGTTATTATCCCAATTCAATAGTGAATAGGTATATATAAAGGGTCTATTGACAGTATGATTGATTGCACCACCTATTGTTAGATTAGTTTTAAGAGTGGGTTTAAAATCAATTTTACCTGACATACTAAATCCTTTGTTCGTAGCATTTTGTTTAGCTTGAACATTCTCAAAATCGTCTGCCCTAAGAAAGGTAGCGTTACTTAGTAAGCCTACAGTGGAAGACTGTTGGTTTGGCACCGCCACAAATAAATTTTCTTTGAGATTTTCTAGTCTGTCGTCTTTAATTTTCCAAATACCAACGGCAGATGGGTTATTGTCCCCGATTAGTCGGCCTTCACCAGCCAAGAAATACCCCATAATAGCGCGGCCTTTTGAGCCGTCATCTTTGATTTCTTTGTAAATAGGCCCTGACAAGCTAAAACCAACAAGACCATAGTTGTAATCATCAAACAAATGAGAACTAACTACTTCAGCTCCACCAAAAAGTTGATTGGAAGGGCCTTTAGAAGTAACACTAATAATACCACCCGTTGCATCACCATACATGGCCGACAAGCCACTGGACATTACGGTGATTTGCTCAATAGCACTCTGTGGCAAAGCTAAACTTCCTCTTACTTTTATACCATCAACGTAATAGTCTGTTGCTTCAGACCTCGATCCTCTAACATTTATAGATGAATTTTCGTCAGCTTGATAAACCCCAGCCGCTGTAGCAGCCACTGACGCAACACTTCTTGTTGGCATGGCTTTGATTTCTTCACTAGTTACTGTTTTACCACCTAAGTTATCCGGATCTAAAAGGGGTTTTTCATCTTTAATAACTACCTCCTCTATGTCTATACCCTCAGAAATTTGCACATCTCTGAAGGTAATTTTATTAGAAGATACCACAATCCCTTCTAGTGTCACCTGTCCATAACCAACGAAAGAAACTGTTAAGTCATAAGTGCCAGGGTCAAGTGGTTTGATAGTATATTCACCGTCAAAATTGGTAGTCACACCAGCAACTTGATTACCGTTTTTGTTGGCGATAACGTTAGCAAATGGCACTGGCTCACCAGTGTTTTTATCCGTAATCTTACCTTCTAATGAACCTGATTGACCGAAAGTTGTTGTAGCAGAAAAAATTAATAAAACTACAAGTGAATATAAGTTATTTAGCATAGTACAAATTCTGTTATATAGCTCTTAAAGAGCGTAAATGTATGAATTATATAAAAAATATTTAACGTTTTGTTAAAAAAATTGTAATCTTACGAATTGAACTAACTTTCTGATGAAATATTTTGGTTACATTCTGTTATTGTTGACCTTGTTTACAAACTGTAACAAAGAAAACACACCCATTCCTGATGTATCCGTTAACTTCAGAATACAGGCATCTGAAATTGGCGGTATTGGATCGGCTATTTACACCTCTACCAACTATGGAATTAGAGGAATAATCATTTACCATAAATACAACAATGAATATGTCGCATATGAAAGAACCTGTAGTTATAGACCCTCTGATGATTGCGCAATTGTAGAAATAGACGATTTAGTTAATCCAACTTTTTTGATTGACAGCTGTTGTTCTTCAAGGTTTCTACTAGAGGATGGAACACCATTTGACGGACCAGCATTATTGCCTCTCAAGCAATACAACACTTATTTTGATGGCACATATATACATATAAGTAATTAATCTATAATCAGCTTAGTATTCAAATATTTGTTATCGATTTGCACAGATAAATAATAAATCCCTTTAGTTAATTCTTGCAAATCTAAGCTGGAATAATTTTCATACAATAACTTATTAAAGACTTTTTTACCATGTAAATTAAATACCTCAACAATAGCTTGATTAAAATTTTTATCAATAGAAAGTGTTACTCTTCCATTGCTTGGATTGGGATAAACCAACAAATTTTGAGAAAATATTTTATCCAAATCAGAAAGATTGTATATTATTTCATTGGATCTATACTCACAACCCCATTCATCAAAAAGGGATAAGCTATATGTACCTTGTTCAGTAGGAAGATAAAAATTCTCATTAGCACCGATTATTATCTCATTGTTCAATAGCCATTGGTACTCTAAAAATAAATATGAAACAGAGAATAAAGTATCATCTGTAAAGCTAATTTCAGGTGTAAATTCATTACTACACAAAACTACTAATTCTTCATTTGAGCGTGAGACACAACCAAATTCATTTGTTGCTAGAAGACTATAAAAGCCTGTGTTTTCAGGCAAAAAAGAAACCTCTGTTGCTTCTGAAATAGGACTTTGGCTGTAGTACCATTGATATTCAACATTTTGTGAATCTGTGTTAAGCGAAAGCTGATTTGACATATCATCATAAACAATATCTGTTGGCTGTGGATTCTCATAAACATATATTGTATCAGTAATTTCTTGATATGGGATTGGTGGAATTTCATTTATTGACAAACTAATCGACAAACCGTTATCTGAAATATTAGATGAATTTGTATTAAACTCTAAACTACCTAAATTATCATCCGTACCAAGCTCTATTCCTAAAGCATAATATGTGTCATCATCCCATACCTCAATAAAATATGTGTCATCTTGAAGTAAAAACCCAATATCAGCAAATTCTGCAGGTAGAGAGACATTATCTTGAACTACTGATGAATAAACTACATTTCCCTGTTGATTCAAAATATAGAAGTAATGATCAGGAGTAAAAGATGTACCATCATCAAAATCCTGCCAATTTTCTGAAGCATTAATAGTTACAGATTCAAGTGTATAAATTGATTCTGATGTTGAATAAGCTTGATAATTCACGACATAAATTCCTACATCTGTGTATAGTTGGTTTTGTGGATTTTCAGAATTATTTTGATTTCCGTTACCGAAATTCCATGAGTAAGATGATAAGCCTGGATTATTATTAATAAATTCAACAGTTAATGGAGCGCAACCTGAAAAGTTAGTCATAGAGAAACCGTTATTATTAGAAATATTAGGTAAAATTGTCAAAGGCAAGACAAATGAAATTATTTCTGTACCTACCAACCAAGATAAATTGTGAGTTGCAACTACCGTCACCTCAACCTCAAAATCCCCAAATTCTAGTGGTGTACCGTCAATTATTACACAACCATACTGTGAAACTATTGGATCATAATGACACTGATTTTCAAAATTGTTACATTCCCAACTCATACCAATGGGAAGTGAAATTGAGGTAATGTGATAATCCTCAAAATATATGAGATTTTCACCAAAGCCATCAACTTCAACAAGTGTATCTAAAGGAAGGTAAAATGTTAACTCTTGAAAATATGGTTGTCCAAATACACCATTTCCAAGACTATCAGGAATTAAACCATAGTTAGCATTAACAGGAATATAAGATTCATCAGGCGCACACTGTGAAAAAACTATGGTTGAATGTAAAAAAGCTATTGAAGATAAAAGCGATATGAATACAAATTTCATGTCATAAACTTATTAAGATAAACAAGTTTATAACATATTTTTTAATTTACAAAATCTTAATACCTGTAATAGTCTGGCTTGTAAGGTCCATTTACTGGCACACCTATGTAACTTGCCTGATCGTCATTCAGTTTATCAAGTTCAACACCTATTTTTGCTAAGTGAAGGAGAGCTACTTTTTCATCTAAATGCTTTGGTAGAGTGTGAACCTTTTTGTCATAATTTTCAATATTATTCCATAATTCGATTTGAGCAATAACCTGGTTGGTGAATGAGGCAGACATAACAAATGAAGGGTGGCCTGTGGCACAACCCAAATTGATTAATCGTCCCTCAGCTAATAAAATAATATCATGGCTTCCAATGGTGTATTTGTCAACTTGTGGTTTAATAGTGTCTTTAGAATCGCCCCAATTATCATTTAACCATGCTACATCAATTTCATTATCAAAGTGACCAATATTACACACAATGGTTTTATCTTTCATTATTTCAAAATGCTCGCCCGTGATAATGTCCTTGTTTCCCGTTGCGGTAACGACAATATCGGCCTCAGGAATGGAGTCTTTCATTTTCTTTACCTCATACCCTTCCATAGCAGCCTGAAGAGCACAAATTGGATCAATTTCTGTTACTATTACTCTGGCGCCAGCACCTCTTAAGGATTCAGCTGAACCTTTGCCAACATCACCGAAACCAGCAACTACCGCAACCTTGCCTGCAATCATCACATCGGTAGCTCTTCTAATACCATCTACCAAGGACTCTCTACAACCATATTTGTTGTCAAATTTTGACTTGGTCACAGAGTCATTGATATTGATGGCCGGTACATACAAGGTACCATTTCGCTCTCTTTCAAACAAACGAAGAACGCCTGTTGTGGTTTCTTCTGACAATCCGTTTATACCTTCAGCTAACTCTGGGTATTTATCGAATACCATATTGGTAAGATCGCCACCATCATCAAGTATCATGTTGAGGGGCTTATCGCCCTCAAACGCAAATAACGTTTGCTCAATACACCAATCAAACTCCTCTTCGTTCATACCTTTCCAAGCATATACTGGCACGCCAGTAGCTGCTATAGCTGCAGCGGCATGATCTTGTGTTGAAAAAATATTACAGGACGACCAACTAACTTCGGCTCCAAGCTCTGTTAGTGTTTCAATCAAAACAGCTGTTTGAATCGTCATGTGAAGGCATCCTGCTATGCGCGCGCCTTTTAAGGGTTTTAGTTGGCCAAACTCTTCACGAAGAGCCATTAAACCAGGCATTTCAGCTTCGGCCAATGTAATTTCTTTTCTACCCCAGTCAGCTAGAGTAATATTCTTGACTTTATATGATACTTTTTCCACTTTTGATTTCATGTGTTATAATTTGAAGTACAAAAATACTAAATATAGTTTTCATATTACGTATTATTGTAGCATTAATCTTTTCATTTTTTTGAACAATAAAACATCACATTTTCATCTAATTATCGAAGCATTGAATGCGTCTGAGTTTAACAAACTTAGCAAAAGAGACAATGAAATCGTCGCTACTCAACGAATAATTAAACAACACTACCCCAACGAAATTCTTTCCTACAAACTCAACAAAGCACCTATTTTGTCTAGCGGAAAAGGCATTTCAATTTCTCATTCGTCTGATTTTTTAGCCATCTTGATAGCTCCTCATACAGCAGCAGTTGACATTGAAAAAATTAGTATTAAGGTTGAAAAGGTTGCCGTAAAATTTCTTTCAAAAGAAGAACAAAAATGGGCAAATACTAAAGAATTAACCACACTATGCTGGTGTGCTAAAGAATGTCTTTACAAAATACACCAAAATGGTTCACTCAACTTTGTCAATGACTTAAGCATACACTCAATTGATAATCACAACATAATCAGCACCATGTTCAATCAAGAATATAGTTTACATTACAAAAAATTTAATGACAATTATGTAGTGTATTACTACGATTAATTACCTTTGTAGACATGAATATTCACGAATTTATTCTTTCTAAGAAAAAAAAATCTCAAAAACTCTTTGCAGTTCTCATTGACCCAGATAAGCAAAACAATGGTGAATTATTAGAACTGATTGATTTATCGGTTCGAGCCAATGTTGACTTATTCTTTGTTGGAGGCAGTTTGCTGACAACTGATAGCATGAATGAGTGCGTTTCCGCAATTAAGACCAATTGCAATATACCTGTAGTAATTTTTCCTGGAAATACTATGCAGGTCAACGATAATGCAGATGCCATTCTATTCTTGTCACTAATTTCTGGTCGTAATCCAGAAATGCTGATAGGCAATCAAGTTATTACAGCGCCTATTTTAAAAGCTTCAAGCTTAGAAGTTATATCAACTGGCTACATGCTCATCGATAGCGGCAACCCAACTACCGTATCGTACATGAGTAACACCACACCAATTCCTCATGAGAAAAACGATGTGGCTGTTTGTACTGCTATGGCTGGTGAACTTTTAGGGCTTAAACTTGTTTTTATGGACGGTGGCAGTGGCGCTAAGAAACCTATTTCTGAAGAAATGATAAAAATGGTTAGTCAATCCATCGACATTCCTCTAGTTATTGGTGGTGGTATTTGTACGCCCGAAAAAGCCCTGGCCAATTGTAAAGCCGGAGCCGATGTAATTGTAGTGGGTAATAGCATTGAAAAATCACCCCGACTAATAGAAGAGATAGCGCGATCAATTCATCAATATAATACCAAGAAAAACCATGAAATGCTCTCTAGAAATTAGCATGTATCCCCTCAACGCAAGCTATGAAGAACCCATTACCGGATTTATAAAAAAACTTCGTTCGCACCCTTTTATTAAAGTAGAAACCAACGGCATGAGTACTCAATTGTTTGGAGAATACGACCACCTCATGCGAGCCATCAAACAGGAAATGAAAGCTACCTTTTTGAACAATGATAAAGTAGTGTTTACTTTAAAAATGGCTAATTCTGACTTGCAAGAGAAACCCACCTTCTAAAGTATGAAGAAAGTGGTTATTATTGGTCCGGAATGTACAGGGAAAAGCACCCTTACTCAGGCCCTAGCCAAGCATTTCAAAGCGTCTTTTATCAACGAATATGCTCGTGAATACATCGACCAACTGGAGAGAGATTATAATGAGTTAGATATACTGACCATTGCCAAGGGACAAATACAATTAGAGGATTCTCACGCAACCAAGAGCAATCTCCTTTTTTTAGATACTGACCTACTAGTTTGTAAGGTGTGGAGTGAATTTAAGTATGGACGGTGCCACCCTTGGATAGTAGAACAAATTGAACATCGACACTACGACCATTATTTGTTGTGCGATATTGATCTACCATGGCATGATGATGGCCAAAGAGAACACCCAAACCATCGGCGAGAACTATTTGACATTTACCAAAACGAATTGAAAAAATACAATAAATCATATTCCATTGTAAGTGGGCCAGACAGATTCAAATTTTCATTAAATTTACTACAATCAAAACTCCTAAAATAATTATATTTGCACTGTCTTTACGGGGTGCCCCAACGGGCTGAGATCATACCCATTGAACCTGTCAAGGTAATTCTTGGAAGGGAAGGGAGTTTAACATAATCATCCATTAGCAACTCCGTGTTAATGGTA
>JAYYZE010000012.1:0-12724 GCA_036340235.1 Bacteroidota bacterium
TCTCCTGGAACAACCATACTGCCACCATTGATGGAATACCCAAAGGCATAGCCAAATGACCCAGACATACCACTAATTTCGTAGCAGCCGTCAGGTAAACACAATGACTCATCATCTGAAGTAGCGGCAACCATACTAGAACTAGTTGTCAAATCAACTAAATCCCAATATCCTCCATAGGAGACTAAGGAGTAGTTACCCCAAGTCCCAACTTCCGAGACAGAAATAGACGTTAATGTACCTACTAAGCAATTGCCGTCGCAGTCAAATCCTTCAGCCGCATAAGTACAAGAACCATCGTCTTGCCCGGCATCTGGGTTATAGTTACATGCTGTCATGTCTATACAGCCTGGTGTTACAGAATACTCACAAAGTGAGTTGTCTGAGATATCAGCTGCCGAATCATAATTATCAGCAAGTTCATCAGTACATCCAGTTACACAGCCATTTTCACCAACTGAAACAGTTGCACCCGTACCTGCCTGTCCTGATGCACCCATAAAGGACCAGCCATAACCGAAGTTACAACAATTTGCATCAGAGACCGATACTTCGTAACAGCCATCAACCAAACATAATGATGTGGTGTCACTAGCCCAAGCGCCAGCTGAACCACTACCTGTAGATACGACCGCACCGTCAAGAGAAATAGTGTAAACCATTCCATATGCGCCATCAGCCCATTGGGGAGATAGGAGTACCATGTCCACAGCATTTGTGCCGTCTTCACAGTCTTGTGCTAGAGCAGTGTCATACGAAAACGTAGAAATTACTAAAGCCAACAAGAACACGTAAAAAGCACGTAAATTTTGAGTAATTTTTAAACTCATAATACTTGTTTTTGGTTAATAAATAGTTAAATTCTAAATACTAAAACGATATAGACTGCAAAAATCCAATGTCTTTAACTGCTGAAAATCAACTTGTTAAGAAATGATTCTTATAAATCATATCGATTTAGAGGTCTAAAGTTAACAATTGTTTTAATAAATATCAAATAAATGTTAAAAAAAAACTTGAATAGTTGCGTATTTTTAACGCCATGAAATACCTAATTGCGATAGCTTTATTTTGTAGTTGTGCGAACATCACGCCTCTTAGCGGTGGAGACAAAGACACCACGCCTCCTGTGCTTTTAAATGTCAGCCCACCGAATGAGTCTATTCTTTTTGACACTAAAGTAGTCGTAATGACTTTCGACGAGTCAATTACTGTCAGTTCGTCCGAGAAGGCTACTATATCTCCCACCATTAATGGAGCAGTAAACACACGTATAAACAGAAATAAACTCATCTTAACTTTTAGCGATTCTCTGTCAAAAAATACTACCTATTGTGTCGGACTGAATAAGTATGTAAAAGACCTGAATGAGGGCAATGAAATCGAACAATTGACATATTCCTTTTCAACAGGGCTAAATTTGGACACATTATATATTAAAGGGATAATAGTTGATGCATTAACACTCAAACCTATTAATAATATCATGGTTGGCTTATTTCCATTTAAGCAAGTAATTGACAGTCTAGTGTACAAAGAAAGACCTAAGTATTTAACCAAAAGTTTAGAAAACGGGTCCTTTTTGTTCTCCAACTTACCAAACGAACAATTTGCACTTTTTGCATTGGAAGATTTAGACAACAATAATCGGTTTACACTGCCACAAGAACGCGTTGGGTTTGTTTCAGAATCAATTACGCCAAACTTGGACAGTGTTAGTGTTTTATTATTTGATCAGACATATGTTGCCGACACAATTAAACCCTTAGTTACTGACAGCAGCATGAATGATTTTGGGTTTTTAAGAGTAGACTCTCTTCCAAAGACAGATTTAATTGCGCAACTACTCAGAAACAATGTAGTAGCATATGAAAGCAGAAACACAAGCCCCTTAATAGTTGACTCTTTACCAGCGGGGACCTACTCATTTCGCGTCATTTTTGATGATAATAATAATGGTCAGTGGGACACAGGTCAATTACTCAAAAAGACATTGCCAGAAAAAATAATGAATTATAAAGAGCCAATTGAAATTAGAACAAATTGGGATTTAAACATAATATGGCAGGCTATTGAATAATAAATGCATCAGCATCATTTAAAAAAGGGTGCTTTTTTCGAATAGCTTTTAGCTCACGATAGTCAAGCTGATAGGTTTGGACTCGTTCAGAATTGTCAGCTTCAAATAACAAGTTTCCCGAAGCGTCAACAAGTCGACTCTTTCCGTTAAACACAACGCCATTGCCATCTTCTCCAACCCTGTTAACACCCAAAACATAAGACTGATTTTCTATAGCTCTGGCATCTAATAACTTAGTCCAGTGATGAATTCTAGAGACAGGCCAATTAGCGACATAGACAAGTAAATCATAATCATGATTATTTCTACTAAAGACAGGAAACCTAAGGTCGTAGCATATCAGCGGACAGATTCGCCAACCTTTGTAATTGAAAGTCAAACGATTCTTTCCCGCCTTGAAATGAAGTGATTCATCAATTAATTTGAATAGATGACGCTTATCATAATATTGTATTTTGCCATTCGGGAACACACACAAAAGCCGATTATATTTGTGGGCTTGATCATGAATAATTAAAGAGCCCATAATGAGAGCGTTTCTGTTCTTGGCTAGATTTTTCATCCACTGCACGCTATCACCACTCATGGTCTCAGGCGAGGCTGTTATGCTAAAGGCCGTTGTAAACAACTCAGGTAACACAATGATATCCGTGTTGTCCACAGATGACAACAATTGCATTATATAATGCCTATTTGCCGAAGGATTTTCCCACTCGAGATGACATTGAACTAATGTTAACGATAGTTTTGTCATCTGGCTTTTGAGAATAGTTTAGCTTTATTTTTTTGATTTTATGGATGCCGACAAGTACTCTCTATTCATCCTTGCGATATTATCAAGCGAAATTTCTTTAGGACATTCTACCTCACATGCGCCAGTATTTGTACAATTTCCAAAACCCTCCAAGTCCATCTGATTAACCATATTGAGCACGCGCTCTTCTCTTTCTACCTGCCCTTGGGGCAGTAGTGCTAACTGAGAAACTTTTGCAGAAACAAATAACATAGCCGAAGAGTTTTTACAAGTAGCTACGCAGGCCCCACAACCAATGCAAGTAGCGGCATTAAAGGCTTCATCGGCATCTTCTTTAGGAACCGGTATAGCATTAGCGTCTAGTGTATTACCAGAAGTGTTCACCGACACATAACCACCAACTTGCATAACTCTATCAAAGGCTGTTCGATCAACAACTAAATCTTTTACTACTGGAAACGCTTTAGCACGCCAAGGTTCAATATAAATAGTTTCGCCATCTTTAAACTCACGCATGTGTAGCTGACAGGTGGTAACAGCTTTGGCTGGCCCATGAGCCTCACCATTAATATACATGGAACAACTCCCACAGAGACCTTCTCTACAATCGTGATCAAAAGCGACGGGTTCATCACCGTTTTGTATAAGGTCATTATTGAGAACATCCATCATTTCAAGAAATGACATATCAGGACTAATATCTGACACTTTGTAGTCAACTATCTTACCTTTCTCGTTAGCGTTTTTTTGACGCCAGATTTTAAGCGTTAAATTCATATCGAATTATTTATAACTTCTCTGTTTTAACTCTATATTTTCATATGTCAATTCTTCCTTATGAAGTACTGACTCTGAGGGCTTTTCGGCATATTCCCAAGCAGAAACAAAGGTGAAATCTTCATCGTTTCTCAACGCCTCACCCTCTTTGGTTTGAGATTCTTCTCTAAAATGACCTCCACATGACTCTGTACGTTCCAAGGCGTCTTTACACATCAACTCACCCAGCTCAAGGAAATCGGCCACTCGGCCTGCTTTTTCTAATTCCTGGTTCAACTCATTGGAGCTTCCCGGAACCCTTACATCTTTCCAGAATTCTTCACGAAGTGCTGTTACTTCATCAATTGCTCTAAGCAAGTCTTTCTTGTTTCTAGACATACCACACTCATTCCAAATAATCTTGCCTAATTTCTTGTGGAAATAGTCAACCGGTTTAGAACCATTATTTGAAACTAGTTTTTGAATTCTTTCTTTGGCGCGATTTTCTGCTTCTTCAAACTCTGGAAGTGTAGTTGATATTTCTCCTGTTCTGATATCATCAGCTAGATATTCTCCGATAGTATAGGGCAGAACGAAATAACCATCAGCTAATCCTTGCATTAATGCCGATGCTCCTAGTCGATTAGCGCCGTGATCTGAGAAATTAGCTTCTCCACAGGCATATAATCCTGGTACGTTAGTCATAAGATTGTAATCGACCCAAAGACCGCCCATTGTGTAGTGAACCGCTGGGTAAATTTTCATAGGCGTTTGATATGGATTATCGTCAGTTATTTTTTCATACATCTGGAAAAGGTTGCCATACTTTGCTTTTACCACAGCTTTTCCTAGTCTAGTGATAAGGGCTTCATCTGACTCATCTAAGCCTTTAATATTAGCTTGTTCTTTACCGTATCGTTCAATGGCTGAAGCGAAATCTAAAAATACTGCTTCGCCCGTTTCGTTAACCCCAAAACCAGCATCGCAACGCTCTTTAGCAGCTCTACTGGCCACGTCTCTAGGAACTAAGTTCCCAAATGCTGGGTATCGTCTTTCCAAGTAATAATCTCTTTCATTTTCAGCAAGCTCAGTTGGTTTTTTTCTACCAGAACGTATCGCTTCTACATCGTCTTTGTGTTTAGGAACCCATATTCTTCCATCGTTCCTTAAAGATTCTGACATTAAGGTCAATTTGGATTGATATTCTCCCGAGACAGGAATACAGGTAGGATGAATTTGTGTAAAGCAAGGGTTAGCAAAAA
The DNA here is from genome assembly GCA_036340235.1 of Bacteroidota bacterium. Lineage (GTDB taxonomy): Bacteria > Bacteroidota > Bacteroidia > Flavobacteriales > UBA7312. The sequence continues at coordinate 4,853 of JAYYZE010000012.1, forward strand.
AGGCCCCTTTTTTGTGGGCTTTCCATGCGGCAGTGACATTACTTCCCATAGCATTTGTACTGAGAAAAAATACGTTTCCATATCCGCCAGAAGCCAAAACAACAGCATGTGCTGAATGACGCTCAATTTCACCTGTTACGAGGTTTCTAGCAACAATGCCCCGTGCTTTACCGTCTACGATAACCACATCTAACATCTCATGACGATTGTACATACTAATCTTACCCTTATTGATTTGCCTAGACATAGCTGAGTAGGCACCAAGTAAAAGTTGCTGACCCGTTTGGCCTTTGGCATAAAATGTTCTGGATACCTGAACACCTCCGAAAGAACGGTTGTCTAAATTACCGCCATACTCTCTTGCGAAAGGCACTCCTTGAGCTACACATTGATCGATAATGTTGGTACTTACCTCGGCTAAGCGATAAACGTTTGCTTCTCTTGACCTATAATCTCCCCCTTTGATGGTGTCATAAAATAATCTGTAAACAGAATCACCATCATTTTGATAATTTTTAGCCGCATTAATACCGCCTTGAGCAGCAATTGAATGAGCTCTTCTAGGGGAATCTTGAAAACAAAACGATTTGACATTATACCCCATTTCTGCTAAAGAGGCAGCCGCAGAGGCTCCGGCTAAGCCAGTACCAACAACGATAACGTCGATTAGCCGTTTATTCGCTGGATTGACCAGATTTATAGTATTCTTGTGATTAGTCCATTTGTCTTTTAATGGACCTTTTGGAATTTTAGCATCTAATTTACTCATGTTGTTATATTATCTGAAATAAATAGCTAATGGAATTATGGCAAATGCTGCTGGAATAATAATTCCAAAGGCAAAGCCTATTTTTTTCACAAGTTGATTGTATTTAGGATGATTTGCACCTAATGTTTGGAAAGCACTAGAAAAACCATGAGATAAGTGAAAAGCAACAGCCACCATACAAACAACATAAAAAATAACGTACCACAATTGCTCGAAAGCCTGGGTGGTTATTAAGTAAAGATCTTTGAACTCTTGGCCATCTATTAAGGTTGTTGGCATTTCACCAAAATGCATTTCGTACCAAAAGCTACGCATGTGAACGATTAAAAAGAACAATAAAACCGTTCCTAATACGCCCATATTTCTAGAGGTCCAAGAAGAATTAGCACTTGGCTTGTTGAAAGCATAGGATACCGGCCTAGCTTTTTTATTTTGAATTGTAATTAGAATACCATCTACAATGTGAAATAAAATGCTGAAATAAGTGATGTATGATAGGATTTTAACAACAGGGTTTGTAGTCATAAATTTAGCATACAAATTAAAGGAGTCAGATGCTTCACTAACTGGTAGTAACAATTGTAAATTACCCAACAAATGACCGACTAAAAACAAGCATAAAAAAAGACCTGTAAGAGCCATCCAATACTTTTTTGCTATGGAAGACTGAAGTAATACGGATTTACTCATTTTTGAATTTTAGAGTTATTTAAAAGTTTACAAATTTAATACCCAAAATATATAAAAACAACTTTAGCAAGCATTAAATGACTAAGTTTAGAATGATTCAAAATACTATTATCTTTGCTGTGTAATAAAGTTACCAGAATGAAGTACAATTCCATTTCAAAACAGCTATTTGAATCAAACAGACAACGGTTCACCCCTTTACTGAAAGACAAGGGCTTAGCTGTTTTTTGCTCTAACGACCAAATGCCTACTAATGCCGATGGCACCATGCCTTTTAAACAAAACAGCGATTTATTTTGGCTGTGCGGTATTGATCAGGAGGAAAGTAAATTACTATTATTTCCTGACTGCGAAAATGAAAATCACAGAGAAATATTATTTCTAAAAGAAACCAGCGATTTGATAGCCATTTGGGAGGGTGCTAAGTTGACTAAAAGTGAGGCATTTGAAGTTTCTGGAGTCAAAACAGTATATTGGAATAGCGAATTTGAAGAAATTCTTTCTAAATTGATAAACGATGCCGAACACGTTTACCTCAACAGCAATGAACACGCTAGGGCCACTTCTAAAGTAGAAACGCAAAACGATAGATTTAACAAGTGGTGTCAATCTAAGTACAACGGAAAAAACTATCATAAGTCAGCTCCAATATTACATGAACTTCGTTCAGTAAAGGATTCTATAGAAATTGATCTAATGCAACAAGCCTGTAACATTACCGAAAAGGGTTTTAGAAGAGTCCTAAATTTTATAAAACCAGGCGTTATGGAATATGAAATTGAAGCTGAGTTAATGCATGAATTTCTCATAAACCGTTCAAAAGGGTTCGCTTACGAGCCAATCATTGCTTCAGGAAGAAACGCCTGCGTTTTACATTATATTGACAACAATAAACAATGTAAAGATGGCGACCTCATACTCATGGATGTTGGTGCCGAATACGCCAATTATACCTCTGACATGACGCGCTGTGTGCCTGTTAATGGATCGTTTAGCAAACGACAAAAAGAAGTGTATAATGCTGTACTAAAGGTAATGAGGGAAGCGGCTAATATGTTAAGACCGGGCGCCTTACTGTCAGATTATCATAAAGAAGTTGGTTTAATCATGCAATCAGAATTAATAGGACTAGGCTTGCTGGACCGGCACGACATCCAAAAACAAGACCCTAAAAAGCCAGCTTATAAAAGATATTTTATGCACGGCACTAGTCATTTTCTCGGCTTGGATGTCCATGACGTTGGCTTGTGGGACAAACCAATTAAAGAAGGTATGGTATTTACCTGTGAACCTGGGATTTACATTATTGAAGAAAAGCTAGGTGTCCGCTTAGAAAATGATTTGCTTGTCACACAAGATAAGCCTTTCGACCTCATGGACAACATACCCATCGAAGTAGAGGAAATCGAAGAATTAATGCGTTAGGGAATCATTTTACACGAAAAATTTCTAACTTTCCGATCAGTCCTTTCAAAATAAAATACTTGCTGCCGAACTGATTATTCGTTGTGAAATTGGGGAGTTTGACATTCTGAAATTAAGAATCAAAAAAATCAAAAATCGACTAAAACACCTACTATCAAAGAAAAACTATTTGACAGAACAGTTACTCATTGAAATGATTAGTAAACTTGTCTATAGCGAGCGTGTAAATTTGAACAAAAGTCTACAAAATGATATTGACAAACTATTAAATTTAGTCACAAATGAATAAGTAAACTTGTTAGACGTTGTAAATTACAATAAATGGCTTAATAACGTATTATGATAGCGCATTCCAACCTTGAGCTGTTAGAGCCTTATGGTGATTGTCCTTAGCTATCAGCATTGATCCTTGAGAAAGGTGGGTAATGTGTCCAATGACAGAAAAATCAGGGTCATTTTTAATCAAATCGTAGTGTCGCTGATCCACAGTAAACAATAATTCGTAATCCTCGCCCCCATTCAAAGCACAAGTAGCCGCCGAAAGATTAAATTCTTCAGCCATAGAAATAGCTGAAAAATCAACAGGTATTTTATCTTCGTAAACAGCACAGCCCACCTTTGATTGTCGGCATAGGTGTAATAATTCTGACGATAAGCCATCCGAAATATCAATCATACTAGATGGAATAATACCCTTTTCATTCAAAATCTCAATGATGTCTTTTCTAGCTTCTGGTCTTAGCTGGCGTTGCAAAATATAATCTTTGTTCTGAAGATCTGGTTGCATATTAGGGTTAGACTCAAAAACAGCTTTTTCTCTATTTAGAACTTGCAAACCCAAATAGGCAGACCCTAAATCACCTGAAACCACAATTAAATCATGTTCCTTAGCGCCTTTTCTATAAACTATTTTATCTTTTTCCACTTCACCGATAGCTGTAATGCTTAAACACAAACCACTAGTCGAAGAGGTAGTATCACCGCCTACTAAATCCACATTGTAGTTTTTGCATGCTAATGAAATCCCTTCATATAATTCATCAACAGCCTCTAAAGGAAAGCGGTTCGACAAAGCCAAACTCACAGTAATTTGGTTGGCTTTTCCATTCATGGCATATATGTCTGACAAATTTACTACTACTGACTTATATCCAAGATGTTTTAAAGGGGTAAATGTCAAATCAAAATGAATCCCCTCAACCAGCATATCAGTAGTAATTAATGCATACTTGCTACCCCACTCAAGAACAGCGCAATCATCTCCTATCCCTTTGACTGTTGATGCTTGTGTTGGAGTGAAATTTTTGGATAAATGTTCAATCAATCCAAACTCCCCCATTTCAGAAAGCGGTGTGCGTTTTGGACTTTTATCTTCTAATAAACTCATAGTGCAAATGTAATGGTAAATTTAGATATGATTTAACGCATAATATTTTGTAATTTTGCATTTTATAAATGCATATCAAAACAAAGTGATTCAAGTTACCGAACAAGCAAAAAGAAAATTATTATCTCTTATAGAAGATGAAGGACACGACTTAAGCTCAACTTTTGTTAGAGTGGGCGTAAATAGTGGTGGTTGCTCAGGACTATCTTACGACTTAGGCTTTGATAGTAAACAGACAGAGGACGACAAATCGTTTGAAGATAACGGAATTAAAATTGTCGTAAACAAAAAAAGCTATTTGTACCTTATTGGCACCGTGCTAGAGTATTCAGGCGGGCTAAATGGCAAAGGCTTTGTTTTCAATAATCCAAACGCCTCTCGAACTTGCGGATGTGGCGAAAGTTTTTCATTGTAAAAGAATAAGAATTGACCGAAGAAGATAAAATATTAAAAGAAGTTACTGATAGTGAATACAAATATGGATTTACTACGAATATCGAAAGCGACACCATTCAAAAAGGATTGGATGAAAACACTATTCGTTTAATTTCAAAGAAGAAAGAAGAACCAGAATGGCTACTTGACTTTCGCTTGAAAGCGTTTGCTCGTTGGCAAGAAATGGAAGAGCCTAACTGGGCCAATATCAATTATGAAAAGCCCAACTATCAAGATATTATCTACTACGCTGCTCCAAAACAAAAGAAACAACTAGACAGCTTGGACGAATTAGATCCGGAGATGAAGAAAACATTTGATAAATTAGGGATCTCTATTGACGAACAAAAAAAACTAGCAGGTGTAGCTGTAGATTTCGTTATGGACAGTGTTTCTGTGGCTACTAGTTTCAAGGATAAATTGGCTGAGTTAGGAATCATTTTCTGCTCCATTAGTGAGGCTGTCAAAGAACACCCCGAATTAGTAAAAAAACACATTGGAACCGTCGTTCCAACCAGCGATAATTTCTTTTCGGCTCTCAACTCGGCTGTCTTTACCGACGGTTCATTTTGTTACATTCCCAAAGGCGTAAAATGCCCTATGGAGCTGTCTACTTACTTTAGAATAAATCAAGCTGGAACCGGTCAATTTGAGCGAACACTAGTTATTGCCGATCAAGGCAGCTATGTTAGTTATCTTGAAGGATGCACAGCTCCCATGCGTGATGAAAATCAGCTACATGCCGCGGTGGTTGAACTGATTGCCATGAACGATGCTGAAATCAAATACTCAACCGTTCAAAATTGGTACCCTGGCGATGCTAATGGTGTCGGAGGTGTTTTCAACTTCGTAACAAAGCGAGGGATTTGCCACGATAGAGCAAAAATTTCATGGACACAAGTAGAAACTGGATCAGCAGTCACCTGGAAATACCCCTCGTGTATTTTAAAAGGCGATTATTCCGTTGGTGAATTTTACTCCGTTGCCGTTACCAACAACTACCAACAAGCCGATACGGGAACCAAAATGATTCACCTTGGGAAAAATACAAAAAGTACCATCATTTCAAAAGGTATTTCAGCAGGTAAGGGGCAGCAGACATATCGTGGGGAAGTAAAAATTATGAAGTCTGCTGAAAATGCCAGAAATTATTCTCAATGTGATTCTATTCTGATTGGTCAAGATTGCGGTGCTCATACCTTCCCCTATATTGATGTGCGAAACCCCTCTGCTCAGATGGAACATGAAGCCACCACCTCCAATATTGGAGAGGATCAGCTTTTTTATTGTAACCAGAGGGGTATTTCTACGGAAGATGCAGTTTCCCTGATTGTTAATGGTTTTTGTAAAGAAGTGTTTAAAGAACTCCCTATGGAATTTGCTGTGGAAGCGCAGAAACTTATGGAGGTAAGTCTGGAAGGCGCAGTAGGATAGTTATTAATAATTAAAAGTGATAAGTAATTATGATAGAAATTAAAAATTTACATGTCAATGTTGAAGAAAAGGAAATCCTGAAAGGGATTAGTTTGAAAGTTATGCCCGGTGAACTACATGTAATTATGGGGCGTAACGGTTCGGGGAAAAGCACCCTGGCAAATGTACTTGCCGGAAAGGATAAATATGCAGTTTTGAAGGGTTCTATTACATTTGAAGGAGGAAATTTGTTGGATTTATCTCCTGAGGAAAGAGCCTGTGCCGGACTATTTTTATCTTTTCAATACCCGGTGTCTATTCCAGGTGTGAATATGATGTATTTTTTAAAAACTGCAGTAAATTCTGTGCGGAAATCACAGGGCAATAATGAAATGGATGCAGTGGATTTTCTTGCAATGATTCGGGAAAAATTGAAAAAAGTTGCCTTAGATGAAAGTTTTATTCATAGACCGGTAAATGATGGGTTTTCTGGTGGGGAGAAAAAACGCAATGAAATTCTTCAAATGATTACTTTGGAACCCCGTCTGGCAATTTTAGATGAAACGGATTCAGGTCTTGATATTGATGCTTTAAAGATAGTGGCCCAGGGTGTTAATGATTATCGATCACCAGATCGCTCATTTATTCTCATTACCCATTATCAGCGTATCTTAAATTATATGCAGCCGGATTTTGTTCATGTTCTCATGAATGGCAAACTTGTAAAGTCAGGTACAATGGAGCTGGCTAAAGATTTGGAAACAAAGGGTTATTCATGGATTGAGGAGGAGCTTGTAGAACCTAGCTAATTTGTGACATTTACAAAAACTACACCCTATAGATCGACTTTTCTTGCAGAGGAAGCAGCAGATGCCTGGAAATATTTTCAGGAAACTGGCTATCCAGATTCAAAAAATGAAAATTGGCGTTTTTCCAACCCTATACCATGGCTCAATCTAAATGGAAATCGTATATCATCCGATATTGATTTTGAAGAAGAATATTTACAGCATATTATTCAAAATTCTATCCCAATTATTATTACAAACGAAAAAATGGTATTGCCTCAACTAATCCCTGATGGTATTCAGATAATAGATATTAATGACACATATACAGGTAAACTGTCTAAAGATACTTTTCTGGATGTTGCAGGTCATCATACTTCTCCATTTATGGCAGAAAATACAGCACTATTTCAACATTACATCAATATTCACATTGCAGAAAATACTAGGCTGGATCATCCAATTCATTTTATCCATTTAGTAAAAGCAAACTCAAGCTGCCGATTATTTCCAAGAATACATGTTAATGTTGGCTCAGGAGCAGAAGTAGAAGTTTTGAAAACAGAAAATGGTATAGATAATAATTCTCATTTTATTAATTCTGTCACAGAAGTTATTGCTCATGAAAATGCCTCCCTTAAATGGACAAATACCCAGGAGCTTAATCCTCAAACTGGACATATTTCTTCGTTTAATATCTCTCTAAAAAAAGATGCTTCTGCCAAATATAATAGTTTTGATTTTGGTGGTGGTTTTGTCCGAAATGAAATTCATACACACTTTGAAGCACCAAATGGAGATTGTGAAATAAATAATCTTTTTATTCCAAATGGAAAACAACATATAGATATCAGTACCATGATGCATCATAAAAATCCTCTTTGTAGTAGTCGGCAGTTAGTGAAAGGCATTTTAAGTGGTAATTCAACAGCTGTTTTTAGGGGGTTAGCAAATGTATATAAAGA
>JAYYZE010000013.1:0-5215 GCA_036340235.1 Bacteroidota bacterium
TTTGGCAGAGGGTATTATAACCAACCCACCGAAAAGGTAGCCAGTGGTTCAGGAGTTATCATTTCAGAAGATGGCTACGTAGTTACCAACAAACACGTCATCAATGAGGCCGAAGAAATAGAAGTCGTGTTGAACGATAAACGCAGTTTTACGGCCGAACTCTTAGGAACTGATCCAAACACCGATTTAGCTTTACTAAAAATTGATGGTGAAGGGCTTCGTTTTTTGGAGTTCAGTAATTCGGATAATATAAAAGTTGGTGAATGGGTACTAGCTGTAGGCAACCCCTTTAACCTAAATTCGACCGTTACTGCTGGGATTGTCAGTGCCAAAGCTAGAAGCATTAACATATTGAACAAAGGCAATGGCATTGAATCATTTATACAAACCGACGCTGCTATAAATCCTGGAAATTCAGGAGGTGCTTTAGTTAATACCAATGGCGATTTGGTAGGTATTAATACTGCCATACAGTCCAATACAGGATCCTACACCGGCTACGGCTTTGCTATTCCATCCAACATGGTTCAAAAAGTAGTGTCTGACCTAAAAAACTATGGGGAAGTACGTCGCGCCTTTATTGGCATTAATATTGCTGATATAAACCAAGACATTGCTAAAGAATTGAATTTAAATGGTGTGGAAGGAGTACTTATAACAAACGTATTGAGAGACGGAGCGGCAAGAAAGGCCGGTATAGAACGTTTTGATATTATTACTAATATAAATGATGTTCCGGTAAATTCAGTTAGTCAGCTGCACGAACAAGTCATACAGTTTAACCCAGGTGATAAAATTTCATGCACCATCAAACGAAATGGTCAACTAAAAACCATTGAAATTGAATTAGAAAGCTAGCTTTCATCAACTAATTATTTTTTGCTTGAAGCCAGTTAATCCCTAAGAAAAGTAATTTTCTCTTCTAGGTGTTCAATATAAAACCACAGGGCTTTATCAAAGGCATTAGACGATTTAGAAGGCATTTACTATTCCCTACAATGACATCCCAGGAATGAGTATCTTATGTTTTCATATGGATTATATCACTACTTCTTGAACGTTTTCAATCCCATATTAAATAAGGTAAAAGCCATAATATCGGTGGCCTCTTCTATGCGTTTAGAAACGGGCGTTCCCGCACCATGGCCCGAGTTGGTTTCAATACGAATCAATACGGGGTTATCACCTTGGTGTTTATCTTGAAGTTCAGCAATAAATTTAAAAGAATGAGCCGGCACAACCCTATCGTCGTGATCGGCAGTAGTAACCAATGTTGCAGGATAAGAAACACCCTCTTTTACATTATGAACGGGTGAATAAGCTTTTAAATAGTCAAACATTTCCTTGGAATCATCAGAAGTGCCAAAATCATATGCCCAACCCGCTCCAGCCGTAAAGGTATGATAACGTAGCATATCCAACACTCCAACACCTGGCAAAGCCACTTTCATAAGCTCTGGGCGTTGCGTCATGACAGCACCGACCAAAAGCCCTCCATTGGAGCGTCCGTCAATAGCAAGATAGTCAGATGATGTTATATTCTTAGATTGTAAATAGTCGGCCGCTGCGATAAAATCGTCAAAGACGTTTTGCTTATTCATCTGAACGCCGGCATTGTGCCATTGTTTGCCATACTCCCCGCCTCCTCTGAGGTTAGCCACAGCATACACACCACCTTGCTCAAGCCATACCGCTCTACTGATGCTAAACGAAGGAGTTAAGCTAATATTAAAACCGCCATAGCCGTATAAAATAGTTGGATTAGTACCATCGTAGTCAAGGTCTTTTTTATGTGTAATTATCATAGGAACTTTAGTCCCATCTTTAGAATTATAGAACACTTGTTTAGAAACGTAGTCAGAGGGTTTAAAATCTATGCTTGGCTGCCAATACAATTCGGATTGTCTGCTATCGGGATTGTACTTATATATCACGCCTGGCGTATGGTAATTGGTAAACTGATAATGTAGTTCTTTATCATCTTTTTTGGAGGAAAAACCCCAACAGCTTCCTACACCAGGCAATTCAATCTCACCCAAATTATTGCCTTCAGCGTCAAATTGATATATTTTAGAAATAGCATCAATCATGTATTCAGCAAAAAAATAACCTCCCCCATAACTAGGACTTAATACGTGTTCACTTTCAGGAATGAAATCTTGCCAATTGGCCTCATTAGGTTGCTGAAAGGAGGTCTTCACCACTTTTTTATTAGGTGCATTTCGGTTGGTGATCAAATACAGTATGTCCCCTTCATTGTGCAGGATGTAGGTATCGCTATCAAAGTCATCTAAAATAGTAACAAAAGGTGATTGTTCTTGGCTTAAATCATTGATAAACAATTTATTACCACTTGTTGAAGTAGAGGCTGAAACACTTAAAAATCGACCATCGTCAGTGACGTAGCTCCAAATGTAACGGTACTTTTCTGAGGCCTTGTTGCCAAAAATGACTTTATCCTCTGATTGGGCAGTACCTAATTGATGATAATACAATTTATGCTGATCGGTCATAGCAGATAATTTACTACCATCTGGCATGTCATAGGTAGAGTAGAAAAAACCATCATTCCCTTTCCAGCTTATACCTGAAAATTTGATATTATACAAGGTGTCTTCGATAATTTCTTTGCTAAGAGTATTAATAATCACAACATCACGCCAATCACTACCACCTTTAGAAATGGAATAGGCCGCTAAGCTACCATCGGGCGAAAAACTCAGCGAACCCAATGATACTGTTCCATCATCAGAAAAAGTATTGGGATCTAAAAACAGCTCAGTCTGCCCAGCTTTTTCTCTGTAAATGACGTACTGATTTTGTAAGCCATCATTTTTATAATAATAGGTGTAGCCACCTTCCTTATAGGGTGCTGACAGTTTTTCATAATTCCAAACTGCTTCTAGTCTATTTTTTATTTGTTGGCGAATGGGTATTTGTTCCAAAAAGTCAAAAGTAACCTTGTTTTGCTGTGCAACCCATTGGGCTGTTTCTTGGCTGTTATCGTCTTCAAGCCAGCGGTAATTATCAATAACCTCAACACCAAAATAAGTATCTGTAACTGGTTTTTTTTCTGTAATGGGGTAATCGACTGAAGGTACGTTAGTTTGACATGAAAAGATAAATAGAACAAAAGTTAATAGGAAGGTAAATTTCATTTTAATAAGTATTTAAATATTAATAGTGATACGAAATTATAAAAATATATTTAGTTACTATGATTTTTTTAAAAAATCAATGAGCGAATTGACAGCCAAGCCCCTGTGACTAATTTCATTTTTCTGTCTTATACTCATTTGGGCAAAGCTTTGCTCATAACCATCAGGCAAAAAAATAGGATCATATCCAAAACCTTTATCGCCCCACTTTTCAGGAATAATTTGCCCTTCCACATGACCTTCAAACTGGTATTCTTTACCATCTATTACTAATGATATGATAGTTCTAAAACAAGCATCCCTATTGTCCTCTCCTTGCATCTCCGCTAGTACTTTTTGGATGTTGTTCTCAGCGATGCAATCCTTGCCAGCATAACGTGCTGAATAGACTCCTGGACGACCATCTAAAGCATCAATTTCTAGACCAGTATCGTCAGCGAAACAATTGTAGCCATAATGGTCATAGACGTAGTAAGCCTTTTGCGCAGCATTGTCTTCCAAAGTATCAGAGGTTTCTGGCAACTCCTCATAACAATTTATGTCTTTTAAACTCAAAATTTCTATGTTGGATGGCACTAATTGGCGTATTTCAGCTAGTTTGTTGGGGTTGTTTGTGGCAAATACAAGTGTCATTAGTTGTGATGATAAGGTTCGTGATTCAGAATAGTAAAACTCCTGTAAAGTTGTTCAACAAAAAATGGTCGAATCATTTGATGAGAAAAGGTCATTTTTGATACACTTAGTTGATAATTGGCCTTGTAATAAACGGTTGGACTAAATCCATAAGGGCCTCCAATTACAAACACTAAGCGTTTGACACCAGCATTCATTTTTTTTTGCAAGAATTGAGCAAATTTTTCAGATGAATGGTGACTCCCATTTTCGTCCAATAAAATGAGGTAATCACTTGGTAGAAGGTGTCTTAATATTAAATCCCCTTCGCGTTCTTTTTGTTGATTTTCCGATAGATTTTTTCTGTTTTTGATATCCGGAATGGGCTGAAAATCAAATGACACATAGTGTTTTAATCGCTTGGTGTATTTGTCGATACCTTCTTGGATCCAGTTTTCATCGGTCTTGCCAATGGCTAATACTACAATTTTCACTAAAAAAGTTTTGTAATTTAACGCAATATTAGTCATTTTGCTGATTAGAATAGAAACTCATGCAAGAAGAATTACACACATTCATTGAATTTGCTTTGCAAGAAGACATCAAGGATGGGGATCATACCTCATTAGCATGTATCCCACCTAATGCCATTGGAAAAGCACAGCTTTTGGTTAAAGAAGAGGGCATTCTTGCTGGAATGGAAGTAGCTGAAGCTATCTTCAATAAAGTAAACTCAAATATTCAGTTTTTTCCTCTTATGAATGATGGTGAGCAAATGACAGTTGGCGATATAGCTTTTGTAGTTGAAGGACCATCTAGCTCTTTACTCACCGCCGAGCGATTGGTGCTGAATGTCATGCAACGCATGAGTGCCGTTGCTACCAAAACACGACACATCACCAAACTGCTTGAAGGAACAAAAGCCAAAGTATTAGATACTCGAAAAACAACGCCTGGCATTCGGTTTTTGGAAAAATGGGCCGTGAGAATAGGAGGTGGCACAAACCACCGTTTTGGTCTGTACGACATGATGATGATAAAAGACAATCACATTGATTTTGCGGGAGGAATCGAAGCCGCTATTGAAAAAGCAAATGCCTATCAAAAAGAAAAAGGCCTAAACATCCCTATTGAAATAGAAGCCAGAAACTTACAAGAGGTCGATGAGATACTGAGTATCGGGAAAGTTCATCGAATAATGTTGGATAACTTTTCATATAAAGACACACAATCGGCAGTTGCCCGTATTGATAAGCGATATGAAACGGAATCCTCTGGTGGCATTACCGAAGATACTATTAGGGAGTTTGCCCTGTGTGGTGTTGATTTTATTTCAATGGGTGCTTTGACGCATTCTGTGAAAAGCTTAGATTTGAGCTTGAAAGCCATCTAACATGATAAAGAAAAAATTGTCGTTTTTTGTTGATTGGAGTAAACACATTGAC
>JAYYZE010000014.1:0-12335 GCA_036340235.1 Bacteroidota bacterium
CAGACAGTGGGGATCGTAGATCAAACCGGCATGGAAGTGTTAATATATCCAAACCCAGCACAAGAACACTTTATGATAGAAGTGGTGGGGTCTAACAAAGATGAGAATTATGAGTTAAAAATTATAGATTCTAGAGGGCGAATAGTACACGAAAATCAATTCAAAAAATCTGCTTATTTTAGCAAGAGTAAATTAATTACTGGAATCTACTACGTTTTAATAAGTTCAAACGAAAGTATTTTTAGACAGAAATTAGTTATCAATGAATAAACTAGTTGCTTTTTTTGTATTTGTAAGTTTCACATCATTTGCCCAGTTGACGGTAGACAGATTACCTCCATATGATAGTCCAGTTTTTTTAATTGACGAGATATTATTGGGTTCGGGAGTTAATGCTTCAAATCACAATTTTCAGGGTGATTCCATTCAAATCGGTTTTTTTGATGGCAGCGCTTCAAATATTGGATTGGGGAGTGGAATAGTCATGGCGACTGGTGATATTTCTATACTAGACCCTACTTTTGCTGGTTTTGGAGATTTTGTCGATGTTATTCCAGCCGTCACTGATCCCGACTTATTAAATGTTGCAAATAGTGTTCCAGGCTTAATCGGTCAAAATTTTCAGGTAGGTAGCGTTAATGATATTGCTGTCTTAGAGTTTGACTTTGTGCCAAGCAGTGATACACTTTTTTTTCGTTACGTCTTTGGCTCACAGGAGTATTTTGGTTATGAAAATTCAGTATTTAATGATGTGTTTGGCTTCTTTATTTCGGGTCCTGGAATTGTAGGTCCATATGCTAGCCCTGCTGGTTTTCCTGACGGAAGTATTAACATAGCTACTTTTGAGAGTCAAGAAGCCAATTCTTTGGGTGTAGAATTACCAATAACAATATCTTCAATTTGTAACTTTCCAGACGATTGGTCAGGACCTTCTGTATACAATCCACAGCTTTTCGTAGACAATCAAGCATTAACTACCGTCGGTGATGCTGATGGTTTTACAGTGGTTATGACAGCTGTTGCTGCTGTTCAGTGTGGAGAAACTTACCACATACGCCTGGCAATTGCTGATGGTACCGATACTGGTTTATCTTCATATGTATTTTTAGAAGAAAATAGTTTTTCATCACCACTTTTAGAAGTTACAAATAGTCTACAGCAAGACTCTAGCCACATACTCATTGATTGTGGAACAACGGTCGATTTAACTGCTGAAATTACTGGATCGACCGATTTTACATACTTGTGGAATTCAGGACAAAATACATCTACAATAACAGTTGGAGAAGGTGAGTATGTTGTAGAAGCTACAAGTGGTAATAATTGTACGGTATTGTCCGATACATTCTATGTGGTGGAATTAAACACTACAGAGGTAGATCTTGGGGATGATGTTTCAGTTTGTGAAAATGATGAGGCCATTATTGAACCAGTTTCTTTTCAAGCTACTTCACCATCAAGTTTTTCGTGGAGTTCTGGACAAAATACTCAATCTATTTCTGCGCCTGCTGGCCAATACATAGTTACACTTACCGATGCCAATGGATGTATTGGTCAGGATACCATCGTTGTGAGCTCTATAGTAAGACCTACGGCCACACTCAGTGGAGGTGGCACAATTTGTGAGGGGCAATCCTTTAGCATTCCTCTTAATTTAGAATTCTCAGGAAATCCACCATACTATTACACTTATACCGATGGTACTAACACATTTACCGACACCGCATATTTTGATAATTTTTCAATCAATGTCTCTAATGTTGGAGAATATAGCTTAATATCAATTGATGACATGAATTGTATTGGTTCTGTAGATGGATTTGCCAGTATTTCAAGTTTCGACTTACCACGCTCGACCATTAACGGGGGTGACATTATATGCGAAGGTGACAGTGTAGAAGTTACCCTTAACGTGGAATCTGATGCCTTACCGTATAATCTATTGCTCAACAACGGAGATTACAATCAACTGTATTCATCTGTTGACCAAAATACATTTACCTTCTATTTAAGTGAGCCATCCACCTATTATGTTGACAGGGTAATTGATTCTAGGGGTTGTTATTCAGTTGATAACCAAGGAGATGTTACTATTTCCTTGAAAGAATATAAAAATCCAGATATCATTACTAGTTTAGATACAGTCATTTGTGCTGTTGACGAACCTTTTCAATTAGAAGCGCTAACTCCTGGTGGTGTTTGGCGAGGTAAAGGCCTTGGCTTTGATAATTATTATTACCCCATCAATGCATACATTGGAACCAATTGGATATATTACAGTTTTCCAACTAATTGTAATGAAACTGATTCTATTGCTATAGAAGTTGGTTGCAATCTAACAATCTTTGTTCCCAACACCTTTACTCCTAATGGAGATAATGAAAACGAATTATTCTTTGTGAGAGGTAATAATGTCATTACTTTTGAACTATCTATATATAATCGCTGGGGCGAATTGATGTTTCAAACCAACGATATAAACGCAACGTGGGATGGTAAATTTAAAGGTAAAGTGGTTCCAACGGGTACCTACTCTTATGTTTACACCGCTTTCGGCAAAGATGCACAGATTCTTAATAAGTCTGGAACAATTAATATTTTTAGATAACGATTGGTTAAATCTTCATAGAAATGAGTTGTTATTTCAAAGTTCAAACAAATTTAATTTAGCGCAAAAGTTATTTCACTGATTATTTCTTACGTTTTCAAAACTCTTTTCTAGCCAAAGGATTTACTCATGAATATTAACTAACAAAAAAACAGTAAATTTGACTAATTACTACCTGATAAAATGAAAAACTTATTTTTCATAATTGGTGCTTTTATTTTTCTTGCTAGATTTTTAGTATCCCAAATAGTTGTTGACAATAGTGCTACTTATGATAGTCCAATTCTTTTGGCAGATAACATAACCTTATCTGCTGAAATACAAGCTAGTAACTATAATTTTCAAGGTAATCCAATGCAAAAGTCAAATAGTTCAAACAGACGTTTATTATTATCATTTTTAGGCTTACAGAAAAGAAGCTAAAATTGTAAATAAAAGCGGAACGCTTAGTATGATATGGTAAACAACCATTTATTTCGCTATTTTTAAACGACCTATTAGTAAGATGTAAATTTTTTTCATCTTTGTCAATTGTGAAATATGCTGACGTCATATTACCGATTCCCCTTAGAAGTGTATTTACTTATGAAGTTCCTAATAGTCTAGATAGTTTGACATGTGGAATGAGGGTGATTGTTCCTTTTGGATCTAAGAAGATTTATACGGGAATTGTATATTGTATTCATGAAACAGAGCCACAAACATATCGTGCAAAACCCATTTTTGAGGTTTTAGATCTGGAGGCTATTATTTCTCCCAAACAATTTGATTTGTGGAGTTGGATAGCTGATTATTATTGCGCTAGTTTAGGAGATGTAATGAATGCGGCACTGCCTTCGGCTTTGAAATTGAGTAGTCAAACAAAAATTCATAAAATTAGATCCCATGAAGAATTACCACAGCTGAAAGAAAAAGAAAAATTGGTGTTGAAAGCCCTTGAACAACATTCCGAATTATCGTTTGATGAGGTATCAAAGTTACTTGGACAAAAGTCTATTTTTCCAGTTATCAATACGCTGATTGCCTACAAATTAATAGGTTCGTATGAACAAGTGAGTGAAAAATATAAACCAAAACGTGAACGTTTTGTCACAATAGTACAAGCTAGCCAAGATTTCCAAAAGATGCTTTCTAAGGCTCCCAAGCAATGGGCTTTAGTACAGTATTTTATTCAACAAAGCAAAGAATCAAATAATCAAATGATTGGCGTTCAACAATTAATCAAAGGAGCTTATTCATCATACAATTGTCTAAATAGATTAGTAAAAAAAGGTGTTTTTGAACTTCATGAAATGGCTGTTTCAAGGCTTAGTGATTTTGACTTAAAAGAACAAACGACTTTTGAGTTAAGTGACAAACAAAAAACCGCATTATCACAAATTAAAACGGCTCTTAAGAAGCAAAGCGTTGCCTTATTTCATGGTGTTACATCAAGCGGAAAAA
Source organism: Bacteroidota bacterium (assembly GCA_036340235.1). Taxonomy (GTDB): domain Bacteria; phylum Bacteroidota; class Bacteroidia; order Flavobacteriales; family UBA7312. The sequence goes on from JAYYZE010000014.1 coordinate 4,052, forward strand.
CAGAAGTATTGGTTGAGTTAATCAAAGAAGTGATTAACGAAGGAAGGCAAGTTCTTTACTTAGTTCCAGAAATAGCGTTAACCACTCAGCTCATCAGGCGATTAAGCCAGTATTTTGGAGATAAAATTACTGTCTATCATTCTAGATTTTCAGTCAACGAGCGCGTTGAAATATGGAATGAAGTTAAAAATACTAATCGATTTTCTCTTATTTTAGGTACTCGCTCGTCTCTATTTCTACCCTTCAATGAGCTAGGTTTGATCATTGTTGATGAAGAGCATGAAATCACATTTAAACAACAGTATTCGTCACCCAAATACAATGCAAGAGACACGGCCATTAAGTACGCCCAAATACATAACGCTAAGGTTGTATTAGCGTCAGCTACACCATCCATAGAAAGTTATTATAATGCGCAAACTGAAAAGTATGCCCTGGTGGAACTCACTGAGCGCTATGGTGGGCTTAAGTTACCCGAAATTGAAGTAGTTGATATAAAGTACTTAGCTCACAGAAAATTGATGAAAGGGGCTTTTTCTCCAAATTTACTAAGCGAGATATCATTGGCTTTGGAAAAGCAAAAGCAAGTCATATTATTTCAAAATAGGAGGGGGTTTGCCCCGCAAAGTACGTGCAAGACTTGCTCGTGGACTGCCTCGTGCAAATCGTGTGATGTGAGCCTAACATTCCATAAAAGTCAGAATGTTCTTAAATGCCACTATTGTGGATATACTGAAAGTATTGTAAAAAAATGCAAGTCATGTGGTAGTTTTGAGCTAGAAATCAAGGGGTATGGGACCGAAAAGTTAGAGGAAGAATTGCAACCGTTTTTCCCTAATAGTTGCATAAGTAGATTGGATTTAGATTCTACAAGACGAAAAAATGCCTACGGAAAAATTATCACTGATTTCGAAAACGGACAAATAGATATTCTTGTGGGTACGCAGATGATAACAAAAGGTCTTGACTTCAAAAACGTGTCATTGGTAGGCATTATGAACGCCGATGGCTTGTTAAATTTTCCGGATTTTCGCTCTTTCGAACGCTCATTTCAGTTGATGACGCAAGTAGCTGGACGTGCCGGAAGAAAAGACAAACAAGGCAAGGTACTTATTCAAACCTATTCTCCAGATCATGATATTATTCATAGTGTGCAAAGTAACGACTACCTTTGTATGTATGATGCCCAAATGGTGGAGCGGAAACACTTCACTTACCCGCCCTTTTGTAAGCTAATTTCTATATCGGTGAAACACCGTGACATGGACACTGTCAGCCAAGCTGCTAGAGTGCTCGCTTTGCATCTTAGAAGCACATTTCTCAATCAAGTACTTGGGCCAGAATATCCGCCAGTTGCAAGAATCAAAAACAGATATATTAAAAATATACTTGTTAAGATAGTACCAGGGATTTCATTATCAAAATCGAAACATCTCTTGATGAAACTTATCGAAAGAGTTAAGCAAACAAAACCGTTTAGCGGTGTAAGATTCGATATTGATGTAGACCCGCTTTAATTTTTTTCGCAAGCCATCCAAATAGAATCTTTTGGTGTTGGGGCTATTATACAAACAGCTTCTTTTTTAACCGGATGAACAAACTCAATCTTTCTGGCATGCAAATGGATACTTGCATTTTTGTTGGTCCGATTGAACCCATATTTGATATCACCTTTTATGGGACAACCTATCTTAGCTAATTGTACTCGAATTTGATGATGCCTTCCTGTTTTTGGATTCACTTCCAATAGATAAAAATTGTCTAGGGGCTTGACAACAATGTATGTCAATTGACTCAGTAAGGCCTTTTTTTCTTCCTTCATATAGGCACGAGATTTATTTTTCTTTGTGTCTTTTAAAAGGTAGTGGGTGAGTGTATCACTGTTTTTTTTAGGTTTGTTTTTTACCACTGCCCAATACGTTTTTTTGATTTTTTTCTCTCTAAACAGTAAATTTAATCGACTTAGGGCTTTACTTGTTTTGGCAAATAATACCACGCCGCTGACCGGTCTGTCAAGACGATGAACCACACCTAAAAATGCCTCACCCTTTTTTTTGTACTTTTTCACCAAAAACGACTTGACAATATCAGACAAAGGAGTATCGCCAGTTTTATCGCCCTGAACAATGTCGGAAGGCCTCTTGTTGATGGCAATAATATGATTATCCTCATACAGGATCTCCACCATTAATACTGTTCTTTTTCGTTTGGAAAATCTTGTGTTTTAACATCCGATACATATTGCTGTACAGCCCCTTTGATATCAGAGTACAAGTTCAAGTATCTTCTTAAAAATCGTGGGTTAAATTCATGGGTCATACCAATCATATCATGCAATACCAACACCTGCCCATCTACCTGGTTACCAGCCCCAATGCCAATAACGGGGATGCTTAGTTTCTCTGCCACCTTTTTAGCTAAGTTGGCAGGGATTTTTTCGAGTACAATAGCAAAGCACCCCGCTTTTTCCAAAAGAATGGCATCGTCAATAAGTTTTTTTGATTCAACTTCTTCTTTGGCGCGAACCGTGTAAGTGCCAAATTTATAAATGGACTGCGGCGTAAGTCCTAAGTGACCCATGACTGGAATTCCGGCAGTGAGAATACGCTCAATAGATTCTAATATTTCACTACCACCCTCTAATTTAATCGAATGCGCACCCGTTTCTTTCATTATACGAATAGCCGAGTTGAGAGCCTCTTTAGAATTGCCTTGATAGGTGCCGAAGGGCATATCAGCAACAATTAGCGCTCTATCAACGGCACGAACTACGGAGGCAGCGTGGTAAATCATTTGGTCCAAGGTGATTGGTAATGTTGTTTCATGTCCAGCCATAACGTTAGAGGCAGAATCTCCTACCAAGATAACATCAATACCTCCTGAATCGACAATTTTTGCCAAGGTATAGTCATAAGCAGTCAACATCGATATTTTTTCATTGTTTTGCTTCATTTCAAGAAGCGAATGAGTGGTTATTTTTTTGTAAATCTTTTTTTGAGTAGTCATCAATTTCAGAATTAGTTTGCCAAATATACCTAATTGAGTCCTAAAAAAACAACTTATAAATCAATGGTATGTTAGCTCTAACTAATAAATCTTTTCCAATTAAGAAATGAAATGGCAAAACCAAATTAAAAGCCTAAATTTGCATAAGTGAAAAGAAACTATTTTTTTCTATTATTTGTAGCATTCGTATTTGTTTCCTGCGAAACCGATTTTGAAGTTAATGCACCATGGAAAGAGACAGCTGTGATTTATGGTCTTTTAGACCAAACTGTCGACACGCAACGAGTAGTTATATACAAAACGTTTTTAGGACAGCAAAGCGCCTATGACATGGCACAAGAAGCTGATTCATTTTACTACGCCGAAAACGAATTAGATGTTTTTCTATATGGTATCAACCAAAACGGGGATACCTTGCAAAGCATTCCGTTACAATATCAGCTGACGGATAGCCGGAAAACAATGGGCTTCGATACTATTTTTTCCACTCAATATTCGGTAGAATACATTACTGTTGAAGCCTTGGATGAGTTACTCACTTATCATTTGCATATTCACAATTCAGAAAGCGGATACGAAGCACGTGCCAAAACTAACCTTATCGAACCTCTAGAAATTAGTCCTGGATTTACCGATGAAATAAAGTTTTATAAAAATAATGATTATAGGAGTCATAAGCTTTCATGGTCATCTTCAAGGCATGGGAAAATCTACATGCCATTTATGCGCTTTTACTACTACGAAAAAAACTTAAGTACGGGCCAAGTTGATAGATATCATATAGACAAACAATATCCTCAAATGTATTCGCCTAACTCTTCGGGTGGAACGGATATGGAATTATACATCACAGGAGAAAACTTTTATTTTTTTGTTACTAATTCAATTGAAGAGAATGCCAATGTCCAAAGAATAAATGCCAAAGAACTTGAAGATGGTTTCCCTGAATATGATTATTGGCTTGGTGGTATTGATTTTTTATTTTTAGTAGGCGGTAAAGACATTGCCCAATACATTGAAATAAATAATTTGCCATCTGTTCTTTTTCAAGATCCCCCTTCTTTTACCAATATAGAAAATGGTCGCGGTGTTTTTTCTTCTCGTCTAAATGCTCAACAAACTGGTAAATCACTGGACTTGTCCTCATACATTTTTCTTGCCAATAGTGAGCTAACAAACCAGCTTAACTTCATAGAGCCATAAGCTGCCATATTGGCAATAAAAATGAATTTTTGACACCTATGTTTTTCATGGCACGCCCTTTGCAATATACTTAAAGTTGAAATTAACGAAACCCAAAAATATTACATAAAATGAGCAAAATAATTGGAATTGACTTAGGAACTACCAATTCATGTGTTTCAGTAATGGAAGGCAATGAACCAGTAGTAATCCCAAACAGTGAAGGAAAACGTACTACTCCTTCCATAGTAGCCTTTGTAGAAGGTGGCGAACGAAAAGTAGGTGATCCTGCTAAACGACAAGCTATAACAAATCCACAAAAGACCATCGCATCCATTAAGCGATTTATGGGCGAATCTTTTTCAAAATTAAAGAAAGAGGCCGAACGCGTTCCCTACACAGTTGTCAAAGGAGATAACGATACCCCACGGGTTCAAATCGATGACAGAAAATATACTCCTCAGGAGATATCAGCCATGGTCCTTCAAAAAATGAAAAAAACCGCTGAAGACTACTTAGGTCATGAAGTAAAAGAAGCGGTAGTAACGGTACCAGCGTACTTTAACGATGCACAACGTCAGGCCACCAAAGAGGCCGGTGAGGTTGCAGGACTAAAAGTGAGCCGTATTATTAACGAGCCAACCGCTGCTGCATTAGCTTACGGCTTGGATAAGTCCGACAAAGACCGAACCATTGCTGTTTTTGACTTGGGTGGTGGTACTTTTGATATTTCTGTACTTGAGCTTGGTGATGGTGTGTTTGAAGTGAAATCTACTAACGGAGATACTCACTTGGGAGGTGACGACTTTGACCAAGTCCTCATTGACTGGATGGCCGAAGAGTTTAAGTCAGAAGAAAATATGGACTTACGCCAAGATCCAATGGCGCTACAGCGACTAAAAGAAGCCGCTGAAAAGGCCAAAGTGGAATTATCTTCTAGTTCGCAAACAGAAATAAATTTACCATACATAACTGCCACTGCATCGGGCCCTAAACACTTGGTTAGAACATTGACACGTACTCAGTTCGAAAAATTAGCCGACAAACTAATACAAGCTACAATTAAGCCGTGTAAACAAGCAATGAAAGATGCTAATATGTCGGCTGGTGATATTGACGAAGTTATTTTGGTAGGAGGATCAACACGAATACCAGCGATACAAAATGTTGTCAAAGAATTTTTTGGCAAAGAGCCGTCCAAGGGTGTAAATCCTGATGAAGTAGTAGCCATTGGTGCTGCTATTCAAGGTGGTGTACTCACTGGTGATGTAAAAGACGTTCTTTTGTTAGACGTAACGCCTTTATCTTTGGGTATAGAAACCATGGGTGGAGTTATGACCAAGTTAATTGAGTCAAATACGACCATTCCTACCAAAAAGTCGGAAGTGTTTTCTACAGCTGCAGATAACCAGCCAGCGGTTGATATTCATGTTTTACAGGGCGAGCGACCCATGTCTGCAGATAACAAAACCATTGGCCGTTTTCAACTCTCGGATATTCCGCCAGCTCCAAGAGGTGTTCCACAAATCGAGGTAACTTTTGATATTGATGCCAATGGTATTTTAAATGTATCCGCTAAAGACAAAGCCACAGGTAAGGAGCAAAACATTAAGATTGAGGCTTCTTCTGGCTTGTCTGACGAAGAAATCGAACGAATGAAGAAAGAGGCAGAAGCTAATGCCGATGCGGACAAGCAAGCCAAAGAACAAGTGGATAAAGTCAATGCCGCTGATGGTATGATTTTCCAAACCGAAAAGCAGCTCAAGGAGTATGGCGATAAGTTATCTGACGATAAGAAAAAGCCTATTGAAGATGCTTTGGAAGGTTTGAAAAAGGCCCACGAAAGCAAAGACTTAGCAGCCATTGATTCCGCTATGGAAACCATCAATACGGCATGGACGGCAGCATCGGAAGAAATGTATAAGGCCACTCAAAATCAGCAAGGTGAAGAGGGTGATGCTCAACAGCCCAATGCAGAAGATGGAGGGCCTGATGATGTGACTGATGTCGATTTTGAAGAAGTCAAAGACGACAAGTAAACCTTGAGTAATAACTCTTTTTAAAGAAAAGCCCACCATTTTGGCGGGCTTTTTTTATTTTCTTGCTCTATCGATATCGCGTTGGATGTCTTTATCTTTAAGTGTGTTTCGTTTATCGTGCAGTTTCTTTCCTTTGGCAACAGCAATTTCTACTTTGGCCCATCCCTTTTCATTCAAAAATAATTTTAGTGGTACAATAGTCAGCCCTACATCTTTTAGCTTTTTTTGAATTTTGTTCAGTTCTTGCCGGTTAAGCAATAATTTTCTATCGCGTTTAGGTTGGTGATTGGCATTGGTGCCATGAGAATATTCTTCGATATTCATGCCAACAATAAAAAGTTCATCGCCTTTGAAATAACAGAATGATTCGGCTATAGTGGCTTTACTCAATCGAATGGACTTGATTTCAGTGCCCGTCAATTGCAATCCTGCTACGAATTTGTCGAGCAATTCGTATTCAAAACGAGCTTTTTTATTTTGGATATTTACCGATTTCATTATTCGACGAAGTTACGTTTTTTTATCCTAGAGCCACGTCTAATATCATCATCACAATGAAACCTGCAATTAGCCCCATAGTCGCTAGGTCGGTGTTGCCACCACTTTGGCTTTCAGGAATAACCTCTTCCACAACTATAAAAATCATAGCACCAGCGGCGAAAGCAAGGGCGTAAGGAAGTATGGGAAGGGCGTGCATAACGGTGGCTGCTCCAATCACCGCAAAAATGGGCTCTACAATAGCGGATAGTTGTCCCCATTTCCAGCTTTTTATACGACTGACACCTTGCCTTCTTAGTGGCATAGAAACAGCAAAACCTTCAGGGAAATTTTGGATACCTATGCCAATGGCTAAGGCAATAGCGGCTCCAATCTCAAAACCTGGGATGCCATGAGCTATGGCTCCAAAAGCAACGCCAACCGCTAATCCCTCTGGAATATTGTGTAGAGCAATGGCTAACACTAACAGAATAGTTTTTTTCCATTTTGTTGGGTAACCCTCGGCCTCTTCTACCTTTTTGAACAAATGCAAATGTGGAATTATTTTATCTAGCCAAAAAAGAAACATAGCGCCCATAAAAAAACCAATAGCAGGAGGGAACCAAGAAGGGAGGTTTGATGTTCCGAGTTCGTTTTGCATTTCAACGTAGCTAATGGCTGGCGATAGCAGTGACCAAAAACTTGCGGCTATCATTACCCCACCAGTGAAGCCTAGTGAAGCATCTAATAGTTTTCGATTAGTTTTATTGAAAAAAACCACTAAAGCGGCACCACTAGCCGTTAGTCCCCAAGTGAAAAGACCGGCTAGTAAAGCTTGAAAGATTGGATGCTGGTTGATAAACCAACTGTATAATTCGTTCATTGTTCTTTAATTAATAAGTTAATAGCAACATCATTACTAATCTGAATATGCCTATCATTGATTTTTATTTCCATAGAAAGGTCAAAGTCAATTTTTTTTATGACTTTTACCATTGTTCCTAGCGTTATATTTAATGAATCAAGGTATTTTAGAAATACAGGATTGTCTTGAGCTACCCCAATGACTTGACCTTTGGCGCCTACTGATAAGATAGATAGCGGCTGTGAAAATGACTTTGGAAATTGTCCCTTTTTGTTGGGTATTGGTTCACCATGCGGATCGTGTTTCGGAAAGCCTAAAAATTTGTCTAAAGCGTTGACCAGTTTAGCTGATCGAATATGTTCTAATTGTTCGGCCACGTCATGAACTTCGTCCCACTGAAAGTTAAGTTTATTGACTAAAAAGACCTCCCACAAGCGATGTTTACGTATCACTTCAATGGCTTTCTTTAATCCCTTCTTAGTTAAACTCACACCGTGATATGGTATATAATCTACCAGTTGTTTGTCAGTTAGTCGTTTAATCATATCAGTTACAGAGGATGCTTTTGTAGATAGCTCATCAGCAATGGCGTTAGTGGAAATAGAATCCTCGCTTTGCTCAGATAATTTCAATATCGCTTTTAGATAATTTTCTTCGGCTTTCGTTATCATTTTACAAATATATTATATTTGTCTAATAAAAAATTTAGATAAGT
>JAYYZE010000015.1:0-17758 GCA_036340235.1 Bacteroidota bacterium
CCTAGGTCAGCCTGACTCTATACAAATTGACTATTTATCATCCTTTTACAATGGGTATAATGTGAGTTGTTTTGGAGCAAGCGATGGTTTTTTAGACATAACCCCTTCAGGAGCAACCCCCCCTTACCAATTTAATTGGTCTGTTGGTGCCACTTCTGAAGATTTGTTAAACGTTGCATCAACCACCTATTTTTTAACCTTAACTGACAACAATGGGTGTTTGTTTTATGATAGTTTTTACCTGAACGAACCTTCCGAAATGGCTTCTACATTGTTGAGTACATCAAACTATAACGGTTACGATATTAGTTGCTACAACTTTAACGACGGCAGCGTGGAGTTGTTTGTTTCAGGGAGCGTTCCTCCCTACTCATACAATTGGAGCAATGGTGGCAATCAATCCAGTTTAGATAGTTTGTTTTATGGCCCTCATGCCGTAGAGGTAATTGATGCCAATGGTTGTACGCATTGGGATACCATCATTCTAACCCAACCAACCCCTATTAGCTCTTCAATTATATCAGTGAACGATTATAATGGCTATGATATTAGCTGTTTTGAATTTAATGATGGTGAGATTGATGTCAACGTCAGTGGTGGTGTTGCTCCTTATGTCTATGTATGGAATAATGGCGCTGGTGTTGAAGACATTGACAATTTAGGTGCTGGCAACTATTCTGTCAACATCGTGGATCAGAATAGTTGTTATGTGGATTTACAAATTGTACTTACAGAGCCCCCTCCTTTGGTGCTAAACTACCAAGTGAGTAACTATAATGGCTACAACATAAGCTGCCATTCATTTAGTGATGGCTGGGTTGATGTTGACATAGGCGGAAGTGTTCCCCCATATACTTACAGCTGGAGTAATGCCACAAGTTTACAAGACTTAACGGGCGTTTCCCAAGGGCAGTACGCTCTTGTTGTACAAGACATTAACCTATGTGAAATAGATCTAGAAGTTGTGTTAAATGAGCCTTCTCCGCTTGATTTAGATCTCAGCGCTATCACCAATTACAATGGCTATAATATTAGCTGTTTTGGCTATAATGATGGTTCTGTTTTAGCACAAGTTGAAGGATCTTTGCCTCCTTACAATTTAGTTTGGAATAATAACCCCTCTCTTCAAGACAATGTGTTGGACAATGTGTTTGCTGGTAGTCATTTTTTAAATGTTAGTGACCAAAATAACTGCCAAATTGTTGATACAATTATATTATTGCAACCAGATGAATTGCTATCTTCTATCGCTTCAACAAACGACTACAGCGGCTACGATATCAGTTGCCACTCATACAATGACGGTGGTATTGACCTATCTTTAAACGGTGGTGTATCGCCATATACCTATAGTTGGAATAATGGCAACACCTGGCAAGATCTCTCTGATTTGACAGAGGGTACGTACGATGTATTTATTTCTGATTTAAATAATTGTACAACAAGCAACCAAATTACATTGGTTGAGCCGCTTCCTCTCGAATATTCGGTTACGACAAGTGACTATAACGGCTACCAAATAAGTTGTCACAATTATTCCGATGGCTGGGTTGACCTCAACGTTAATGGCTCTGTCCCTCCTTATTTATTCGCTTGGAGTAACGGGACCAATCAAGAAGATCTGATGAATGTAGCTTCAGGAATTTATACCGTTTCTATATTCGATGAAAATAATTGCTCTACTAATGTAAGCGTATCACTTTCTCAGCCCAACCCTTTAGTTTCATCGTTGAGTTCGCTCACAAACTTTAATGGATACGATATTAGCTGTTATGGATTTAATGATGGGGCAATCTCAGCAAGCATTTCTGGAAGTGTCCCTCCATATTCTATTTTATGGAATACCGGTGATCAATTTGAACCCTTAACGGCTTTATACGCTGACAATTATGCATTAAGTGTTGTTGACGAAAATAATTGTCAGATTGTGGACTCTATTCTTCTTTCTCAACCCAATCCCTTGTCCTCAAATATAAGCTCTGCCTTTGACTACAATGGGTATGATATTAGTTGTTATAACTATTCTGATGGTGGGGTTGATTTATCCGTATTTGGCGGTGTGTCACCTTACAATTTCATGTGGAATACTAATGAGACGCTAGAAGATTTATCTAATCTTTCTGCCGGAAATTACGATGTTTCAATTTCTGATAATAATGGTTGTCAAATCGCCAACAACATAATCCTCAATCACCCAACTCCATTGACTTTAAGTCTAAGCTCAAGCGACTACAATGGCTTTAATGTTAGTTGTTTTGGATTCAATGATGGGTTTATTAACTCCTTTGTCAATGGCTCAGCACCTCCGTATAGTTTTGGGTGGAGCAACGGGTCAAGCGCTCAAAACATCAATGAATTAGGGTCGGGTAATTACAGTTTAGTAGTAACCGATCAAAACAATTGTACCATCGCTGATGATGTACAAATGACAGAACCCAACGACTTTTTTGTCACACTAGACTTTTCTAGCGACACATGTTCTAAAGGTGTGGCTTATGGTGCTGTGAGTGTGACTCCTGAGTTTAACCCATACTCCTATTTGTGGTCAAATGGCGAAGTCTCTTCATCAATAAATAACCTTTATGCAGGGCCAAACAGCGTGCTTGTGAGTGACATCTACAATTGCTCTAAACTGCTAGAATTCAATGTTGACAACCTACCTAATCCTTTTGCCGATTTTAGTATAGAGCCCACAAATGATAGTTTGTTTTTTAAGCTGGGAACCTCCTTGAGTTTTATTGATCAAAGTACTGACAGCTGGTCGTATATTGACAGTTGGATTTGGGACTTTAATGACGGTAATACCGACTCCCTCAACATTGTCTTTCACGAATATAAAGACATTGGCATATACGATGTTTTGCTAATGGTTGAAAATGTTCATGGCTGTATAGATACAAGCAGTAGGAAGGTTGAAATTTCTAATTTTATCATACACATTCCAAACTGCTTTACGCCTCAAGGTGATAATTTAAACGAGCGTTTTATTTCCAAAGGCATAGGAATAAATGAATATCTCTTGAACATTTATAGCCGTTGGGGGGAGTTAATTTACAGCACAAACGATATGCAGTATGGGTGGGATGGAACCTACCAGTCAACAGGGGTGCAATGCCCTCAAGGAGTGTATGTGTATGACGTACAAATTGTAGATGACTTTGGAGATATACACCGATTTGTTGGCGACGTGACTCTCGTTGATTAATCGCTTCTCAAAAATCACTATTTTTGTACTACGCATTTCAATCTGATTTTACATGAAACGATTAGACTTTTTAAAAACTGGCATCATATCTACTATTGCGGCGGCTTTTTCCCCCTTAATATTAAAAGGCAAATCCACTTACGATTCTCTTTCAGAAAGAATTGGGTTTAATCATATTCCAAATAGAGAGATTGGCACTGAAAATACCGTATTACATAAAGCCAATACTCGGGGGAGCGCCAACCATGGTTGGTTACTGGCTAATCATTCATTTAGCTTTGCCAACTATCACAATCCCGATAGAATGAACTTTGGGGTATTGAGAGTGTTAAATGACGATACAATTGCGGGGGGAAGAGGATTTAGAACTCATCCACACGACAATATGGAAATAATTACCATTCCTTTAGAGGGTCATCTAGAGCATAAAGACAATATGGGCAATGGTACGGTTATTAAAAGCGGAGAAATTCAAGTAATGAGCGCTGGTACAGGCGTTACTCATAGTGAATTTAATGCAAATAAAGACAAAGCGGTAAAGCTCCTTCAAATTTGGTTGTTTCCCAATAAAAAAGGCGTTAGACCAAGATACCAACAGTTATCTCTTAAATCAATGGCTGTGAAGAATTCCTTTTATCAAATTTTATCCCCTAACAAGAGTGATCAGGGAGTATGGATTCATCAAAATTCATGGTTTAATTTGGGGGAATTTGACGATGAACAAACGCTAAGTTACCAACTGCATTCAAAGCGCAATGGTGTGTATGCTTTTGTTATAGAAGGACAAGCTAATATTCAAAATCAACCTCTTGAAAAAAGAGATGGTTTTGGACTATGGAATATCGAGTCGATAACTATATCGGCGCAATCCAAATCCAAAATACTACTAATGGAGGTTCCTATGCGTCTATAGAATTTCTTCTTTGGGTGATTTATGAATGTCTTATTTATTTTTTGAAACGGCCTATTTCGATAGGCTGTTTATACAAAACTCCAGTCATACTTATCTAAGTCTTTGACTGAATAATGTAACAAATCAATAGCATTTCTTATGTCTGTTTTATCGGCCATCTCTATCACTTGATGAATATGTCTGGTGGGTATAGAAACCGCCCCAGCTATAGAGCCCCCAGGCGTAAATCGCTGAATGCCTGCGGTGTCTGTCCCTCCTCCAGTCAGAATTTCTAGTTGATACGGGATACTGTGGTTATTGGCTACTTCTTTCATATAGTTAACCATTCGGTAGTCACAAATGGTGGATGAGTCCATTACTTTGATAGCTGCTCCTTTTCCTAATTCGGTTATTTTTTCATGTGGTGAAGCGCCTGGTACATCATAGGCAATGGTTGTATCTAAGCCAAACCCAAAGTCGGGTTGCACACTCTGAGTGGCTACATTGGCTCCTCGGATTCCAACCTCTTCTTGAACGGTAAAAACAGCATAAATATCATAAGGGTTGTTTTCTATTTCTCTTAACATTTCTATCAATATAAAGACAGAAACTCTATTATCTATTGACTTACAATTGACACAATTACCCATTTCTATTAGTTTTCTTTCTCTTGTTATGGGGTTGCCCACCTGTACGTGTTTTTCTACCTCTTCCTTAGTCATTCCCATGTCAATAAAGAAATCGGTGGTCTTAGGGGCTTTGTTTCTCTCCTCTGGGGTCATAACGTGTATTGGCTTACTGCCCATAACGCCCACTAAGTCTTTACTTCCATGAACAATTACTCGTTGAGCAGTAAGGGTTTTTGGGTCAAAGCCCCCTAGTGTGTGAAAGCGTAAAAAACCATTATCATCAATGTAAGTAACTATAAATCCGATTTCATCCATATGGGCGCCAATCATGACTTTTTTTTCTTTATTTCCATTTTTGAGAGCGGTTATATTTCCCATATTATCGATTTTTAAATCATCGACCAAAGGGGTTACTTCTCTTATTACGATTTCACGAATGCGTTGCTCGTATCCTGGCGCACCTGGCGCTTGACAGATTTCTGCTAGTAACTTTGTATTTATAGACATTGCTTATTGTTTTATTTGAGGTAACTTAACCTCATCATGTTGGTCATTCCTTTTTCCTTAATTGGCATACTTGCTACATTTAAAACTAAATCTCTTTTTTCTAGCAGCCCTTGTTCTTTTAAAATTCGCTTAGTGTCAGAAACGGTAACGTCAGTGCTGGTCTCGTTGTCATAATAAAAGCCTGTTACTCCCCAAACTAAACTCAACGTATTTAAAATAGCATGGTTATTGGTGAAAGCATAAATTTTGCATGGAGGTCGATGACTTGATATCTCTATGGCGTTATAACCAGAGTGGGTCATAGTAATAATCGCTTTGGCATTTACTTGTTGAGCAATAGCACATGAGTGATAACAAATGGCGTCTGAGATAAATCGCTCTCCGTGGGTTTCTTTTAGGTCATACGACTTAATGCCAAAGCCTTCGTTTTCTACATTAGATATAATTTTACTCATAGTTTCCACCGCTTGAATAGGAAATCTTCCTACAGATGTTTCTCCGCTAAGCATGACTGCGTCTGCGCCGTCCATTACTGAATTGGCTACATCGTTGACTTCCGCCCGTGTTGGGGTAATATTATCGGTCATACTCTCTAGCATTTGAGTGGCCACAATTACTGGTTTGGCTTGTTGCAAGCACTTTTTTGCAATCATTTTTTGTATAACTGGGACTTTTTGCATGGGTATTTCAACGCCTAAATCGCCTCTAGCAATCATAACTGCGTCAGTTGCATCTATTATGGCGTCTAAATTGGTAATGGCTTGTGGTTTTTCAATTTTTGCCACCACTCTAGCCTTGTGTGTTTTTGTTTGTATATGACTTTTGAGCTGCATGATGTCATTGGCTGAGCGTACAAAAGATAACCCAATCCACTCTATAGGTTGGCTTAAAATAAATGCTAGATCGTTGAGGTCTTTTTCAGTAAGGCAGGGTTGGGATATTTCCGTGTTTGGCAAGTTCACTCCTTTATTTGAAGAGAGCTCTCCTCCGTGAACGACCTTTGTAACTACTTTGTCTTTATTGTTAGTGGACAAAACCTCAAGGTGGATTTTACCATCATTAATGAGAATTGTTTCACCTTGTGTAACGTCTTGAGGAAACTGTTGGTAATTGATATATGCTACTGTAGAGTCGCCTACACACTCCTTGGTAGTTATAATAAACTCTTTATCATTTTGTAGAATGGTATTTTCCTTTATTGCTCCAATACGTATTTTTGGTCCTTGTAAATCTGCTAATATGGCAGTGTGTACATTTAACTCTTGGTTAATTTCTTTTATCAGCTTAATTGTTTTAAGGTGAGTCTCATGGTCTCCGTGTGAAAAATTAAGTCGACAAACATTTAAGCCTGCTTCTATCATTTCTTTCAGCGTTTCTCTATTTGTGCAGCTGGGGCCCATGGTAGCAACTATTTTTGTATTATTTCTTTTCATATTAAAATAAAAATTGTTCTTTAATTGTTCGGTCTTTTTCTTCAAATGCAAGTAAGACATGCTTGTTCATATTTATTAATTTTTGATACTGTTTTGTAATCTCTTCATCCAATTCTTCTTGTAAGAAAAGCCAATAATCGACATTTTTCTTTTTAGAGATTAGGTATCCATTTGGGGATTTATTAGAAAACAAGAAGTCATTTTCCAATTCGTTTTGATCTTGATATCTTGAAAATTCAGACTTTGTTTTTTCCAAAATGAATGGGTCAATTTTTTTAAACTTTTTATTTAACGTATGATTCAAAAGCCAAGCAAACTTGAAATCTTTCAGGTGGCAATGTATTCCAAGCAAAAAAAAATTAATATCTGGTTCTATTCTTAATAGTTGTTTCCCCATTTAGTTGCTAAAGTAGCTTTTTAATATTTATTTGTCTTTATGGATTTATTAAATCTTGATATATTTTAGATGCCGCTAATTCCTCTGCTTTTTTTATGGATGTTTCTGTAGCTATCGCTTGGCTTTGGCCATCAATAAATAGTTCTATTTCGTATTTTTTTTCATGATCTTTCCCTTTTGACGATTTTATCTTGAAATCAATGGTAATTTTTTTTGATTGACCCCACTCTAGTAGTTTCCCTTTATAGCTGCCCACCTCTTTGGCTAAAGTCTTTACATTAATGAAAGGAACTATCAATTTTTGTGTAATATACTGGGCTGTGTAATTATACCCTTTTTCTATGAAAATCGCTCCAATAAGCGCCTCTAAAGCATTTCCAAAGATAGATTGATTATCATTGACTTTGTGCTTCAAAATTGTGTTGAGTTGTATTTCTGATGCAATTTTATTCAAGGTTTTTCTACTGACTAATTTTGATCGTGTTTGTGTTAAAAACCCTTCGTTTTTTTCTGGGTACAAAGTGTAAAGGTAATCAGCAACAACCATTCCAAATACAGCGTCGCCCAAATACTCTAGCCGTTCATTATGCTTTGGTTCTTGACTTTTTATTGACTTATGTGTCAAAGCCTCTTCAAATAGCTTAATATCTTTAGGAACAAAACCTATAATTTGTATGAGATGGTGGTGGTGTGGAAATTTTTTAAGAAAGCGATATCGTTTGATAATGTTTGTAATACTCATCAAACTTTTTTGACCATTATACAAGCGTTGTGCCCACCAAAACCAAATGTATTTGAAATAGCCACATTGACTGTTCGGTTTTGTGCCTTGTTAAATGTATAGTTCAACGTTGGGTCAATCTCTGGATCAGCTGTCATGTGGTTGATGGTTGGAGGTACAACATCGTTTTTAACGGCTAAAATTGCGGCAATGGCTTCTACTGCACCTGCAGCTCCTAACAAATGACCAGTCATTGATTTTGTGGAGCTAATATTAAGCTGTTTGGCGTGTTCACCAAAGACAGACTTTATAGCCTTTATTTCAGCAATATCGCCTAATGGTGTAGAGGTGCCATGAACATTGACATAATCAACATCTTGTGGGGTGAGTTCCGCATCTTCAATAGCCAACCTCATAACATTACTTGCACCTAATCCTTCAGGATGTGGGGCTGTTATATGATGGGCATCGGCCGTCATTCCTCCACCAACTATTTCGGCATAGATGGAAGCTCCTCTTTTCTTAGCATGCTCATATTCTTCTAAAATAATCGCCCCTGCTCCTTCGCCCAATACAAAACCGTCTCTATCTTTATCAAAAGGACGAGAAGCAGACTGAGGTGATTCGTTTCGAGTAGAAAGGGCTTGCATGGCGTTAAAACCACCCACTCCAGCCTCGTTGATTGATGCTTCGGAGCCACCGGAAATAAAAACATCTGCCTTGCCCCATTTAATGTAATTGAAAGCGTCTATCAGAGCGTGGGTAGAAGAAGCACAAGCAGAAACGGTAGCGTAGTTGGGACCTCTAAAACCATATTTGATAGAAATATGTCCAGCCGCAATGTCGGCTATCATTTTGGGAATGAAAAACGGATTAAATCGCGGTGTTCCAGATCCTTTGGCAAAGTCTCCACATTCCTTCAAGAAGGTGTCAAGTCCACCGATTCCTGAGCCCCAAATAACCCCCGCTTTATCTAGGTCAAGAGACTCCAAATCAAAATCAGCATCAGACATTGCTTGCTGTACTGCTACAAGAGCATATACAGCATACCTATCAAGCTTGCGCGCTTCTTTTCTGTCAAGAAAGTCTGTTGGCTCAAAATCTTTAACCTCGCATGCAAATTGGGTTTTGAATAGCGATGCGTCGAAACGACTAATTGGCTTGGCTCCACTAACCCCTAACAATAAGTTGTTCCAATAATCAAAAACCGTATTTCCTATTGGGGTAAGCGCGCCCAGCCCTGTAATTACAACTCGGCGATTTGACATGTATATTTAGTTCGTTATTAGGCCTTTTCTATAAAGGAAATAGCGTCTCCTACAGTAGCAATGGCTTCTGCTTGGTCATCTGGAATTTGAATATCGAATTCTTTTTCAAATTCCATAATTAATTCAACAGTATCTAAAGAATCAGCGCCAAGGTCATTGGTGAAGCTAGCGTCGTTAGTTACTTCTGCCTCGTCAACTCCTAGTTTATCAACGATGATTGCTTTTACTTTGGTTGCAGTATCAGACATGTGTGAATGTTTTTTAGTTATATTTTGCAAATAAATATACTTTTTGAAAATAAAACAAGTATCAAAGTTGTATTATTATTAATGAATCGTGTAAATCGTTTCAATTTGTTATTCTATTTTTGAGAATTATATGACAATTATAAATGTAGCTATTTTTATTTCTGGTTATGGGTCTAATGCCTTAAATATAATCGAGTTTTTTGATAAAAATAGACTCATTAATATTCGCTTATTATTGAGTAATAATAAGAACTCATACGCCCTCAAAAAAGCTAAAGAAATGGGGGTAGAAACAGTTGTTTTCAACAATGATTCGTTTAAAAACAATGATGAAATACTTCGTTTTTTACAGTCGAGGAATATTAATTTTATTGTTTTGGCTGGTTTTTTGAGACTTATTCCAAACAATATTATAGAGCATTATGGTGAAAAAGTGATTAACATTCACCCGTCCTTACTGCCAAAATTTGGGGGTAAAGGCATGTATGGTAAACGTGTTCATTTAGCGGTGCTAGCAAGTGGTGATCGTCTAAGCGGCATTACCATCCATTTTGTAAATAATGTATATGATGATGGGAAGATTATTTTTCAAGACTCTGTGGTTGTTAAAAAGGAAGATACGTTGGACATTTTAACAAAAAAAATTCACGATTTAGAATACAAACATTATCCTAAAGTGATTGAAGAAGTTATTAATTCTATTTTTTTCAACTTCCATGAGTGTTAAAATCTATACAGACGGATCTTCAAGAGGTAATCCTGGACCTGGAGGTTATGGTGTTGTTTTGATTTCAGATGACGGGCATAGAAAAGAAGTAGCTAAGGGGTTTAGAAAAACAACTAATAATAGAATGGAGTTGTTGAGTGTAATTGTTGGTTTAGAACTCATCAAGGTAAAGCCAATGGATATTATTGTCTTTTCAGACTCTAAATATGTAGTAGATGCCGTTGAAAAAAAATGGGTTTTTACATGGGAAAAAAAAATGTTTGAAAAAAAGAAAAACCCTGATTTATGGAAACGTTTTTTATCAATTTATAGACAACATAATGTTCGTTTTGTTTGGATTAAAGGACATAACAATCATCCAGAAAACGAACGGTGTGATAGGTTAGCGGTGGCAGCCGCTAAATCAGAAAAAATCTATGATATTGATAGAGGCTATGAAGATTCTTGCAATCATGACAAAACCTTGTTCTGAAAAAGTTCTTCTGCGTCATCCCAAGTTTTCTTTCTAAATTTGTTTTATGAAAGCTATTGTTAATGATTCTTTAGAGTTTGTTTTTGAAGACGATTCACAATGGGATTGTGTAGAGGTTAAAGCTAATCAGTTTCATATTTTGTATAAAAACAAGTCATATGTTGCGGACGTTGTTTTTGTTGACTTTTCTAGTAAAAAAGTGAAAATTCTTATCAATAATCGATTGTACTCTGTCTATCTGCAAGATAAATTTGACTTATTGTTGAATCAACTAGGCATAACTAATAAGGCGAGTAAAAAAGAAAATGATGTAAAAGCACCTATGCCTGGAAGGGTTTTAGATGTATTTGTTTCTGCAGGAGAAGAGGTTTCTACTGGTGATAATTTACTTGTATTAGAGGCTATGAAAATGGAGAATGTTATAAAATCTCCTAGAAAGGGTATCATTAAGGCTGTTAATGTAGTGTCTAATGAGAACGTAGAAAAAAACTCCGTGCTATTTTCTTACAAATAGCTTAAATCAACTGAATGTCAAATTGTACTAAATCAACAAACTGACTGATTCTATTATTTACTTCTTTCATTTCAAGCCCATTCATGCGTTCTGTTCCAAACTTTTCAACGCAAAAAGAAGCCATTGCCGACCCTATTATCACGGCCCGCTTCATGTTTTCAAAAGAGTAATCTTTCGTGGCACAAAGGTGGCCAACGAATCCTCCGGCAAAGGTGTCTCCAGCTCCTGTTGGATCAAATACTTCTTCTAGAGGTAATGCTGGAGCAAAAAACACTTCCTTTTCATTAAACAATAGAGCTCCGTGCTCCCCTTTTTTAATGATTAAAAACTTAGGCCCCATACTAAGTATTATTTTTGCCGCTTTGACCAGCGAGTATTCGCCTGAAAGTTGACGCGCTTCTTCGTCATTAATGGTTAGGACATCTACGTTTTTAAGGGCAGTTGTCAAATCATCCATAAAATGATCCATCCAAAAATTCATGGTATCAAGGACTATTAGCTTTGGTCGCTTTGTTAGCTGATCTAAAACCTTTTGTTGAATGCTGGGCATTAGGTTTCCTAGCATTAAGCAATCACAGTTTTGATAAGTACTAGGCACTGTAGGATTAAACGTTTCTAACACATTAAGTTGTGTGTCCAATGTGTCCCTAGTATTCATGTCTTTGTGGTAACGTCCTGACCAAAAGAAGGTTTTTTCATTCTTCTTTATTTGTAATCCATCTGTGTTGACCTTATGCTTGTGCATCATGTCAATGGCCGTTTGGGGAAAGTCTTCTCCAACTACAGAAACTAAATTGATATTGTTGTAAAACTTAGAGGCCGATAATCCAATATAAGTGGCTGCACCGCCAACAATTTTATCTGTTTTTCCGAAAGGGGTTTCGATGGCATCGAAGGCTACTGTTCCTACTATTAATAAGCTCATTGATTATTCTTTTTTATTTTTACAAATGTATTGCATAATTATTTGCAAAGTGGTAATATTGCATTCCTATTTTTTCCTCCTTAGCTCAGTTGGTTAGAGCATCTGACTGTTAATCAGAGGGTCCTTGGTTCGAGCCCAAGAGGGGGAGCAATATAAATCGGCCCAGCTCTTTTGTTGGGCTGTTTTTGTATAATGAGGTCTCTCTTGTTTCATTTCTTCTTTATTGTTTATCTTGCCTTTGTAATTATAGATTGATTATGGTTAATCGATTAATTTATTTTTTTAAAAGACGATTACGTTTATTGTTTAAAAAAAATGTCGTTCACTTTATTGGTGATAGTCATACGGAAGTCTTTTGGCATATGGAGTTTTCTCCTTTTTATTTTTGGAAGATTACTCCTAAAATTAAAATTGTTCACGGAGCAACAGCAACAGGCCTTACCAATCCCAACAGCCAAACCAATGCTTGGCAACAGTTTGAAAACTACCTCTCTAATGAAGTAGAAAAAGATGATTTTGTTGTTTTTCAGCTTGGAGAAGTAGACTGTGGTTTTGCCATTTGGTATCGCGCCGAAAAACATAATATTAGTATTGAAAAACAAATGACTATGGCTGTGGAAAATTATTCTGCCCTTATTAGTCATTCGATGAGTGTTGTTGGCAAAAATGTAATTATTTGTAGTGCTGTTTTACCAACAATTAAAGACCATAAATCACTTGGTGAAGTTGCCAACTTACGTAAGGAAGTAAAAGAAAGCATAAAAAACCGCACCAACCTAACTCTTTCTTTCAATCGGTCATTACATACTTTGGCAAACAATAATGGACTCCGTTTTTTAAATATGGACGAGGATTTATTAAATCAAAACACAGGCATTATTCATTCAAACCTTCTTCATCCAAATCCAAAAGATCATCACTTGAATCCGGCTCCACTTTCCAAGATTATTTACCCCAAATTGATGCGGCTTATTTCCAACTAATCATTTATCGTATTTTTACAATATGTCCGTACTGAAAAAAATTATTGGTCAATCCCTTGTTTTTTTTGTTGGCTCTGTGGTTTCAGTCATCATTGGATTCTTTTTCAAAATTTATCTTTCAAGACATTTGGGTGCTGAAGGACTTGGACTGTATGCTTTAGGGGTTTCCATTTTAGGTATTTTAGGTATTTTTTTGAGTTTAGGATATGGCAATGGTCTTGTCAAGTTTGTTTCAAAATACATAGCGGAAAAAAATAATCGAAGACTTTACTCCTACATTAATAACACCTTGGTCATTAATGTCTTGATTTCCTCGTCTTTGGGTTGTCTTTTCTTTTTTTTTCCTGCAATTATCTCAGAATTTCTTTTATCAAACAGTCGTTTGACCCCATATGTTCCATATTTTGGTGGTCTTCTGTTTATAAATGGTATTTTAGTTATTGCTGATCAATCTATACGCGGTTTACAAGAAGTAAAATCAAGTACACTTATTAATACGTTTGTCCGGTTACCAATAAAGATTGGTGTCACCGTATGTTTATTTTCTTTTGGTATTGGCTTGGAGGGCTATATTTTAGCAGAGATAATAGGTGGCCTATTAGCCGCCTTTCTTTTAGGTCGTCTTATTGTACGCCTTTTACCTGGAACGTATTTAATGATTGTTGAAAAAACAAATTCAGAAGAAAAACAGTTTCGGTTTAATCTTTTATTTACTAACACTCTATTGGCCTTGCAGCGCTATGGTGATCGCTTTATTATAGTTATTTTTTTGAGCGAAACGGAGTTAGGAATATACTCCGTTGTTCTTACAATTGCTACCTTTATTCCGTTGGTTTTAAGTTCTGTAAATTCTATATTTCAACCCATTATATCGTCTCTTTTTTCTCAAAATTTGATGACGGAATTAGCATACTATTTTAAGCTATGTACCCGCTATATTTTTATAATTAGTTTTCCTCTAATCGCTTTTACTATTTTGTTTAATCAATCCATTATGGGAGTCTTTGGTAACGAATTTTTGATTGGAAGTTCTTTGCTTATATACATTGTTGTTGGTGAGCTATTAAATGTATCTATAGGCCCTGTTGGCTCGATGTTACAAATGTGTGGATTAGAAAGAGAACTAAGAAATATTTCTATTATCTCGTCGGTTGTTTCATTTTTTCTATACTATTTCCTTATCCAATCGTTTGGACTTACAGGCCTTGGATTGGGGTATATTTTTAGTCGATTAGTTATAAATCTTGGCAGCGCAATTGTTCTTTACAAAAACCACCAAATTCATTTTTTTCATTCGGCTTACTTAAAGGCAATTATTTTGTTTTTATCTATTTTTAGCATCGTTGCTTTTTTTACTCATTCGTTGGTTTTCAACGCCTGGTTCTTATGTTTTGTCTTGTTAGCTATATACTTAATTTTTGGTGGTTTATGGTATCTTTTACTTGGCAAAAAAGAAATTCCTGAATTAATTGATTTATATAATCAAAGAAATAAATAATCATATGATTCCTTTTTTAAAACACTTCATTTCTAGTCCAAAAACACATCCTATGTTAAGGGCTTTTGAAAAAAAAAGATGTATTTTTTTTCATATTCCTAAAACGGCAGGCATGGCCGTTTCATCTGCTATATTCGGCGATATTACATGGGGTCATAGAGACGTCTCTTTTTATGTAAATCATTTTGGTAAAGAGCGCTTCTATTCATTTTATAAATTTACGGTTGTTCGTAATCCATACGATCGACTCTATTCTGCTTACGTCTTCTTAAAGAACGGTGGAATCAATCAACATGACACTAGTTTCTCCAGAAAATATTTAAGTAAATATCCCACTTTTGATGATTTTGTGCGTCATGGACTTAATGATAAAGATGTAAATCGTTGGGTTCATTTTTTACCCCAACATCATTTCATTAAAAATAAAAACGGAAATATAGTAGTAGATTTTATTGCTAAAAAGGAACAACTTGAAACGGATTTCGAAACTATTTGTCGTTACTTAAATGTTAGTGTTTCTCTGCAAACCATAAACCAAACAGGAAATAAAAAGGACCTTTCATTAACTGAAGATGTCAAATCAATAATAAAAACGCATTACAAAGAGGACTTTAATCTGTTTTATCCGGATCTTTTCTAAACAACTTATCCACCCCTATCCATATTAGTATAACAGGCCAATAAACCCTTATTATTTCCGAAAGTGATATGTGTATAAAATCAAGGTTGTTTATTAAAAATAACGCTCCTAATAAGATGAGAAGTACTCCTATACTTTTTCCTTTTTTCATTTTAGTTATTTTGGATTAGACATTTCAGGTAAAATTCCTTTTTTGAATAATCCCTGTTTAGGTTTTTTATATCTTTTTTTTTGTGTTGTATTAGCAAAAAATGATGTTTTCTTAATCTTTTTTGTTTTCTCCACTGGCTGACAACTAATTGTAGTACATTCTTGCTTACTTGCACACGAAAACAACAGTAGTACCAATGAAAACTTTATTAGTCTTAACATGACCATATTCTAATATAGCTTATATAATTCATATTTTCGTAGCATGTCTAAGAAAGAGAGAAGGTTTAATAAAGCACGTTTGCATTCACAAATATTAGCGATTTTTCGTAAACATTCAAATAAAAGTTTCAATTATAAGCAACTATCAAAACAAATTGGTATTGGTGACGAAATTACAAAACTCTTAGTTCAAAAAATACTCAAAGAACTTAATAATGACAATAAAATAATAGAAATAAGTAGGGGTAAATATAAAGCCAATATTCATCGAAAATTACTAGAAGGAATCATAGAAATAACAAAATCAGGAAATGGTTATGTTATTGTTAATCAACTTAAAGAAGACATTTTTGTTCATAAAAAGCATATTCCACATCTTTTAAATGGCGACCTTGTTGAAGTTTCTATCATTTCTTCAAAAAAATCCAGACGTTTGGAAGGTGTAATAAACAACGTCATTAAACGAAATACATCCTTAATTAGTGGTAAATTAGAAAAACGAGGAAAAATTACCCTATTAAAAGCATCAAATCCTAGTGTCTTTTTTGATATCATTATCCCTTTTGAAGAAGCAGAAAATCTAGAAAATAATTTATTAGTCGTTTGTAAAATTACTGATTGGGGAAATAAAAAAATGAACCCTTGTGGAAAAATAGAAAAAATACTTGGTAAAGCAGGAAATAACAATGCTGAAATAGAATCTATACTTGTAGACTATAACATTGATAATACTTTCGAAAATGATGTTGAACAGGCAGCTCAACAAATTGATTCAAGCATTTCAGAAACAGAAATTAGCAACAGAAGAGACTTTAGAAAAATAAATACATTTACCATTGATCCCTTTGATGCCAAAGATTTTGACGATGCTTTGTCTGTTCAGTTCTTAGAAAATGGAAATACACAAGTAGGTGTTCATATTGCAGATGTCACTCATTATATAAAAAATGACGATATAATTGACAAAGAGGCCCAACAAAGAGCCACTTCTATTTATCTTGTTGATAGAGTCATACCAATGCTACCCGAAGTATTATCTAACCAATTATGTTCCTTAAGACCCAATGAAGATAAACTGACCTTTTCAGTAGTTTTTGAACTTGATAATGAAGCCAAAATAATGAATCAGTGGTTTGGTAAAACCATTATCCATTCCAATCATCGATTTACTTATGAGACTGCCCAAACCATTATTGAACAAAACGATGGTCTGTTTTATAAAGAACTAATAACGATCAATCAATTAGCAAAAATACTCAGAGAAAAAAGAAAAAAAAATGGAGCCATTTCTTTTAATAAAACAGAAACCAAATTTAAACTAGACGAGCAAAAAAATCCTATTTCTATTTTTTTAAAACAAAGCAAAGATGCTCATAAATTAATAGAAGAGTTTATGTTGTTAGCCAACAAAAACGTGGCTGAATATATTGGTAAACAAAATAAAGCCTTTGTCTATAGGGTTCACGATAGACCTGATCCTGATAAATTACAAACACTAAGTTTTTTTCTAAAAGGGTTTGGTTATAATCTTAGAACAGAAAATAAAAATACCATATCGCACTCAATGAATACTATCCTGGATGAAGTCAAAGGAAAAGAAGAGGCTAATATGATAGAAACATTAACTATTAGAACAATGGCAAAAGCCACATATACCACAGAAAATATTGGGCACTATGGACTGGCATTTAACTACTATTCTCACTTTACATCTCCCATAAGAAGATACCCTGATATATTAGTTCATCGTCTTTTACATCATTATTTAGAAGGTGAAATAAAAGCCAATGTTGATCATCTAGAAAAATTGTGTCAGCACGCCTCTGAAATGGAGATAATAGCATCCAAAGCAGAACGAGATTCCATTAAATACATGCAAGCAAAATTTATTTTTAAATACGTTGGTTCTACATTTGAAGGTATCGTTTCTGGAATGACTGATTATGCCCTCTTTATAGAAGTTGAAAATACATCTTGTGAAGGACTTGTAAGACTTAGAGACATACCCCATGACTATTACTACTACGACGAATCTAACTTTTGTGTTAAAGGACAATATAACAGTAAAATATATCGAATAGGAACCAAAGTAGTAATAAAAGTTGAAAAGGTAAATTTAGAAAGTAGAGAAATTGACTTAAAGCTAATTCAATAATCATTATAATAAATTACTTAATTTATTTAATATTATTAAAATAGATATGTATTGTTGATAGTGTTAATAACTACTCTTTAAAAGTATTGTATATATTACTTATCAATAATTTACAACAAATAATTTATAATTAACTAATTGATATAAAACAACTTATAATATTATTAACAAC
>JAYYZE010000016.1:0-33719 GCA_036340235.1 Bacteroidota bacterium
TCTATTAGTCCATTTTCTTGAAGTATGTTATACCACTGAGCTATTTTTTTAATGTTTGAGTGATAGACTTGGTCTTGATCGTATTCTGGCAAGAGGCCTCGTAGCCAATTGGCCAATTCCTCTTTAGATGCTTTATGACTGATGCATGCTTGGCCTTTATTTTCAAGAGCGATAGCTTCAAATACATCCGAAAGAGAAACGGTATCGCCGTACGTATAAATACCTATTTCTTCAAGAGCGCTTACTTGATCCGTGGCATGTATAGGGAAGCGTTTTTTATCAGAAAGACTTTCGACAATAACACTGTTTTTGGCTTGACTTACCAATTTGTAAAGTCCGGGTTTACCTGAAATGGATAGTATGCCTTCTAATTTCATTGTAATTAGTTTTTATCTTGCAAAGCTACAATTTTGAATGAAAGCAGGTGAAAATATCCACTACTAAATTACGCTTTCATGCCATTTGCCATCATTAAAATAAAAAGAAAAAATAATAGGAGTGATATCAACAGTAGAATTAGCAATACTAAGGCAAATCTTCCAAGACGCTCAATGGCCGTTTGCCAATCAGGTGAAAATAATCGAAATAATAAAAATAAAGGTGCGGCAATAACAGAAACCAAAAAAAGTCCGATTAAACTCCCAGGTACTTCAACATCAGATGCCACTGGCCTAACCACAGGAAACGACAACACCATGAAACGTAAAATATTAGTTAGCAAAGTCAGGAATTTCTCTTACAAATTTAAAAGTTTTTTTTTGATAATTCATTTCACAGCAAAGGTGATGTATGCCGTTAGAAACCAAAAGGTGTGGAACTTTTAAATCAAAATTATAACGTGCTATTTGTTCAAAAACAGCTTGATTAAGAGCAACACTGGCGGACTTACATTCCACCAAAAGTACGGGTTTGGCCAATTGGTCATAACAAACAATGTCCGTCCGTTTCTTCATACCATTGAAGTTGAGTCCCTTTTCTACAGAAATTAAAGTTTGAGGATAGCCCTTCTCAAAAATTAGAAAATGAAGGAGATGTTGCCTGACCCACTCTTCAGGTGTGACGATAACATGTTTTTTTCTGACAATATCGAAAATATATGGAATTCCTTCAATACGTTTGAGATTGAAGTCGTATTTTGGCAAATTCAAATTAGGAAACATCGTCACAAAGAAATGAAATTTGAAAACATCCTTTCTGACTTAGAAGCAAAAAAGTTCGCAGCCGTTTATTTTTTGACTGGTGAGGAGGACTTTTTCATTGATTATATTACTGATTGTATTTCACAATACATTCTAACCGAAGAAGATAAGGCCTTTAATCAGCATGTTTTTTACGGCAAAGAGGTTTCCTGCGATGCCATCATAAGTGCTGCCAAACAGTTTCCGTTGACGGGAGATAAAGTCGTGGTGATTGTAAAAGAAGCACAACACCTCTCAAAAATAGAGCAACTACAACAGTACATTGAACAGCCACTGCCTTCCACCATTTTGGTAATATGCTACAAAAACAAGCGCTTGGACAAACGCCAATCTTTTGCTAAGTCGGTTATCAAAAACAGCCTGTTTTTCGAAAGCAAAAAGCTCTACGACGATCAACTACCCGCGTGGATTAGCAGACATTTGGCAAATCAAGGGTATTCCATTGATTTTAAAGCCGCCGCTTTATTAGTAGAATATCTTGGAAATGACCTAAACAAAATAAGCAATGAGCTAAGCAAGCTATGCATCATCTGCGATAATGACAAAAAAATAGACGCCACAATCATTGAACAAAATATTGGTATTAGCAAGGATTTTAATAACTTCGAGTTAACTAATGTTTTAGCAAAAAAAGACGTGTTGAGTGCTAACAGAATAGCCCATTACTTTGCTAAAAATCCAAAGTCCAACCCCCTGATAGTGACTTTATCTACATTATTTAACTTTTTCCAAAAAGTACTTATTTACCATATCATTGCAGACAAATCAAAACAACATGTAGCTAAGGTTTTAAAGGTGAATCCCTTCTTTGTAAAAGACTACCAGCTAGGCGCTAAGCACTACGGAAAACGAAAATGCATGACCATATTGTCTGACATAAGAGACTATGACATGAGGTGTAAAGGACTAAACAATCAATCCGTTGGTGAGAGCGAGCTACTCAAGGAATTATTGTTTAAAATATTACATTAATTAAGTACCTTTGTTCGCTTGAAAATGAAAAACAATCTACTCACATTTTTATTACTTTGTTATGTCATATTTGCCTCTGCTCAAAATGGTACCGTACGTGGCTTTGTATATGACAAAGAAAGTGGTGAACCAGTCATGTTTTGTAATGTTATCATTGAGAACCTTTTGATGGGAACCTCAACCGATGTCAATGGATTTTTTAACATTAGCAAAGTACCTGTCGGCCAACATAAACTCATGGTCACATATATTGGCTATGACACCCTACAACAGACGTTCACCCTAAAAAAGAATCAAATTTTAAATCAAAAACTGGAAATATCGTCATCATCAGTTCAAATCGATGCCGTTACCATTTCTGCCGACCGACAAGAAATGAAATCAGAGGTGAAAGTCTCCGTCACAAAAGTCACTCCCAAAGATATTGAAATGATACCTTCCATAGGCGGCGAGCCAGACCTAGCGCAATACCTTCAGGTACTTCCAGGAGTAGTATTCACTGGCGACCAAGGCGGACAGCTGTACATTAGAGGTGGTTCACCAGTACAAAATAAAGTACTTCTCGATGGCATGATTGTTTACAACCCCTTTCATTCCATTGGTCTTTTCTCGGTGTTTGACACCGACCTGCTAAGAAATGCTGATATTTACACTGGTGGTTTTGGCGCACAATACGGAGGTCGAATTTCTTCCATTATGGATATTACCACCATTGATGGTAACAAAAACAAACTATCAGGAAAAGTCTCTGCTAGTACCTTCGGTGGCAAACTGATGTTGGAAGGACCTCTGTTTAAAAAGGGCAGTAAATCTTCATTTGTATTTTCAGCTAAAAACTCCTATCTCGATAAAAGCTCACAAACACTCTATTCCTACATAGATACCGCAGGTCTTCCTTACAGCTACACTGACTTGTATGGAAAGGTATCAATAACTGGCGCAAACGGCAGTAAATGGAGTGTATTTGGTTTCAATTTCATCGATAAAGTAAGCTACAAAGACGTGTCGAACTTAGGATGGAATTCAGGTGGGTTGGGCAGCAAATTTATTTTGGTACCCAGTGGTAATGCCACCATTATTGAAGGTAATTTCGCCTATTCATCCTATCTAATAAAACTTGAGGAAGCTCTCTTGCCACCTAGGCAAAGTGGGGTTAACGGCTTCAATTTAGGGCTTAACTTTACCACCTTTCAAGGAGAAAATAAGTTACAATATGGGCTAGAAGTACTAGGCTACCAAACTGATTTCGACTTTACAAATGCAACGGGCATACAAATCGAGCAGAAAGAGAACTCTACGGAATTGTCTGGCTTTGTAAACTACAAAATAAAAAAGGGAAATTTTATACTAGATCCAGGTGTTAGAATTTACAAATACAACTCTTTACGCGCAACTTTCGAACCAAGAATTGGTGCAAAAGCATTGCTAAACGATCGACTCAGACTAAAACTAGCGTTAGGAAGATATTCTCAGAACTTGGTAAGTACTAATTCCGACCAAGACGTTGTTAATCTATTTTATGGCTTTCTTTCAGCCCCTGAAAACATTCCTGATGATTTTAAAGATAGAGAAGTAATTAATGGCCTACAAACTGCTAACCATCTCATTGTTGGCGCAGAGTACGATATTTCAAATCGCTTAGATTTTAATATTGAAGGATATATAAAAGATTTTACTCAACTCACCAATATTAATAAAGAGAAACTGACTGCTGCAGACCCCGACTTCATCATTGAAGAAGGACTAGCCAAAGGCATTGACTTTGTTTTAAAATACAATGACCCCAAGTATTACCTTTGGATAGTATACTCACTAGGCCACATTAGCCGAGAAGGGAAAGATATGAGCTATTCGCCACATTTCGATAGAAGACATAACATCAATATTGTAAGTACATACCGCTTTGGCTTTGACAAAAGCTGGAGTGTTGATGCTCGGTGGAATCTTGGTTCTGGATTTCCTTTTACCCAAACACAAGGGTTTTATCCAAATATAGATTTCTCAGATGGAATTAACACCGACTATACTTCCGAAACTGGTGACTTGGGCGTTGTTTATGCCGGACTTAACAAAGGACGTTTGCCTTGGTATCATCGACTAGACATCTCACTTAAAAAACGCCATGCTCTCAACAAATATTCTAATTTAGAATGGAATGTGGGGATTACCAATCTGTACAATAGAGAAAATATATTTTACTTTAACAGAATTGAATACAAACGTGTCAATCAATTACCATTTATGCCAAGCGCAGGTATCAGTTTAAGTTTTTAAAAAAAATCCGTTTTGATGATATATTTTACGTTAATTTGTAGCCATATATAAATCAACTAACACAGCATACACTATCATGAGCAAATCCCCCTCTACCAAATATATTTTTGTAACTGGGGGAGTTACCTCTTCTTTGGGAAAAGGGATTATCTCAGCCTCCTTAGGCAAACTACTCGAAGCTCGAGGCTTATCAGTTAGCATACAAAAGTTGGACCCTTACATCAATGTAGACCCTGGCACCATGAATCCATACGAACATGGTGAATGTTTTGTAACCGAAGATGGGGCTGAGACCGACCTCGATTTGGGACACTATGAACGGTTTTTGTCAACCAATACCTCGCAAGCCAACAATGTTACTACTGGAAAAATTTATCAATCTGTCATTGAAAAAGAACGACGTGGTGACTACTTAGGAAAGACAGTACAAGTCATACCACACATCACCAACGAAATAAAGGACCATATTAAAAATTTGGCTAAAACTGGTAAATACGACATAGTAATTACCGAAATCGGTGGAACTGTTGGTGACATTGAATCCCTACCTTTTATAGAATCCGTTAGGCAGCTAAAGTGGGAAATGGAAAGCGATGCCATAAGCATTCATTTAACACTGATACCTTACCTATCGGCTGCTAAAGAACTAAAAACTAAACCCACCCAAAACTCTGTCAAAAAATTAAGAGAACTAGGCTTGCAACCTGATATTCTTGTTTGTCGAACAGAGCATTCGTTGAGTTCTGATTTACGACGTAAAATCGCCCTGTTCTGTAATGTTGAAAAAGACGCCGTTATCGAATCCATTGATGCCGATAGTATCTACGACGTACCTATTCTCATGCAATCTGAAAAACTTGATTACGTGAGTTTGAAAAAATTAGGACTGAGAGACGAAACTAACGTCGAACTAAAAGAATGGAAATCATTCCTCAGTAGAATGAAACAACCAAAACATCAACTGAAGGTGGCTGTCGTTGGTAAATACGTCGAACTACAAGATGCTTACAAATCCATCTCAGAAGCATTTATACATGCTGGAACAGCCAATGATACCAAAGTAAACATAGATTGGTTAAACGCTAAAGACATTGGCAGCACCAATGTAAAAGAATTTTTTAAAGATGTCGACGGTATACTAGTAGCACCAGGTTTTGGTGACCGAGGTATTGAAGGAAAAATACTGAGTATAAATTATGCTAGAATTAACAATATCCCATTTTTTGGTATTTGCCTAGGAATGCAATGTGCCGTAATAGAGTACGCCCGCAATGTGCTAAAGTTAGAACAAGCACACACGACTGAAATAGATATCGAAACACCTCATCCTGTTATTGACATAATGGAACATCAAAAAGATGTTAACAACAAAGGAGGTACCATGCGTTTGGGAGCTTACCCATGCCAGCTTGTTAAAGAATCTAAAAGTTTCGAAAGCTATCAAAAAACACGTATTTTTGAACGCCACAGACATCGCTTTGAGTTTAATAATAAATACAAAGCTATTTTTGAAGAAAATGGCCTTCGTGCTACGGGAATAAATCCCGAATCTTCATTAGTTGAAATTATTGAAATTAATCATCATCCATGGTTTGTTGGTGTGCAATTTCATCCAGAATATAAAAGTACAGTTGCCAAACCACAAGCGCTATTCGTGAGTTTTGTTAAGGCCGCACTAAATCATTCAAAATCTAAAATTAATGGATAGAAATTCCTTAACAGGTGTAATACTAATAGTCATTATCGTTATCGGTTACAATATGCTGTTCCCCCCAGTCGTTGATGTGCCCCCCCCCACTACTGACAGTGTTAGTGTCGTGTTAGAAAAAGAAGTCGTAGACAATACTGTTATCGAAAATACCCCAACCCTCAGCGATAGTTCTTTACAAGAATCTAACAAACAAGTATTTGGTGTTTTTTATCCTGCTACCAAAATTTCTGATGAAATTATACAAATAGAAAACGAGAAATTAGTACTTAGTATTTCATCCAAAGGAGGTCGAATAATTTCGGCCATACTCAAGGATTTTCAGACCTCCGACTCTTTGCCATTAAATCTAATTGACCGAGATTCTTCACAATTTAATATCACCTTTTTCTCTGAAGGAAATAGAATTATAAATACCCAAAACCTTTACTTTCAAGCTACCAACATAACTGATCGTTCGGTATCTATGAGAATGATGGCCAGCAACGGTGGATATGTTGAGTTCCAATACCGCCTGAAAGATGACGATTACATGTTAGACTTTGGCATACACACTTCGAATCTTGAAAGCATAATTCCTACCAACAGAAACGAAATGGAATTATCGTGGGTAGTGAATTTGCCACACACTGAAAAGAGTATTGATAATGAACGTATGTATTCGACGGTCTATTACAAATACCTTAACGATGACGTAGATTATTTGTCAACCTCAAAAGACGACCAAGAAGAGCTCAGTGGAAAAGCACAATGGGTAGGACTTAAACACCAGTTTTTTAGCACTGTCCTTATCAATAATAATGGCTTTGAAAAACCCACTACTGTCAGCGTTTCTACCAATGAAAGTTCCCAAGATTTTGTAAAAAAATTAAGTCTAAACACCGTTATTCCTTTCCAACACCGAAGCACAGAAGTAACGCCTTATCAACTGTATTTTGGTCCAAACCATTACGAGACCCTAAAAGAATACAATATGGATTTGGAACGGATGATTCCACTGGGCTGGGGTATTTTCAGATGGGTAAACAAATACGCTGTTATACCTATCTTTAATTGGCTAGACAACAGCATCACCAACTATGGAATTATTATTTTGATAATGACCCTTATTATAAAGCTATGCTTATCACCTTTTACATTAAAGGCCTATAAGTCACAGGCCAAAATGAAAGTACTGAAGCCAGAAATTGACAAGATAAACGAGAAATTTAAGGGAAAGGACCCAATGAAGGCGCAGCAAGAAACCATGGCTCTTTACAAAAAGACAGGCGTTAATCCACTAGGTGGATGCATTCCTATGCTACTACAGATGCCGATATTGTTTGCCTTGTTTCGTTTTTTTCCAGCCAGCATCGAATTACGCCAAAAATCGTTTTTGTGGGCCGATGACCTTTCTAGTTACGACTCCGTGTTTAGCTTACCGTTTGAAATCCCCTTCTATGGAGATCATGTAAGTCTTTTTACACTATTGATGACTATATCTACCTTACTTTACACTAGAATGAATAGTCAGATGAGTGGTCCCCAAATGGCTCAGATGAAATGGATGATGTATTTAATGCCCATCATGTTTTTGGGATTCTTTAACAACTATGCCGCTGGACTGAGCTATTATTACTTTTTAGCCAACATGGTCACCTTCGGGCAGCAATTTGTTATGAGAAAGTACTTCATTGACGAAGCGGCTATTTTAGCAACAATGGAGCAAAATAAAAAGAAGCCAGTCAAAAAATCGAGCTTTCAAAAACGACTGGAAGACATGGCAAAAAGGCAACAAGAGGTGGCCAAAAAAAGAAAGAAATAACTTAGCCTATAAAAGCTAAATAGCAATTCATGGCTTTTCTTTTTTCATCATCCAAATGATAGTCGATGACTTGTGTCAAATAGTGTTTTTTGTTAATGGTTGTATGAAAGGAATGTCCCATTGAACTGATGGCTTGCGATAAATTAGACACACCGAATTCTAACGCCTCACAAAAAGCATCTTCAAATTCTTTTTTTACGGGCTTATTGGCCACCCAACAGGCAAAAACAAATGGTAATTCCGTCCATTTTTTCCATTCCTCTGACAAGTCATAAACATAGCTAAACTGCGAGCGGAATTGATAAGCCCTATCGCCTATTATTAATCCAGCAGTAGAATCGTTAATTTGATTTGAAAATTCAGAATCAGAATGTGTAAATTTAGGATTTATTTTCCAGTAATGACTACACAACAACTTAACCAACTCATTGGAAGTTCTTGAGTGATAATCTAAAATAATAGTCTCTATTTCATTTAAAGGTCTTTGACTAAACAGACAAACGGTATCCACGGCGCCATTTGAAGCAATACCATATGAACTAATAATTTTAAAGTAGGATAGCTGTGGAATTATAGCAATTGGTACCAGGGCTACATCTACCATGTTATTGAGTAACTTATTGGCGCACTCGGACGGAATTTCTCTAGTTAATTGAATATTCAAATTGCTGTGTTCTAAACCATATACAAATGGAATACTATTTAAATAAGAAATCGAGCAGACTTTCAACTTAAGAAAAAATTAAGGCATAAAATTCATAACACAGGTATAAACATACTGCCAGCTTTAAAACCACTCCACCAATAAAACCAATAAGGGCGCCAGAGGCGATTTTTAGTACTTTTAACAAATCGTCTTTCTCATCCATATAAGCGCCTACAAATGCTCCGACAAAGGGACCTATGATAAAACCCATTGGTATGGGCACAAATATCCCCACCAAAAGACCAATCATAGTGCCATTGATAGCTTTTTTGGTTCCACCAAAGTGCTTCACGCCATACACTTGCAGCCAAAAATCAACAATGGTCACGCCCACAACGATGGTTCCCCATTGCCAAAGAAAATCATTATCAAACTGGTAACCAGTAAAAAACGTTAATAGTATCAGAGCCACAAACGATAAGGGAGGACCAGGGATGACAGGAATAAAACAACCTAGCAAGCCTAAAAGCAATAAGAAGACACAAATTATAATTATCATTGTTGTCATCCAACAAAAATATAAATAAACTAACTTTTCGAATCAATTAATAACCAAAAATTCCTACTTTAGTAGAAATCCATAATATCATGCGAAATTTACTATTGTTTCTTTTTTCTTTCACTGTATCAACTGCACTAAAGCAATTTAACTTTTCTAATGATTTTGAGTCTTATTCTGAGGGCGATTAAATTGGCTTAGAAAATACTACATGGACAACATGGTCTGGAACTACTGGCAACTCAGAAGATGATGGAAAAAAACCCAAGATATTTATGTACAACAACCACTAAACTTAGACATTAGTAATTTGTAGTCTGGTATCTATTTCTTAAAAGTAAAGGTCGATAAAAAGGCGCAAGTTTTACGTTTTATCAAGCAGTAACACAATTTTTACAAAAATAGTCCATTATTCAACTGAAGCTTATTTTTTAAACGATTTTAAAAGGTGTAAATTTGCGAACTAAGATTTCAATTTATGTCATTTAATCCATTGACCGCCCTGTCACCCATCGACGGACGATACCATTCTAAAACAAATAAATTAAGTGCCTTTTACTCCGAAATGGCACTTATTCAATATCGCTTACGAATAGAGGTAGAATACTTCATTTCGCTGTGTGAACTGCCCCTTCCTCAGTTGGACGAATTTGACCAATCACTGTTTGAGAAGTTAAGAGGTATTTACCTAAACTTTAATGAAGAAGATGCCAAAACTATAAAAGGCATTGAGCAAATTACCAACCATGACGTCAAGGCAGTTGAGTATTTTTTAAAAGAAAAATTCGATGAATTGAAAGTTAGTAAATTCAAAGAATTTATTCATTTTGGACTTACCTCACAAGACATAAATAACACTGCTACACCCTTGTTAGTTAAGGAATCCATAGAGCAGATTTATGTTCCTAGCTACCTCCATTTGCTTAACAAACTAATGGAACTAAAAGACGAATGGGTGGCTATACCTATGTTAGCTAGAACGCATGGCCAGGCGGCCTCTCCCACACTCCTTGGCAAAGAAGTTCTGGTATTTGTAGAACGGCTAGAACGTCAGATGAATTTATTAAACACTATTCCTTTTTCGGCCAAATTTGGTGGTGCTACAGGTAACTTTAACGCTCATGTTGTTGCATACCCAGAAATAGATTGGGTTTCCTTTTCCAATGATTTTGTTGAAGAATCGTTAGGGCTTCATCGTTCACAGGTGACCACCCAAATTGAGCATTACGATAATCTGGCTGCATTATTTGATAATTTCAAACGCGTCAATACTATTTTAATTGACCTATGTAGAGATGTATGGACTTATATCTCCATGGACTATTTCAAACAAAAAATAAAAGAGGGTGAAGTGGGCTCTTCGGCCATGCCTCACAAAGTAAATCCCATTGACTTTGAGAATGCCGAAGGAAATTTGGGGATGGCCAACGCCATTTTTGAGCACCTATCTTCAAAACTACCCATTTCTCGATTGCAAAGAGACTTGACAGATTCAACGGTATTGAGAAATGTGGGCGTACCCATGGCACATACCATTCTGGCATTTAAATCAATGTTAAACGGATTGAATAAATTGATACTAAATGAGAGTGCTATAAATACCGATTTGGATGACAATTGGGCAGTAGTAGCAGAGGCCATTCAAACGGTACTAAGAAGAGAAGGCTATCCAAAACCCTACGAAGCATTAAAAGAATTAACTCGTACAAACAGCCACATTACCGAAAAATCGTTGTCAATCTTCATTGATGAACTAGAAATTGATGATAAGGTAAAAACCTACTTAAAAAGCATCAGCCCGTTTAACTACACGGGCATTGTCAAACTTTAAACAAGTTTGTATTTTTCCATGTAATTCGGCCAGTTCCAAATAAAATGTCCCATCAGGTCAGTTAATTCCTGTAAAAATACTGGATTTGGTTCATTTTGATTTTTTAATAGCTCCCCTTGAAAATCGTTGAGCTTATATTTTAAAAAAATAGATTTTGCCATTACTTTTTCGACCTTGATATCATCGGTAAACAGTGATTTAAAAAAGGCCTCATATTCATAAAGCATTTCCTTAACTATGGCTTCGTCAACGGCCAAATATTCTATTAACTCATCCAGACAAGATGACTGCAACTTGAGGGTTTGATCAGCCTCAAAATAATCCGACATGAGATGCTTATTGGCCACAAAGACAATGAGCAAAAACCAAAGAATATTTTCTTTGCCAATGTTGGGCGACTCTTCAAACTTACTGTTGTCATTTATAAAATCGATGATTTCTTCAAAACCAGCTTCCGTGACTTCAAATAATGTTTTTGAATATACCGATGCTAGCTCGCGTATTTTTATTTTTTCTTTTCTATTTAAACCAAAAATTTTAAACATGTCAAGAGAGACTAAAATGTTGTTTCACTATTGCTAAGACTTCATCTCCAATGGCCAAAGAGGCGGTAGCCGCGGGCGATGGCGCATTGAGCACATGAATACTATTCCCTTGGTGTTCTATTTTAAAATCGTCAAAAACGTCGCCATCAGCAGCCAATGCCATGGCTCGGACACCACTACGACCTTCTACAATATCATTCATAGTCAACGAAGGTATTAATCTATTTAATTCTTTCAAAAATATTCGCTTAGAAAATGCCCGTCTGTATTCGTTGAGCCCAAATCGCCAATGCTTAAAAAACAAGCGCCAAGTACCCTTATACATCAAGGCCTCGATTGTATCTTTAAGGTCAAAATCTGTTTTTCTATATCCTTCTCTCTTGAACGTAAATACAGCGTTTGGGCCACACTCTATGGTTCCGTTTGTCATGCGCGTAAAGTGGATACCCAAAAACGGAAACTCAGGATTTGGAACGGGGTATATCAAATTCTTGACTTTGACTTTTGCGTTTTCTGTCAAGTCGTAATAATCGCCTCTAAATCCAAGGATTCTAACATCTGATTTGAGTCCTTCTTTTCTGGCCAATCGATCAGAAAAAAGCCCACCACAAACCACTTTCCAGCTAACCTTGAAACGGCCCTTGCTAGTTTCAATGTGAAGACCATTTAGACGATTTACCTCACAGGAAGTTATAATTTGACTGTTGGGGTTAAGTTTTACTATCAGTTCGGCCAATTTATTTGTAACGCCGACAAAATCGATAATACCAGACTCTGGTACCCACAAAGCGCCTAGACCTTCGACGTGAGGCTCTATCTCTTTGAGGCGTTGGGCATTAATTTTTTCAACGCCAATAAGGCCATTTGCTATGCCAGTGCTCAGTAGTTTATCCAAGCGACTCATCTCATCATGATTTACTGCGACTACCACCTTTCCGCACACCTCATGGTCTATATGATGATCTTTGGCAAACTGAACCAACTGTTTTCTGCCATTTACACAGTTTTTGGCACGAAAAGACCCTGGCTTGTAATAAAGACCTGAGTGAATTACTCCTGAGTTTCTTCCCGTTTGGTGTAAGGCCAAGAGTGGCTCCTTTTCTAATACTACTATATTGAGTTTAGGGTATTCTTTCTGAATTTTGTAAGCACATGAAAGCCCTACGATGCCTCCTCCAACTACTGCCATATCAAACTGTTGCTGTTTCTCTACCATGCAAACACCCTTGAAATGTTGAATCCAAAATAGATATCACCCTCTAACCAATCGCCAGTGGTTTCTGTCAAAAATCCAGCTTCATTCATTGCGCGCGAGTTGCTCAGATGAAGTGAGAATACATGGCCTCCTGTTTCTATGTCAAAGCCAACTGAAAGCA
Source organism: Bacteroidota bacterium (assembly GCA_036340235.1). Taxonomy (GTDB): domain Bacteria; phylum Bacteroidota; class Bacteroidia; order Flavobacteriales; family UBA7312. Next base: position 12,915 of record JAYYZE010000016.1, read on the forward strand.
TATTCTTGTGGGAATTGGAAGGTTCATTTAGAGCGTAAAAGTATTCGCCGTTAATCGATACTTTTTTGGTGATTTTGTACCGACCTCCAACACCCAAAAAAAGAGGGTCAAATGGCTGGCCATAATCTTCTACTACATTACGATGAATGTGTGTGGGCAGCAACACCAACGATATATCGGACGAAAACTTTCTGGCAAGTATCAATTGATTGGCAAAGGATAGCTGATTTAAAAAGTCATAATCGGCGGCCGAACGTTCTACTGGAGAGGGGTGTGTGACAAATAAAGCCGAAAACACCGATATTACTAGTGGAAAGTCCGTTGTCTGTTGAGCTAATTTTCCTTTGAGTGAAAAATCATATTGTTTATTGGTCGAACTTCGGCCTAAACTTACCATACATCGTTCGCTTATGCCATAATCTAAGCCCATCCTAACCTGTGAATTGTCTATACCCCACAAATTATAAAAACCTGAGTTGAGTGTCCCAAAACGATGTTGGATTAATAATTTAAACTCTCCTTTGGTCGACTGTTTGCTGGATTGTGCGTTGACCACCCTACTGTCTTTAAAAATAGAGGTAACGACCTGTGGTTCATTAGAGTCTTCTTGCAATAAACTCAACAAATCTTGAGCACCAACAAATGGGCTTAACAGTAAGAATACTAATAGGGAATAGTTATTCATTGCTACGTTTTTGGAGTTTCATATCGACACTTACTTCAATGACCTCAGCGATTTTATACATCATAATTTTGGGAATATCAATATCGTAGTCATTCAAAACGACATCAAACACTGATGTAATGTGCAAGCTGTTACCAATTTCTTGAATAGTAGCTTGAAGCTTCGTCTTTTGGCTGATGCCGTGAATTACTAATTCACCGCTCACTTCAATAGTATTTTTTTGGCTAATATCCCCCAGGTTCTCTATCAGGCCTGTAAAGGTAGAATGAGGAAATTGGTCAGTCTCTAAATAACTCTCGTTAAAGTGTTCTTGCATTAGTGAGTTAGGAAAGATAAAATCTTTAATATTTACCTTAAAAGCGAAGCCGCCACTTTCTAAATCTATGACAGCCATGGCCTGTTTGTTAGTGGCTTGTATGTCTTCAATGGGCGCATCGGAAAAAAAGCGAATCTCACCATCATTACACATAAACTGCTGGGAAAACAGTGATGAAGAAAAAAACATACATAGAATAATATAACGCATTTGACAAAGATAAAATAATTAAACCTTTTTGAGCAACAAATAACCCAAGATAAATAAAGCAACTATGACGAATAGACCAGCTTGTTGAGTGTTAAAAAAGGCCGTGGCCCAACCAAAAAGCAGTGGCCCCACAAAAGCGGTGGCTTTTCCCGAAAAAGCATAAAAGCCAAAAAATTCATTTTGTTTTTCTTTAGGAGTAAGTGCCGACATAAGCGATCGACTAGAAGATTGATTGGGCCCAGAAAATAAACCAATAAACAATGCTGCTATCCAGAATAAAAATTTGGAAGTAAACCATTGCGGAACAGCATCCCCACCAAAAACCAGTTGTAAAAGACCCGGAAGCTCTGGCGATAAAATAGCTATAACGCAGGCGATTGTTAAAAAAACAAGACTCCATTTGATAACAACTAAACTACCTACTCTATCTTCCAAATAACCAAAAATAAAAGCTCCTGTTCCTGCCAACAAGTTTAGGACGATGCCAAGTATGATTATTTCTTCGAACGAAAAACCAACAGTGGTAGCTGCATATATGCCTCCAAATGTGAAAATAGTAACTAAAGCGTCATTATAGACTAATCTAGCCAACAGAAAACGTGATATGGGACCATACTTACCCACCGTGGAAAGCGTAGTCCTTAAACGCACCATAGAATCTCGAAACAAAACCACTAAAGAGGTGGGGGTCATGGTCGACTGCACGTCTTTTATTACCGAAAAAAAAGGAATGCTGAAAACAAAAAACCATATCGCAACCAACCAATTAGTAGCCCTTATATTTTCTCCGTTTGCCACCTCAAGACCAAGTATTGGCTGATTGGTCTGAACAAATAAAAATAAAGCTAAAATCAAAGCTATTAGCCCACCTACATAGCCCAAACCCCAAGCAAAACCTGATGTTTTTCCAAAGTTTTCCTTTGACACAATATCCGCTAAATAGGCATTGCAAAAAACAGTACCAATCTCAAACGAAATGTTGGCCACTATAAATACGCTCAAAGCGAAAAAAACTTGCCCCTCGGAAGGAAAGAACAATATTGCAGTTGCTATAACACAGCCAAGTGTACTGTACCACATAATGCGCCTTCGATAAGTCCCCAAGTCAGATAAAGCACCCAAAAATGGCGATAAAAAGGCAACCACTATTGCCGTTAACGATACCGCCCAAGACCACCATTGAGTACCTAATATCTCATTTGGAGCAATCGATTTAGTAAAATAAGTTCCGTAGATGAAACTCACCACTATAGTTGTGAATGCCGAGTTGGCAAAGTCATACATGGCCCACGACCAAATTTGACGCTTATCATCTTTTCTTATCATTTACCGAAAGTACAATTTTATTAACTAATAATTTTTTTGTTTGAATTAGCATAACCTTAGTCAAGGTCGTTTATGAGTTTATTAATTAAAAAATTCATGAACAATGAAAGGCAAATAACTTTATTTTCTATTCGCTTTTTTTCATTTTCTATCAGTTCATCTTTTGCCTAATCCCTAGTTGACTTGCAAGCAAATACTGTATTGACACCGTATATCGTTATTATCATGTGGACTCAGGAACAGTAGTCAGCCAAGCGTTGGAATGATAAAATAGCCAATGAAGTTAACTAGGACCACACCTTTAACTCCAACAGCTACGATTTTTCGTCCGCTGGCTCGTACTATGTTGCCTTCTGGTTGAGTTGCCCCGGCGACACTTTACATGCCAACTAAACTATTGAAGTAAGCTACTTACCAAAATATTCTTTTAACGTACATGTAGTTGAATCTGAACTAGGCGATATAGAAATCTATCCTAATCCAAACAATGGATTATTCAGCATTGAGCTAAATCATTCGACAGAGCTTGAAAAAGTAACAATATTAATTACCAACCCAGTGGGAGAAGTGGTTTACCAAGCTACTTCAGCAAACTGTACGGAAGTGTCAAAAAGATATAGACCTCAGCCTGAATGCACAAGGGGTACACATTGTTATTGTAAGATCTAATTCAGTTATTGAAACTCGCAAAATGACTATCTACAAATAGTCTGTGGTTTTGTTTTTGAGTAAATGGTTAAAATTATCAAGCGTTTTGTTGACGTATAAGGTTTAAAGCGGAACCGGCTTTAAACCAATCTATTTGTTGTTCGTTATACGAGTGATTAAGAAGAATGGTGTCGATAGTTCCATCAGCGTGAACTAATTCTAGTTTTAATGATTTGTTAGGAGCAAACTCTGATAAATCAACAAAGTTAAAGGTATCATCTTCACGAATTAAATCATAATCGCTTTCATTGGCAAACGTAAGTCCTAACATACCTTGCTTTTTGAGGTTAGTTTCATGTATTCTGGCAAAAGATTTAACAATGACTGCCCGAACTCCCAAATGACGTGGTTCCATGGCGGCATGTTCTCTAGAAGATCCCTCGCCATAGTTGTGGTCACCTATTACTACAGTATCAACTCCGGCGGCTTTGTAAGCTCGTGCAACATTAGGTACTTCGTCTTTAGTACCGTCCAACTGATTGACCACGCAATTGGTAGCACCACCAAAGGCATTGACTGCTCCTATAAGGCAGTTGTTCGAAATATTGTCTAAATGCCCTCTAAATCTAAGCCAAGGACCAGCCATAGAAATATGGTCAGTAGTGCATTTTCCCTGAGCTTTGATAAGTAACTTGGCTCCTGTAATATTTGCACCATCCCACGCTTTGAACGGTGTAAGTAGTTGTAATCGATTAGAATCGACTTTGACTACCACTTCTACACCACTACCATCTTGGGCAGGGGCTTGGTAGCCATTGTCTTCGACATCAAACCCTTTTGGCGGTAACTCATACCCCGAGGGTTCTGATAAGTATACCGCTTGACCATTAATGTTGGTTAGCGTATCGGTGATAGGGTTAAAATCCAAACGCCCAGAAATTGCTATTGCGGCTACCATTTCAGGTGAAGCTACAAATGCATGTGTATTAGGGTTTCCGTCGGCACGTTTAGCAAAATTTCTATTGAATGAATGTACAATAGAGTTTTTCTCTTGATTTTCGGCACCTTCTCTAGCCCACTGCCCTATGCATGGCCCACAGGCGTTGGTAAATATTCGGGTGGATTCAAACTTGTTAAAGGTATCCATCAGACCATCTCTTTCGGCCGTGAAACGCACTTGTTCTGAACCAGGGTTAATACCTAGTGTGGCCTTGGGTTGCAGGCCTTTGGCAACGGCGTCTTCGACTATGGAGGCGGCACGTGTCAAGTCCTCATAGGATGAATTGGTGCAAGATCCTATCAAAGCCCACTCGATATCTAAAGGCCAGTCGTTTTCTTTGGCTTTGTCTTTCATTTCTGAAACTGGAGTAGCGAGATCTGGCGTAAAAGGACCATTCAAATGTGGTGTCAGTTCAGAAAGGTTTATTTCTATTACTTGATCGAAAAAATGTTGAGGATTAGCATAAACTTCATCATCTCCAGTGAGATATTCTCTGACCGCATTGGCAGCGTCGGCAACATCGTTTCTGTCGGTAGCTCTTAAGTACCTTTCCATACTGTCATCGTAGCCAAAAGTGGAAGTAGTGGCGCCTATCTCGGCTCCCATATTACATATAGTTCCTTTGCCAGTACACGAAAGGGATTTAGCTCCTTCGCCAAAATATTCGACAATACAACCTGTTCCCCCTTTCACTGTCAATATGCCTGCTACTTTTAGAATGATATCTTTAGCAGACGTCCAGCCATTTAGTTTACCCGTGAGCTTCACTCCTATTAATTCTGGAAATTTTAACTCCCATGGCATACCAGCCATCACATCAACAGCATCGGCACCACCAACGCCGATAGCCACCATTCCTAATCCACCAGCGTTAACAGTGTGTGAGTCAGTACCTATCATCATACCTCCAGGAAAGGCGTAATTCTCTAGCACTACCTGATGGATAATTCCGGCACCTGGCTTCCAAAAACCAATGCCGTACTTATTACATACAGAACTTAAGAAATTGAACACCTCATTATTGGTGTTTAAGCTTTCTTGCAAGTCTTTTTCAGCGCCCAATTTGGCTTGAATGAGGTGGTCGGCATGAGTCGTTGAAGGCACCGCCACTTTTTCTTTTCCTGCCTGCATGAATTGCAGCAGAGCCATCTGAGCGGTAGCGTCTTGCATGGCCACTCGGTCAGGTCCAAAATCTACATAGTCAACACCTCTCTGAAAAGCTGTGGATTGTTGATTATCCCACAAATGTGCGTAAAGTATTTTTTCAGAAAGAGTCAGTGGCTTTCCAACCAACTGCCTTGCTTTTTCTATACGCTCAGGAAATTTGGCGTATACTGCTTTTATCATTTCAATGTCAAATGCCATAATTGTGTTGAATATTTATAATGAGTAACCTTTTTTAGGTTTTGCGAAAGTACTTTTTTTAATCCAGTAATACAAGATAAAATTGTACCTTAGCGATAATGAGATTGATAATAGAAAATATTAAAATCGCCTTACAGTCTGTTCGAACTAACTTACTGCGTACGGTGCTAACTATTTTCATTATCGCCATTGGTATTTCGGCATTGGTTGGCATACAAACCGCCATAGAGTCCATCAAATCTAGTATTAATGACAACTTCACTCAGATGGGGGCCAACACCTTCAATATTCGAAATAAGAGTTCTAATGTACGCATTGGCCGAGGCGGCACCAAGCCAAAGCGGTATGCCGCCATTACCTTTGACGAGGCCACTGATTTCAAAAATCGTTTTACTTCCACCACGTCAGTATCCACATGGGCTAGTAGTACGGCTATTTTACGCTATCAATCCAAAAAGTCAGATCCCAATATTCAAATCACAGGAACGGATGAAAATTATTTGTTGACCGCTGGTTACAATCTATCATCTGGTAGAAACTTTAGTTCTGAAGAATGTGAAAGTGTCAAACACGTGATTATCTTGGGTCAAGAGGTAAAAAATACACTTTTTGGAAAGAATACAGCCTTGGGAAAATTGGTATCTGTAGGAAGTATCAAGTATCGAGTTATTGGTATTTTGGAAGAAAAAGGGGCTAGTATGAGCTTTGGCGGCGACAGAACGTGCCTTTTACCTATCAAAAATGCACGACAATATTTCGGTTACTCCAACCAATCTTTTACCATTAGTGTTTTAGCAAAAAACGCCAATACTCTATCGGCAGAGATTGGTGAAGCTACTTCTGTAATGCGAAGTGTACGTAAACTAAAACCAAAAGAAGAAGATAATTTTGACATTATTCGAAGTGACAACTTAGCACAGACACTATTGGAAAACATTCGTTATGTTACTCTAGCCGCGCTTATCATTGGCATCATCACTTTAGTTGGTTCGGCAATTGGACTTATGAATATTATGTTGGTATCGGTTACTGAAAGAACAAAAGAAATAGGCACGCGAAAGGCCTTAGGAGCTACCTCTTCAATCATTCGTTGGCAGTTTCTTGTAGAAGCCATTGTAATATGTCAGTTTGGAGGCATTGCTGGTATCATGTTAGGAATTTTGATAGGAAACTTAACCTCAGTAGTTATTGGCAGTCAGTTTATTATCCCTTGGGTGTGGATAGCTTCTGGCTTGGCCTTGTGTGTATTTGTTGGTTTAGTTTCTGGGTATTTTCCGGCATCAAAAGCTGCAAAGCTTGACCCCATTGAGGCCTTGCGTTATGAATAAAAAAAATACCCTCAAAGAGAGGGCATTTAAGTATAAACCAAGTGAGCGTTGATTATTTGGCAGCTAACACTTCTACCGAAAGCGTGGCCTTTACTTCTCTGTGAAAACGTATTTCAGCACTGTAAACACCAACTGTTTTAATGTTGTTAAGCTTTACAAACTTTCTATCGACAGAGTGGCCTAACTTTTCCAACTCATCGGCTAGGTGACTGGAGGTTACTGAACCAAATAATTGTTTGCCACCGTCAATAACTTTGGCAGTGATTTGAATAGTTATACCGTTGATTTTATCTGCCAACTTATTGGCTTCCTCAACCGCTTTATTTTCCTTGCTGGCTCTTTGACGTAAATTTTCGGCTAATACTTTTCTGGCCGATTCAGTAGCCAAAATGGCTTGTCCGTTGGGGATCAAAAAATTACGACCGTAACCGTTTTTCACTTTTACAATCTCATCTTTGAATCCTAATTTCTCAACATCTTGTAATAATATCAATTTCATAGCTGTAATTATTTTAGCAAATCGCCAACATATGGCATTAACGCCAAGTGACGGCAACGTTTGATTGCTTGTGAAACTTTTCTTTGGTATTTTAACGAGGTCCCTGTGATTCTTCTTGGTAAGATTTTACCTTGCTCATTGACAAAGCGCATGAGAAAATCGGGGTCTTTGTAATCTATGTATTTGATGCCAGCTTTTTTAAAACGGCAGTATTTTTTGACGTTTTTGTTGTTGACATCGACTGGTGATAGGTATCTTATTTCTTCTGCCATAACTATGCCTTTTGTGTTTGGTTAATGTTTAATCTCTTTCTTCTACTCTCGCTATATGCCAAAGCGTGCTTGTCCAACTTAACGGTAAGCCAACGCATGAAACGCTCATCGCGCTTGTACTCAAGCTCAAGCTTGTTAATGATTTCGCGGTCGTCAGAAGTGAATTCCATCAAACAATAAAAGCCAGTTTTTTTCTTCTGGATAGAGTAGGCTAATTTTTTTAGCCCCCAATTTTCTTCAACAACCAATTTAGCTTTATTATCTTTAAGAAGTTTTTTGAACTTCTGAACCGCCTCCTTTACCTGATCTTCAGATAAAACGGGATTTAAAATGAAAACGGTTTCGTAATGATTCATATAATGTTAATTAAAATTAATAATTCCCTTCTTAAAAAGGGGTGGCAAATCTAAGCTAATCTTTTGACAAAAACAAGTGTATTTTTTTAGCACAGAGGCAAAAGTGTTGTGAATCGCTTTCTAATTGTATCTTAGCACAACAACAATAAGCTGTCTCGTTTTCACACGGAGCATTTTTTTACTAACATATTTTAATTCCGTTTTTTTTAGCAAAGCAAAAACGAACGCTAACATAAATAAATGTTGAAAAGGTATTCAGCTTCAAAAAGAATTTAAATGTAAACATTCTTCTTTCAAAACTCAACATTTGAATCATTGTTATATATTTGTTTCCCAATACTATCTGAATGAAAAATTTCGTTGTTTCTGCTCGCAAATACCGCCCTGCTTCATTTGATACTGTAGTAGGTCAAAGCGTTATTACTAATACGCTCAAAAACGCTATTAAAAACCAACACTTGGCACAAGCCTTTTTATTTTGCGGTCCTCGTGGAGTGGGCAAAACGTCTTGCGCACGTATTTTGGCTAAGACCATCAATTGTCTAAATCCTAAAGACAGCATTGAGGCATGCGACGAATGTGAGTCGTGCTTGAGTTTCAACAATAATCATTCCTTTAACATCCATGAGCTTGATGCGGCCTCCAACAACGGGGTGGACAAAATACGCGAACTAGTAGATCAGGTGCGCTTTGCGCCACAGGTCGGTCAATACAGCATATACATCATCGACGAGGTACACATGCTTTCCCAAGCTGCATTCAATGCTTTCCTAAAAACATTGGAAGAGCCCCCGGCCCATGCCATTTTCATATTGGCAACCACCGAAAAGCATAAAATTATCCCAACCATATTGTCGCGCTGTCAAATTTTCGATTTTAAAAGAATACAAATACAAGATATTGCTCAACACTTGTCATTTGTAGCAAAAAGCGAAGGTATTGACGCCGAAGAAGACGCCCTGCACATGATTGCCCAAAAGGCCGACGGCGCTCTAAGAGACGCTCTGTCCATTTTCGACCAAATCGTCAGCTTTTCTGGTACCACCCTGAGCTACAAAGACGTGATTGATAACCTAAATATACTTGACGAGGATTATTACTTCAAAATGACCGACGCCATGCAAAATCACGATATTGCTAGTGTTCTCAATCTGTTTAACGACATTTTGAACAATGGCTTTGACGGACAGCATTTTGTAAACGGTTTGGCCATGCACTTTAGAAACCTGATGGTGGCCAAAGACAACCAAACACTTTCGCTATTGGAGGTAGGTCAAACTATTAAAAAACGTATTTTGGAACAAAGCAGCTCATGGGACCACGCCGATATAATTTACATCTTAGAGCTACTAAACAAAGCGGATATCAATTACAAGTCTAGTAAGAATCAACGCTTGTTAGTTGAATTTACCCTCATGCAGCTTTGCAACATATCAGAGCCAAGTACTAAAAAAAAAATAGTAGTCAGGCAAGACTCTAAGCAAGCCAAAGTTGAAAATCGTGAAGTAGCCCCCAACCTTACTCAAGAAATACCACAAACAAAGCCCAAATCAGAAAAAATCGAAGCCAATTCCATAAAAATAATAGATTTTAAGGAAGATATTCAAAAGAAAACTATCTCCATAAATATCCATAGGACAAAAGAGTCCAAAGAGAATGAAGTTGAGAAAATAAAACCAGTAGAAAGAAACACGCCTTTCCAAGAAAAAGATTTACAAAATCAGGTCAGTAAATACAGCAATCAAAAACAAAAAGAGGGGAAATTCAATCTATCGTCTATTCTCAACAAAAAGAAGATAATTATGGATAACGATTACCAACTCACTTTGACACTAGACAACAAAGTGCAAGAAGAAGTCTTGCAAAATGAAAAAAACAGTTTTGTTGCTTTTTTAAAAGAGCAACTTTGTAATGATTTAATATCTTTGCAGCTTGTTGTGTTGCCCTTAAAAAAAGAAGAACAGAAAGCGTATTCTGATGAAGATAGATTCAAGAAAATGGCTGAGAAGCAACCATTGCTTAACGAAATGAAATCAAAGTTTAAACTAGAAATAGATTATTAAAATTACCCAAACATGAAATCAAAATTAACCATACTAATCATCGCACTCGCTCTTGGGTGGATAGCATATAACGTATCACAAGACATGAATAAAATAGAAAACAACTTCGAAATCGTACAATCTGATCCAATGAAGTCGCGCATCTACACACTTGATAATGGGCTTAAAGTCTATTTAACCGTTTACAAAGACGCGCCTAGAGTACAAACCTACATCGCTGTAAGAGCGGGAAGCAAAAATGACCCCGCTGATGCAACCGGTTTGGCACACTACCTAGAACACATGCTTTTCAAAGGTACAGACAAATACGGCACCTTGGATTTTGAGAAAGAAGCGCCATTATTAGATGAAATAGAAATCCTTTATGAAGAATACCGTCAAATTCCTATGACTGACACCCTAAATCGTGACCGTATGTGGGCCAAAATCGACTCTGTATCTAACCTAGCTGCCAAGTACGCTATCGCCAACGAATACGACAAGATGGTTTCGAGTATAGGTGCTAAAGGTACAAATGCCTACACCTCTGCCGAAAATACCGTTTATGTCAATGACATTCCATCAAACCAACTACAAAAATGGCTGGAAATAGAGGCCGAACGATTCAACAATCCACAAATTCGATTATTTCATACTGAATTGGAAACCGTCTATGAAGAAAAGAATAGAGGCATGGACAACGATGGTCGTAAAATGTTTGAAGCTCTAATGGAAGGCATGTTCAAAAAGCATACTTATGGAACCCAAACCACCATAGGTACTATCGAACACCTAAAAAACCCATCTATCAAGGAAATTGGCAAGTTTTACACCAAAAACTACGTGCCCAATAATATGGCCATATGCATGTCTGGTGATTTTGACCCCGATTCTGTCATCAACTGGATCGATCAGACCTTTGGCATCTACGAACGAAAAGAAGACCCAGTATTTACGCCTGCTGTAGAAGATGTCATAGATGAACCGGTTGTGATGGACGTTTATGGTCCCGATGCCGAGCGCTTGTACTTGGGCTATCGTTTTCCTGGAGTAAAGTCACGAGACGCACAAGTGATGCGTATTATCGATATGGTACTAAGCAATAGCCATGCAGGTCTCATAGACTTAAATCTTAATCAAGCCCAAGAAGTGCTTCAAGCTAGCTGTTTCCCTTATCAGCTTACCGACTACAGCGTTCATATTCTCTACGGAACACCAAAGCAAGGCCAATCGCTTGATGAGGTAAAATCTCTACTGATAGGAGAAGTGGAAAAGGTCAAAAATGGTGACTTTCCTGACTGGCTAATTCCAGCCATCATTAGCGATATGAAGCTAAGCAAAATCAAAAACTACGAAAGTAATTCTTCTCGAGCCAATGAGTTTGTTCAAGCATTTACCAAAGGATTTGAGTGGGAAGACTATGTCAAGGAAATGGCCATTTTGGAAAGTGTCACCAAAGATGAAGTGATGGAAGTAGCTAATAAGTACTATCAAAATAACTACGTATATGTCCGAAAAAACATTGGCGAAGACACCACTAACATCAAGGTGACAAAGCCAGCCATCACTCCTGTTGAAGTGAATAGAGAGGCACAATCAGAATTTTTAAAATACATAACAGAAAAAGAAGTCGAAGAGATCGAACCCGACTTTTTGGACTATGCCCAAGATATTAAGCAAGCAGAAATTGGCGTCCCCCTGTTACATAAACAAAACACTGAAAATAGCCGCTTTAAGTTGTACTACATCAGCGACAGAGGAAACAATCACGATAAAAAACTGAGTATGGCTATCGACTACTTTAACTATTTAGGTACTGAAGACATTACTCCGGCGCAGAAAAAAGAAGAGTTTTACAAGTTAGGCTGTGAAGTCACTGTCAGTAGCTCTAACGAACAAAGCTATATATTGCTTAGTGGCCTTGACGAAAACTTCGAAAAATCAGTCGAATTGTTTGAAACATTACTCGCCCAAGTGACCCCAGATGAAGAGGCCTTAACTAATCTCAAAATGGACGTCATGAAAAAAAGAGCCGATGCCAAGCTTAACAAACAAACAATCCTTTATAGAGGAATGAGTAACTATGCCAAGTATGGTCCAAAAAACCCATTCACCAACCAATTATCCGATGATGAAATTGCAAACATCACTTCCGATGAGCTCATTACCAAAATCAAAGACTTGACTTCCTACGAGCACAGAGTCCTTTACTACGGCCCTAGGTCTTTCGAAGATGCCACTACCGCAATTGAGTCGTTGCATCCCGTCAAAGACGAATTGATAGCCATTGGCAAAGACAACGATTTTGACGAGTTGGAGATAAACAAAACTTCTGTGTTTGTAGTGGATTATGACATGAAGCAGGCCGAAATTATAATGCTTTCCAAAGCAGAAAAATTTAATGCAGAAAACATGCCGCTCATCAAATTACACAATGAATATTTTGGAGGTAGCATGGGCAGTATTGTCTTCCAAACTTTAAGGGAGTCTAAAGCACTGGCTTATTCGGTCTATAGCTCCTACACCACACCCAGAGAAAATGATAAGTCTCATTACGTAATGGCGTACATTGGTACGCAAGCCGACAAGCTCAAAGAGGCAATGGCGGGAATGAATGAACTGCTTGACAAACTACCCGAAGTGGACGCTAATTTAGAAAATGCCAAAGATGCTGTCACTCAAAAAATAAGAACTGAGCGAATTACCAAAGACAGAGTGTTGTTTAATTATGAGTCTGCCAAACGCCTAGGTTATGACTACGACTCACGAAAAGACGTTTTTGAACAAATTAACAATTTCAACTTGTCAGACCTCACTGAATTTCACAATGCTCACATGAGTAATAATGAATATTCAATATTAGTGCTGGGCAACAAAGACGATCTAGACATAGACGCTCTCAAAGAATATGGCCAAGTAACCTTCTTAACATTAGAAGATATCTTTGGTTACTAATTAACCTATCAAAATCTTACAATAAAAAAATGCAAAAAATTAAAGTAACAAATCCAGTTGTTGAATTAGATGGTGATGAGATGACCCGCATCATTTGGTCATTTATCAAAGAAAAGTTGATCCTACCCTATCTCGATTTAGACATCAAATACTACGACCCAGGAATGGAAAGTCGTGACAACACCGATGATCAAATAACCATTGATGCAGCACACGCTATCAAAAAATATAAAGTTGGAATAAAATGTGCTACCATCACTCCTGACGAAGCAAGAGTGGAAGAATTTGGACTAAAAAAAATGTGGCGTTCGCCCAATGGGACCATCCGAAATATTGTTGGCGGCACGGTCTTTAGAGAGCCCATTATTTGCAACAATGTTCCCCGATTAGTTCCCAACTGGACCCAACCTATTTGCATTGGCCGCCACGCCTTTGGCGATCAATACAAAGCCACAGACACCGTTATCAAAGGGAAGGGAAAACTGACTATGACCTTTACGCCTGAAGATGGCCAAGAAGTATCATGGGAAGTGTACCAATTCGAAGGGCAAGGCGGAGTGGCAATGAGCATGTATAACACCGATGAATCAATCTATGGATTTGCGCGCTCGTGCTTTAACCAAGCTCTTGCCAAAGAATGGCCACTATACCTATCTACCAAAAACACTATTCTGAAAGCATACGATGGACGCTTTAAAGATATCTTTGAAACCGTTTACCAAACAGAATTTAAAACCAAGTTTGCAGAAGCCGGCATCACCTACGAACACCGACTTATCGATGATATGGTAGCCGCAGCCCTTAAGTGGAATGGCGCCTTTGTTTGGGCCTGTAAAAACTACGATGGCGATGTACAGTCTGACACCGTAGCTCAGGGGTTTGGCTCACTGGGCTTGATGACCTCAACATTAGTCACTCCCGAAGGAGACGTGATGGAAGCTGAAGCTGCTCACGGCACCGTAACTCGCCACTACAGACAACACCAGCAAGGAAAGAAAACATCTACCAACCCTATCGCCTCCATTTTTGCATGGACAAGAGGATTGGCATTTAGAGGTAAGTTGGATAACAACCAAGCCCTAATCGATTTTTGCCACACATTAGAAAGCGTGTGCATTGAAACTGTTGAAAGTGGCACCATGACCAAAGATCTTGCCCTATGCATTCACGGAAAAGACCTTAACGAAAGCCACTATGTTGTAACTGAAGACTTTTTAGAAGCATTAGACAAAGGACTACAATCCAAGATGGCATAATAATCACCATATTTACAATTAACCTTTTTCAAAAATTATGAAACTATCAAATCATCTTCTTACTGTTGTGTTTGTTTTAACGTTTGTTCTTATCTCGTGCGAAAAAGAAACGGAGAACATAAGCTTACCTCCTAACACAACAAGCCCAAATGTCTCTAATATCGCTAATTTCTTTAACGACAACTTAAACGAAACGACAGAAACTCAAACCTTTAACAGCTCGTCTTCAACCACCAACTTCATCAGCAACAAAGGAATAAGCTACACATTTGGACCCAATACCTTTGTGTATTCCAACGGTAGTACAGTGAGTGGAAGTTTCACAATAGAAATTGTGGAAGCGTTGACTAACAAAGATATGCTATTAATCAACAAACCCACTTTTACACACGATGGGGAATTATTAGTTTCTGGTGGTGTGGTTTACCTAAATGCTACTCAAAACGGACAACAATTAAGCATCAACGATAATTCACCAGTGATGGTAAGCATACCGACAGACAATTATATACCTATGGACTTCTTCGATGGCAGTTTTGACAGCCAAGGTGGGTTTGGATGGAATGAAAGCGAAGATGATACCGTTATCACCAATACTGGCGGCAACAATGGTCAAGACTCAACGTTTTTTGACGACATGTTTAGTTTTGATTTCGAAATAGATTCTATGGGATGGATAAATTGTGATTATTTTTACAATTCAACCGACCCACTTACGCAAGTAGAGGTGATACTACCAGACTCCTTTAACGGTGAAAACTCACAAGTATTTATTTTTTACGAAACCATCAACTCATTGGCTGGCCTCAGCGATTACGACCAAGATGGCACATTTGATTTAGGTATCAACTATTCTACGCCAATTGGTATGGACGTGAGTTTTGTAGTTATCTCTGAAATCAACGGCACCTTTTTCTATGCGATTGTCGATGCAACCATTGGCCAAGACCACATTGAAACTATTAGTGCTCTTACAGCAGTTAGCGAATCCGACTTAGAATTATATCTTAACGGACTCTAAAATATCTTGGGATTGTATTGGTCGGGGTATTTGGGGGTTATTCCCTCATAGAAGGTTTGTATTTTTAACATATCTTTTTGGAAATCACCACTGGGGTAAAGAACCATTCCAATACCGGCCTCTTTGGTTTTGTAATCTAAAAAAGACAACATAATGGGGACATTTGCTTCATTGGCTATGTGATAAAATCCCAGTTTCCAATGGTCAGTCCAAGAACGAGTACCTTCAGGTGCTAGGCCCAGAATCAATTCTTCAGAGTTATTAAAAATCTCCACAATACTAGCAACCATATTATTCCGTTTTTCTCGCTTTACTGGCATTCCACCCATCAACCTAAACAGCCAACCAAAAGGAAATCTGAACAATTGACTTTTTCCTAAAAACTTGGCTTTCACTTTAAGCTTATATCCGAAACATCGACCAATAACAAAATCCCAATTGCTGGTATGTGGGGCCACAATGATGATATACTTTTGAGTATTAGGCACATCGCCTATTACTCGCCAACCCAACAGTGTCAAAATAATATTTGATATCCTTTCTTTCATAATCTTAGCAATCAATAAAATCCTCTTTAAAATTGATTAAAAACAACCTATTCTTGGTTCGTGTCATAGCCGTATACAACCACCTAAAATACTCCACATTTAGCATATCTTCTCTAAAAAAGCCCTGCTCAACAAACACATTTTCCCATTGACCTCCTTGCGATTTGTGACACGTTACGGCATATGCGTATTTCACCTGTAGGGCATTGAAATAAGGGTTTGCTTTTATGGCTTTATTGCGTTCTGATTTCTTTCTAAGATCTGCATAATCTTTGGCAACCTCATCATATAGCTTCTTGTAATCATCGTAGCTCATGCACGGACCATCGGCAACAAGTGTATCTAACATTACTACGCACTCTATGTATTCCTTTTCAGGATAATCAACTAATCTGGCAGAAATACGAGCAAAGCGCCTTTGATAAAGTTCGTTGATTTCGTAAATTCTCATAACTTCTATGGAGTCACCATTAGCAATAAATGCCGATTTGTCTGAAGACGAAAGCCAAAAATAATTGTTTCTAACGACCATTAAGTAGTCACCAGTAGAAAGCGTCTCTTCATGCCCTCGAATTCGTTGACGAATTTGCTGATTGTATAAATTAGAGCGCTTGTTGGATCGGCAAATAATAATCGTATCCTCAACACCGTCTTTAGAATAGGCATTTTCTAAAGCATCTTGTATATCCATACCCTGACTTAGTTTTATTACTTCCTTTTGGCATTTGATACTTGGATATGTTAGGTCTTTGTTAAAAATTTTCTCTCGCAGGGAAGTAGCATTTTCCAACACCAAGGAACCGGACTGTTGTCGTACTACTTGCGTTAATTCTGCGCTGTATACGTCTTTTCGATATTTGACCCCTAGTAAATTTTCATCCAATGCTGGGCTTATCTCCAAATGAACGGGTGGTAATTGGGCCGTATCGCCAACAAATACCAGCTGACACATGACACCAGAATAGACATAGTCCATCAGATCATCTAACAATATTCGTCCGCCAAAGCCATTGTCCGAAGCATCCGGAATCATTGAGGCTTCATCGACTATGAAAATAGTATTCGAATGTTTGTTTTCTTGTAGAGTGACAAATGTATTTCCTTGGGCGTTTGATTTGAGCCAATATATCTTTTTATGAATGGTAAAAGCCGATTTTTTTGAGTAGGCCGACAACACTTTGGCGGCCCTGCCCGTAGGAGCAAGCAATACTACTTTTTTGCCCACCGACCACAAACTATTGATGAGTGCACTGACCAAGGTCGTTTTTCCTGTTCCAGCATAGCCCTTTAATAAAAATAAACTATTACTCGATGCTGTGTCTATGAATTCAGAAAGTTGGGCAATAACTTCCAATTGTTGTGAAGTTGGACTAAACGGAAATTTATTTTCTAATAAACGTTGAAACTTTTTTGAATGTGTCATTAATTTGGAGTCGTCACAAATTTATCAAAATATCCACAAAAAAATGCTAGATTTGCCTAAGTTAACTTTTTATAAAATACCATGAATAATAGGATTATTCAACTTTCGTTGTGGGTCGTTATCGTCGTTCTGGCCTGGTTGGTTTACAGAAGTCCAATTAAACTCAAAGAATTTCAAGAATTATCAGACTTCAGAAAATCGGCTGTCATTCAAGATTTAAAAGATATTAGAACGGCCCAAATCGCCTTTAAAGACAAATACAAGGTCTATGCTAACGATTTTAATTCTCTCATTTCGTTTGTGAAAAGCGATTCATTAGCGGTTGTCAAAGCCATTGGCGAAGTCCCTGATAGCTTGTCCGAAGAACAAGCACTAAAAATAGGTATTATTAGCAGAGATACGGTATTCGTACCTGTCTTCGAAAGTATTTTCGACAAGGACTATCTCGAAACACGCGACCAACGCTTTGAATTTGATATCGACAAGCTTTCTAATGTTCCATTTTCCGATAAAAACTACACTATTGAGTCTGGAAACATAGAAAAAGGAAAAGTAGTTGTTCAAGTATTTGAAGTATCCACTGATTTTGCCACATTTATGTCTGACTTAGACGTAAGCAATAAAGGAATTGACTTAAGCACTAATCTCAAAGTAGGGTCTATGTCTGACGCTTCAATTAATGGAAATTGGGGTGAATAAACCAACCTTTTCGTCTTTTGACCACAAAACCTTAGAACAACTCAACACCAAAATTGACTGCTCAATATCAATTGAACTGGGTCTCAATGGTCTGGCCTACGCTATTTTTCATAATCACCAATTAGTTGCCATTGAATGGTATAATACGCCCCTCTCGAGTTTAGAGGCAGTTTTTCAAAAAAACGATTGGCTGCTCAAAGAGTTTGCAAGCTCTCATATTTGCTCAACAACCTCTAAATTTACACTTATCCCCCACATGCTTTTTACAGACGATAAAAAAGCAGACTATCTGGATTTTAACCACAGAAAAGTGGATCAATTGTATGTGTTGACCGACAAAATAGACCACATTGATAGTGTGTGTGTCTATGGCGTTTCTAAAGCCGAACAGGATATTGTATCTACTTTTTTTTCCAAATCTACATTTACACATTTTAGTACAAAGTACATTCCGCTTTTGCTAACAGAAAATAAAAATCTTCAAGCTAAAAAGATGTTGGTTCATATTACCTATAACCAACTACACATTACCGTCACAGAAAATAGCAGTTTGCTTTTTTTCAACCTCTTTGGTTATTCTAATGAACACGATTGTACTTACTACATCCTGTTTGCCTGTGAACAGTTAAATCTTAATCCTGAAACTATCCAACTGGAATTTTCGGGCGATATTTCTAAAGATTCTAAAATATATGAGTTAGTATATACTTACATTCGACATGTTTCATTTAGAAAAAATCAACAAAGCATTAGCCCTGTCATCACTGGTTTAGAAAATTATTCTCACATTCCATTAATACATCAGCATTTGTGAGAATCATAGGCGGAAAGCATAAAGGAAAGGCCATTGTTACACCGAAAAATTTACCCGTACGCCCTACAACGGATTTTGCCAAAGAAAGTCTGTTTAATATTTTAACTAATCAGATTGATTTTAGTCAAGTTACTCTTCTTGAGCTATTTGCTGGCACTGGAAATATTGGCTACGAATTTTGGTCGAGAGGGTGTTCTTCCATGACCTCTGTAGATTTAAATTTTCAATGCGTTCAATTCATCAAAAAAACACAAAAGGTATTAGGAATGAACGGAAAAGTAATTCGTTCTGACAGCTTTCGGTTTGTGAAATCTACCAAAGAGACCTTTAACTTTATCTTTGCTGACCCTCCTTATAATATGCCAAATCTTAGCGTTTTACCAAATCATATATTCGAACATCGTATTTTAAAAACGGCAGGTACATTGGTAATCGAACATGACAAACACACGCAGTTCGAAAACCACATACATTTTAAAAATTGCCGTCATTACGGCCGTGTACGATTTAGTTTTTTTACTTTTACAGAATGACAAAGAGAATTGCTGTTTTTCCTGGATCTTTTTCTCCTTTTACCAGAGGGCACGAGTCAGTAGTGCTGAGGGGCCTTTCGTTGTTTGACGAAATTATAGTTAGTCTTGGCGTTAATTCATCTAAAAAAGACTATTTCACAGCGGAAGAGCGACTTAATTGGATCAATCAAATTTTCAAAAATTATGAGAAGGTTAAAGCCATGTCATATGAGGGACTTACTGTAAATCACTGCCAAAACGTTGGCGCAAACTACATCCTAAGAGGTCTAAGAAATGTACAAGACTTCGAATACGAAATGGGGATTGCACAAATGAACTTTTCCTTAATGTCAAAAATTGAAACCGTTTTTATCATTACAGAACCGAAATTTTCTCATATCAGCTCTACTCTTGTAAGAGATGTTATGAAAAATGGTGGAAATGTGAATCAATTCTTGCCAGAAGGAATTTCAATTGATAATAGATGAGTTTTGATAACTATTGAAATAGTTTGGTAAGATTGTTTTAAATAACTTCCAACATCCTTATTTCTAATCCATTTTACTTCTTCTATGCCTTCCTCCGTTTGAGGAATAAGATGCTTTGGTTGTGATGATCTCATCAAAAACCAATCAGTTTGTTTGAAAATCCAGCCCTTGTCAAAGGGGTAAATATGATATGTGTTGATTAGGTGTTTTTTTAGAGTTAGATTGTTAATGCCGCACTCTTCCTTAACTTCCCTCAAAGCCGTTTCTTCAACCCCTTCTCCAGTTTCCATTTTGCCCTTAGGCAAATCCCACTTACCATTTCTATAAATAAACAGAAAATAATCATTGCAGACCACAAGTCCTCCTGCAGCTCTTACATTTACAAATTGTCGTCGAAACTGCTTCCAACAACTTTCGAGATCTTCAGAAATAACTAGCAAATCTTGTGGTTTTTTTTCTTGAAACTTTGACAAAATAATCTGCCAATTAAAATCCTTATTGAAGTAATACACATTTGAGCTTATATTTGTTGGATTATTTGTAAATTTCAATCGATGGTGATTAATAAAAACTTCATACTTTTGCATCATGATTCTAAATATTGAAACAGCCCAACAAATTGCAAAATCCTTACTTCAAATCAAAGCAATTATTTTAAATCCTCACACTCCATTTGTGTGGTCGTCTGGCTGGAATTCTCCAATATATTGTGACAACAGAATCACACTCTCTCATATTGAAGTTAGAACTTATATCAGACAATATTTGGTCGAAGGTATTCTCACTAACTATGGCAAGCCAGATATTATTGCTGGTGTAGCCACAGGTGCAATTGCTCATGGTGTATTGGTAGCTCAAGAGCTTGGTCTTCCTTTTGCATATGTCAGATCATCATCCAAAAATCACGGTCGAAAAAACCTCATAGAAGGAAAAATTCAAAGTGGGCAATCGGTTGTAGTTATTGAAGATTTAGTGAGTAGTGGCAAAAGTAGTTTAGCGGCCGTTAAGGCGCTACAAAACGAAGGCTTAATAGTGAGTGGAA
>JAYYZE010000017.1:0-9938 GCA_036340235.1 Bacteroidota bacterium
AACTGTGAGTGAAGAAATATCAAAAGAGCCCCCATCTGTAGTTATAATACTCGAAGCGATGTCAGCCTCGTTTGAACCCTGGGTTATGGTAAACGTCAAATCAGATGTACTACCCTGAACTAACGAACTTAAAGATACAGACACCTCAGGAGTAAACAAAATACATGGCTCTTGACCAGTATCTCCACCCACACAATTACCACAATTATCAAAGTAGGCTTGACCGTTTTCAATGTTATTGCAATCAATCGAAGCGTTTTGTGCATGCGCTTGAAACAGAAATATAAAGAAGACAAAGAATGAAAAAAACCTAATTAGGCTAGATGAAAACATAAAAGGGTTCATAATAATAACGTGTTATTTTGGTTAGGTTGTGGAATATACACCACAACCTAACAAATATAAAAAAAAATTTTAATTTGGGAAGTTACCCGACTAGGGCTCGAACCTAGACTCTTCTGGACCAAAACCAGACGTGTTGCCAGTTACACCATCGGGCATTTAAGAAAGGACGAATTTAACACAATTATTGTTTGAATCAAAATATCAGATTTTATTTAGTAATTTCGCATCATAACAACTTACTAAAACGTATTATGACTTATTCAAAGCTTAATAATTTAATTGGATGGTTTACTTTCTTCATTTCTTTTTTTGTCTATTACTCAACCATTGAGCCCACGGTTAGCTTTTGGGATTGTGGAGAATACATAAGCACTGCATATAAGCTAGAAGTTGGCCACCCACCCGGCGCTCCCTTTTTTCAACTATTAGGTCGATTCTTTAGCTTATTTGCTACTGATACATCAGCTGTGGCTTATATGATCAATATAATGTCTGCGCTTTGTAGTGCACTCACCATTTTGTTTCTTTTTTGGACAATCACAGCCATGGCAAAAAAAATAATAATTGATGAATCAAAAACAATCAATTTCACTAATTACATTGCCATATTTGGAAGTGGTGTCGTTGGCGCATTGTCGTATACTTTTTCTGATTCCTTCTGGTTTTCTGCAACCGAGGGTGAGGTGTACGCTATGTCTTCATTTTTTACGGCCATAACGTTTTGGTCTATACTAAAATGGGAAAGCGAAGCTGATGACAAATATGCTGCTAGATGGCTAGTGTTTATTGCATATTTAATTGGTCTTTCCATTGGGGTTCATCTTCTAAACCTACTTGCCATTCCAGCGGTTGTTTTCATTTATTATTTCAAAAAATACAAGGTTGACAGATTTGGTTTATTAAAAGTGTTTGTGTTAGCCGTGTTGTTAACAGGGGGACTACAAGGAGTTTTAATTCCAGGAGTGGTTAGTTTAGCCGGGAAGTTTGAACTTTTCTTTGTAAACACAATTGGATTACCATTTAATTATGGCACCATAATCTACTTTATATTAATTATTTCCGGAATTATTTTTGGCTTAAACTATGCCAAGAAAAAGAATAAACCAATTGTAGGAACTTCGTTGTTCAGCTTAGCCGCAATCTTGATTGGATATTCTACTTTCTTCATTTTGGTCATTCGCTCAAACGCAGATACACCAATCGATGAAAACAATCCCGAAGATGCGGTAAGTTTATTGGCATATCTAAACAGAGAGCAATATGGTGACTGGCCAATTGTTAATGGACAATATTACAATGCAAGAATTGTTGACCTGAAAGATGGCAAACCCGTTTACACAAAAGATGAAGAAAAAGGAAAGTATGTCATTACTAACGATAGAAAAAATGCTAAACCAGTTTATGATTCAAAATTTACCGGCTTTTTTCCAAGAATGTGGAGCACTACCCAGCCATCTCATGCCAAAGCTTATCAACAATGGTCAGGTCATAAAAACACCAGCAGGCCACCAACCTTCTCGCAAAATTTAAAGTATTTTTTCTCATATCAATTGGGTCACATGTATTGGCGATATTTTATGTGGAATTTTTCAGGAAGGCAAAACGATATACAGGGGCACGGCGAAATAAATAAAGGAAATTGGATAAGCGGCATACCACTAATTGACGAATCCATTCGCGGGTTAGGCCCACAAGACAATCTTC
Source organism: Bacteroidota bacterium (assembly GCA_036340235.1). GTDB lineage: Bacteria > Bacteroidota > Bacteroidia > Flavobacteriales > UBA7312. The sequence continues at coordinate 2,050 of JAYYZE010000017.1, forward strand.
CAAGGAATCTTAGAGATAACAAGGGTAGAAATACGTATTATATGTTGCCCTTTTTGCTGGGAATTCTTGGCATGCTATATCAGTTCAAAAAGAATAATAAAGACGCATTTGTAGTATTATTGCTTTTTGTTTTTACAGGTATAGCTATTGTTGTTTACCTAAACCAATACCCCTTTCAGCCAAGGGAACGAGACTATGCCTACGTAGGGTCCTTTTACGCATATTGTATTTGGATTGGGATTGGCGTACTTTCAATAATTGATTTTATTTCAAAAAAGCTGTCCTCCAAAACAAGTGCGATAATAGGAACTGCATTGTGTATATTACTTGTGCCATCTCTAATGGCTAAAGAAAATTGGGACGACCATGATCGCTCAAACAGGTACACCGCTAGAGACGTGGCCTCTAACTATTTGAATTCCTGCGCGCCAAACGCTATTATTTTTACCAATGGCGACAACGATACATTCCCACTTTGGTATGCTCAAGAAGTAGAGGGCGTAAGAACCGACGTAAGAGTTGTGAACCTAAGTCTTTTTAATACCGATTGGTATATTGATCAAATGAAACGAGCCGCCTATGACGCTGCTCCCATTCCAAGTTCACTTAGCTGGAACCAATATAAGCAAGGAACTAGAGACTATGTCCTGATAAATGACAACAATAAAGGATACGCTGAAGTTAGTGATGTCGTAAACTTCATTGCCAGTGATGACGACAGGACAAAGGGTATGACACGTAATGGACAAAAAGCAGACTATTGCCCTACAAAAAAGTTAAAAATCAGCATAAATAAAGATGATATTATTAGCAAAAACATCGTAGATCCTAAAGACACGTCTCGAATTGTTGATGAAATTAGGTGGGAGCTAAAAGGAAACAGTATCAATAAAAATGAATTGATGGTTCTTGACATTTTAGCCAATTTTAACTGGGAAAGACCTATTTATTTTGCCATTACAGTTGGCAATGATAACTTTATGGGTCTGGAAAAATACTTTCAGCTTGAAGGGCTTGCCTATCGATTTGTTCCTTATTTATCAAACTCTAGTGATGGACAAACAGGTGAAGTAGCCACTGATATTATGTATGATAATGTGATGAACAAGTTTAAATGGGGAAATTTGGGTGATTCAACCATTTATCTTGACGAAACTAATATGAGGATGACATTAAACTTTAAGAATAATTTCTCAAGATTAGCCGACGCATTGATATTGGAAAAAGATTTCGTAAGAGCCGAGAAGGTGTTAGATAAGTGTTTAACCGTAATGCCAAATGAGGCCATTGCCTATAGCTTTTTCAATCTTCCTATTGCCGAGGGCTATTACAAAATTGGAAAACCAGAAAAAGCCAGAGAGATTGTTAATATTTTAATTGATATTTATTTTGAAGAACTCGAGTATTACAATAGTTTAGAAGACGAAATTCTTAGTAAAATGGATAGAGACTATCAGATTGCCAATCAGATTATTTCAAACCTATACACCATTACAACAACGAACAACGAAACTGAATTACAACAGAAAATTGTTGAAGAATATCAAAAATATCAGTAGTTTTTCATACACTAAATGGGTATAAATAATCTATAATGATGTATCGTCTTTTAGAAACTATTTTTCCCTCTTTGACATGGCGTTATAAAAGCAAGGAAAAGGTAGTTTATTTGACCTTTGATGATGGCCCCAATAAAGAGTTAACCCCCTTTGTATTAGACAAGCTTAAATCCTTTAATGCAAAAGCAACTTTTTTTTTGACGGGACAAAATGTAGTTAAAGAATATGCCCTTTACGAACAAATCAAAACTGAAGGACATTCGGTAGGCAATCACAGTTACTCCCATCTAAATGGGTGGATGACAACCAACAAGTCCTACTTTTCAGATATAGACAAATGTGACAAAATTCTAAATTCTAAATTGTTCAGACCTCCTTACGGAAAAATCAGACCCTCCCAAATTAATTTTTTGAAAAAAAAATATGAAATTATCATGTGGGATGTACTAAGCTGGGATTTCGACACTAAGATTACTGCTGAAAAATGTCTAAGTATGCTTTTAAAGAAGATAGAATCCGGATCAATAGTTGTATTTCATGAAAATGAGAAGTCAGCTATAAATATAAAATATGCTCTTCCAAGACTATTGCAAAGTTTGGAATGTCAAGGATTTACGTTTAAAAAGCTTTGATTTTTAGTGTACTGTCTCGGGATGCTAAAAGAACAATTACAAACTAACATTAGAATGTTGATAAATACAATAGGGTCGGCATTAAGAAGCTTGTATATATGAGTAGTTTTGTTCGTCATAATATTTGTTTTTGGTTAGCTATATTGTATGACAATAAAAAGCTCCTTATTAAATTAAGGGGCTTTTACTTTTATGGCCTATTGAACCAAAAACCAAGTTTAAACTCATTTGTACCACTAGTTACCGATGACAAGCCCGAGGTAATAAAGTCATGACCATACGCCACATAAAAGCGTTCATTGATGTCTACTCCAAAATAAAAAGAAAATGCATCACTCAAACGATAAGAAAGGGCGGTCCAAAGATATTCCTTGTAAGTTACCTTGGTCATCACTTCAAGAGATATTGGTGCTGGTGGCGATAACATTAGCAAAAGGGAGGGCTCGAACTCAAAATCTTCAATCTCTCTGTAATGGTAGCCTCCCCCAACATAGAAATGATTTGTTAGGCCATCAGAAATAACGATATTATCATCATACTTTTCGTTGATGTTAAAATTAGAACTTAATAATTGGGGAATAGCGAACGAAACATAGTAATCATTGGTATATAAATACGCCCCGAAAGCCGCCGTTGGGACTACAGATGATAAAATGGAATTATTAAAAACGGGATCACCATCGTCGTAGGGGTTAATGATAGTATGGTCTAAACGGTACTGTAAAAAACCAGCCGACAAACCCAATGATAAATTCATGTCCTTTTGGACACTTAGATGATAAGCATAACTGGCCGTAATACCGCGTCGACTATCGGCGCCTGCCACATCCTTAAAAACGGTTCCTCCCAAAGCCATTTTTTCATTTCTCAAAAGGCCATAACCGCTAATAACATCTGTTTGTGGTGCTTCACGTACGCCAGACCATTGATTTCTTATTACAGCATTTAGTTGGGTTTTGCCGTCAACTCCTGCAATAGCGGGGTTGTATAAAAATGGACTTAGTTGATAGCTAGTAAACTGGGGCAACTGCTGAGATTTTGCTAGAAAAGCAAAGAACATTAACATTAAAAAAAGAATATTTTTTTTCATCCCAATTATCTTACAATAGTTACAGGTCCAGTGATGGGTTCATTATTAGAGCTTACATCAAAATTAATAATATAATAATACGTACCAACTGGCAGCTCTTTACCGTTGTAATTACCATCCCAATTAGTAATATTTGGTGATTGGGCTTTCCACAATGAAGCCCCCCATCGATTAAATATTTCTACTTGCAACGATTCGTATTGATTCAAATAATCTATTTTCCAATTATCATTATAACCATCACCATTAGGGGAAAACCCTTCGTTCATTCCTACAAAAACTCTGACAGTATCATTACCAATACATTGAGTTGCTGTATCCAACGCAAAAGCTACATAATTAGTAGTAAGTAATGGATTGACATTAATACTACTTGTCATCTCACCAGTACTCCACAAATAAGGTTCTTCTCCGCTTGTAATGGATAAAGAAACTGATTCACCAAGAAGAATACCAACATCGGTATTATCTAATTCAATAGACGGTTTTAATTCTACAATCTCAAGATCGTCAGTAAACAGGCAGGCACTAGAGGGTTCATATGCTGTGACAGTTATTGACATAGAATTATTCACAACAATTTCAATATCGGAACCATTATCAACGAACGGCTGATCAGGATTAATTGACCACAAATAAGAATCATAGTCATTAAATCTATTAGCTAAGATACTTATGGTATCTGACGAACAAACTTGAACGGTTTCCGAATTATAAAATAACCTAGCAGGGTGTATTTCGACGGTTTGAGTGATTTGACAATCATTGGCATCTGTTATTGTCAAAAGAAACAATGTATCTGCTTGATTATTATTTTGTGGGAATTCAACCACTATTTCAGCTGAATCTTTTGAAGACTCTTGATAGCTGAAGAATGGCGATATAGCTGATAAAGGTTCTATTTCATATTGATATAAGCCCGTGTTGTTAAAAGGAGTACCGCCAGTAACGTGTGTTAAAATTTTTCCAGTTTCATCTTGGCAATAGGCATCTATAACATCAATGTTCGTTGACAATGCCTCTGGCTCGCTAATGGTAAATGAAACGGAAGTTTTACAACCTGCGCTGTCTGAAACCTCAACAGAATATGTTCCAGCTGTAAGGGTTTCTGGGTTTTCGCCAAGCCAATTTTCAAAATAAAAGGGTGGATCTGAAATAGGTGTTCCACCCACAACCTGACCTAGAAGATTTGCTGTCCCATCATTTAAACCAAAGCAACTCACATTCACAGTGTTTACGGAGTTAATTTGTAGTGGGCTATCAGGGCCGTCTACATGCTCAACAAGTGTTTTCTCGCAACCATTGTCATCAGTTACCACCAAACTGTAATTACCAGATGATAATGTAGAAATATTTGGCGAGATAGTAGACGAACTATTATAGCCATTAGGTCCCGACCAGTCAAAAATGTAGGGCGGCGAACCACCACTAACTTGAACATTTATTTTACCAATTGAATTTTCATAACAATCGTTGTCAACGGTTGAAATGGTTGACACCTCCACCTCATCAATTGGAGATGTAACAAACACCGAGTCAATTAGAATGCAGTTATTGGCATCCGTTATTATGTTAGTGTACCATTGATTAGGAGCTAAACCAACTGCTGTTGGCGATTGTTGACCTAAGGGATCGTTCCAAACATAGGTATATGGTAACCAGCCACCTGTGACATTGAAATTAAAGCTTCCGTCAATAGACCCAAAACAACTAACTGATGTGGTATCATTAGGGTTATTTATCTTAAATAATTCTGAATAGTTGATAGTGATGGTGTCCTGACCTGCACACCCATTGTTATCAGTATATGTAGCTACATATGAGCCAACAGACAACTGACTAGCTTGTGCTATTAGTGAAATGACCGTATTTGTACTATCTGTCCAAACGACATTATAGTTTCCAAAGCCAAGGCCACCGCTGTAAAGAGCCGTCGCCTGACCATCGTTATTTCCATCGCATCGAATGTTTACAACATTTTCGAAATCGACCACTATTTGAGAAGGATGCGTGACAGAAATGCTATTAGAGGCGGGACAACCTAAAGAGTCTGTTACGACAATAGAGTAAGTGCCTTGAGAAACGTTGGATAAGGTATCAAACGTGTAGGAAGACAAAACAGATTCATCCAATATGATGCCATCAGAATCAAACCATTCAAATGTGAACAGTCCCGTTCCACCACTTGCATTGGCTTGAATAACCGCATTAGAATCGCCAAAACACCTGATATCCACTCCATTATAATCTGAAATAACGGCAAGATCAACACTCACTTCTAAGGGTTGGCCAATTACAACCGGCGTGTAAAGGGTAGTACATCCGTTATCGTCTTTGACCTCCAGTTGGTATGTTCCAGGCACTAAATTAGTAACTGTTGAATTAATTCCAGATGAATTACCTGGCCAAAGATTGGTACCCTGGTCATTTTGCCATGAAAAGTTGTATGTTCCATTACTGGATGTGCCTCCACTAACATCGACAACAGAAGCGTTTCCATCAGAATCTCCGAAACAACTGACTTGCTGTGTGCTGACTGTAACTGAAATAGGAGATGGTGAGCTTATATCTATGTTTGAAATAATGTCTTGACAGCCTAAAGAATCTCTTACGGTAACGGAATAAGTACCATCTGCTAGATCACTAAAAGTGGCTAAAAACTGCCAATTGGCACCGCCATTAATAGAATACTCGTAAAACGGGGTTCCATCAATGGCGTTCAATGAAATTTGACCAGCACTATCGCCATCACAAAGATTGTCAACAATTCCAACAATTTGTAGCTGTGGAGAGGTTGATTGAGAAACAAAGATACTGTCTGTGGTATTACATGAATTGGCATCTTTTACAAATACGTAAACCCAACCATTACTCACATTTTGAGCGGTTGAGTTATTGACCGATGGGTTTTGAGTTATTCCATCTTGCAGAACAAGGGCTGTGGAATTGTTATTGTCGGAAGTCCAAAAGTAAGAATAACCACCAACTCCGCCAGTAACACTAACTGTGGCGGTTGCGTCATAGCCTAAACAGCTTTCTAAAGTGGATGTGACATCAACAATTTCTAACAAAGCAGGTTCACCTACATAAAATGTGCTATTCAGTAACTGGCAGCCTGAATCATCAACGACATCGTAAAAATACGTGCCTTCAGACAAAGCAGTGATTCTAAATGTATCCGTTGAGAGTTGGGTAATATTTGAATTCGAAAAAGTGGTTGATGAAAGTGTAAAACCAGCTGTTCCTCCACTGACGATTACCAAAGCCTCCCCGTCGGAGTCATCAAAACAGGTGTTATTCGTAACTACATGTGAGGTGGATAATGGCAGGGGCTCTACTATTTCGTAAGGTGTGGAAAACGAACACCCATTGGCATCTTGCACGGTTAGGTCGTAAGTGCCAGCAGAAAGTCCCACTACTGAATCAACTGTTAAATTCTGAGAAAAGTCTGGTGCATTAACAAATAGCCAGTAGTAATCGCCTGGGAATGGATTTGCACCTGAGATGTTCAAAAATATCTTACCATCATTATCCCCATGACAGTCCAGTGTAGAAGTGCTATTCTGAGCATCTACCGAAACGGTCAACGTGGTGCTTTCAGCTATGTCAATTGGTGAAGACCAAGTGTTCACACAAGTGGAAACGTCTTGGACAGAAAGAGTGTAACTACCAGAAGGCAAGGTGTTTATGACGGTAATGGTATCATTTGAAACAACCGTTGTGGAGTTGCCTAAGTGGGTGTAGGTAAAGGTGTGTGGCAAACCTACTCCTGATGTTTCAATCGTCAAGCTACCAAGAGTATCACCATAACAAAGATTGTCAGCAACTAATATAGACTCGATAAATACCGCATCAATTATTGGGACAAACACCGTACTATCCTTAGTACATCCCAGATTGTCAGTCACTGTGACACTATAATCAATACCGCCTGGTAACATATTTATGGTGGACGCAGTAGCTCCGTTTGACCAGTTGTAAGTGTAGTTTGGAACACCACCACTTGCTTGAACGGTTGCGCCTCCATTATCATTGTTGCAGGTTTCTTCTGCGACATTAATGAATGATAGACTAATTTCTGGATTTGAATCAATGATGGTAACCGATTCCTCCAACAAACATGAATTAGCATCTGTCACAGAAAAACTGTAGGTTCCACTTGAAAGTGAAGAAACATACAATCCGTCAGCGGTGGTTGAATCAATCACTCCGAAACCAGAGGTGTAGTTAATGGTATAAGGCGGTGTTCCACCAGAAAAAACAGCCGAAAAAGTACCTGTACTAGCTCCAAAACAGACCACATCTGTGGTGTTTTTGTTTACAGCAAGTGCGTCAGGATTTGTAATAGTGTAAGAAGCCGTATCATCACAGCCGTTGTTGTCTGTCAACACTACTTCGTATGTGACACCACTCAGGTTGGTTAGTGAAGAATCATTTCCTGAAGCTCCAGATATCCACTCATATGTGTAAGGACCAGTACCCCCCGAGCCGCTAACGGCAATTTGCCCATCATCAACAGAATTACAACTGATGTCAACAAGTGAATCTAATAAAAGGGTTAACAGTGGGACGGTGTCGCTTACAAAAAAAGTAGCCGAATCTTGGCAA
>JAYYZE010000018.1:0-53498 GCA_036340235.1 Bacteroidota bacterium
CCCAGATCCTATGTATCATTCAGGCTGGGTCGACTTCTCTGCCTTAACTACGGAAGCCCCATGTGATAAGTTGCCTACTAACTTGACAACAAGTAGCAATGGCGACAACACGGCGGTCATTATGAGCTGGGATACGCCAGAGAGTGGCGCACCGGATCACTACTTCTTAGAGATGACTAACCTAACAACAGGCGCTGTTTATGAGTGGAACTACCAAGATGGTGAATCCAACTCACGAACTAAGTTTGGTCAGAACCCAGGAGACGAGATCTCTTGGAGAATCCGAGGAGCTTGTGGTAGCAACGGTACATCGTGGGCAAGTATCTTTTCTCAAGCAGTCACGTTTAGCTTGGGTAGTGCTAGGCTAGCTAATGAGGTGACTACTCCGCTAGAAGTGTACCCCAATCCGTCAAGTGGTGAATTTACAATTAGTTTTCAATCGCATGCCAAACAAGAAATCGAATTTTCATTGAACAACGTACTTGGTGAACAATTAATAAGTGAAAAATTATCTGAATTTGAAGGTACTTTTGTCACATTCATTGACCTGACCAACTACAATAATGGTGTATACTTTTTGAATGTTACCACCAAAGAAAAGACCTTTAACCGTAAAATTGTTGTACAATAAGTTCCTTTTCTTCTTCTTCTTTTTCAGACTTAAAAATTTGATTCTTCAAATTAATTTCTTTGACTAATTTTACAGCATGATATCATCCTTGTTTTTAATTGGCTTGTCAACTTATCTTATTTGGAAAGCGAGTGCTTCTTTTGATTTAGCATCCTCTTTTTTGACTCGCCACTTAAGTGAAGGAATCAAAGGACCAACAGTCAACGCCATTGCCAGTTCCTTACCAGAATTGTTAATCTCTTTTTTCTTTTTGTTCTATATTGGAGATATTCAGGGTTTCTCTGCGGGCTTTGCAACCATTATTGGAAGCTCTATTTTTAATATCGCCATAATTCCAACTACCTCATTTTTAATTATTTATTACACCAAAGGTGTATCAATCTTCCCTACTGATAAAAAAATCATTGAACAAGATGGGTTTTTTCTTTTAGTTACGGTATTGGTGCTTGTGGTTGGGTTGTATGTTGGTGGTATTTCAATTTTATTTTCCGTCATTTTAATTTTACTGTATGGCGCTTATATTTTCCTCGTTTTTTTGAAACGTGGCGGACAGTCACAGCCTAACCCCACCACTGAGGTTCACCAATTAGCTACTTCAAACAATTCCAAATGGAAAAAAATAATTAGTTTGGATTTTGCTGCACTAGTACTAAGAAATAAGAGCTTAACCACCACCAATTCATTGATTATTTTTATAATCTCTTTGGTCGTCATTTCGGCATCTTGCAAACAGTTGGTACATAGTAGTGAACATTTATCTGAGTTATTGAATATCAACATCTTTTTTGTTACTTTTTTTATAACAGCGGTTGCTTCTAGTATTCCCGACCTTGTATTATCAATAAAAGACGCCAAAAGTGAAAAGTATAAAGATGCTTTTTCTAATGCCTATGGCAGTAATATTTTTGACATTTGTATAGGTATTGGTTTGCCAGTATTGATTTACCTGCTAGTAAATGGTCAAAATGAACTTTCTACTTTTACCTCTTCGTTTTCAAACGAAATTATTTTTTCATCATCCATATTACTACTTTTATTTTCAGTAATTATCACAGCGGTTTATTGGATTAAATCCATCAATTTTGCTAGAAGCATTTTTGTGATTATTCTATATGTTTTATTCTTGCTTCTGATTTTTCTAATGTCTTGAGATAAAACAAGGAACGAAATTACATAGTATTTTATTTTTTAAGTGCCCTGAGTGCCAACAAGGCGACTTATTTGAGTCACAACCCCATGATTTGAGTTCAATAGGGAATGTACATTCCCTTTGTCCTAACTGTGGCCTAAAATATAGTAAAGAACCTGGGTTTTACTGTGGAGCAATGAATGTATCGTTTGCGTTGGGTGCTGGGATTTTTATGGGGCTTTATTTGATCGATTACTTGCTTGGCCTTCGGTTGTCACTGGTGTCATTTTTAATTAGTATTAGTGCAGTGATGATTATGGGTACTCCCTATTTGTTTCACCTATCAAAAATCATTTGGGCCAATCTATTTTTTCATTATATGCAAAAACAATTAGCTACTTTTGCTGTAAGTAGCAATAACAACTAGTAGCATCAACAAGTTATATATGGTGTCTTCTATTGGTATATTCAATACGCGTAGCCCTATAATTTCAGCCGAATGATAACTCACTACCGCTTGCTCAGTAAAGCTACCTGTAAGGAAGCCGTTAATCAACAAAAAAGGAAGAAGTGAAACCAAATAAGCCCTAAAAAAACACCCAATCCACCTTGGGGAATAAATGGCAGTTATAAACAAGGCCGCGGAACATAAACTAAAACAAACTAAGGTATATATCCGATCAGAATAAATAACGCTCAGTATGGCCAAGGCAATGGCTAAACAATAAAAAATGAGGCGATATGGTTTCTCATCTAATTCTGTAGTAAAAAAATAATTCAACACTTCGTAGATGAAAACACAAGAAAACGGAACAATAATAAAAAAAAGCCATTCTTCTATGGGTAAGGAGAAAATAGAAAGTCCAACCGTATAGTCCTTGTTAAACGACCAAACGGCTTGCTTAGTAAACCAAATGTCCCATGGAATAAATAGCAACATCATCACTAGTGCAGCTACAAAAACTCTATTCCACTTTGTATGGTATTGCAAGCGCCGTTCGAAACTTTGCAACAATGGATACAGTATCGTAATAAATAACAATATAAAATAGAAGAATTTATGTTCTAAAAATGACATGCTATATTGACAATATGGTAAAAAATAGTATTTGAGATAAAAATAGTCCAAAACCAACTTTGTAGTTGATCGTCAAGCTGTTCAAATGAATAATCCAATTCATCAGTGAAGCAACTAAAAACCACATTATGTAATTTTGAATTGGAATGTCATTCGCCGCCCATTGCCAAAAATCTAATGTTATGGCTACTGGCTCTATCAATACATCCAACAAAACCAATATCAGCGATGAAAGGACAATCTTGGGCAGTGGTTTTAAATTGAAATAACTTATAACGGCATAGGCCGACAGACATAAGATAATCCAATTTACACCTATTAGGAGCGGTGTGTCAAACAATTGAAAACCAAGCACTTTTCCATAAGAGTAGTGACCAAATAAGAGACCCGTTTGGACTCCTATCACCTCCACAAAAAAGCCAATAAGATATAAGATTACTACGGTCTTGAAAAAAGAAAAACTGTAGTCTTTATTGGCCCACAATAGTATCAAAAAGGAAAACAAGAGATGGACTGGTGTAAGTGTTAAAAACAAAGATTGATAACTAGATAATAAACCCACAGCCCCAATCAAATGAAAAATGAAAAATAAAATAATGCTTGTGTTGTCGCTTGAAATTTTCATACTAATTGTACTTAAAAAATCCATCTACAATCTTGGCCGAAGAAAGCGCTAATGGAATTCCCCCACCAGGGTGTACGCTACCTCCGCAAAAATACAGACCACTAATGTCTTTAGAAAAATTGGCATGACGAAAAAAAGCAGCCATTTTTTTATTTGATGACGCACCATAGAGAGACCCTTTGAAAGATGCGGTTTTAGATTCAATACCTCTTGGGTCGAGTATGTTCTCGGAAACAATAAGGGGTGCTATATCTGTTTTAAGCAAGCGACTTAACTTGGTCAGAATGTGGCGCTTTGTTTGCTGAATAATGTTGTCCCAATTTTGCCCATTGTTGGAAGGGGTGTTTACCATCACAAACCAGTTTTCACAATTTGCTGGCGCATCTGATGGATTTTTTTTGGAGGTGATGTTGATGTATATCGTCGGATCATTATCAATGGTATGCCCATCGCTGAGTGCTTGAAACTCCTTTTCATAGTCTTCTGCAAAGAAAATGTTATGCAAATCTAACTGTGGAAAAACCGCTTTAATACCCCAATAAAAGATTAATGCTGATGTGGAACGTTCCTCTTGTTTTATTTTTTTAGGCAGTGAAACGCCTTTTAGCAAGTTCGAATAGACAAAATAGATATCCGTATTACAGACAACGTAGTCTGTTTCTACAAAGTCATTATTTACGATTATACCATCGACGGCCTTGTCCACTACGCTAATCTCCTGGACTTTCGACTCAAAGTGAAATGTAACTCCCTGTGATAAAGCCAGATTGTATAAAGAATCGGCAATGGCATACATGCCTTTTTGGGGGAAGTAGGCCCCTTTGTCAAACTCCAGATGTGGAATAATATTTAAAATAGCGGGTACTCGGTAAGGGTTAGAACCATTGTAAGTAGCGTATCTATCAAAAAGCTGCACTAACTTAGGGTTCGACAATTGGCCTTTATTGGCCTTGTGCATAGTCGTAAAAAGGCCCAGAAAAGGGAGTTTAAAAAACGAGATTAGCACTTTAATGGACAGGTATGATCTTATAAGATGTAATGACTTTTCAAGAAACAAAAATGCCGTTGACTGGTAGATAAACTGGCTTTTTTTGAGAAAGCGAACAACCTTTTTTTTATCTACATTAGTTTTTTCAGAGGCCTCCTTGGCAAAGCGATCTCTATCAGTGTATCCAACGATAAAGGTGCCATCTTGGTAAAAGTAACGGCAACTTTCATCAAGTGTAAGGTAGTTAAAAAAATCCCTGGGTTTTTGGTTCGAAATTTCGAATAATTCGTCTACCAATTGGGGTAGTGTAAATAATGAGGGTCCCATATCAAATCGAAAACCATGGGCAGTCATTTGAGAAAGTTTACCCCCAGCTTTTTCATTGGCTTCAAAGACCGATACATCGTAGCCCTTAACAGCTAGGCGTATGGAGGTTGCCAAACCAGCTACTCCAGCACCAATGACGGCAACTTTTTTAGCTGATTTTATAGGCATTGTTTGTATCTGTTAATTGATAATGCTGCTGTTGATTTGAGGTCTAAAATTTTGGGAGTTGTATAACGTCCATCCTCACGCAATTCTGAAATCCATTTTTTGCAATAGTTGTAATTAGGGTCAAAATTTTTGCGTTGCGTTTCAGGATTAAATATTCTAAAGTATGGTGAAGAGTCACAACCGGTTCCAGCTACCCACTGCCAGTTGCCGTTATTTGATGCTAGGTCATAGTCTAACAATAGCGAGGCAAAATAGGCCTCGCCTAATCGCCAATCAATACCCATATTTTTTACTAAAAAAGAGGCTGTTAGCATACGTACTCTTCCATGCATGTAACCCGTTTCATATAATTCACGCATGCCGGCATCAACCATTAGAAATCCGGTTTCTCCATACTTCCATTTTCTGAATAAATCAGTATTTTCTTCCCATTCAATAGCGTCGTATTTTTCTTTATAACAAGAATGGACTACTCTAGGATTATGCCATAGCACCTGTGCAAAGAATGATCGCCAGATTATTTCTTTTAAAAAGGTTTCGGAATACTGGTAAGCAATATTAACCACCTCTCTGACGCTTACAAAACCAAACCTCAGATGAGTAGAAAGGAATGAGGTGCCTTCACAATCTGGATTATTTCTTGTATTTTCATAATCTAATAAAGTACGGTAATCTAGCTTAGGCTCATTTAAAATATAACTTGCGTATTTAAATCCTATTTGCTCTAAGGATGTTATGCATTGCAACGAATTGATGACAACGCATTTATGTATAAGGTCTTGCGACGGATAAGGTTTGGTCAATGAAATTTTGAATTTTGACATCCATTTTTTCATGTATGGGGTATATATAGAGTATGGCTTTTCAGTGTTTGTCAAAATTTCGTTTTTTTCAAAAATAACCTGATCTTTGAAGCTATTAAACTTTATATTTTTTTTGGATAATAATTGCTTTACGGTTCTGTCTCTTTTTGTAGCATAGGGTTCGTAATCAGTATTGGTATACAATGCTTGAGCGTTGATCTTTTCTGAAATTTCTTCTATGACGTCTTTCGGATTGCCGTACATAATATGAATTTTCTTACCTATTTTTTCTAGCTGTTTGTTTAATGAATTCAAACGGTCCATTAATAATGAGACGCGCCTATCATCGTTGCTTAACTTGTCGAGAATGTGTGGGTCGAAAATGAATATGGGCAATACCGACTCAGACTGAGTCAAGCTCTGAAAAAAACCATGGTTATCATGAAGTCTCAAATCGCGTCTAAACCAAAATATACTTAACTTATATGCCATTATCTATTAAATTCTTTTTTTATCACACTTTCCAAGTTAGGGTATTTTAACGAAAACGCCGAATCGATTAGTTTTTGAGAGCTCATGGCACTGCCGCCTTCTAAAATTTCACGTCGCTTTCCAAACAGTATTTCCAAAAACCATGATGGTAATTTTACAATTATTGCATAACTGGCAATTTTTTGTTTGAGAGCTTTCATAAAAGCATACTGCAGGTATTTTTGAGGAGATGCCATATTGTAGGGTCCAAAAATACTATCGGTCTCCATAGCATATTTTGCAAAAGAGGCCACATCGTCAATATGCATCCACTCAAAGGGTTGATTACCACGACCAAATACGATAGCTACCCCAAGCTTCATAGACAGAGTGGTTGGCTTTAAAAATCCAGCTTTCTTAGAAAGCAACAAGGAAATACGCATTTGTACTACCCTAGAGCCAAGTGTATCGAACTGTTGGCCGGCCTTCTCCCAATCGACACACATATCGCACAACCATCCTGAACCATGGAAATCCGACTCTTTACATACATGCCCCTCAACATGTCCGTAATAGCCAATAGCCGACGCAGTTATAAACGTTTTTGGTCGTACGTCTAACGACAAGCAACGATCGTACAATAACTGGGCAGCATTGACCCTGCTGCTATACATTAGTTGACGATTTTTAGTTGTCCACGAGTTCATAATGTTATAGCCAGCTAGATGAATAATATGTTGGCAATTTTTTAAAGCTTCCTCATCGATTTCTTGCCTTGAAACGTTCCAGTAAAAAATAGACTTGTTGTTTACCTTCTTTGGATTAGTGGTAAGGCAAACGACCTCGTACTTATTAGATGGCAAGATGAGTATTACACGCTTGGCTAAACTGCCACTGGCTCCTGTTATTAATACTTTTTCTTTTGTCATTAAAATTCGATTAAAAGACCTACGGTTGGTAAAATCGTTCCCGACTCATTGACGATTTCATAAAGTGAATATTGAGAATCATTTTGTGCCTCATAAATTGGTTGATCTGACAGTTCATTATCAACACCTACTTCTGAGGGTAATTGTATTTTATAATTGTATAAGTTTTCAATATCGAGATAGGCATTTAGGCTCCATTTTTTGAAAAACCATTTCTTATCTAATCGTATGTCTAAACCATGGATATCGTTGAGTCGCTTGGTGTTTAAAAGATCATAATCAAGCACTCCTTGTTGATTAACATCCCATACGCCTTTAATACTAGAGGTTGCTAAATCAAGGGGGGTGTAAGGAGCACCACCAGAGTAACGAAATTTCACGCCAAGCTCAATATTATTTTTGAACTTTTTTCCAGCTGTAAGATTTAAAATGTATCTATTGTCCCAAGCAGACGGCACATACTGATTGTTTTTATCTTCGAATTCGCTTCTGTAATAGGTAAAAGATAAAATACCATATACCGAGGTGCTCAGCTTTTGCTGAGCAAGAAATTCCAAGCCGTAGCTTCTTCCTTTAGAAATAGATGTGATGTTTTCATTGCCTATGACGCCAAAGTCGCCGCCAAGATTTGCCAACGAAATGCCTACAGAGTCCGAGAAGGGATAGTTGTCGTAGTTTTTGTAAAAACTCTCCACAGTGATTTTGCTGTAGTTGGTAGGATTGTATTCAAGACCCAGCACAGCATGGTCACACTGTATGTATTCAGCATCTTGATTTAGGTAAGTTCCATTGTTTTCAAAGCCAAGTATGGTATACGAAGGTAGCTGATAATAGCGACCTAAATTGGCATTAATGCTTGACTTAACATTAAGGTTGTAGGCTAACGATAAGCGAGGTGATAGGTTTGGGGTTGTTGAATTTTCAGTGAATGAATTACCATCTGTTCTTATACCAAACGAGGTTACTAGACGATCGACCAAAAAGGTTTTGCTGACTTGCGCAAAGGCCCCGTATTTAATAAAATGTAGCTCGGCATTAACTATTTTGTCAGTAATAATATCACCAAAAGTAATTTTACGATTGGTGTAATTGGTGTATGTAGCGTCTTCCAAATTTAGGCCCACATTGAATTTTAGATTGTTAGCTCTAAAATTGTACTCTAGTCGTGATTTATTTTCTATCTCTTCTGATTCATAGTCTAGAAGCTTTTCGGAGGATGTGTCAGCATAATCGGCGTATTTTTCAGCGGTATTATTTAGGTGGCTTCGGCTTAGAACAAGCAACAAGTTTGAGTTTTCAAAGAAATGCTTCCAACTCATTCCAATTGAATAATTCCATTGCTCGTTGACTGGTAAATTATTAAGAATGTACTCGTTTTGAGCTAATGTTTGTTTGTCGTCTATATTTTCGTTGGCATTTGGATTTAACGAAAACTCATCAATTGCTGCTAAACCGATAATATTAATCTGATTTTTCTTGTTGGGCTTGTGGGTGACTTTGAGCTGCACATCATTGTAGGTGGGCAAAAAAGGCAATTGCAGTGCTTGAAAAAGAAATTGCAAATATGATCGACGAACCGATAACAACATAGTAGACGTTTGACTCAATGGTGTATTGAGAGTCAGACCAGCATCGCTAGAACCAATCATAAAGCTACCGCTGAAACTTTCGTCGCTTCCTTCGATTTGTTTTAATTCCATTATGGAGCTTAGGGCATTGCCCCTGTTGGCAGGAAAAGCGCCCGAGTAGAAATCAACTTCCCTAATAAAATTGACATTGATGATGCCCACAGGCCCGCCTGACGATCCTTGTGTGGCAAAATGATTAATGTTGGGAATTTCCACACCATCCAAGAAAAAGCGATTTTCATTGGGCGCACCTCCACGAACAATGAGATCATTTCGGAAGGAAGGTGTGCTAGAAACGCCTGGTAAGTTGGCTACTACTTTTGAAATATCTCTGTCACCTCCTGGATTTCGATAAATTTCTGAGGCGTTGATGGTTCTCAAACTAGTCGGGCTTTCCTCTGTTTTATTAAATGTATTGGCTGTGACTTGAACTTCCTCAATAATTTGAGCATTCTCGACCATGCTAAAATCTAATCTCAGGTTTTTATTTGGAGTTAATTGTACTTCAGACTGAAAGTTCGAATTAAAACCTATGTATGTACATCTAAAATTGTATTCGCCGGGAGTAAGATCTGACAACTCAAAATTACCATCAATGTCAGTAGTGACTCCAATTGTAGTGCCGTCGATAACGACATTGGCAAATGGTATGGGTTCATTGTTTAAGGTATTAGTTACTGTTCCATATACTTTGATATTTTGAGTTGTCCCAATAAGCGTTGTCATCAAACATAGTAATGTAATAAGTATTCTCATTATCATTTTTTAGGCGGATTGTACATCTACAATAGTTATTTCGGGCATAATTCCAACGCGACCTGGATAGCCAATATGACCAATGCCTCTGTTGACATACAGGTACGATTTTCCCTTTTGATACAAGCCGGCCCAATGCTTGTATCGCCATTTGGCAGGACTCCATTTAAATTGATTTACCTCTATTCCAAACTGCATACCATGAGTATGGCCAGCCATTTGCAAGTCTATATGTTGAGGATGTGAGAGTACTTTGTGATGCCAATGAGTGGGATCATGAGAAAGTAAAAAGGTCGGAACACTTTTTTTGGTGTTGGCCATTGCCTTATCCAAATCGCAATACTTCGAAAACCGACCCTCCCCCCAATTTTCGACACCTACAATATTAATTTCAACACCAGATACACTAACTGTACGGTGTTCATTAAGTAGTAAGTCAAATCCTGAGGTTTTGAAAATATCTTTAATCTCGTTTAGGTTATCATTCCATTTTTTTTGTCCTTCAGGCGTACTAGTATCTAGTCCGATGTAATCAGAATAGTCGTGATTTCCCAAAACAGCAAATTTACCATGTTTGGCTGTCAAATGACTTAAAATACTAACGTATGGGCTTGCCTCTGAAGGGTAATTATTTACCAAGTCTCCCGTAAAAAAGATGAAATCTGGTGCTTCTTCGTTCACTAATTTTACCGCCTTGGATAATTGCTCTTTGTTTTGAAAACTACCAAGGTGTAAATCGGATATTTGAATGATTCTCAATGGTTTGCGATATTTTGGATAACTCTCAAGGCCAAGTGTTACGAAATGTTTTTTAAAATTATAGCGCCCTACTAAAATACCATAAGATAATAGAGACAAGAGAAGAGCACCAAAGGTCAAAGCTGTATTTTTCAAAAATTCAAAACGACTGATTGCATGACCAGTTGGGGTACTTTGTGTTACAAAAATGAGTTTGTAAAGGTATCTGAATAATCGGATAATATCGTCAATAATCAAAGGGATGGCCATGATAAACTTAGTTGATATTATAGTGAACATAAAACCGAAAATAATAACCATATATCCCGGGTAAAGAGTCATATTGGTGTTGATTGCCGGATAATACATAAAAATAACTGTGAGTAAAGTAACCAACCAAAAAACATATTTCAAAAACGGATGAGACGATATATTAACTTTGAATGCCGACCAAATGTAAAAATCCAAAACAATTAAAAACAAAATTAAAACCGTAAAAAATATAATCTTTTCAATCATAGGGTAGATGTAAATGCGGTTTGAACAATTTAAGTGTCAAAATTAGGTAAATCAGTCACTCTTGCATACGGGAAATTAGCAATTTCTTTTAGCTCGTAATATCGATTTAAACCTCCTATACCTGCTGCGTTGAGCAATTCCAGATCTACCTCTCCATTTTTATCTACAAATTCGTCAGCGACATCCAAATACTCAATAGATCCAATTAAAAGAGAACATTTGTTGATGGATAAAGGTATTACGTCTTGTAGCTTCATAGCTAATTTTATACGACTTTGTTTAACAAAAGGAGCATAAAAACCATCAATGTATTCTTCATCTAAATGGCATTTTTCAAACTCTGATTCTAACTGTTCAAATTTGGCGGATGTATAGTGTGCATTGGCTACAAAATCCGTGTGTACTTGATTAATTGTGTAGCTTGATGTTTCAACTATATTGTGATAGGTGTCACGTCTAACTTCATGTTGGGGGCGCATGAAAAAGCCTAGTAATGCTGGATGGCTTCCTAAATGGACAACCGAACTAAATATAGCAACATTCGTATTACCAGACTTTGACTTGGTACCTACAAGATTAGCAGGCTTGACACCCGTTACTGCATTTATCAAATTCAAACGCTTAACACGAGAAGTTTCTGTAATTGCCTCTTTAGTTAACTTCATAATTACAATATTATTCGACTTTTGACCAAATCTTGGAAAGATAAAATATTGTTATCAGAAAAAGTTTTGAATGAAGTAACGTCGAAGTAGAATATGGCATGATCACCATGATGTTTGGTTACTGAAATTTTCTCTAGCTCAATACTCGCTGATATATCTTTTAGAATATGGTATCCTCTCCATTGATTAATTAGGTTGTATGAACGTAGATACCGCTCTTTATCAAGTAGGCGCCCGCTGACTTTACCCAATTTTCTAATCACTTTTAAATTATTAGAACTTAATAACTGAAGTACCACTTTACTTGAAGTTTCGAGATTTTTGTAGGTCATTGACGTGTAGTCTATGGCAATGGAGTACATTTTTGGCTTCATGCTGATAGAGGTTACATATGTACATACATTCATATTAAGTCTGCCATTAGCGTCATAAGTGGCTAAGCTATAAACAGGTGGGCTAATAATGTTCCAAGGACGCTTCATTGGTTATACTTTTTTTCTAATACCTTAAATCTATAATTAAATATGTCTTCTAGTTGTTTTTTGATAAATAGTTGATTGGCAATATCACCCAAAACACCGAAAGGTGGTATATAGGTTACGATATCTGTCATCAAGACCCCATTTGCATCCTCCTCGAAAAAATGCTGATGATGCCACATTTTATATGGTCCTAGGCGCTGCTCATCTATGAAAAACTGCTTTTCTTTAACTTGAGTGATTTCTGTTACCCAATTAATTTTGAGATTTAAAACGGGCGATACTTTGTATGAAATAATCATCCCTGGGTACATTTTTTCTTTAAGTTCTTTGGAAGTGATTTGAAAAAGCATGTAATCTGGCGTGATTTCTTTCAGATTTCTTGGCGAGGAGACAAAATCCCAAATAGTATTCAGATCTGTTTTAAGATGCTGTTTTTTTATAAGTTGATAATGAGACATATTGTAAGAAACAGTGTATTTTATATTGTATAAGTATTTTTTATATTTGTTATACAAATATACGATTATGATATTAAAAACTAGTCAAAATCAAAAAAAAGTCAGCGAATACTTGGTGTCTAACTGTGGAAAGCCCTTCAGCTTAATTGAAAAAATTAACAAAAATCTTTTTGGATCACCAAAATACCTTATCAAGTCAATAACTCCGTTGAAATTCGGTCTTGATTTTGACAAATACACCGATCTAGTATATTGTACTATTGAACTAAGAAAAAAAGGCCTAGCAATATACTTTAGATTTAAAAATGAGGAATACGTGATTATTTCAAGGTTCAACCAGGTAACATATATAAGCAGCGGCAACACGTTCGACTTTCAGGCTGGTGGCTTTTTGTTAAATCTTAAAATTCAAGACAGTTATAATCACAAAAAATTTATTAGTAGAATGATTAAATTTAGAAATGAAATAATTAGTTAATTATTTCCACAAAGTCGTCAAGATTGTCTAAAATTTGAATTTCTTTACTTTTTGTCAAGAAATTCATATCGAGTCCGTTAGCAACGAGAAAATGTTTTGCATCGGGGAAAAATTTGTGGAGATAATCCACAGTAAAGTCTAGATTACTTTTTGATGTGTTGGAAACAGAAAAGAATAAAACATTGTCAATTTTCTTTTTTTCAGATAACTGTAAAAGCGAGCCATATGGAACGTTTGAACCCAAATAGACCACCTCATAACCACTGTTAATCAACAAAAACTTAGCAAAAATCAATCCAATTTCATGGAATTCATTTTCTGGCAAGAACAACAACCATGTTCCTTTGTCAGAAATATTCAAAGAAGCTGCGTCAGCAGCAGCACATATCTTTTGCTTAACCAACTCTGATAAAAAATGCTCTTGTGATGGGGCAATTCTATTTGTAAGCCAAAAAATACCAATTTTAGAAAAGGCGACCAACAAAACGTTTTTGTAAAACTCTATAATACCCAACTCTCTAACCCCACTCTCGTAAGTTAAATGGAAAAGCTGTGAATCAAAATCAAGAGCAGATTGTATAAGCTTAGAAATGTAATAAGTTTCTTTGGATTTATCGTCAGCTTTGTTCTTTATTTCATCAACTTTACGACAAATTTCATCATGTGTCATTTTTGAAATTGCAGATATTTTAAAGCCATTTTCTAACAAATAGTTACAATTCAATGCACGCACTAACAAATCATCTGTGTAAAAACGAATCTTTGTATCAGTACGCTCTGCTTTCAAAAAGCCATACCTATTCTCCCATGTTCGTAATACAAACTTGGTTATACCAGTAATCTGGGAAAACTGATCGATACTGTACTTAGTCATTTACAATATATTTTCCATTGGGAAACTTGGAAAGCCAAAAATCTATATTGCTCATTGACTTTAAATTGATTCTCATTTTGTCAGTATAGAATACGATTTTTGGAGTTCTTTTCTTTATTTCTTCAACTGAAATTTTTTGCTTTTTCTTTCTAGGCATTCATTTAATTTTTATGTTATATGCGACACCATAGTCGATTAATCACGGTACAAATATACAACTTTTGTATAATCTTTTTTTAATTTTTTTATACAATTTTTCGATTTAATGCAATTTTGAGACTATATTTGCAAAAAAATAATTACAATTATGAAACATATCTTTATCTTACTAATGTTTATTGGTTTTACACACCAATCTATTGCCGATACGCATACAGTAAATGCTGGCGGATTTTATTATAACCCTGCCAGTATTACCATTTCAATAGGTGACACTGTTGTATGGATTAATGATGGCGGCACACATGATGTTAATGGAGCTGTCAACGCTCTAACAGGACAAGAGTACACTAATCCTGAAAGTTTTGGCTCAAGTGCCACGTCCACACCAGGGGCGACCATTTACACTCACGTTTTTACCATTCCCGGAACATATGATTACGATTGCTCAGTTGGCAACCATGCTGCTCAAGGCATGACTGGTACTATCGTTGTTGAGGGTACCGTGTTTGATGTCATTGCAGCTTCCGAGTCGCACAACACACTAGAAACCGCATTAGTCACCGCGGAACTAGATGATGATCTTAACGGAAATGGCCCATTCACCGTTTTCGCACCAAGTGATGACATTTTTGACGAACTAGCAGAGGGTGCTCTACAATTATTATTAAACAACACTGAACTTCTGACCTCTATTCTACTTCATCATGTGCATTCAGGGGAGCTCATGGCGGCCGATATTTTGACTATGGATGGCATGACAATTTCTACCTTAAATAACGATGAGTTAAGCATTAGTATTTCTGGACAGACGGTAAAAATCGACATGGCTACCGTCACAACACCTGACTTAGTAGCTGACAATGGGGTGGTACATGTCATAGACATGATTTTAACACCTGACACCACATATACCGTTATGGATATAATAGAAAATTCACCAGTACATTCACAACTAAAATCAGCAATTTACGCAGCTGATTTGGATGATGATTTAAAGTCAGAGGGTCCATTCACCGTTTTTGCACCCACCGATAGTGCATTCAATAATTTGCCTGAGGGTTTACTAGAAAATCTTCTTAATAACGATATTCCAACCCTTACAAGCATTCTTCTTCATCATGTACATGCTGACGAAGCAATAGCTGAAGATCTTTCTAACGGCATGATGGTGCCAACAATGAATAACGACAGCTTAATAATCAGTAATGACGGATCAACCGTTATGGTAGAAATGGCCACTGTAACAACTGCCGACATTCCAGCTGACAATGGGTTTGTTCATGTTATAGATATGGTTCTTGTAACTGCTGACCCAACTTCCATTGACCAATACGTTTCAAAAGATATTGCTTATATGTATTCCTTGAACTTACTTGGCGAAAAAGTAAATAGATTTATTAAGCATCAAATTGTGATAGACATTTACTCAGATGGTAGCTCAGTTAAACGATATAATTTCGCTAAATAAATCGTTAACTGTAAATTATACACTGGGGGAGTTGTTTCGACTACTCCCCCATTATTTTAAGACCAATATGAATAAAATAGTTTCACTCCTAATTTTTTTCTTTTGCATGAACACTAGCCTTTCACAAACTTTTCACGATATTTCTATAAAAGGAATCGACGGCGAAACTATCAATCTTTCTGACTTCAAAGGACAAAATTTACTAATCGTCAATGTTGCCTCATTTTGTGGTTATACTTCTCAATACACTGAACTTCAAGAGTTACACGATTCATACTCGAACTTGACAGTAATAGGCGTTCCTTGTAATCAATTTGGTTTTCAAGAGCCAGGCAACGCAAAAGAGATACAAACTTTTTGTCAAAGTAAGTACAGTATTGAATTTGTACTCACAGAAAAAACAAAAGTAAAAGGAAACAGTAAGCACCCGCTTTATAAGTGGTTGACAGACAAAAACTTAAATGGAAAAGACAATTATTCTATAAGTTGGAATTTCAATAAGTTTCTTGTCGGCAAAGATGGTCAATTAATCGCTCATTATGGGAGTAGCGTATCCCCCCTTGACGAAAAAATTACTAGTCAGCTAAAATAATGAAAAAGGGTATCGCCTTATGTTTTGTATTGCTTTCGTTAATAACATTCTTTGCTTTTAAAGTGAGTTACGATGTTAACTACAAATTATTAAAAACTATTGATTCGGTTGAAATCAGAAAATACCCAAAATCTCTATATGCTAGCTATTACACCAAAGGGGCGGACAACAACTCGCGATTTAGAGTGTTAGCTAACTATATTTTTGGTGGTAATGAACGACAAGAACAGATTGGCATGACCTCTCCTGTTAACATGAAAATGTCCTCCGAAAACAATGAGATGATGTTTCTCATGCCCAATCGTTACAACGAATATAATCTGCCTAAACCCAACAACAACGACATTGAAATAGTTAGTATTAGCGAACGAACTGTTGCCACGATACGATTTTCAGGATATGCGAATCCAAGAAAAACACAAAGTAAAAAAACGGAACTAATTCAAACACTCCAAAAATACGGCATTAGTTACACGAATGAGTTTGAACTGCTAGTTTACGACTCACCTTATAAATTACTGAATCGAAGAAATGAAGTATTAGTCGTTTTACCATAATGCCTGAAGGACCCGAGGTTAAAATAGCATCCAATTACTACAATTCGTTTTTCGAAGGGGCGAAGAATATGCGATTTGATGTCCTCACAGATTATTACGAGCTAAAATACAAATCTGTTTTTGACGCCATAAAAACCAATCACCCTAGCCATTTTGTTCCTACTTTTACAATTGGAAAGAATCTTTTCATACCACTAAATCATGAGCTCTATTTCAACTTTCATCTTGGAATGACTGGCTCTTGGAGTCTTGAAAACATAAAACATTGTCATTTTAAAGTTTCTAGCAACATTGGTGAGCTTTATTTTAGGGATGTCAGAAAATTTGGTAAAATGAGAGTTCTGAAAATGGACGAACTCACCTCAAAACATAATACTCAATTTGATGTATTACATGAAAATTACGATTTGAACGCTCATATTTCATTTTTGGCAGAAAAAATAAGCCCTAACCGCTCAATTTGTTCAGCGCTAATGGATCAACGATATTTTCCAGGCGTTGGCAACTATATCAAATCCGAGGTATTGTATGCTGCCAATATACACCCTGAAAATAAGTGGTGCCAATTATCGCAAAAAAAAATATCCTCACTGATAAAGTGTGTCAAAGACATCATGCATCATAGCTATCAAACCGGTGGTGCAGAACTTAAAGATTTTAAAAATCCCTTTGATCAATCGAAATTTACGTTAAAAGTTTACGGCAAAACAAGTGACCCCCATGGACGTCCAGTCAAAAGTCTATTAACTTCAGATCAGCGTAAAAGCTGGTTTTGCCCATCCCTTCAAAAATGACCTATTGTGTGCATTTTATTTTTCATCGGCAAAGGCTTCTCCTTCTGAAGCGCAAAAATACCAATCCATTCTTTCCAAATATTTGGACGCCCATCATTGGAAAAATAAAACAAAACGAAAAGCCAAACGATGCAGTGTTAAGAGAAACTAAAGAAGAAACGGGACTAGAAATAGCAACACCATACTTTATTAAACAACTAAAACACAAAGGAGATACGTACTGGTTCTATCAGAGTAAAACACATACCACTTCCATAAGTTTAAATCATGAGAATGATAAATTTGACTTTTTCAACCTTAGCCAACTACCCGACAGTCTGTGGCAACTGTTCAAAGAAGTAATCAAAGAAAGTTAAAACTCAAGTTAGTCGATTTATAATTAGCGGTAAATACACCAAATCAAAGAAAACTGCAATTACCGCACTCAAAATGGTAATGACAGATAATTGAGAAACCGATTTAAACTCTGAAAATAATAAAGGGAACAAGCAGAAAATAATGATGAAGGTAGTTTTTATCACCGCCGAGCCCGTCCTAGTCAACACTAAATTCATGGCTTTAGATGGCGTCAATCCGCGCTTTATATGATTAGAGTAGGCACTTATAACATGAATAGAATCGTCAATAATTAGACCGAATACAATGGTAAAAATAAACGCATTGGACAAACTAAAATAGAAACCAAAACTATGAAGGACACCAATACAAACCAATATGGGTGCTAAATTTGGGACAATGGCAATAATAAAATAATTGATATTAAATTTATTAATAAAAAAGAAAATGAGACCAATTGAAAATATTGCAATCAACAGGCCATAAATCAACTGTTTTGTAAGGTCGTTTGCTAACAAATCAAATAAATAACCCGCTCCAGAGTAATCAAATGTGTATGTTGGAAATATACTTTCCAACTCATTTAACTTCTGCATGGTCTTCAAAGACCCTTCGTCAGAGGTTCTACACACAAAAAAATACGACTCAGAAAGGGCGACATTAGAAAACCCCATACTGGAAAGTAAAGACGTATTGCTTGACAAATTTGAAAAATCAACCGTAAATCCTAATTCTAACAGCTTATTTTTAAGTGCTGTTAATTGATCAGTATCCAAAAGCTCATCGCGTTCAACGTATATCGTGATAGGCTTGATACCCCCAAAATATTGGTCAATGAAGGCTGTTTGAGCATACATGAACGACTTTTTATTTATTTCATCGGTAAGATAATTGTCAATTTTCACATTAAATACTCCGAAGACTCCTAAGACAATGGCCAAAAATATGGCAACATGAAATACTGTTTTACTCTGCCCTCTTTTTAGAAACAAAATCAACTTATTAATAATTTGTTCAATAAAATCAAATGGTTTACTTTGATTAAACCCCCTATCAACACTTATAGCATACACCAATTTAGCAATAAATAAAGTGACCACAACACCAAAAGATGTTATGATTCCAAAACGTAAAATGGGCATTATATCGTTTGCCAAAAAAGTCAAAAAACTCATGGCAGTGGTTAAGGACGTAAGAGCCACTGCCTTGCCTACTACCTCCATTCGCTTTTCAAAAAAAAGCAAGGGTAACTGGCAACGTTCTTCTTGTTTGTTGGTTAAGTGCATGATATCCGACAAACAAACAATAAATAAGATGGCTGGTGTAACTATCATTACCAATTCTATTCCTCCAAATACGATTTGAGACACTCCTAAGGTGATGACAATGCTGGCAATTACACTCAATACAGTGAAAGAAACTAATGCCAAGTTGCGAGTAATAAGCATGAGAAACAAGAAACACAAGCTCCCGCTAATGAGAGTGAGTAAAATAAACTCTTTTATGACTTTCTTTGAAAAGTAAAGTTCACTAGGTAAACGACCACTGACATAGACATCCTCCAGATTATCGTTTAGCTGAGCATTATAAAGGAACTCAACAAGGAGTTCATTCTCTTGTTTAGTTGTTTTGGGTTCTTTTTCAACTAAAAAAAGTAACTTTTTTAAATCATCCGAAACAAAATTACTAGGATTAGTTTCTAACATAGAAACTGATTGTACATAGTCTTGTGGGCTATCTAAATTAATAATCTTTTTGGCTACTGGAAATAGACCAGTATTAATTAGACGACGGTCATTAATAATACCAAACACCCGTTTTACAAGATGTGATTTTTTAAGGTCATTGTGAAATTCATTTACCTTTTGCATATCTTCAAACGATAGTGGCTTGTTAAATGACATACCCACAAACACTAAATTATTATCATCCACTAA
This sequence comes from Bacteroidota bacterium, assembly GCA_036340235.1. Classification (GTDB taxonomy): domain Bacteria; phylum Bacteroidota; class Bacteroidia; order Flavobacteriales; family UBA7312. Next base: position 19,594 of record JAYYZE010000018.1, read on the forward strand.
TTTAAAAGCATCGTCATTTATCTCTAGATCGTTGATTATTCGTTCCGAGTCAAAGAAAATAGTGGCATTTGATAGACGGTAGCCACAATAAATAAAGGTCAAAATGGTCAAGGCTATCAACCTGTATTTATGACGCCACAATAGTGTATACATACTTTCTACTTTTTAATAGAAGACAAACCGCCATCGATATGCAAGACTTGTCCTGTCATCCATGATGACTTTTCTGAAAGTAAAAAGTCAATGGCGTGTGCTATATCCATTGGCTTACCCACTGTTTGTAGTGGATGGCGGGCATTCATTTGTTCGACCTGAGCATCAGTTCTAAATAATCTAGCAGATAGCTTTGTTTTTACAACAGAAGGAGCCACACAATTAACCCTTACTTTTGGAGACCATTCGGCCGCTAATGAACGAGCCAAGCCTTCAATTGCTGATTTACATAAAGTAATAGAGGCATGATAAGGCATGCCAACAGAAGCTGCCACTGAACTAATAAAGACAACGGAAGAATTTGGAGCCAATTGTTTGTGATAATGTTTCAGTATTTTAATCAATCCTAATACATTAATTTCATAATCTGACTGGAAATCTGATAACTTGAGACTAGAAAATGGGCGTAGATTGATAGAACCAGGAAAATACACTAATCCGTTAATTTCGCCTTCAATAAGTGGAAATGTAGTTTCATCTTGCACATTTATTTCATGCTGATTTGGTGTTGACAGATTAGATGTTAATTGAATATATTCAGTATTCATATTGCCAATTTCCATAACACTTTTGGCAATGTCACTAGATGATCCTATTAGTAATGTTTTCATTTTTCTTGCAAATCTAATACTTTTTGTATAATTTTGAAGACTCAAGTTTATACAAAATGACAAACGTAAGAGTAATACGTCGCGAACGATTTAATGCTGCCCACAGGTTGTTTAACCCAAACTGGTCCGATAAAAAAAACGAACAAATCTTCGGAAAGTGCGCCAACAAAAACTGGCATGGTCACAACTATGAGCTTTTTGTTACAGTAGAGGGGCCCATTGACCCGGACACCGGATACGTTATGGATTTAAAAAAACTCAGTGACATAATTAAACACAACGTAGTGGATAAAATGGATCATCGAAATTTAAATCTTGAGGTTGATTTTATGAAAGGTGTCATTACAACAGCCGAAAACATTGCTGTTAAGATTTACGAACAAATTGAAAAAGATATCAAATCGACAACTTGTTCCCTACACAGCGTTAAATTGTACGAGACTGAAAATAATTATGTAGAATATTATGGATAAAAAGACATTAGACAGTACAGCACATATTATTGAGCTTAATCCTGAATTAAAAAATATTGGATTTGCCGATGGCATTAATATCGGAGGCGCCCTTAGTACTGACGAAAAAGAGGCAATGATAAAAAAGGCGGCTGTAAAATTTGGAGAGTTTTTGGATTCTTTGGGATGTGATTGGAAGAATGATCCAAACTCTAAAGAAACACCTACTAGAGTAGCTAAGGCTTACGTCAATGATCTATGGGCTGGCAGATATAATCCATTTCCAAAAATTACCACCTTCCCCAATGAAGATTACGATGGTATTATTTTTGAAGGTAACATTCCTGTCGTGTCAATGTGTTCGCACCACCATCAAACCATAATGGGTAAAGCACACATTGCATATATTCCACAGATTAATCACAAAATTATAGGTCTAAGCAAACTCAATCGAATCGTTGAACATTATTCTAGACGTGGTGCCATACAAGAAAACCTAACCGTGCGTATTCACGATGCCATCAACAGGATTGTAGAAAGTAATAAAGGAGTAGCCGTTATGATTGAAGCCACTCATAACTGTGTTCAGTGCAGGGGCGTTGGTCATAAAGGAACCTCAATGAAAACGTCAAAACTTACCGGAGAATTTATCGAATCAAATAAGACAAGAAATGAATTCTATGAATTCATAAAATCATAATAGTGGGTAAGGTATCGGTCATAGGAAGTGGATTTTCTGGGCTTAGTACAGCGGCTTTTTTAGCCAAAGACGGTCACCAAGTCTCAATTTTTGAGAAAAATAGCACTATTGGGGGACGAGCCAGACAATTTAGTGCCGATGGGTTTGTGTTTGACATGGGCCCTAGTTGGTATTGGATGGCCGATGTTTTTGAAAAGTTCTTTCATCAGTTTGGAAAAAAACCAAGCGACTACTTTGAACTAATTCAACTGAATCCAGGCTTTCAGATAATTTTTAATCAAGATACCACAATGGAAATCTCATCAGATTGGGATGCTGTTTGCGAACTATTTGAACACTTTGAAAAAGGATCTTCTAGCAAGCTAAATGCCTTCATGAAAGAGGCCGAATACAAATATGATATTGGCATAAATCAATTGGTATATGAACCTGGACTGTCTCTAATCGAAGTTTGTAAGTCCGAAATTTTTCTCAACGTGTTTAAACTTCAAGTATTCACCTCATACAGAAAGCATGTCGCCAAATATTTCAAAAACCCTTATCTGAGATCACTTCTAGAATTTCCAGTACTTTTTCTCGGAACAGCTCCAAACCAAACACCTGCCCTGTACAGTTTAATGACCTATTCAGGAATTAAAAAGGGCACCTTTTATCCTATGGGCGGCTTTGGTAAAGTGATAGAGGGCTTCAAACAAATTTGCCTAGATCAAGGTGTATCTATACACACAGAAGAAGAAGTGCAATCTGTTACTATTAAAGACAGAAAAATTCAATCCATTCAAACAAAAAAAGAAGAATATGACACCGATGTATTGATAGGTTCAGCCGATTACAGTCATGTGGATGGTAAAATTCTTCCAAAAGAATACAGCAATTACAGCTCTTCCTATTGGCAGAACAGAACCTTTTCTCCTTCAAGTCTTTTGTTTTATTTGGGTGTAAACAAAAAAATAGACAAACTCATTCATCATAATTTATTTTTTGATGAAGACATAGAACAACATACCGACGAAATTTACAAAGACCCTCAGTGGCCAAAGCAACCTCTGTTCTATGTTTGTTGCCCTTCAAAAACTGATCCCGAAGTTGCTCCTGCAGGAATGGAGAATTTATTCTTTCTGATGCCTATCGCTCCAGGCCTCATGGATACAAATGATATTCGCGAAAAATACTTTAACATTATGATCAAGCGATTGGAAAAATATACCAACCAAAGTATTGAAGACGCCATTGTGTACAAAAGAAGTTACTGTGTCAATGACTTTGTGGATGATTACAACGCATATAAAGGTAATGCGTATGGATTAGCTAATACCCTAATGCAAACTGCCAACCTCAAACCTAAAATAATTAACAAGAAACTATCTAACTTATTCTACACTGGACAGCTGACCGTACCGGGCCCAGGTGTGCCACCATCCATCATTTCAGGTCAAGTGGTTGCTAAACACATTGTAGACTCTAACCTTCTTTCATTATGAAACATCTTTTCGACTCCGTTTCCAACAAATGCAGCAAACTAACGACAATTGCCTATAGCACTAGTTTTAGTTTTGGTATCAAAGCATTAGATAAAAAGCTCCACGCACCAATTTATGGTATTTACGGATTTGTTCGTTTTGCGGACGAAATTGTAGATACTTTTCATGACTATGATAAACACTATTTATTTGAAAAATTCAAACAAGACACCATAGATGCTATTGAGCGAAAGATTAGTTTAAACCCTATACTTAACAGTTTCCAAAAGGTTGTTCACGATTACAACATAGAGTGGCACCTTATCAAAACATTTCTTGACAGTATGGAAATGGATTTAGACGATGAACAAGCCTACGATTCCGACAAATACAACAAGTACATACTAGGGTCGGCCGAGGTGGTTGGATTAATGTGTCTTAAGATATTCGTTGATGGAAAAGAAGACCTGTACGAAAAGCTTAAACCAAGTGCAATGAGTTTGGGGTCGGCCTTTCAAAAGGTCAATTTTTTGAGAGATGCCAATAGTGACTTCAACCAATTAGGCAGAACCTATTTTCCTGACGTCAACATGCTAAACTTTAGCGAAGATGACAAAGCTAACATTGAAAAAGATATCCAAATCGACTTTGAGGAAGCATTGGAAGGTATCAAACGACTTCCGTATAGCTCTAGAGGAGGCGTTTATTTAGCGTACATATATTATTACAACCTATTTAGAAAGATTAAATCATTACCATCGTCCAGGATTTTGCAAGAAAGAATTCGAATTCCGAACACTGATAAACTGGCACTAATGGCTCAATCTATGATTAAAAATCAGCTGAATCTAATATGAAAGTAATCTTATTTACTTTTCTGTTACTAAGCTCAACAGTTGCTTGCCAACAAGTACAAGATATTGATGAGATACGCCATCTGTACGTCCATGCTCAAAAAGAAAAAGCGACTTGCCAACAACTATATCACCTTACAGAAAATAGTAATTTAAGCGCCAACTTTCTGGCCTTCTCATATCATGCGGTAGCTAAAATGATGTTAGCAAAACACAACTCAAATCCTGTAAAAAAGTGGCGTTACTTTTACAAGGGAAAGGATATGTTAGAAAACGCTATCAACAAATATCCCAACAATCTAGAATTGCGATTTTTAAGATATTGTGTACAACTAAACGTTCCCGATTTCCTAGCATATAATAGTAATCTAGAATCGGACAAAGAAATAATTACGAACCAAATTGATGAGCAAACCGAAAGTTTGCAGTTGTTCATTAAGCCCATACTCAAAACACTCTAGTATGAACACACAAGTTATTCTTGTTGATACAAAAGACAAACCCATAGGTCAAATGGAAAAGTTAGAAGCTCATAAAAAAGGACTTCTTCACCGTGCCCTTTCAGTATTTATCTTCAATTCTGAAGGAAAAATGCTCATACAACGAAGGGCATTAAGCAAATATCACACTCCAGGACTTTGGAGCAATACGGCTTGTAGTCACCCTATGCTTGGCGAAGAAACCATTGACGCCGCCAGACGTCGTTTAAAGCAAGAAATGGGCTTAAGTACTAACTTAACCTTTTCTTTTAGTTTTATATATAAAGCGTCCTTTGACAACGGACTCATTGAAAACGAACTAGACCATGTTTTTTTGGGGTTTTCAGATGACACTCCTTGTTATGACGTGGAAGAAGTGTGTGACTATAAATACATAAGTCCTAACGATTTATTGACTGATATTGTTAATTCACCACAGAAATATACCCCCTGGCTTAAAATTTGCCTTGAGAAGGTGTTGGAAAGTAAATATTACCTTCACAAAAACGCATTAATTGCTTAATTTTGCATCATGAATTGGTGGATTAGCATTCTCATTATTTTCACTACCTTTTGGGCTATGGAATTTGTGGCATGGGCAACCCATAAATACGTGATGCATGGTTTTTTGTGGAACTTACATCGTGACCATCACCAAGTTGATAAGCATAAAAAGTTTGAAAAAAACGATGCCTTTTTTTTAATCTTTGCCATTCCTGGTGCTGCTTTTATAATGTTAGGTTCCTACTTCTTATCTATTGGGATTGGAATTACCCTTTACGGTATAGCGTACTTTATTATTCATGAGGTCTTTATTCACCAACGAATCAAATTATTGAGAAATACCAATTCTAGATATTTCAAAGCCATAAGAAGGGCACACAAAATTCATCATAAAAATCTTAGCAAAGAAAATGGGAGTTGCTTTGGAATGCTTATTGTTCCATTGAAATACTTACAACAAACTTAATACTTTCCAATTAATAGTTTCTTTATAAGATTTTTTTAAAATCCCTTTAAAAGATGAAATACATTCTAATAATCTGCTTGTTTCTTGCTAGTTGTTCTTCTAATAAAATGGTAATTTCATCCAGCTATCAGCATTGGGTAGGCGGTCTAAAAGAGTCTGGCTCTGGCACTAACTACACCTTCAAAATAGTTGCTCCAGCCAATCAATCGAATTTTTCTGTTGAAACTGTTTACGCACACGAACGCCTGCTGCACTTTAACATATTTCCTAAGTCTTTCAATCGTAGTGATACACTCATTATTAGTGGTTCTAAAAGCGAACAGTATTGGCAGTCAGAAGGCTTACCGGCAAAAATTGAATTTCAATTAAATGGTAAATTTCGTTCATTACCCATAAATGAAATGACAAAATTAGGTAAGTTATATTATCCATAAAAAACACTAAAAATGTTAGGTCTAAAAAAATGCTTAGAGTTATGAAAACTAAATCACCCCTATGGTTTTGGATAGCTACAATACTTATTCTACTGTGGAATATTATTGGAGTACTTTCTTTTATTACTCATGTATATGTTTCTAAGTTTGGTCTACAAGAATTACCAAGTGCACAGCAGGACCTGTACGCTGATTTTTCTCTATGGACCTATATCATTTTTGCCATATCAGTTTCAACTGGCTTTTTTGGATCTGTTGGATTACTGCTTCGCAAACATTGGTCATATAGTATGTTCATCTTATATATGTTAGCCATCATACCACAAATGATTCATTATGTGTTTTTCACAAGTTCAATAGAGGTATTTGGCTTAGCACAAAGTATTACTATTCCCATATTTGTTATCATCTTTGGAGTATTTCTTATTTGGTTTTCAAAACGGTCGGTTTACAGTAATTGGTACCGATAATGTATGTAAAAGTTCGTCAAAGCCATTATCTTTGCATGCATGCAATGCACCAAAACAGTTCTAATGATTTTAGATGGCTGGGGTCACGGAAGTCGGGACGCCTCAGACGCAATTTTTTCTGCCAAAACACCCTTCATTGATTCCTTGTACAACAAATGGCCCAACAGCGAACTACAAACCGATGGACTAGCTGTAGGTTTACCAGACGGTCAAATGGGCAATTCAGAAGTCGGACACCTCAATATTGGAGCAGGTAGGGTCGTTTACCAAGATTTAGCCAAAATAAACAAAGCGTGTGATGAAAACAGCTTGGAGAGTATGCCCAACTTACAAGCAGCATTTCAATACGCTTTAGAACATACCAAGCCTTTGCACCTTATGGGCTTAGTCTCTGACGGTGGAATACATTCTCACTCCAATCACCTTTACGAGCTATGCCGACTAGCCCAAAAGGCAGGATTAAAAGACGTATTTATACACGCCTTTACCGATGGCAGAGACACCGATCCAAAAAGTGGAAAAGGATTTTTAGTAGCTTTAAAAGACAATTTATACGGGGCAAAAATAGCTACCGTTTGTGGTCGCTACTACGCCATGGACAGAGACAATCGATGGGAGCGAATAAAATTGGCATATGATTTACTAACCAAAGGCAAAGGCAAGCCAACTACTAATATTTTACAAAGCATAGAAGAATCCTATCAAAACAACATAACCGACGAGTTTATCACTCCCATAGTTTGTACGAACAACAAACAGCCCATTGCTACCATTGAGGATGGTGATGCCGTTATTTGCTTTAATTTCCGAACTGACAGGTGCCGAGAAATCTCTACTGCTCTTACTCAGAAGGATATGCCTGAACATGATATGCAGTGCCTTGACCTGCACTACACGACCATGACGATGTACGACAAAAACTTTAAGAACGTCAAAGTCATTTTCGAAAAAGACAACCTCAACAATACCCTAGGCCAAGTAATTGCCCAAAATGGATTAAAGCAAATTCGAATTGCTGAAACGGAGAAATACCCTCATGTGACCTTCTTCTTTTCTGGAGGTAGAGAACAAGAGTTTGAAGGCGAAAAACGACTCATGGTCAATTCACCCAAAGTAGCGACTTACGACTTACAGCCCGAAATGAGTGCCCATGAAATTGTCTCCTTAATTGTGCCAGAATTAGAAAAAGAAAGTGCCGACTTCGTGTGCCTAAATTTTGCCAATCCCGATATGGTAGGGCACACTGGTGATTTTGAAGCCATCAAAACAGCGGTTGAGACGGTGGACACCTGCACCAAAAAAGTAGTCGAAACAGCTATCAACAACAACTACGCCCTACTTATCATTGCCGATCATGGCAATGCCGATTATGCCGTAAATTCTGATGGAAGCCCAAACACAGCGCATACAACCAACCCAGTGCCTTGCTTTTTGCTAAATACCCAACATACTACAATAAAAAATGGTAAATTAGGCGATATTGCTCCAACCCTTTTAACCCTCATGGGAATTGACATTCCACAAGAAATGACAGGACAAACATTACTATAAATTATGGAACACATCAACCAATACATAGAAGAACACAAAAGTCGATTTATTGACGAACTATTAGACTTATTGCGTATTCCGTCCATTAGTGCAGATCCTGCATATTCAAAAGACGTACACACTTGTGCTCAGGCCGTACATGACCATTTGGTGAAAGCTGGAGCTGACAATGTCGAAATTTACCCAACAAGTGGCTACCCCATTGTTTACGGAGAAAAAATAATTGACCCATCATTCCCAACCGTATTAGTATATGGACATTACGACGTTCAACCCGCCGACCCTTTAGAGTTGTGGGAAAGTGGCCCCTTTGACCCCATCATTAAGACTACCGATATACATCCAAAGGGCGCGATCTTTGCCCGTGGGGCTTGCGATGATAAAGGACAAATGTATATGCACATCAAAGCATTTGAATTGATGATGTGTACTAACTCGTTGGCATGTAATGTGAAGTTCATGATAGAGGGCGAAGAAGAAGTCGGCTCGGATAATTTGGGTGACTTTGTCAAAACTAATAAAGAGCGTCTGAAGTGCGACGCCATACTTATTTCAGACACAGGCATCATTGCCAACGACACCCCTTCCATTACCACGGGCCTAAAAGGATTGAGCTATCTTGAGGTTGAAGTAATAGGGCCTAATCGTGACTTACACTCGGGGCTGTACGGAGGAGCCGTGGCTAACCCTATCAATATTTTATGTGAAATGATTGCCTCATTGAAAGATGAAAACAACCACATCACTATCCCCGGATTCTACGATAAAGTTACAGAGTTGTCCAGGGCAGAAAGGGAAGACATGGCCAGAGCACCTTTCTCTCTAGAAAATTATAAAAAAGCCTTAGACCTGGGCGATGTTCATGGTGAAAAGGGATACACCACCATGGAGCGAACCGGCATACGCCCCACTCTAGATGTCAATGGCATATGGGGTGGCTATACCGGTGAAGGCGCCAAAACCGTTATTGCGTCTAAGGCCTATGCCAAAATTTCAATGCGACTAGTTCCCAATCAAAAGGATGAAGAAATAACGCAATTGTTTGAATCGCACTTTAAGCACATTGCCCCAAAAAGTGTCAGTGTAAGAGTATCACCACATCATGGTGGCGAACCATACGTCGCGCCCACTGACAGCCCAGCATATTTGGCAGCTAGCGAAGCCATGGAACGCACTTTTGGCAAAAAACCCGTACCAGTAAGAAGTGGTGGAAGTATACCCATAGTGGCTCTATTTGAAGAAGAACTCGGTGTAAAGTCGATTTTAATGGGCTTTGGACTAGATAGCGACGCCATTCATTCTCCCAACGAACACTATGGTATTTTTAACTTCCTAAAGGGAATAGAAACCATTCCACACTTTTTCACTAACTTTAAACGTTTGAATACAAAATAATAATCATTGAGGCAATTATTATTCATACCCATTCTGATTATAATGGCTTGTACCAAAGATGAGCCCATTATAGTGAGTGATAATATTGCACCACCCGACCAAACGATTGACAGGGTCATAAAAGAAAACTACATCAATAAACTATACATCAGTCTGTTGGGTAGGGAGCCAAACACCTATGAATTTAATGAAGCCAACACCCTTTTAGGTAGTGATGTTTCTTTGCAAAGTAGAGAGCAAGTCATAGATATCGTTCTAAGTAATGAGGAATATTACATTAATCTGTATCGTGTTTTTAGGCAAGACTACCTAAATGGGATAGACACCAATGACATTCGAGAAGACTATATTATACTTTTCGAAAATCTACTTAAAGATGAAACTAATCCCTTCGTTATTGAAGAGTACGAAGAATCGTTGAACAATTTATACCTATTGAATAGTACGGCAGACGACCTAATTTCTGCTCAAGCCAATGTAGTAGATGTGCACCATAGGTGCGTGAATAATATATTGTATGACGAACTAAATATGGGTAGTTTTAATTATGTCGTTTCTATTTATCAAAACTTTTTACACCGCTACCCCACCGAATATGAATTAGAAAATGGTATAATTATGGTAGATGGCGAACAAAGTATTTGTTTTGAGCAAAATGGCAATAGTAAAAATGATTTCAACAGTCTATTTTTTGAACATAACGGCTATTATGAAGGTCAAATTATTAGTGTCTATAACAAACTATTGTTCAGAGACCCAACTACTTTGGAAATTAGCGAACTTATTCAGTCATTCAAACAAAACAAAGACTACCAAAGTCTGCAAAAAAGAATACTAACCACCGATGAATTTTTAGGAATAGAATGAAAACCACTATTTACACATTTTTAATGCTTATCCTACTGGTTTTTTCGTCTTGTTCAAAGGACGACCCCTACTTTCTATTTGAGGTTGACAAAGTAGAGGTTGAACAAAGTAATGCCGAAAAAAACCAACTAAAAACCGATATTGAATTTGTGTCTATTGCCTATAATGATTTATATGGCTCCAACATACCTCAAAATCAATTGGAGGAAATTATTACCTCTTATAAATCGTTTGGTGATAAGTCATTGGTCATTGAATTAATCATCAAAAAATTTATTCTTGATGATGGCAGTGACATTCCAAGTTTACTTCGTATTTCCAGAGAAAGTGTGGACAGCTTCGTTGTTGATGCATATGAGAAACTCTACAATAGATCACCCAATGCCTTTGAAAAGTGGCACATGACAGAGTTAATTTTGAACAACGGCAGTATTGATGCAGAAATGGTCTATTTCTCAATGATGACTGCCAACGAATACAGATACTACTAATATGAAAAGACGTTCATTCATAAAAAAGACAGCCCTTACCGCCGCCGCTACTTTTGCAGCACCTTACATATTACCATCTGGACGGTTATTTGCTGCCACTGGTGCTCGCAAAGCCGATCATGTGGTTTTATGCCTCTTTGCGGGTGGAGTGAGGAGTCTAGAGTCTCACAAATTTGCCAATGGTACTTTTGGGAATATGATGCCTTACACCTTTAGTGGTGGCGTAGAAAATTTAGCTGGTGTTGATGTGGGTAGCACCTTGGGACTACCCTCAGGACAAAGCTTACAAGAACAGGGAACACTATTTTCTAATATGAAAATGAAAAACGGCCCTACTGGTCATTATAACGGACACGCTACTTTGATGACCGGCGTTTATACCGACACCAACCTTAACATCAATGCCAACCCACAGTACCCAACGGTTTTTGAACTGTATAGAAAACACAATTCCCCATCGATGAGCGCCTTGAACGCCTGGTGGGTGTCCAACTCCTTGGGTCCTTACCCTCAACTAAACTACAGCACAGACCCCAGCTATGGCGCTAAATATGGAGCGAATCACGTTCAGCCATTGAGTTTTATTTACTCGGGCTATGAATCTATTTATACGCCTGGTAACTCCCAACTCAACAGCCAATCAGAATCTATCAGTGCCTTAAAAGGATTTTGTGACAACAACTTTACCCGAGACTTCGCGAATAATAGTGGCGTGGTAAATACCCCACAAGATAAAGAATTGCTTGAGGCCTTCATTCAAGAGAACTTTAATAAAGCAACAACGGGCCAGTTGAACGATCCTTGGGACCTTGGGCCAGACATTTATAATGGTGATATGTACACCATGTACTTCGCTGAGGAAATCATCAAAGAGTTTCAGCCAGAACTGCTGGTAGTAAATATGCAAAATGTAGATGCCGCACACGACGACACCACCGATTATTTAAACAATCTAAAACGTGCCGATTATGCCCTAGCCCATTTATGGCAAAGCATACAAAATACGCCAGGTATGGAGAACACTATTTTAATAGCCGCCCCCGAACATGGTAGAAACCTTGAAACCAATGGCGTGGTGGACGGCTTTGGTAGGGAAGGTACCGACCATACTGGTGACGACATGAGTCGTGAGGTTTTTTGCATGATGTTAGGCCATCAAACAGACGTTTTTGTCAATAGTGGATTATCGGTAAGCGCTGATTGCGAAACCATAGACATTGTCCCCACTATTGCCAATATTTTAGGCTTTGACAACGACATACCAGGACAACTCAGCGGACGCGTACTCAACGAAGCATTTAACTAAACTATGAAACAAATACCTCGACATTTATTAATGGTTCTTCCACTAGTTATTGGGCTTATACTTTGGAGCTGCGGCGATGATGTACCAGAACCTTATAACCCTTATAGTGAAATCGTTTATCCCATAGATGGTAACCCTGTTGATAATTCTAGTCCTCACTCTCTGAGTCGTATACACAATGAGGTCTTTGAGCCTAAATGCAATGTCCTTGGCTGCCATGACGGCAGTTTTGAACCCGATTTTAGAACACCCCACAGCACCTACTCCACCCTAGTATATCATTCAATAAAAAAGAACAATGCCGCCGAGGAATTTGAATACAGAGTCATTCCCTACGATACTGCCAGTTCAGTAATATGGGAACGCATTACCAACTGTTGCTTTGTAAATGAAAACGACCGAATGCCACAAGATAACATTGGTATTTCAATGCCTCAAGAATCTATCGACCAAATTGGAAATTGGATTATGGCCGGTGCGCCTGACTTATTTGGAAATGTGGCAGTAAAACCCAATACCCTGCCAAACATTATGTACGCTTCTTTTTTTGATGTGGAATACGACACCAATTACACTAGTAATAGAGTAGATGACGAATGGTATAATCCCTTCATGTTGCCCCAAAACACCGACATTAATGTCGTGATTACGGTTGAAGACGACAATGTAGAAAATTTGGACTTGTTGTACAACACTATGAAGATATCGACAGACATGAATGATTTTTCTAATGCCCAAGAGTTTCAGGCCACCTGTTTGAACAATGAGGAGTTTGATTATCCTTTTTTGTTGACACTCAACACTTCCATATTCAATACCAATCAACAGTATTTTGTTCGCTATTACACCAAAGATGGTCCTAAAGCGCCGTTGTCAGAATACCCAGAAACTGAAGACGAAAGTTATTATAAATCCACATGGTCATTTGTTCTAGATTAACATATTACATACTATCACTATCAATTTTTTTAACGCTAGTGTCATGTGGAAAAGACGAAGACATCATCTTATCTGAGGTTCCGCGAATAGAATTTAACACGCTGAACCCTACTACTATTCAAGAGTTTGATGGACCGATAACCTTCAACGTTAAATACGAAGACGGCGATGGGGATTTGGGAGAAAATAGCCCCAATGTCAAAAACTTATACCTCAAAGACAACCGAAACGGTATCGTTTACGATTACCGACTACAGCAATTGGCACCAGACGGGGCAACTATTCCCATCAGGGGTACCTTTGATGTGGTGTTAAACAATACGGCCATCACCGATGGAAGCAGTCAGCAAAGCGCCACCTTTGACATTTATGTTGTTGACCGTATTGGTAATAGAAGTAACACCATCACATCAACCACGCTAACCGTTACAAAATAAGAAATGCCTTCAATTCAATCTATATATGTCAACCTTTTATAAAGAAGTACAATATTTCAGACAGCCTTGGTTGTGGATCGTGATTTTATTTTTTCCTGCCTTTTCTCTTTATGGCATTTACGAACAAGTCATGCTAGGCAACCCCATTGGTGATAAACCACTCAGCAATGAGGGAGTCATTAGCTTTTCCATTTTGGTGGGCTTGGGTCTACCCGTTTTATTCTGGTTTATGAAACTAAAATTAAGAGTCAGCCAACAAGGATTACATTATCAATTCTTTCCTGTTCACTTCAAAGAACGGCTGATCCCTTTTGAGGATATTAGTCGCTACAGGGCTAGAACCTACTCCCCACTCAAAGAATTTGGCGGTTGGGGCATTCGCTTTGGTTTTGAAAGCAAGGCCTATAATGTCAAAGGTGACCAGGGATTGCAATTGGAATTAACTAATGGGCGAAAGGTGTTGTTTGGTAGCCAAGATTACAAGGGATTAGAAAAGGCCATGAAGAGGGCCCAAAAAGCTAGTTAGAGTTACAATTTTCTTCTTTACAGTGAAGAGGAATAATTTGGCGTTTCACGGCTAACTCCTTATAACACCAATGCCCTATCCTACTAACTTTTAGCACAAAGAAAAAAGGCACAAGCCACCACAATAGTGGCAGGCGAAATAGTATTTGCCAAATGCTATCGAAGCCATAAAAAACCATTGAATGCCGATTGACAGAAGCCATGACCTTCAAGCCTTTTTCCTTGGAAACCAAATTACCTTCGTAGAGACGAATATCGGATTGACGTATGTTATTAAAAATATCCAATCGCTTTAGCAAGCCACCAAAACGCACACACATGGGACACCACGAATCAATGTATATTGTAAAATCACTCAATTAATAGGTATTTTTTTGAACACATATTCATAGTCTATTTGGACTGACATAGAATAAACGTCATAAGCGTATGAATATTTTAATATTGAGAAAGTCGATTTGTAATTATTTAATTCCACAATATAAATTAATAGAATATTAATGTTTGATTGAAAGAAAATTCCTCTAAATAATTGTTCTACAGTAAATTCAACTTATTGTTAAGTACTTTTTTCATTCTGAACCTTTACTATATTATTCTTCTCATAGATGTCGTCTTTTGAGTAAGTAACAAAAAATGCCGTTGCCAAGAGTATGGCAAATAAGGGTGTCTGTCGTCCATTCAAATTTTAAGTTTTTATATTTAAAAATATTTAGTTAATAAAATGCAAAGTTAATGGCTTGGTATCTAATTTGATGAGACACTAGAAAACTTTTTTAAAAAATATTCGAACGACATCTGAAAGTGAGTGCAGTGAAAATGCTATTTGGTAAATCAACATCAATTAATGGAGGTATTTAAAGACTTTAAGATTTCTATATCTCTAGCAGAATGTGGTAAAAGAGTCGATAGATCCTCGTGTTGAGAATAAATGGGTAGTTATTGATTTAAAGACATGGGTTTCTTCAATAGCGTTTTAGGTCTGCAATTAAATTATTACTTTAAAAAAATGATGGTTGCTACCCCTTTCTTCCAGCTACAAACTCTTTAAGGTAAAACGGCTCATAGTAAGCCACGTCTTCGAAGTCCTGGGCAAGGAACTTTTGGTGTGCTAGCCCTATCATGCTTCTAGCCGATGGATGTACCCCCAACTCAAAATGGGCATTAGCATTAGTAATCACCTCTTGGCATTTGTCGGCACCATCACCAAAGAATAAAATGTTATGATTTGCCAACTCTTTTTCAAAACTTTTCTCATCAATTACCTTGGCGCATATGGGACTTTGATACTTACCAAAGAGAGCGCAATAGACTTCCATTCGCCGCGCGTCTATCATGGGACAAAGAATATAGTCCGCAAAATCGTTTTTTATGAGTTCGGACATGGCCTCTAGTGTCGATATGGAAATAAGGGGAATATCCAAGGCATAACACAGTCCTTTAGCGGAAGAAACACCAATGCGTAGGCCGGTATATGATCCTGGCCCAGAACTTATGGCAATGGCCGATAAATCGGTAGTAGATAGTTGGTGTTTGTCCAATAACTCTTTAATAAATACGGTGAGTTGCTCTGAATGCGAGTACTTTTCAGAAACATGTTCTTTGACACCGACAAGTTGGCCCTCTTTAGAAAGAGCTACCGAGCAGCTCTTGGTGGCGGTTTCTATGCAAAGAAGGTAGCTCATCTTAAAAGCTAATGGATAAAGAGACTCCCTCAGTATTGGCGCCCTTTGATTGAATTACTTCAGACTGGTCATTGAGTAGTCGAGAGACCGCATTGTATGGCCCTACAATGATGTGTTGTTCCTCTTCTATACCACTGCTAACTTCAATATACTCATCATCCTGAATGCCCGTAGTGACGGTTAGCTGACGCGCTTTTTTATCATCCTCAATACTAAAGACACACTCAATCTTTTCGGAGATACTATCTAAACGCGTAGTTACGGCTTGTATAGGTAAAGAGAGTACATCGTAAACACGCTGTGTTTGTATTTCAACAGTGGCTGTCATGCCTGGCCGAAAAGATACCTCGTCCAAAATCCGTACTTTAACCTCAAAGTTGGTTACTTGGTCGGCACTAACGCCTACTACATTTGCCGAATTGGCAATTTCGGAAACAATACCTTTGTACTGCTCTCCCAAAAAAGCATCGACTTCGACAATGGCTGTATCATTCAAGCTCACATTATTAATGTCGTTTTCATTAACCTCAACGGCTACCTCCATCAATTGTAGATTAGCCAAACGTAACAGTTCTGTCCCTGCCATTTGAGCCGTCCCCACCACACGCTCTCCTAACTCCACATTTAACTTAGAAATAGTACCACCGATGGGGGCATATATATTAGTTTTATTAAGGTTTTCTTGGGCTTCACGTAAGGAGGCCTGTGCACTGCTTACCATATATTCCCCATCTTCCACGCTTAGCTGTGCCACCTTATGCGCGGCTTCTATCTTTTCAAATTCCGATTTGGAGATGGTACCATTATCAAACAAAATGGTATTTCTTTGGTAGTTGGACGTACTTTCCTCTAGCTGCGCCTTGGCTTTGGCCAATGAGGATTTGGCGGTATTTAGAGAGGCCTGGCTACGCTCAAGAATCGACAAATAGGTGTCGGGCTTTATCTTTAGTAGCAAATCACCTTTGGCTACCACGTCGCCTTCCTTTACTTTTAAACTAACAATTTCACCAGAAACGTCAGGAGATATTTTCACCTCTGTTTCAGGTTGTATCTTACCGCTAGCTGAAACAGTTTCGATAATGTCTCTTCGTTGTGGTTTTTCTGTACTAACACTAATAGGTTTTTCACTAGAAATCCATCCTACTTTTTGTGCGATAAAAATAAATAAGGAGATACCTCCTACGGCAATTCCTAAAATTTTCATCAGTTTATGGTTTTTCTTCCATCCAAAATAGAATAAGACAATTCCGGTAATTATAAATAATATCATAGTTCTAGAAAGTTAGAGGGTTGCCTAAATAGAAATCCAACATTTTGATTTTAAACATATAGTCGTATTTAGCTTGTAATAAATCTGTTTGGGCTGTGAATAGGATGTTTTTAGCGTTGTTATACTCGTAAGATGTAATAAGTTGTAAATTATACTTCTCCTCAGAATATTGAAAAGACTCCGATTGGAACTCTACCGTTTTTTTGGCGGCCAGGAATTTCTTATGAGCAGCCAAGGCATCATTGTGAGCCTGTTCGATGATTTTTCTAAGATTATTTTGTGTTTCTTGCAGTGTGTATTGTAACTTAATGACATTTATCTTGGCTTGACTAATGTTTGTGTTAGCACGCCAACCATTGAATATAGGGATACTCAAACTTAGACTTATTGATTGATTTAAGTTTTCATTGAGTTGGTCTTCGAATGGAAAATCTACATAAGTAGGTATGGGAGGCAGAAACAAAGAGTCATACACTAATCGCTGGCTAGCCGATGAATAAGCTGTACCTATGCTTGCCGATAAGCTTAAGCGGGGACTTCTACTAGCTTGAGCGATGGCTAATGCTCGCTCTGTGCTTTGTAGTCGTAAGGCCGCACTTTGAACCTCTGGCATGTTTTGGAGGGCTTGTTGGTAAACCTCAGAAGTATTCATGTATTGAAAGATGGATGGAGGATCAACCGTTAGTGTAGCTACCTCAAAAAACTCATCGGCTGGAATATCCAACAGTTGCTTCAAATTTAGCATGGCTAAATCACTTTGATTTTGGGCAGAAATCAATTGCAACTCTTCTTGGGCTTTTTGGGCCTCGGTATTTAGTAAATCGCCACGCGGCAAGCTACCTAGATCTACTTTTTGTCTCACACGCTGTACTTGAAGGTCAGAAATATCAACTTTTTGTTGGCTTACCAATATAAGGTCTTGGTTATACAACAGTTGTAAATAGGCCGTTACGATATTCACGGATATATCATTGGCCACTTTCTGAGCATCATAGCGTGACGCTAAATAGTCGAAATTATTTTTTCGTATGGTATTGATATTTTGAAAGCCACTGAATAGGGTAACAGAAGAGCTTATGCCAAAATTATTGTTACGAATTCTGTCCACCGTAATCTCATTAGTCACTGGATCGATGTTTCGCCCAAAATTGGTGTTGTCCGAAGCACTTCCGTTTACGCTGGGCAGTAGATTCATTTTGGATTGAAAAAGTGTTTTTTTTGAAATTTCTGAAGTTAGATACGCTTGTTTTATGCTTAGGTTGTGCTCTCTGGCATGTGAGAGACAATGTTCCAATGTCCACACTTTTTGTGAATACAACTGAACTGAAAGTGAGCAGAAAATAAATGGTAACAAACTCTTTTTCATAGCGTCAAAGATATTAATTCTAGGCCTTTAGCCGCTTGTTATAACGTATCCACGCAATGGCTAAAATGCCCACAGCTAAATAGGGCATAACCATAAGGTACAATATGCCATCGTTTAGCCCAGCGCCTATGCTACTCCCTCCTTCCATATTACTTTCTACAACGGATTTACACATGGCGCATTGGGCCAGTGTGGTAGTGTTAGACAAAATGAATAAAGATGCTGTTACTAAAATTCTATTCATAGGTACAAAATTAAGCATAATATGGTAGCATAAAAAGATAAACCATTACTCCTGTAATAGCCACATACATCCAAACAGGAAATGCCCACTTTACAATTTTTATATGCTTTTGAAACTCCCCTGTTATGCCCCTATAGATAGCTAATAATGCTAACGGAAGTACAGGAACGGACAGTATGATATGGGAGACAAGTATAAAAAAGTAGGTAGGTCGGAGCCACCCTTCGCCTCCATACGGAACTGGTGGATTTGATAATTTTGAGATGACATAAGAGACCAAAAACACAGCTGACAAGACAAAGGCACTTATCATAGCTATTCGATGTAGGGCGATTTTCTTATTCTTTATCCAAACAAATCCTACAAACAATAATATAGCCGTACTAGCATTTAAAACAGCATGAAAGAAAGGCAGAGACCGTAAGTCTGCGCCACCAAAAGAAACCCTCATGTTATCGGGTAAAAACATAAGACCAGCCACTGCTAAAGGTATAATCACAGATAGAGCAACTATGATGGGGATATATATTCTATCCTTTTTATTCATCGTTTTTCTTCGTTGCTAAATTATATTCAGCCATCAAAACCTTTATGTCGTCAATAAGTAAACCTACCTCATAGTCACTAGTACCATCGTAAACTCCTATATTGTTACCATTGTCATCTTCTCGCGCTCTAATACGCCCTTCTCTATCTACTAATACGAAGTATTCTGAATGTAAAAACCCGCCAGCAGCAGTACTGTCTTCCATGGCGCTGACAAAATAGTGTTTAGCAATATCGTAAATGGCTTCTCTAGCTCCTGTTACGAAATTCCAATTGCTTAAATCCACCTCCATTTGCTGAGCATAATCCATCAACACTTGTGGTGTATCGTACTCAGGAAAAACAGAGTGAGAAAGAATCTTAAACTTGGGATAAGCTGCCATTTTCTGCTGTATGCGACGCATGTTGTAAGACATTACTGGACAAATGGTTGGGCAAGTAGTAAATATGAAGTTTGCCAAATAAATATTGCCTTGGTAATCTGACTGAGAGACAGTATCTCCATTTTGATTAATAAATTCAAAATCTGGTATTGAATAGTAAGTCGAATCGCTTTCGTTAACTACATATGGGAGGTGTGCAAAGTTATGGCTACCATAGCTAAGAAAAATATATACCGCTGATGGCAATATGAGGATTAAGGCCGCAAAAAGTGGTTTGTATTTCTTCATACTTAAAGCGTACCGAAAATATAGTTTCCTTCAACGAGTAGAATAAACAATAAATAGGGAATTAAAACGACAGCTGGCAATAGAATTGTCCACTTTAATCCCTTGACCTCGTGACCAAGATGCATGAATTCCATCACTATGTAAGCAGCCTTGATAATGGTCAAAATGATAAATACTAGATTTAGTAATGACGTACCTAAAAATGAGTTATCAATCAACACACTGGGCTTAATGATGCCCAAAATCACCTCAATAGCGGTAACTATAAGCAGTAACCAAAATACTTTCCATATCCACCATGTTCCTGTTTGTTCTGACATATTGATAAGTTTAAATTTATACTAGATAGAAAAATGTAAAGACAAAGACCCACACTAAATCAACAAAGTGCCAGTAAAGACCTGCTTTTTCAACCATTTCATAGTGTCCTCTTCTTTCATAAACACCTTTTATGACGTTGATAAATATCACTATTAGGATTACAACCCCACTAAAGACGTGAAATCCATGAAAACCGGTGATAAAATAAAAAAAATTGGCAAACAACTGATGTCCATATTCATTATGGATTAAGTTCGCTCCTAATACCACTTCTGCATTATGGAGATATGCCATGGCCGCCTCATTAGAAACTATAGTTTTGTTGGCCAATCGTAAACCTAAGTCGGTTCGCTCATAAAGTTCGCCTTTCACGTCATCAATGGTTATGTTTATATCGCTGTCATAAGAATCGACACCAACTAGGTCATACAAAGAGTAAAAGTGTGCGTTTTCATCGACTATGTGTACGATTTCATGGTTTGGTAATTCTATTCCTCCCTTGTCACCATGAATAAAATGCCCCCACTCCCAAACTTGGGATCCTAAGAATGTAAAACCACCAAATATAGTCAGAGCCATCCATAAAATAACCCCTTTTTTATTGTTTTTATTTCCAGCATTTACTGCCAACACCATAGTCACCGAACTCATGATAAGAATAAAGGTCATTAGAGCAACGAATAATAGTGGGTGGTCGCCATGCAAAAAAGGGAAATGGGTAAAAACATCTTCTGCTACTGGCCAAAGATGAGCGTATTTAAAACGCATAAAACCATAGGCAGCCAAAAAGCCTGAAAAAGTTAGGGCATCCGAGACAAGGAAAAACCACATCATGAGTTTACCATAACTTGCCGAAAATGGTATATCTCCACCGGTCCAGGCTTTATTTTCATTTGTTGTAATGTTTGCCATTTTTTCTTGGTTTGGAAAGTTCTGCAATATTAATGATTAAATAACAAAAAAAGGAATAAATAAATCCATAAAATATCTAAAAAATGCCAAAATATGGCACAAAGCTCGACACCTAATGTGTTCTCGCTAGTATAAAGGCCTTTTAATGCCTTGTATCTTGTGACAATTAAGGCGACTAGCCCACCTGCTAGGTGTAGTATGTGAACCAGCATCAAGACATACAAAAATGAGCCAGAGGCATTACTTCCAGGGCCGGTGAAATAGACTTCGTTTTTGTACAACATTTGCCAAGTTAGATACTGCGACATTGCAAATAACAGACCCAAAATAATGGTGTAATTAAATCCTTTTTTGGCGCTTTCTAGATTATTGACTTGTACACTTTTTTTAGCCCAATGCATACAAAAGCTCGAAGCAAGTATAAAGAATGTGCTTAAATAAAACCAAATAGGGTAATCAAATTCTAACCAATTTCCTTCTGCTTTTCGCACAACAAAGGCGCTAGTCAATCCGGCAAAGATCATAGCCATGCTTATCATAGATATCCACAACATTGGCTTTGCCGACTTCTTTTTTTGTTCTTCGAATGTCATAATAATAATTTGTCAAAAACGTAAATTAACTGTAGTAAAGGTAAATAGATAAAAGAGGCAAACATGAGTTTTCTGGCGTCTTCATCTTTTAGTGTTTTAAATAACATGAGTGCTTTAGTAAAAAACCACAACCCAAGTAGCACTGATATCACGGCGGCTATGGCTGATAAATTCAACTTTCCTGTAAAACTAAAAGCAGGTAATAAACTCAAGGGTATGAGGAAAAATGTATAAATTAAAGTTTTAGAGGCCGTATTTTTATCTTTTCCAGCGGGCAACATTTTGAAACCAGCTCTGTTATAATCATCATTGCTCACCCATGCGATTGCCCAAAAATGAGGAAACTGCCAAATGAACTGTATGGCAAATAAAACACTTGCTTCTATGGCAAAATTGTTGGTTACTGCCACCCATCCCAACATAAACGGTATGGCTCCTGGTAGGGCACCTACAAATACAGAAAATGAGGTTTTACGCTTTAGAGGAGTGTATGCCAAAACATAAAGCAACAACGATAGCAAGCCAAAAAAGCCACAATAAAGATTAATCATAAATAAAAGAAGAACACCAAAAGAACCCATGATTAAAGAAAAATAATAAGCTTGAATGATGGGCATGCGTTGTTTGGGCAATGGCCTATTTGAGGTTCTCTCCATCAGACTGTCCAAGTCTTTTTCCATTATTTGGTTGAATCCATTAGATGATGCTACTACCATAAAGCCGCCTATGATCAAGTAAAGAAGCTCGAGAGAAACTAAATATCCACCTGCAATAAAGTATCCTGCAATAGCCGAAAAGACAACACTTGTTGTAAGGCGGAATTTGGAAAGCTGAAGAATGTCATTTATAGACATTTAATGGTCAATTTATATATTGAAGACGTTTTTGAGACGTTGTTTTATACCAAAACAAAATTACCATTTTTATAAATAGCTTGGCTGAGAATGGAAGGAAATTTACGCGCTATTTAGAAACAATCTAAAAATCATAGTATACGTTACTTAAATCCGTTTTGAGGGATATAAAGTAGTAGGTATTGTCTTTCCTGATAGACATATCCTCAGCGATTCTATTGGTAACGCCTACTTCGAACTTCAAGTTAGTAATCGGGTTAATAACATAACCAACCCTTGCATCAAGGTAGCTCAAGTGCATGGTGTTTCCTTGTGCTATTTCATTATCATAGTCATTTCTATTCTCATCGTAAGACACAAAGATATCACTACCGTAATTGGTAGCATCGTTGTCTATAGCGCCACCTTTTTGACTAAAATTAAGCATAAAATCAGCTGTCCATCTTTCTTTTCTATATCTGAGAATGCTTAGATGTTCGACAAAACTAGCTCCATAAGGGTGTGCCAATGGCTGTGCAAAATGAGCGTGGTTAGTTATGGGGTATCTATGTGAGTAAGTGAAGGGTCTTACAATATTTATCTCAGATTGAAGACTGAGGTTTTCGTAACCAAAAACGTCAAACCATTTAAATCCTATTTGCCCGCCATATTTGTTAGCCCAATAGCCATTTTGAGCTTTAAGCTCTTTTAAGGTAAATTCATCAAGTATTAATTGACCATATATATGAGATAAATCAGTTAACTTATATTTAAAGCCCAAACCTATGATGGCGTTTCCATGCCGAGAATAGCCAACTGAATATTCCACTGGTCGGTAAAAAATGACAGGATTTAAGTAGTTGATATCAAAGACATGACCCGCGCTATCCTCACCCAACATGATTGATTCAAAAAGACTTATGGATAGTCGACTACTTACATTAGCGCTAAGATAATGTATAGCACTCATTTTTTCTTTACTAATATCAAAGCCATCACTAAAATTGATATGTTGTAAGCTAGAAAATAGATTAACATACTTAAGCTTCCAAAATTCGGTAGTGATTTTAAGATAAGGAAAATTAAACGCATTGTCTGAAAGCAACAAAGAGCGATAACCATCCCCAAAAAAATGTTTTCCATGACCTATTTCAAAGTTAATAAACGAACTGGCGTGATAGTTAACGTAAGCATTGGCACTGTAAATATCGGCCAGTGAGTCATTATTAAAAAGAGGTCTTTTTGCCATCCCTTGTCCAGGAACCACGTATTGATTGTTGTAAACGAAATCTTGTACGTGCTTAGTTAATGTCAATTGTATTTCATGAAAAGCGCTATAAAACTTTATGCGTTTACCTATACTTCCTTTGACCTCTGCACCCCTTGAGTTGACGTATTTGTAAAGGCCATCGTTGGCCAACTCAAAATGAATTAAGGGGTTAAGATAAATAGTATAATCCGTTGTTTCAACAGAAAATAAATGATGATTTAACAATTTATACAAATAAATTTTCGAACTTGGTATTGGATCAAATGAACGGTAATACATTGTATCGTTTAATGACAAATCAAAAGGTTTAATAGAGGTATGATTCGACACCCCAACAGCATGTAAATCTTTCTCATAGTTGGCATAAAAAGAGTGGCTAAATGGACTGTGAGATTGGCAAATAACGTATAGATGAAAGAAAAGTGAAAAAATTAAAAAAAAGAAATACCTCATACTTTTATAATCTGTACTTTTTAATCATCCAAAGTTAATCAAAGAAAATCTTTTTGCGATTTAAATTTTAATTATTAGAGCCTCATACTTCTTAGCTATTTCCTGCCATGCATAATCCTTATTCATAGTATGAATAGCAAATTCAGAAAGGGATAAACGCATGTGCTCCTCGAGCATGAGTCCATTTACTTTTTTGGCTAAATCTTGAGGGGTTAGCGATTCAAACAATAAGCCGTTTTTTTGGTGTTGAATGACTTCTTTGAAAGGGGGTATATTAGATGCAATTACAGGAAGGCCATAGGACATCGACATTAGCAAGACACCACTTTGATAAATCACCTCATAAGGCAATACGGTAGCATCCGAGGCCTGGAAATACCAATCCCTCTTTTGATCTGTCACATAGCCAATGTCTAAAAATACTCGGTTCGAAATTTGTAAATCATTTATTATTCTTTGATAGTCGTCAAAGTTATTGTTTACGGGGTTACCGGCTATTATTAAATGAGTATTTTGATCTATATACGTCATAGCCTGTAACAGTATATCTAATCGTTTAGTAGCCTTAAGTCGCCCAAAAAATAATAGATATTTGACATTAGCGTCTAGGCCAAGATACTTCCTGGCAGACGATTTTGATATAGATGTATCAATTATATCTAAAAATGAACCATGTTTGATAACACTCACTTTTGAATGGATCGAGGTTGAAACACGTGGTAATAGTTGTCTTTTTGAAAAGTCGTTATGAACCACAATGTGATTCGACCATCGATTGTATATTAAATGATGATAGATTGGGATATCCTGATTCGTAAAGGAAGACACATCGTGTGAAATAGCAATGACTTTCAGTCTAAACAATTTAAGCATTAAGAAGCTGAGGAAAGCCATGTGATGAGTTGAAAAAACATGAACGATAGCGACTTGAACCTTGTTTTTTTTGCAATCTAATGCGCTTAGAATCAGTCCTTTTAACAAGTTAAGTAATTGTAGAAATTTAGAGGAGAAAAAAGTGCCGAAAAAAGCACGATATTCAACGACACTGTCTGATACACTATAATTTGAGTAAACATATGTTTCTGTCTTATTATTTGCTAAAGATTGACAAAGCGCATTATTGTAATGGTTCATTCCACTTTTTATGCCAACCGGATCAATAATTGCTAGTCTTTTTTCCATTGGCTCAAATCAACGTTTAGTAATGATTCCAATTGTGATATATCGCTTAGATAAAAGGCATTTATCTGTGACAATAAAGACTCAGAAAAGTTGGGTTTATCTGTCTTGGAAAAAAGACGATTCTTGACACTTTTTACATAGTTTTGGGGGATTAACGACTTGAGGGCTTTTCGCACCCATGATAACCTATACAAATACGATACAAAGGCATAATCAGAGCTCAAAAAAGGGTTTTGAACAGAATAATCAAGCGATGTATTCTCTATTTTTAAAAATTGGAATACTCCTTTCATCAGACTCTCAATATCGCGTTTAAAATCAGTATAATAAAGTATATGGACTTGTTTATCTCCAAAAGTATCAAGATATCTTTTTACTGACTGATAATATAATCCAAGCTCAAGATATTGTTGAAAAAACAAAGGGTGTGCATGTCTATTATTAAAAATATCTTCAAGGGATAAGGAACAAAAGCCTAGTCTATGATCCATCAAATAATGAGAAATGGCTCTTTCAAGCGGATTTCGCAGCATTATGATAATATTTGCTTTAGGATTATATTCTAGAATACGACTGGGTATATTTTTATAAAACAAATATGATACGCTTGCTTCACCTATAATTTTTTTTTCATCTTTAAACAGTTTGTGATATACTTTGCAGTCAGAAACAGAGGTAGCATTGTAAAAAAGAGTTGATACCTCTTCAAAAGAAAAGTAATTAGGCTCTTTGATTGTACTCATACACACATCTTCATGCTGACTTAAGTAATAATGTAAAGAGGTCGTTCCTGCTTTTGGGGCACCCACTATAAAGGTATTTGCTTTCATAATCGCATTTTAAGACCTTCTAATAAGGAAGTTTGAATTAATATTAAGGTTCTCCATTTTTTTTCAAAATTACTACTAAAAAAGAAACGAAGTGTATGATAAAACCAGATGTAAATTAATAATAGTGGAGTAATAATTCGACGCTGTTTTTTTAAAAAATACATATGATTTTTACAATTTTGATGGATGAAAAAAGGACTGTAAAAATGAGATTTATCATTAGTTCTAGATTTGGATAAACTACCTATTTTATGAAAAAATTCAACTCGGTGAATATACCTCAGCTCATGTTTTGAGTGATATTTCACTCTGTAGAAAAAATCAGCATCGTCAAAGTAAACAAAATACCTCTCATCCATCAAACCCACGTCTTCAAAGACCTTTTTATGTATTAAAACACAGCAGGTTGGGGCATATTCAACCACATCGTCCTGGTTGTATTGGTTTTGATCAAGCACTCCTTGTCCCCTGTGATAATTTAAAAACCCTTTTGAAGGATTGAAAAAACCTCCTGCATACCAAATGGTGTCATCTGGATTGAAATAGTTCATCTTTGGAACAACCAATGAAGAGCCATAATTGATGTGTGCATTAATTAACTTCGATAATAGTTGTGGCTCAAAGACGGTATCATTATTTAGTAATAAAATAAATTGACAATCGTTTGCCAAAGCCAATTTTATACCTTGATTGTTGCCAGCTGCTACGCCTGCATTATGTTTATTTTCTATCAAAATTTTCGATGTATTTTTCCATGATTTGATAGCATTTAGTGTCTTGTCCTTGGAAGCGTTATCAATAAAAATAGTAAGTACATTGTTGTAATCTTGTTGATCAAGAGAGCCTAAAAAATCAGCAAGCACATGCTCGCTATTATAGGTTACGGTTACTATCCCTATTTTCATTTTATTAAGCCCTTTTCTTTAAGCTCCGCTATAGAGTTTTCATAATTGTCTGTTACAATATCTTGTTGCTTGACCCAGTCAACAAAATTTGCTAACCCTTGCTCAATACTCACCTTTGGTAAAAATCCATAAAGTGATTGAATCAATCCTATATCGGCTTTGTTGTGTCGTATATCACCCAATCGATAATCGCCAGAAATAGTTAGTGGCACGTCCGAATTATACAGGTCATTTAGTCGACGAGCAATATGCTCTACTGAAGTAGACACTCCAGAACCAACATTTAAAGCAATGCTAGAATGATAAAGACTATTTTGCACCGCCATTATGTTGGCATCTACGACGTCGTCAATATATACAAAATCGCGACTCTCACGACCATCTTCAAAGATATTAATTCCATTTCCATTTAAAATTCGAGTAGAAAATATGGATAATATTCCTGTGTATGGATTGGAAAGAGATTGGCCTGGTCCGTAGACATTCTGATATCTAAGGGCTACGGCAGGTATATGTAAACTCTGACAACTGGTTAGCACCATTTGCTCTTGAGTATTTTTGGTTATACCATAAATAGATTCAGGTTTAATTTTAGATTTTTCATCGGTAGATAATAGCGTTAATTGTCCTTGACAAATGGGGCAGACTGGATCAAATTTTCCTTCAGAAAGATTCTCTTGGCTTCGTTTTTCAGGAAAGACATTACCGTGTGTTTTACAGTGATATTTTCCTTCACCATAAATAGCTCTAGAAGATGCCACAATAACCTTTTTTATCTCATGTTTAGAGTTTGTAAGAACATCGAGCATTTTTGCAGTTCCACCACAATTGACCGAGAAATATTTATCAATTTGATACATTGACTGACCAGTACCGGTTTCGGCAGCTAGGTGAATTATGCAATCATGATTGGGAATAGCATTTTCCCATACTGAAAGATCTCTAACATCACCATGTATGAAGTTGACCTTATCTTTTATTGATTGATATAAAAAAGAGTTTTCTGGCTGATCGGAATGTATTTGACTAGAAAGGCTGTCGATGATGCTGACCGAATAGCCAAGTGTAAGTAATTTTAAAGTTGTGCGTGAACCAATAAATCCAGCTCCTCCCGAAATTAAAATCCTCTCCATGTAAACTTGCTAATTAGATAAATCCCTCCAGACATTACAAAGGTCAAGAAAAAAGGCCTCAACAACAATGGTTCAGTCATCAGAGAAATGACTATAAAAATAAAAAACCATAACCGCTTTTCAAAGAAAAATTGTTGATAGTACAGTAAATAAAAAACAAGTAAGCTAAAGGGGATGCCGGCAGCAGCCAAAAAAAACATAACCGAATTGGTAGATCCCTTACTTCTGTTAGAAAAATCTAAGACGCCCAAATTTAATGAATATTTGGGTTGTTGACGAACTTCAACATACTGCTCATCGTCTAACCCTACGCCTGTTAATGGGTTGTCTATAAGTATTTGAAATGGCTGAACTAGATCAAAGAAACGAGCTTGAAAAGAAAGTTGTCCTGAGCCTGACAGCTTGTCTCTGACATTCACTTCCGCTACCAAAAACACCCCCCCTAGAACAATCAAAAATAATGGCGCCAAGTATGTTTTTGTTTTAACAATTCTGAAAAAGGATATGAAAAGTTGGATTAACATGACAAAAAGACCAGTTGTAGAAAAAGTACTGATTATACCTAAAACAGTGGCTGAAAATATTAAGCCTCTCCTTTTGAAAATAAAGGATTCTATGAAAAGTAGTAAATTAAGAACTATTTGTAGAACACCTGGCTCCCAAAAAATACCTTGATTTCTTGACATCTCAAAGCCAAATACACTAAACAAATGAGTATTACCTAAGTAAAAAAATACATTGAAGAATGTCAAACAATCATATCGGTCGTTACTGATCTCAATTAATAACGGCTTAACAATTGGGTAAGCAAGAAAATTAAGGATGCTGTGAAATAATATTATTTTTAATACAAAATATAAATGTTTGAGATATGATTTTTTCTGGCTATGATAGTATAATGCTGCAAACATAGATGATAAAAAAATCACTCCATTGGCTAATAGTTTTTGAATAGACTGCTCTCTGTTAGCAAAGAAATAATTAATAGCTAAAAATGAAAAAAAAATAACACACAACATAGCCAATGTAGTAAGTGTTTTTTTGTAGAGATATTTGGCTAAAAAGAGATAACCAAAAACAATAAGCGTAAGGTATAACAACTCCTTTCTAAAAAAAACAAAGAAAATACTACCCGCTGAAAGAACCAACAAGAGCATAGGCAA
Organism: Bacteroidota bacterium; assembly: GCA_036340235.1. Lineage (GTDB taxonomy): Bacteria > Bacteroidota > Bacteroidia > Flavobacteriales > UBA7312. Next base: position 49,125 of record JAYYZE010000018.1, read on the forward strand.
CCAATCCGTTTTGTATCTAACTAAAAATCTAATCATTGTTTGAACATCTAATCCATTCATTTGTTTCTAAATCAAAGCGTTTTACTACTCTAGCAGGTACGCCAACAGCCATAGAATAATCCGGGATGTCCTTTGTAACAACTGAATTGGCCCCAATGATACACTGCTTGCCCACGCTTGCTGAAAGCACACATACATTTTCACCCAACCAAGTTCCTGGACCTATAAAAACCTCTTTTTTAAATTTAATTTGCTGGTTTTTGTAAGGAATAATTCCGTTATCAAAACCGTGATAATTATCCGCAATATACACGTTATCACCCATCAGCACATCTTCGCTTATGTACACCTTTTGTAAAGCTACTATATGGGCGTTTCTTCCAATATAAGTATTTGAACCAATGAATAGTTTTTCTCGATTTGTATTGTGTTCTGGCAGATCTACGGCTAACAACCATGCATTTGACTTTATATAAACATTAGAGCCTAAATTCATATATTTGGCTCCGTTAACACAAAACGGCATGCACAATGTTGACTGTCTTCCAAGTGTTGAAAATGATAGCTTATATAGACGAGTGAAAAGCTTGTCTATTATTTTTCTTAACAAGTTATGAATCTGTTCCATTGTCTAGCCAACTTATGGTTTGTAAAGATAAAACCTCTTTGAGTTTTATAATATCTGCTTTGAAATGTTGCTCAAGTAATCGACGTGTTTTGTCAGACAGAATCACTTTGGATTTGGTCAAGTTCTTACGAAAAACTATCTCTTTAATAAGTCTTGTCCTTTCTTTTCCCAAAAATGTATAAAATACTTTCTTAAAACCATCGGTCTTTGAAATCGAATTAAAAAGATTGTTGAGCCATTTTACTTTTGGAGTTCCAGTACTTTTCTTGTTTATTAAGAATTCTGAAGGATTAAAGCTCGCGTCTACTTCCAAAAACTTAAAAATATCGCTTAAAGCCAGATTCGTATCATTAGTAAAATCCTCAAAAAACACAACCTTCACATTTTCAAAGGCTGACAGATAGGCCTTTACTCCATCCGCATATTGACTCAACCCCTTGTAGTACCAAAAAGAGTTATATTGTTTATCAACTCTCTCTTTTTCTTGCTCAAGCGCCTGCTCAAAACTAAGTGTTTCAACGAATGACAAGTTATGTTGATAATTAGAGAATGCTCTATCAACAGGGTTTCTAAGCATTATGAGAATTTTAGGCTCTTCTACACTCACTTTTTGTATTTGAGGAATTACCTCCTTGTGATGAAAAAGATATTGAGTACTTGCATCGCAACGGATTTTTTCGCGACTATTTTGAAAGAGTTCTTGGTAAGCATCTTCTTCTAGTATAGACGATCGTAAAAGATATTCTTTGATAGGATCAGCATCGTTTACATTTTTAATAACTTCTTTTATAAAGAAGCGAGGCTCCTTGTCTGGAATAGTGATGTCAGGATGCTGGTCAAGGTAATGGTATAGTGAGGTAGTACCAGACTTAGGAGCACCAACAATATAAAGATTGGGATAATTTACCTTTTTAACCATGGGATATAAATAGTGTAAAAACCAAAATGTTTTTTAATATAAATAATCATTAAAAGATTCCAAAATACGCCACTCACCGTACTAGCAACTGCGGCACCTTCAATACCGTACTTAGGAATTAACAAACTATTTAAAACAATATTAATAAGCGCAGCTAGTAAAAGAATATTTTGAAATATTTTTTGACGTCCGACCATTTGAAGAAACGTTCCCACTGAACCAGAAATAGCACTAAACATCTTGCCAATAGACAGTATTATCAAACACATTGCCGCTAGCTTAAATTCATCACCAAACATACTTAAAATAGTACTAGGGAATAAAATAAGCAGTAACAATATAGGGGCACTTACCCAAAAAATAGTTTTAGTAGATTGTTGAACGATTTTTTTTAATCCATTGATATCACCAGAGGAATGAATTTCTGAAAACTTAGGAGCAGCTATGCTGTTCACTGCCATTAGTCCCATGTAAGAAAGCATGGATAGTTTTAGTGCTATATTGTAGACACCAACCTGCGCTGAGCTTGTCATATTAGCTAACATAAAAAGATCTACCTTCCCCATAATTATCATCATGGATTGCCCTAACAACAATGGAAAAGATATAACTAATAGTTCGTTGGTTGAAAGAAAATTAATAGGTTTTGATTCTTGATTGGGTAGCTTGTATTTGAGGCGAAACCACACGACAAAAGAAAATAAAGTCATACTAACCACACTTAGTATATAGGCGTAAATAGGTAGCTTGTCGTTTGTCAAAAAATAAGAGCCAAGTGCTAAAAGAATAAAAGTTCCTAAAGAGATACTGACATTATTAAAAAAAGAAAAAGAGATCATGTTTTTCAATCCACGAATAGATTGAACGTTCATGTGAAAAAGAACTAGTGGTATGAAAGAATACGACACCAAAATAAGGAGGTCTTTTTCGAGATTCATGAATTGGGCTATGTTTTCTGAAAAAAACCACAACAATATATTCAAAATCATAGCTATCAACGTGACAATAGTTACTGATTTATAGTATAATTTTTCAATTGCTTGAGTACTGCCTTGATGCATGTATTTAGAAATGAAACGCACCAGTGAAGTGTCGATTCCAAGGCGGGAGACAATGGCTAATACTTCCACTACCAAAAGGGCTGTGACATATTGCCCAAACACATATGCCCCATATTTGTTGGAAATAAAAACAGCCAAAACATACCCAACAAACAAGCCAACAATTTTAAGTATAAAGGTTGTTGAAGCCCCCTTTATCAATTCCAAAAAATGACTATCGTTTAGAGCTTTTACTATGTGATATTTTAGATTATTCACAACAAGATAGCATTAAAAGTCGGATGATTTGTCTTGTAAAATAGCTGACGCCGATAAGATGCCTATTCGCAAAACGTAAAAGGAAATGGCAGTATGTTTTTCGTCAATTTTTACTTCAATGCTAGACGGTCCTTCAGAAAAATCAATGACTGTTGTTGAACTCATAATAAATGACTTGTTTGTCAACGGTAAAGTTAATGATTTTGAGTAAAAATCTAAACAGGAATGGCTAGTGAAATTGTATAAGGAGTATACGTCACTGCGTTTAGCGTAAAGTTTATTGGGATATTGTATTTGACATTAACCGGCTTTCCTCTTTTCCTGCCTGCTTTGAACTTAGGCATGAGTTTTACAACACAAAGGGCTTCAGCATTTAAATATTGATCGATACTTCTCACCACTTTAACTTGTGTGACATGTCCTGTTTTATTAATTAAAACTAATGTATACTTTTACTGTAATATTATTTTCTTTCGCTATGTGTGTATATTTAATGTGTTTGGCTATGAACTGTATCATTTGAGATTCTGTACATTTAACAACATCATCGCATCCTCTAAACTGTGGCATTTCTTCAAAAATTATAAATGATTCATCTGTAGCCTCTTCTTCTTGTTCATCAATGAACTCTATTTCCGTTTCTTCATCCGACTCAGTATCTGCCATCACTATTTCATCAACTTTCATCTTATCGTTAACAATCATCAAATCAACAAGCGGAGGCAATTATGCTGGCGGTGGTGGTTGTTTTTCTCTAAAGGTGTTCAATATCTTCTTAGAATTAGACCGCAAAGGAAATATTTCTTAATGCTACCACATCTTTCTCATAGATTCTGTACTCAAAAACAATTAAGACTAGAAATAATACTATGACTAAACCTATTTGAAAGAATAGAACTCGTTTCTTCTCTAGATTGGCTTTGGGGTGTTTTTTTGATTCCGTGGATTTAGTTTTTTTATATAAACTCTTTGTAAGAAGATATATTGTATTGTATCCAAAAAAAAGACCCTATGATGAGGGTCTTTGGCTTTTATATGTGCAGTTGAATCAATTCAACTTGAAACTAATGGGCACATTATATTGTACTTTAACAGGCTTACCTCGTTGCTTTCCCGGCTTAAACTTTGGCATGGATTGTACCACTCTAACCGCCTCAGCATCAAGATATTTATCGACACCTCTTAACACTTTCACACTGGTTACTTTTCCCGATTTATCAACCACAAAACTAACATACACTTTACCTGTTATGTTATTTTCTTTTGCGATGGGTGGGTATTTTGTTTTTCTAGCTATGTACTGCATTATTTTGGTTTGTGTACACATTTCATCGCTGCACCCATCGAATAGTGGCATATCTTCAACCACCATGAACACCTCATCAGTTGTTTCTTCTTCTTCTTCGATAATCTCTAATTCTTCATCCGATTCAGTGTCTTCTATTTCTACTTCTTCTATTTCTTCGTCGTCTTCAACAATAACCAACTCATCAGGTGGTGGGGGTGGG
>JAYYZE010000019.1:0-11921 GCA_036340235.1 Bacteroidota bacterium
TTTATCGTTCAACACGACTTCTATTTCTTCGGCCTCATTGATGACGTGTTTGTTGGTAACTACGTAGCCATCTTCTGAAATGATAACTCCTGAACCACTGGCTACCTTTTCGGTGGGTTGGTTATAATACCCTCTGCCAAAAAAGGGATGATAATAGCGGTAATATTCATCTTCTGTAAATTTTGATTTAATATGAACTACCGCCTCTACCGATTTTTCGGCGGAATAGGTAAAATCAACATATCGTCGATCTTCAGAATTGACAGTTGTGAAAGTTGGTTCGACGGCAAAGGCATCTTTTTTGGTAAACGATTGAGCGAGTTGGACGATTATGGCTCCTAAAATAACATATCCTAAAATGCTTAATTTATTCATAGTTCCTAACTTTAGTTACATTAGGTAACAAAAATAAGGCGAAAATATTGTTTAAACAGCTTAGTTAGAGAATGCTTTTTATCAATCTCAACTTGTGGGTGTGTTTGCGTTCTTCGGCATTGAAAATGCCTTGTTGGTCAAGGCGATCTATACGTACTTTTCCAGAAGCATGAATAATGGAATTGTTCTCTAAAATAATACCTACGTGAATGATTTTTCCTTCATGGTTATCAAAAAATGCCAAATCACCTGGCTCTGATTCTTCGATAAAACTAAGGGTGGTGCCAATGTCGGCTTGTTGGTAAGCATCTCTAGGAATTTCTTTTCCTTGTAGTCGGTATATCATTTGGGTAAGGCCCGAACAATCGATTCCGAATGGTGTGCGCCCCCCCCATAGGTATGGCGTGTTGAGGTAAAGCATGGCATTATCTATCATTTGGGATTTTTCCATACTGCCTTTTGTCGTACTGCCTTCATGAATAAACGATTTATCTTTAATAGAAAATTGCCCATCCTTGTAAAATGGTAAGCTAGACCCCAAGGGAATGGTTTGATGGCTGTCAGAACTGACAATATCTAGTAATTCGGTACTAACTGTAGGTTCGTTTCTTTCTAGTTCTTCAAAGGTTGACTTGTCAATTTCTACCCATTGTTTGTTGCAAATCCATCCCTCGTATTTGTCATGAGCTAGACGAATCTTACTCCATTTTTGCCGTTTTTCTAACACCTTGAAATGTTCGCCAAAAAGAATTTGGTTGACCATTTCACTTTTATCCGATGCTTCAGATCGAATGGGTACTATCGCTAATTCACAAATGCCATACTTCATCGGTAACAAAAGTAAAAAAAAAGCCCACTTAAAGGTGAGCTTTATTATTTATTAATGGGTGTCTTTATAGTGCTTCAATGACCATGGCAGACGCTCCACCACCTCCATTACAAATGCCAGCAGCCCCTAATTTACCATTGTTTTGCTTTAATACATTGATTAAAGTAACAATTATTCTCGCTCCTGAGCAGCCAAGAGGGTGACCTAGCGATACCGCACCGCCATTTACATTAACTTTAGATGCATCGATACCTAACTCTTGAATATTAGCTAGTCCTACCACTGAAAAGGCTTCGTTTAATTCAAAAAAGTCAACTTCTCCAATGGGTATGTCGGCTTTGGCCAAAGCCATAGGGAGTGCTTTTGATGGGGCAGTAGTAAACCATTCTGGCTTTTGAGCTGCATCGGCATAGCTGACAACTTTAGCTAATGGTTTTACTCCTAATTCTTGAGCTTTTTCGGCACTCATTAGTATGAGGGCAGCCGCTCCATCATTGAGGGTAGAAGCATTAGCCGCTGTCACGCTGCCTTCTTTTTCAAATACAGGACGTAGGGTTGGGATTTTTTCCATTTTTACGTTTTTGTATTCTTCATCTTCTGAAATAACAAGTTCATCACCTCGTCGTTGTGGCACAGAAACAGGAACGACTTCATCCGTAAATTTGCCAGTAGACCAAGCTTTAGCGCTTCTATTGTAGGATTCAATGGCAAAGGCATCTTGTTCTTCTCTAGTGATATTTTTTTCTTTTGCACATAGTTCGGCACAATTACCCATGTGTACCTTGTTGTACACGTCGGTGAGTCCGTCTTTGACTAGTCCGTCAGTAAGTGTCATATCGCCCAGCTTTTGACCATTTCTACCTTTATCAAAATAGTGAGGAACGGATGACATGTTTTCCATTCCTCCTGCAACTACAACATCGTTGTCACCGCATATGATACTTTGAGCCGCCAACATAATGGACTTCATTCCGGAGGAGCATACCTTGTTGATAGTGGTGCATGGAATATTTTGATCTAGTCCCGCCCCTAAGGCGGCTTGTCTGGCGGGTGCTTGCCCTAAATCGGCTTGTAACACATTGCCCATATATACTTCGTTAATTTCTTTGGCATCAATACCGGCATTATCAATAGCGCCTTTGATGGCTATACTTCCCAGTTTTGTAGCCTTAATTGAAGATAGAGAACCCCCAAAACTTCCCATTGGTGTTCGCACGGCTGAAACTATGACAACTTCTTTCATTTTTATGTTTTTTAGATTGGATACTGCATGCGAATTTAACTAAAATGGATATTTGTATTACATTTGTTGATAGAATATTTAGTTTGGGATATGCCATTTAATCTTCCTTTCGATTTGAGAAATAATTACTACAAGATTCAAAAAATTGCGTTGTTTCTTGTAGCAACTATCCTAATTGTGTGGATGTTTCCCAACAAAGCATCATTCAAATTCGAATTTCAGAAAGGAAAACCTTGGATGCATGAAAATTTGATAGCCCCATATGATTTTCCTGTCATGAAAACTTTTGATCAGATTGTAGCTGAAGAAGATCAAATACGAGCTAGTTTGCGTCCTACTTTTGTTGTTGATCCGTCAGTTTATGAGATTAAAGCTGAAGAGTTTATCAATAGTTTTGAGCAGAAATGGGCAGTTGATAAAGAAGTGAAAAAAGATATACGATTTACCTTTTTTAATCTTAACAAAAACAAAAAACGAAAATCTAAAAAAGAGAAATTGGCTTTCTACGGGCTAAATATCCTAGAACAACTATATGATAAAGGCATTGTTCAGCTTACGGATAATATCGAAAGTAAGGACGAGGACTTTGAAATCTTGGTAATGAGAAATAATATAGGTGAAACACAAAGATTGGGTGATATGTTGACTATAGAGTTGGCATCCAAAAAAGCCTATGATTTGCCAAATTTACAGCAAAATGAACGCGACTTTTTAGCTCCTTTAATACTACAATCACTCAAGCAAAATGTATTCTTTGATGAAGAAGCAACCAACAAAATGCTAGAAAGTGACCTAAATGCTATTTCCAAAGGATTAGGCAAAGTTCAGAGGGGTGAAGTGATTATTTCAAAGGGCGAACTCGTTACTGAAGCCAATTTTCAAAAAATAGAATCTTATCGCTCTAGATATGAAAGCGAAAACTGGCAAGAGAATAGTGAAAGTTGGCTTAGTTTAGGTCAAATATTGTTGGTGTTAGTTGCTCTTTCGATACTTTATCTTTTCTTACAACAGTTTAGAGTTGAAGTATTCAATGACAACAAAAAGGTGTCGTTTATTTTAACATTAATTATTTTAATTGTTTTCATGGCCTCTTTGTCCTTATTGGCCTATATTAAGCTGATATTCTTGATGCCCTTTTGCTTACTGCCCATTATCATTAAGGCATTTTTTGATACCCGTTTAGCCTTATTTACGCATTTGATCAGTATTATCATCATTGGTTTTGTAGTGCCCAATAGCTTTGAGTTTATTTATCTTCAGCTGATGGCTGGTATCGTTTCTATCTTATCTGTTTTACAAATGTATAAACGAGCACAATTATTTGTGTCAGCAGCAAAAATTATTGGAATATACTTCATAACCTATTTTGCTATGGCATTAACTCAAGAGGGAAGTGTCGATAATATTGATTGGATGAACTTTGTTTGGTTTGCAGGAAATGGTGCTCTTACGTTATTTGCTTATCCATTAATTTTTGCATTTGAGAAAACGTTCTCATTAGTCTCAGATGTTTCTTTACTAGAATTGTCTGACACTAACAGTCCTTTGTTGCGTGATTTGGCGCAAAAGGCACCAGGTACTTTTCAGCATTCCATTCAGGTTGCTAATTTAGCAGAAGCAGGCATACTAGAGATTGGTGGAAATGCCTTATTGGTTCGTGCTGGTGCACTATATCACGACATTGGGAAAATGAAAAACCCTCAATATTTTATTGAAAATCAGGTTTCGGGTGTAAATCCACATGATGAATTAGAATACGAAGATAGTGCCAAGATAATTATTGAACATGTTAAAAATGGAATTGAAATTGCTAAAGAGAATAACCTTCCTGATGAATTGATAGATTTTATTAGAACGCATCACGGCACTACCATGGTTGGTTATTTTTACAAACAACACATGAAAAACTTCCCACAAGACTTAAGTTCTGCGGATAATTTCAGATACAAAGGACCAGAACCTTACTCTAAGGAAACAGCTGTGCTGATGATGGCTGACTCTGTGGAAGCAGCTGCTAAAAGTTTGAAATCACCATCGTTAGAAAATATAGATGTTTTAGTGGAGAATATTATTGATTTTCAACTCGAAAAAAACCAGTTTTCGAATGCGGATATTACCATGAAATCCATTACAAAAATCAAACAGCTATTTAAGAAAAAACTTCAAAGCATTCATCATCTCAGAGTAGAGTATTAATTCTATTTGATAAATACGCGTTTAGCATCTAATTTCAACCCATCAATTGAAAGCCTTAATACATAAAGACCTGCTCTTAAGCTTGGTTTTTTAAAAGTCAAATTTCTTATTCCTTTTTGAAAAGTCTTACTCACTAATATGTGCACTGAACGACCTGATACATCACACATATCAATAGTAACTTCAGCATGTCTGCTACAAAAAAACTGAACTTCAATGTAATCTGAAATGGGGTTTGGAGAAATAGATAACAGCTTACTTCTTTGATCATTTCTGTTATAGTCAGGCAAACTGACTGTGCTTGGGTCTATGTCCAAGTAAATATCGAACACACCGTTTAGGTTTTCGTTATTATCTGTTGTAAGTGAGATAATACGCTCAGAAGCGGAAGGGTTAGAGGCCCATGGGTCAATATCTATAGTCGTATCGCCTTCGAAATACAATTGAGTGAAAAATTCAGGATTGTTTTCGCAGAGAACCCTATAATGGATATGACTAGGTCGATAGTATGTGCCATTAAGGTATTTTCCTGCTTGAATACTTTCAAAGGAATAGTTTCCTGCTTCATCGGTATAAAATTTACCTCTGTAATTTACCTCCTCGTATGCTCCTTCGTTGTTGGCGTGCCATACGTCTACAAGAGCGTTGGGAATGGGTGTAACACAATCTTTAGCATAAACAGTGCCTGTAATGTACAGTCGTGGTACTCCAACTATAGACGGTGCTATATTGCTAATAGGAAGAATATCATCAATAAAAAAAGGCCCTTTTGGATCACTAGTGGTGATACATTCATTTTGAGAGAGAATTGATTTAAAAGGTACAATAGGAAGTATTGCGGCACTTAGAATTGATTTTAGGGCTTTTCTTCTTTTCATGATTTAGAGGCAATAAGAGATATTTCGACATTTACATTTTTGGGCAATACACTGACCTGTACTGCTTCCCTTGCTGGTGGGCTTTCATCAAAATAGTGTGAATATATATCGTTTATTTCAGCATATTGATTCATGTCTTTCAGAAATATAGTGCATTTCACAACATGAGAGAAGTTCATATCTGCGGCTTCAAGAACAGCTTTTAAGTTTTTCATTACTCTGTGGGTTTCTTGGTCAATAGAATCCGTGATTAAATCATTAGTTTGGGGGTCGATGGCAATTTGACCAGACGAATATAAAGTGCCGTTAGATAGTATAGCCTGGCTGTATGGCCCAATGGCTGACGGAGCATTTTGTGTGCTAATAACTTTTTTCATTGTACTAAGATAGTATTTTTTACTTTTGTCAAAGTAGTAATAGACTTCATCGCTTTCAATTGGAAGAGGAAAGTCCGGACACCATAGAGCAGCATAGCGGATAACATCCGTCCACCGAAAGGTGAGGACCAGTGCAACAGAAAGCAAGTACAGTTCGGCTGTAGTGAAATCAGGTAAACTCTATGCGGTGCAATGCCATGTATACCGAGTTTAAGAATGGCTCGTTCGACCTCGGGGGGTAGGCAGCTCAAGTTTATTAGTAATAATGAACGTAGATAAATGATGAAGGCCTTTGGGTAACAGAATCCGGCTTATGAATTACTATCAGCTGCCCCTAGTGGGCAGCTTTTTTTATATTTGTTCGATGCGACTCACAGTTATTATATTTTATGTATTTGTCTTTTTTTCTACCAAGGCCCAAGAGGGGATTGTGAAGTCTGTTATGTTAGACTCTGTGATGATTTCGGCTGTGAGCTCTGGTTTTAGTGTCGAAGAGTTTATACACTACGTAAAAACAGACACGACTTTCTATCAAGGATTTAAAAATTTGAGATATTATCCTCATCAATATCAAAGCGTGTTGGAAATATTTGGAAGAAACAATCAGCCTATTGGTCTATTGAAGCGAACAGGGCATTATGAGGTTGAAAATAATCGCTTAATTGTACATATTGAATCAGAAGAGGAAGACGGTAAGATATACAACAGAAGGGGTAAGTATCGATATTATACGCCAGAGTTTTTCGACTATGTCTTTTTTCCAAAAGACACTTTAGTGGTGAGTAAATATATCTCCAAAGATGATGACGACGATACGGATGATAATAATAAAAAAAATGAAAATGATGCTAAAGTTATAGTATTCAATCCTGGCTCTGTAGAAGTAGAACGGTCTGGCAGTAAAAAAGAAAAATTAGCAGTGTTTGATATTTCTATGCAGAAGTATTATGATTACATCATTTCAAAAAAAACATACAAGGATACACTTGAGTGTTACGAGTTTGTGTGCCGAATGAAAAGTGACTTAACAGAAAAAGAGCAAGAGGAGGTCCTTATCCGCGAGTTGGTTTCTTATTTTGATCGTAATACATTCAATGTTATGTACAGAAAATACGTTATGAAATACGATTATTGGTTAATTGAGTTGGATGTAACAGTAGATGTAGAGATGGGTTATGCCCGAGATCATCTAGTACCATTAAACATACACTACAAAGGGTTTTGGGATATTCCATTTAGTAAGCCAGAAATCGCTGACTTCAAACTCAAAAATTTTAATTTTAGAGTTAATGACTAGCTAAAGTCTTTATTCTTGACTGGCCAAAAATCGTTCTGCATCAAGAGCAGCCATACAGCCAGTACCTGCAGATGTAACGGCTTGACGATAGACATGATCGGCTACATCTCCAGCAGCAAAAACACCAGGAATTTTAGTTTTAGAGGTGCCTGCTTCTACTATTAAATAACCGTTATCATCCATATCTAATTGCCCTTTGAAAATATCCGTATTCGGTTTGTGACCAATAGCTACAAAAAAGCCAGTAGCAGGAATTACAGTTTCTTCTTGAGTTTGGTTATTATACGCTGTCACACTCTCAACCCCTTTCTCCCCATTTATACTTTTAGTTTCGTGGTTGAATAAAACGGTGATATTTTCTGTGTTGAATACTCTTTTTTGCATAGCTTTTGAAGCTCTCATAACGTCTCTTCTGACTAGCATGGTTACTTTAGTGCATAGTTTAGCAAGGTAAGTGGCTTCTTCGGCAGCAGTATCACCAGCGCCAACCACTACCACCTCTTGTCCTTTGTAAAAAAAGCCGTCACAAACTGCACAAGCCGAAACACCAAAGCCGTTGAGGCGTTCTTCGTCAGGAATACCAAGCCATTTGGCAGAAGCACCAGTGGCAATAATGACGGCCTGAGCCAACACGTTTTTGTTGTCGTCAATTTCTACTTTGAAAGGACGCTTGGAAAAATCTACTTTGGTCACCATTCCCCAACGTGTGTCGGTATCAAATCGCTCGGCTTGGGCTTTAAAATCTTCCATCATTTTGGTGCCGTCCACACCATTGGGGTAGCCTGGATAGTTGTCAACTTCTGTTGTTGTTGTTAGCTGTCCGCCAGGTTGTAATCCTTGAATAAGGACTGGCTTTAAATCGGCTCTGGCGGCTTATATAGCGGCTGTGTAGCCAGCAGGCCCTGAACCAATGATTAAGACTTCAATATTTTCTATTTCTTCAGACATAGTTGGATGTTTAATTCAATGGATTAGTATGATAATTCAAAGTTATAATATTTCCGTTATTACTGGGTAATATCTTTCAAAATATGTAGTGTCTTTTTTGGCTATTAATTTGTAGTATACGGCAGCTTGGCCGTAGAATACACCAAAGCCATTTTCTATGTTAGATTGCAGGTTTATGGGTTCTGCAAACGGATTTCCATTACTACTAGATTGAAAGTCAGCAGAACGCCAAAAAAGATATGATTCGTAATCAATTTGGCTGAGCCGTACTAATACTGTGTCAGGAAACACATTAATAGAATGCCCTTCTAGAGTTTGTCCTGCTTTAAAATAGCCATTTTCTTCTTGTTCAAAAATGACTTCATCAAAGGAACTGCTAAGCAGTGGGCTAATAGTCCCTCTCTGAAAATAGGTGTCAAATGAAGTGCCATTTAGACCTTCAAAGTCGTTTCTTACAAATCCCCATAGTGCTTTGGCATAAATGGGGTCTTGTACCTGTTTGACGGTAAATGTATTGGGCTCGGTTCCTTGTGGTGGTTCATTCCCCCAAAATACTTCTTTAGTGTGAGCTAATCGCTTGTGTTCAATCATTATGGTGTTTCCCATTGTATCAGGGTCGGAGTAATGAAACCAAAAGTTACCAAGATTTGGTCTAGGTGTAAATTCATCCAATTCAAACCAAAGGCTATCGATTAGATGTTCTTGAGGAATGGTGGTTTTGGCAATAAGAGTGTCTTGTTGTATTATGGCAGATAATTGGAATTGTTCACCATTTTCTCCAATTGTATTGTATGGTCCTGGACTAATGTCAATTTCATTTTGATCTGAGAAAGAGATGTTTAAACCATCAATGGGCCACTCTATGTAAAAGCCAGGAAATAGCTGAGCAATGGAATCTAACACACCAAAAGATGGGATGTCGTTAATGTTAATTAACTGCACACTGTTGCCATCGGTGTCGGTTATGGTGATGTCGGCATCGGTAACAAAAATAGTATTCAGAGTGTTTGGAGAAACTGGTGAAAAATAAGGCTCCGATTTAGTCACAAAGGCGTAGGCAGGGTATCCTTTTTGGATGACTGCCTCAATAACATATTTATTATCTGTGTTTTCTTGTCCAAAATCAACCTCCTTTTCAAATTCAAAGAATTTTTCACACGAAGAGAACAAGGTTATTATTAATAATGCGCGAAGAGTTAATTTCATTTTTTAAAAATTAAAGTTCCAAGTTACTGAGGGGATGACAGGGAAAAGTGAAATTTGATAAGCATTGGGTTCTATACCACCTTCTGAAAGATTACCGTCGCCTTCAAAATCAAAATAGATAAAGTAGGGGTTAGTTCTGTTGTAGAGGTTGTAAATGGAAAAATTCCACGATGAATTAAAGCGTTTGTTATGTTTCTTTTTAGAATAGGTTGCTGAAATATCCATTCGATGATAGGCCGGCATTCTATAGCTGTTTCTTTCAGCGTACTCTGTGTAAATATTGCCATCAATGAGATAGCGTTCTAGAGCTGGCGTAAGTGTATTTCCAGTGGCATAAACAAACACCGCTGACAAAACCCAATTGTCATTTAGTTCGTGTGTTGCAGTTAAGGATAAGTCATGCGTACGATCGTATTTGGCAGGAAATTCAACACCGTCGTTGAGCTCATCAAAGTATCGTGTTGTTTTGGAAATAGTATATCCAAGCCAGCCAGTGGTTTTTCCAAGTCTTTTTTTGATGAAAAACTCCAAGCCATATGAGTCGCCAGTACCAAATGTGAATGAATCATCAGAAGAGGTATTTGTATTGTCTTCTGGAAATACTCCCTCTTTGTATTCGATAAGGTTTTTCATTTTTTTATGATATGCTTCCAAAGAGGTTTCCCATTTGTTGTCGAATAGATTTTTGAAGAAACCCACGGCAAATTGTCTGCCGTACTGAGGTTTGACAATTTTAGTACTAGGTACCCAAAGGTCAGTGGGTAAAGAAACACTTGACAAAGATGCTAAGTGAATATATTGATAGTTTTGAGTGTATGATGCTTTTACGGAATGGTTTTTGTCAATTTTGTAACGTAGGGATAGACGCGGTTCAAGGTGTCTATGATGCTTGCTGGTATCGGCCGTAAATTCGTTTTTCAAAAAATGACGAACAGTAATTGGTCCCTCATATTGAAAGCTTGAATATCGAAGGCCAGCATTTATTTTTAATTCTTCGGTTACTTCAAAATCATCAGAAATATATATTGCACCTTCGTTTGAGTATTGTTTAAATATTTTTTCAGGTTCAAAAGTCACATCTCCCGAACGACCCGTAACGCTGCCTGGCACAAAGGTGTGGTAGGTAAAGTGGGTGCCAAACTTAATACTGTGTCTGAAGTTGGGGAGATAAGAAAAATCAATTTTGGTGTTCCAGTCCGTAATGCTAGAGTTGAGCTTGAATTCAAAATCATTTTGTTCAGCTCCAAATGAAAATTGGTAATCGCTAAAAATAACTGATGTGTTGACAAACAATCGGTCGCTAAACAGATGATTCCAACGCATGGAAGCAGTGGCATTACCCCAAGGAATATCAAATTTAAAACCCCTATCCGCATTTCTGAAAGTAAAAACGTCTCTCCCAAAATAGCCACTTAAAAATAGTCGGTCTTTATCAGAAATACGGTAGTTAACTTTTGAAGTTAAATCAAAGAAATAATAACCAGTTCCTTTAAATGCTGAGGTATCATTAATCAAAGGATTTACCAATACATCAATGTAGGTTCGTCTTCCTGAAATGATAAATGAGCTGGTGTCCTTCTTAATTGGGCCTTGTAGAGTTAGTTTTGATGAAATTAGGCCTAGTCCGCCATCCACTTCAAACTTTTTACTATTTCCTTCTTTCATTGAAATATCTAGAACAGAAGCCAAACGACCACCATATTGTGCCGGAATACCGCCTTTTATAAGATTGATATCTTTAATGGCATCGGCATTAAAAACAGAGAAAAACCCAAATAGGTGAGAGGCATTATAAACAGTGGCTTCGTCTAACAAGATAAGGTTTTGGTCGGGACCACCACCACGTACATAAAAGCCAGAATTACCCTCCCCAGAAGATTGTACGCCAGGCAGTAACTGAATCGTTTTCAACACATCAACTTCTCCCATAAATGCCGGTAATTTTTTGATGTTTTTGACATCAATTTTGACTTGACTCATGTTGGAGGATGATACATTCTTATCGGCGCCTTCCGATTCAACAACAACTTCGTTAGTAATAATGGCATTTGCCATCAACGATATGTTTAATCTTGTGTCTTTTGTTAGATTTATTATTTTTTTTTCTGTTTTTAATCCCAAAAAAGAGAATGATATTGAATAAGTGCCTTCTTCCACAGTAACAGAATAGAAACCATATTGATTGGTTGAAGTACCCTTACGCATGTCTTCTAAAAATACAGAAGCACCGATAAGATATTCTCCAGTTTCGTTGTCTTTGACATAGCCGCTAAGAGTATAGTTATTTTGCCCGAATGAGTTAATTATCAAACAAAGGAAAAAAAATGAAAAAATGTATTTTATCATTGCGAAGAATGAATGGAATTTTATTTTTGCAAAGATAAAACAAAATAGTGCTTAGCTGATTTGTTTTTCGGGATGTAGCTTAGTCCGGTTAAAGTGCGCGTCTGGGGGGCGCGAGATCGGAGGTTCGAATCCTCTCATCCCGACCACATTTTTACTCCATTTTCTAGGGATTTGATCACAAATCCCTTTTTAATTTATTGATTTTTAAGGGTTTACGTTTTTTAAG
>JAYYZE010000020.1:0-18982 GCA_036340235.1 Bacteroidota bacterium
TAAGGACCAGTACCCCCCGAGCCGCTAACGGCAATTTGCCCATCATCAACAGAATTACAACTGATGTCAACAAGTGAATCTAATAAAAGGGTTAACAGTGGGACGGTGTCGCTTACAAAAAAAGTAGCCGAATCTTGGCAAGCGTTTGCATCTTCTACGGTCAATGTGTAGCTACCTCCACCAACATTTGAAATATCCTCTATGGGGGATGTAAATGTGCCCGGCCCAGCCCAACTGTAGTTGTAAGGTTTGGTGCCATCAGAGTCGCCATTACTATCAATAGTGGTACCAACTCCACCGCTTACTGCTACATCGATAGCACCGATTGGTTCAGAACTACATAGCACATCGGTCACAGAGCCCGTTATATTAATACTATCTGGTTCGTATAGTGTTTGAAGGAAGTCACGCACGCAACCTGTGCTTGAAGTGTATCGAATAACGTAATCACCAGCACATAAACTATCAAAATTAAATTGTTGAGGTGGTAATTGAGAACTATCTAGTGACTCAGTGAACAATGGTGTTCCAGTGGCAGAGTCTAAAAACAAATCGATTTCTTGGGGTTGGAAAGGAAAAGGTTGAGGGGATGTTTGAATTTCTCCGTCACACAAACCATTACAAGAAATAGCGTAGCCATTTATTGTTGGGATAAATAAACCAATGTTTAAAGAATATTCTTCCAATTGAATATCAAGCGTGCAACTTTGTGCTCCTGAAGACATAACCAACTCGTAATCATCAGAATTGTCACCTTGTAAGTTATCAATTTGAAAAGAGGCGCTGGAAAATGTGCCTATGTCTTGGTTCCCGTTAGGCAAATTTAACTCGTAAGAAAAAGGAGCGGACCAGGCTGGGTCAGGAATGATTTCAATGGTACCATTACCATTACAATCTGCCTCCTGCAGTATGTTGAAGGTACATTGAGAATACGCTTGGTTTATGATGAAAAAACTAGCCAGATAAAAAACTAAGATTTTTGACTTTTCTGATAAATTCAAAATAAAAAAGGGTTTGTTATCTTAAAAATTTGCATCGCAAGATACAAAAATTCACATTCTTTTGTCTAATCTTTAATTATCTCTAAAAAAAGAAATAAACAGTAGTATGTTAACGACAAAATTGATCGTTTTGTTTTAATGCTTCAAAACACCAAAATTCAACAAACTAAATCCTTTTTTTGCTGTAAGTACTATTGCACGCATATTCTAACTAAATGACCTTAAGCTAGTATTTTATGATTTTTTGAGGCGAAAATCCATTGGCTGTCATTTGGTTAGAGACCACAAAATAGAGTCCGGAGGGTAGATGACTAATATCTACACTGTGTGTTTCCGCTTCAGTGTTTTCATGTAAAACGGCTTGCCCTAGCTGATCATACAGCGTTATGGCATAATCTCCTTTGGGTAGTTTTAGAAATATACGACCTGTGGTTGGGTTTGGCCAAAACTCAAATTCTTCAGCCATTTGATATTGTGTGTTGGTGGCATTGTTGCAAATCAAATTAAACATAAAATCACTTATGAACGGGATTACCGTTCCCTCAAGATTAATGATCGGAGCAGAATGACCCCCAAAAGAAAAAGTATATAAATCATTTAAAACACCAATATTATCTAATTCATCATGAATTTTTGCCGACCCGCATAAAACTGGAAGATCTAATAAAGGAATTCCTAAATTACTCAGAGGACTTGCGCATTCATAGTCAATAGTATTATCATCTGTTGAATGAGCACTTACAATTGGAGGGTCATTCTCATCAAGGAAATTTGTTGTATTAATTGCCCCCGCCAAGAGTATTGCTCCACTGACCTCTGATGAATATCCAGGATTACCACTATTTCCTTCAATACCACCAGATTCATCAAATAAGGACTGAAACTCTTCAGGGACTTCACCTTCATCCATAACTGACAAATGGGCTGCTGTTACTGCCCCTGCCGAATAGCCACCCACAAAAATAAGGCCGGGATTAATTTTAAAAGTATTTCCATTTTCTACCACATCCTTTCTAAAATAACGAACCGCTGATTTCATATCAGATATTGAATTAACAACTGTCTGAGAAAAAATATTATATGAATTAGCGCTTAATAAACTTTGTAGATTAGTTAATCTGTACCGAATTGAAGCGGTAACATAACCTCTTTTGGCAAATGCTTCACAAAGAGCAACCATTGTATTGCTATTTTTATCTCCTTCAATGTATACACCCCCATGAGCAAAAATGATTAAAGGCCGATTGGTTGCCGTGTCGCCAATTGGCTGATAAACATCCATTTCTAGTCCCATTTCGGTGGCGGACCAGTCAAAAACATCGGAATACAATATGATTTGCTTGTCAACATCCACAAAGATCTCGTTTTCGTAGCGACCATCGCATTGCGCCAAAATAGTATCTAACGGAGTCAATAGCAACGCTAATATTATGAGTTTGCCAATTTTCATACTAGTGTGTTTTTTAAATTTAGTATTTGCTTTTCGATGGTGTCATCTTCCATTTTAGAAAATAATAATTGGCTAGAGCCTATCTGGTGACCTACTGGAATTTCATCTATGTCGTCCCAGCTGGTGCCATGGTGGTTCAGCATATCTTGCAACTTGTTGGAAGAAAAAGGTAAAAAAGGGTGCGACAAGACGCTCAAATACTTGGTGATTTGCAAGGCAATATTTAGGATTGTTTCCGCTCTGCTTTCGTCTATTTTTTTAAGCTTCCAGGGCTCTGTGTCTGCCAGAAATTTGTTCCCCAGTCTAGCGAGATTCATCAATTCAGTTTGAGCTTCTCTGAATTTATGGTGTTCAATGCATCGTCCAATTTTTTCAGGGAACGTTTTTGCTTCTTGAAAAACACTGCTGTCGTAGCTATCTAAACGATGTCGTGGGGGTACCACACCACCCCAATACTTGTTTGTGAGAACTAAAACGCGATTGATAAAATTGCCAAAAATACCCACCAATTCGCTGTTGTTTCTTAGTTGAAAGTCGGTCCATGAAAAGTCAGAATCTTTGGACTCTGGGGCAATAGCACAGAGCGTGTACCTCAACGCGTCTTGCTGACCCTCAAAATTATCTAGGTAGTCGTGTAGCCAAACCGCCCAATTTCTAGAGGTTGAAATTTTTTGTCCTTCTAAATTCAAAAATTCGTTAGCCACTACATTGGTAGGTAATGTCAAGTCAGCATGTATTTTCAATATTATGGGGAAAATAATGGCGTGAAAAACGATGTTATCTTTGCCTATAAAATGGACTAACTCAGCATCCTTATTCCAATACTCTTGCCAGTTTTGGTTGGTTTTAGACGCCCACTCTTTGGTAGCAGACACATAACCAATAGGGGCGTCAAGCCACACATACAGCACCTTACCATCAGCCCCTTCAATTGGCACTTTTACCCCCCAATCCAAATCGCGAGTCATAGCGCGCTCCCTGAGCCCTGATTCTATCCATGATTTGCACTGACCTATCACCTGAGGACGCCAATGTGTTGGCTCGTGATGTTGGTCACCATCTAGGATGCCTTTTTCTATCCAATCCTTGAGCCAACTTTCATGATGTTGCATAGGCAAATACCAGTGCTTAGTTTCTTTTAAAATAGGCTGTTGACCGCTCAAGGTTGATTTTGGATTTATGAGTTCCGAAGGACTCAAAGCGGAACCACATTTTTCACACTGATCGCCATATGCCGACTCATAACCACATTTTGGGCAAGTACCCATGATATACCGATCGGCCAAAAACTGTTGGTGTGTTTCATCAAAAAACTGACTGGATGATTGTTGAACAAAGGCTTTTTTTTCTAATAGCGTTTTGAAAAAATCTTGCGATGTTTTGTGATGAAGTGAACTTGACGTTCGGTGGTATATGTCAAATGCGATACCAAATTCTTCAAACGCTTTTTTATTTAAGTCGTGATATCTATCGACTATTTCTTGGGGGCTTACCCCTTCTTTTTTGGCTCTAAGTGTAATGGCGGCTCCGTGTTCGTCTGAACCACAAATGAAAACAACGTCTTTTTGTTTAGCTCTCAAATACCTGACAAAAATGTCGGCCGGTAAATAAGCGCCTGCGATATGACCTATGTGAAGAGGCCCATTGGCGTATGGTAAGGCGGAAGTAACTGTGTATCGTTTTTTTGACATGAAATAAATCTAATCATTTATCTTAGCAAAGATATTAAAATAAAAAAGACCCTAATGACTCTTTCATGTGATTCATTTAGAGTGCCGCCCCCTTTAAAAAAGGGTGATAAAGTCGGCATTGTTTCAACCGCTAGAAAGATTAGTGCCAAAGAATTACAGTTCGCCTTAGACACTATTGCCAACTGGGGACTAATTCCCGTATTAGGAGAACATATTTTTTCAGTCGAAAATCAATTCGCAGGCAATGACCAAATACGCACTAATGATTTTCAAAAAATGATGGACAACCCCGACATAAAAGCCATTATTTGCGCCCGTGGAGGCTATGGCACTGTTCGAATGGTCGATGGGCTAAATTTTGAGTCTTTCATCAGGCGGCCAAAATGGGTGGCTGGTTTTAGCGATGTCACCGTCTTACATGCACACCTACACAATCTAAAAGTTTGTAGCTTACACAGCACAATGCCAATTAGTTTTGCTGACAATAGCCATGAAGCCATAAACAGCCTAAAAACAGCTCTATTTGGGAAAACCACTGACCTAACTTTTGACAAACACCCTCTTAACATCAGCGGACGATGTCAAGGGCAAATCGTTGGTGGAAATTTGTCGGTTTTGTATAGTCTTATTGGAAGTAGTTCTGAAATTAATACGAAAAATAAAATTTTATTTTTAGAAGATTTAGATGAGTATCTTTATCACATTGATAGAATGATGGTAAACCTAAAGCGAAGCGGCAAATTAAAGCATTTATCAGGCCTAGTAATTGGTGGCATGACACAAATGAATGACAACGCCATCTCTTATGGAAAAGACGTCAAATCCATCATTAGGGACACTGTTTCTGATTATAACATCCCTCTATGTTTTGACTTCCCTGCCGGACATATCAAACATAATTTAGCCATACAATTAGGTCGTCATGTGTCTCTAAATGTGGATGAAACCGTAGAACTACGCTATGTATAAATAACACCGGTTAGGAAAGTTAGGGGAAAACCTAGCGCTTGAATTTTTAAAGTAAAACCAATTTAATATTGTTGTGACAAATTGGCGATGGCAAAAGGCTGAAATTGATATCACTACAAAGAAACTAAACTTATTAGCTTTTGTAGAAGTGAAAACAAGAAATAGTGAAAAATTTGACTCCCCGTATGAATTTGTAAACACAAAAAAGCAAAAACTAACTAATGAAAGAGGCTGCAGAAGCGTTTATTGAGCAACACCAGATGACAAATGAAATTCGATTTGACATAATTAGTGTCGTTATCAACTCTGAAATTAAAAAGATCAAACATATTCTTGATGCTTTTTAGTGGTTTCATAATTAGTACATTTGTACAAACTGAATTTCTTATGAATAAAAAAAAACAAAGCGACAAACGCCCTTTCCGACCAAACACCAAAAAGCGACTGTCTAAAAGGGTACAAAAGGTTAAGAATAAAGGCATGCGCTTAAATCAGTTTATCGCACACGCTGGCATCAGCTCAAGAAGAGAAGCTGATGAATTAATTAAAGCAGGATTGGTAAAAGTGAACGGTTCAATTATTTTGGAAATGGGCTTTAGAGTAAAGGATGCCGATACTGTCAAGTTTAATAATGAAACAATACGATCAGAGACCAAGCGTTATTTGTTGCTTAATAAGCCAAAAGACTTCCTAACTGTCACCAACGATCCAAGAAAGAAAAACGTTTATTCACTCATCGAGTCGGCTTGCAAGGAACGTCTTTATCCTGTTGGCAGACTAGATAAACAAACGTCTGGTTTGTTGTTGTTCAGCAATGACGGTGAAATGGTAAAAAAACTAACAAATCCAAGAAAACCCATCAAGAAAATATACCACATAACACTCGATAAAAACTTAAAAGCCAACGATTTGAAGCGCATTTCAGAAGGTGTTGTTTTAGATGGATACAAAGTGCTAGTAGATGCCATCTCTTATGTACAAAACTCACCAAAAAAAGAGGTGGGAGTTGAATTATCTTTTGCAAAAAACAATACACTTAAAGCGCTTTTCTTGCAACTTGGCTACAAGCTAGTAAAGCAAGATTTAGTCTATTATGGCGGCCTTACAAAAAAGGATATTTCTAGAGGAAAATATCGATTTCTTTCTGAAAAGGAGGTAGCAATGCTAAAAATGATTTAACTTTATGAAATATCATGCTTAATCCAATCGTTTAAAAGAACATGAAAATAGTCAAGCGAATTATCATTGCATTAATACTTGTTGTCTTTCTAGCTTTTGGGACTGTGGTTACCCTCATATATTTAAGGCAAGACGATATCGAACAAAGAGTCATCAGTGAATTAAATTTACAATTAAAATCAGAAATTTTAATTGAAGATGTGACCATTTCGGCCATCAAGAGCTTTCCATTTGTAAGCATAAGTCTAGACAATCTAACCATATTCGATGCTTTCCAAACGGATACCCTTTGTCAGCTCGATCAACTAAGCGTTAACTTTAACGCCCTTGACTTATACCATCAAAATTACATTATTCAAAATTTAAGCCTCAAAAACGGAAAAATCACCGTTTTTTTTGAAGACAACATAGCCAACTATGAAATTTGGTATTCAGACACAACGACCGGCCAAAATAGTGACCTTGACCTTGGTCTAGAAAGTATCATTTTAGAAAATGTTCAAATAGAATACCGCAACAGAGACATGTTATCTTTGATTACATCACACAAGAGCGAGATAAAGCTTGATATTTCTGGTGAAAACATTAATTTAGACCTCAAAGGCCAGTTTACTAACAACACTTTTGTTTTTGACAACACCAACTTTTTAAGCAATCAACCCATAGATTTAGATGCCGAAATTTCAATAGATAGCAAGGCCTTAAGTCTAAATTCAAACGTGCTGCTAGCACAATTACCACTTGATATTGCCCTCAGCAATAACAAACAGTCAACTCAGGTTTCTGTTACGACACCAAAAACAGACCTAACAACAATTTTAGGATTAGTACCAAAAAAATACCTTAGCAACCTGCCCTATGAATTTAGTGGCAATACCCAATTGAATGTGCTTATACTAAGTGACCAATTGCCAATGCCGAAAGTAAATGTTGACTTCACTTACAACAATGGAATTGTCAAAAGCAACGATTTTCCTTTTGAAATCAACAATATTAATCTTACGGGAAGTTATACCAATGGCGACAAACGAAACAATGGCAGTGCCAAGATTTTATTTAATGACATAAATTGCCTAATCAATGACGAAACGATAGTAGGAAGAGCTAGCATTGTTGACATTGACAATCCCAAAATCAATACAACCATTAACACTCAGCTACAGTTATCAGATTTAGATTCCTATGGTTATAAAATCCCTTTTGACTTCCTTTCGGGCAAAGCAGAAATTGACCTTACCTATAATGGACATATAGGCCTGAAAAACAAAATAGATTACGACCTAGCTATGGCTGATAAATCTGGAACAATTAAGGTTGAAAATATGACTCTTCAAATGGACAGCGCAAGCCCTTCTCTGTCCAAAACCAACCTACAATTAAAGGTCACAAACGACCAGTTTGACATTCAACACCTAGACGGATACTTACAAGAAAATAACGACTTTCAATTCCTTGGCGCACTAGACAATGTCTTTTCCCACTTTCTTTTAAAAAATGCCCCTCTAAAAGTGGCTGGTAATCTGACATCTAATTCCATCAACGTAGATGATTTTGTTTTAGAAGTCGACACTAACACACAAAGTCAAGAACAAACTAAAATGGAGGCCATTCGCTTTCCTGAAGATATCGTTGCTAACATTAACTTCACTTTAAAAGATTTTATCTGCGACAGAATACATTTAAGAAATTTAGCTAGCAGCATAAGCTACAAAGACAAGACCCTGCGTGCCAAGGGTATTGAATTAGAGACAATGTCAGGAAAGATCACTTCTGATATCAGACTCAAACAGCTTCGAAGTGGAAAATTACGGCTAATATCAACTACCGGTTTGGACAACATCAACGTTCGGCAGTTATTCTACGAGTTCAGAAATTTTGGACAAGAGACCATGCGACATAAACACCTAAAAGGGTCGATTACATCTGAAATATATTTAAGAAATGAGTGGGATAAATTCTTTAACCCCATTGATGGGCATTTATACTCATTTATTGACGTTACCATTAGCAATGGAGAATTATTAGAGTTTGAACCCATGATGCTTATGTCGGACTATATTAGTGTGGAAGAACTAAAGAGAATAAAATTTTCAACTCTAGAAAACCAAATCGAAATAAAAAATAATATTGTCGATATCCCATTTATGGAAATTAATTCTTCTGCCACTGACATTGCTTGTGCTGGCACTTATTCTTTTGATGGAAAAATGGATTTTGATATTAAGGTATTGCTAAATGAAATTTTGGGCAATAAGTTTAGACGAAAAAACAAAAAAAAGGTGTCCGAATTCGAAATAATAGAAGAGAGTAATTCAAAAGGCATGGCTCTTTTCTTAAAAATGGAGGGAACTTCCGATGACCCTATTGTATCGCCAAACACCTTTAAACTTAAAGAATCCTTGAATAAAGAATTTAAAAACGAAAAGCGAAAACTGAAAGACATTATAAAAAATGAGTTTGACAATAATGAAGATAGTCAACTTATTGATAATCCCGACTACAATAAAATTATTGAATGGGAGGAATAAGTTTATATAACAGAAAAAAGAACTGGAAAATTTTTCTTGTTTCATGTGCTAGTATTTTATGCGTAGCCTCATTGAGTTACACTAACAGACTCGTCACTCAACTTGACATCCAAGAGCGCGAAAAAATAGAATTATGGGCTGAAGCCACTCAACAATTGGTTAACTCAGGCATGGGGCCTACCAACAATATACTGGCTAGTAGAATTATACAAGAAAATACCACTATTCCCATAATTTTAACCAACGAGGTGGGTGATATTATTGGGGACAGAAACCTAAAACAAAAAAACAAGAACAGGGATGCTTATTTGAAAAAGCAATTGGCTTTAATGAGCCAGCAACACGAGCCCATCAAAATTGAAGCCAGACTTAACGGCCAAGTAATCCTAACTCAATATTTATACTACAAAGACTCGTTTATCCTCACACAATTACGTTACTACCCCCTAGTTCAATGGGTAGTCATATTTTTATTTATTTCCTTTTCGTACCTCACATTTAGTCGATCAAGAAAGTCAGAACAGAACCTTGTATGGGCAGGTATGGCCAAAGAAACAGCCCACCAAATAGGAACCCCACTTTCCTCGCTAATGGCATGGGTAGAAATACTGAAACACAAAGAAGGTATGAAACAAATCAGCCACGAAATCAATAAAGATGTACTTCGCCTACAAACCATTACCGAACGATTTTCAAAAGTTGGCTCTAAACCAAAGCTTGCCAAAGAAAATGTTTTCGAAATATTACGAAAAACAGTGGATTATTTACAAGATCGACTTTCCAAAAATGTGATCATTTCCGTAAATAATCAATGCAATGATGCCACAGCACCAATTAATCATGTGCTGTTTGAGTGGGTAGTAGAAAATATTTGCAAAAACGCAGCGGATGCTATGAATGGCAAAGGTCATATCGAAATTACTATTCAATCAAAAGCTGATTTTTTAATAATTGAAATACAAGATAGTGGCAAAGGCATCTCTAAAAATAACTATAAACGAATTTTCGACCCTGGCTTCACTACCAAACAAAGAGGTTGGGGGCTCGGCCTTTCATTGTCTAAACGAATTATAGAGGATTATCACCTAGGCAAATTATTTGTAAAATCGTCAAGTATACAAGGCAGCACATTTTGTATTTCACTGCATAGGCGTTAAAAATGGCAGCTACCCTGGCCTCGCTTATGTAAATACTCTTGATGATATTCTTCTGCTCTGTAGAATGTGTCTGCTGGCACAATCTCAGTTACAATGGGCGAAGAATAAGTGTTTGATTTATTCAATCTATCTTTTGTTTGCAGAGCAATTTGTTGTTGTTCTTTATCGTGATAAAATACTGCCGAACGGTATTGGGAGCCAATATCTGGGCCTTGCTTATTCAAAGTCGTTGGATTATGGTTTTCCCAAAAAATAGCTATCAAATCTTCATAAGAAACTTGACTAGGATCATATATGACTTCTACAGCTTCAGCATGATTGGTGTTTTCATTACATACCTCTTTATAAGTCGGCTTTATTGTGTTTCCACCAATATAGCCAACATCCGTTGAGTAAACGCCTTTCAAGGTTCTAAAAAATTCTTCAACACCCCAAAAACAGCCTGCGGCAAAGGTGGCCTTCTTCAAGGAATCGTTCGAAACAAAACGCACACTTATACTATTGACACAGTGACGAGTGTTTTCAGTAGTTAGCTGCTCGCCTACGAAAACATGACCAAGGTGACCATCACATCGTGCACACGTAATTTCTGTACGCTCATAACCAAGTTCAAAGTCTGAATAGGTATTTATAGCTCCTTGTCTAACCTTATCAAATGATGGCCAGCCACAACCCGCATCAAATTTGTCTGACGAATCGTACAAGGGGTTACCACACGCCTTGCATACAAACACTCCAGCTTGAAAAAAATCATCATACTCTCCAGTAAAAGGAGCCTCAGTACCCTTATCAACAATAACTCTTTTTTCTTCTTCTGTCAGATTTTCAAAGTAGGAATGATTCATTGATTTGTTGGTTTTAGTTTGACATGATAGTAATAACGGAATAGTAAAACAAAAATACATCAATAAAGAATATATACATTGCAGACTTTTAGTAAAATTCTTGACTAAATTTGTAGTATGGGGGGTATCTACATTCATGTGCCGTTTTGTAAACAACAATGCCATTACTGCGATTTTCATTTTTCAACTTCTCTTAAAAACAAAAACGCACTGCTAGTGGCTTTAGTGTCCGAAATACGCCTAAGAAAATCATTTTTTGACAATACAAAGATACACACTATTTATTTGGGTGGTGGCACTCCCTCTTTACTATCGGCGGACGAAGTAAATAAACTATACTATCACCTAAACGCCAATTTTGATTTGTCCGAAGTGGTTGAAATGACCATTGAAGCAAATCCGGATGACTTAACTGAAAAAAAAATAAAGTCATACAAGAACACTCCCATCAATCGATTTAGTATTGGGGTTCAATCTTTTCACAACAAAGACTTAAGATACATGAACAGAGCCCATGATGCCAGTCAAGCTGAGAGCTGTATCAAAGCTATTCAAAATGCTGGGTGGGATAATATTTCAATAGATCTTATATACGGACTACCAACTCTACCCAACGATAAGTGGCTAGAGAATCTAGTCCAAGTAGTTGAACTTGGCATTCCACACCTTTCGGCCTATGCCTTAACAGTAGAAGATAAAACCCCTTTGCACTACGCCATCAAAACAGGACAACAAGCCCCACTCGACGAGAAAAGATGTAATCAGCAATTTCAAACCCTAATGAACTTTTTACCAAATAGAGGGTGGAAACAATACGAATTGTCTAATTTTTCAAAACCTCGCTTCGAGTCAAAACACAACAGTAGTTATTGGCAACAAAAGACGTATTTGGGCCTTGGACCCTCTGCCCATTCATTTGATGGAAAAAGTCGAATGTGGAATATTGCTAACAATGTGAAGTACATCCAAAGTATAAATAAAGATCAATTAAATTTTAAACAAGAATATTTAAGCGAGACAGACCACTACAATGAATACGTGCTTACCTCACTCAGAACCCATGGTGGCGCCGATTTTAACTATTTAAAAACGCATTTTTCGAGCTTTTTTTGCGATTTATTTCTAAAAAACATTGAAAAATGGATAAAAAACAATAAAATTGAACAAAAAAACAATTATTATATTTTGACAGAGGAAGGTAAGTTGTTGGCCGACTTAGTCACTTCCGATGTTTTTTTTGTTAGCTGATGTCAATTGAATTCATTTTTTAACGATTAAGCCGTTTTAGTCAATGATTGCATTAATACAACTACCACACAAAGAAATTAAGGTTAACCTTTCAAAACCCATTGACATCTCCATACCTCTCAAAGATGGTGACAACAACCCTAGTGCTTGGTACGTTCCTCCTGTTAGAATGGAAGCGGTGAAAATAGGAAGTTGGGTGGGTAATGTCAAGGAAGGTGGAAGCGTGAATTTCTACAATATCTTTTTTAATCCCCATGGTCACGGCACTCACACAGAATGTGTGGGGCATATTTCAAAAGAGAAAGAGTCCGTCAATGAAGCGATAAAAACATTCTATTTTTTCGCTCAACTAATTAGTGTTAAACCAAACCAACAAGGAAACGATATGGTCATCGAAAAGGAAAGCCTTGAGACAAACTTCCAGCAGGGAACAGAGGCCGTTATTATTCGTACTTTGCCCAACGACACCAGTAAACTATTAAGACAATACTCAAACACCAATCCTCCATATTTGTCATCACAAGCAGCCGCTTTTTTAAGAGATAAAGGGGTTAAACATCTTCTAATAGACCTTCCGTCTGTCGACAGAGAAGATGATAAGGGTCTGTTAGTCGCTCATCACGCCTTTTGGAATTTTCCTCACAACACTCGACACGACTCTAGTATCACCGAATTGATTTTTGTGCCTGATAATGTATGTGACGGATACTACCTATTAAATCTAAATATTGCCCCATTTGATAATGACGCCGCTCCAAGCCGACCAACCTTGTATGAAATTCTATGATAGACGCCCTACGAAATCACTGCCTTGCTAAAAAGTACGTTTGCGAGAGCTTTCCTTTCGATCAACATACACTAGTCTTTAAGGTGCACAATAAAATATTCGCTCTTTTTTCTTTGGAACACGACCCCCTTCGTATTAGTGTGAAGTGTCAACCCGAATACGCCATCGAGCTAAGAGAGACTTTCTGGCAAGTCAGTCCAGGATATCATTCTAACAAAAAACATTGGAACACCATTATTTTAGATAAAATAGACAAATCACTTGTGTGTAAATGGATTGATCATTCTTATGAATTGGTGTGGAACAAACTACCCAAACGACAAACAATTAGTATAAAAAGTGATTGTAAGGAAAACGCTTAACATGAATGTCTTTTGCTACATCATAAAGCAACGACCTAAACTGATTGAAATTCTCTTTTTGCAAAGCCGATATAAACACGCATATAGAATCGTTTGCCATCCACGTTTTTTTCCATTCCTCAAGAGAAATATTAGCCTTAGTTGATGGTGTTAGATCGTCTTCGTCTTTCCTATCATAGGTGAAGGCGTCCACCTTGTTGAATACCATAATGGTGGGCTTTTCTGAAACATCAATTTCTTTCAAGGTTTTGTTTACGACCTCAATTTGGTCTTCAAAATTGGGGTGCGAAATATCTACCACATGAAGTAAAATATCAGCTTCTCGCACCTCGTCCAGTGTGGACTTGAAACTCTCCACTAACTGATGGGGCAATTTCCTTATAAAACCAACGGTGTCTGACAACAAAAAAGGTAAATTTTCGACGACCACTTTTCGAACAGTAGTGTCCAATGTAGCGAACAACTTATTCTCAGAAAATACATCAGACTTCGACAGCTGGTTCATGATAGTTGATTTACCCACGTTGGTATAGCCAACCAAAGCGACTCTGACCAACGCTCCTCTATTACCTCTTTGAATGGCTTTTTGCTTATCAATTTTGATTAATTTTGACTTTAGTAAAGCGATTTTTTGCTGTATTATCCGGCGATCGGTTTCTATCTGAGTTTCACCAGGGCCACGCATACCAATCCCCCCCTTTTGTCGCTCTAAATGCGTCCACATTCGCTTTAGTCGTGGAAGCATATATTGATATTGTGCTAATTCGACTTGGGTTCTTGAATGAGCTGTACGTGCTCTGGAGGCAAAAATATCGAGAATTAATGTACTGCGATCCAGTATCTTGCAGTCAAGTTCTTTTTCTATGTTTCGTATTTGCGAAGGGCCAAGCTCATCGTCAAAAATCACCAACGATATTTCATGAGACTTAATAAACGTTTTAACTTCAAGTAGTTTCCCTCTACCAATAAATGTTTTAGGATTGGCAAATGGCAGCCTTTGCGTGAAATGCTTAATGGCTTTAGCCCCTGCAGTGTGTGCCAAAAAATCAAGTTCTTCAAGGTATTCTTTGGCTTGGTGTTCGTTTTGGTCCTCTGTTACAAGACCCACTAATACGGCTGTTTCTTGGCCTAGAACTTGTGACGTTTTATCAGCCATTTACAACCAGCTAGGAGGTAAACACAATAAAATACATATCAATGCCAAAGCAAAGAAAATGAATACCATACGATGTTGTTTAGATTCATTACTTTTTTTAGATTTAGACCGTGCAATGGTCAATAATACGACGGAAACAGTCATTAGAAGAGGATGTTCCAAGGCATACAGTCGAGACAATGAATCACCCATAGCGTCACCTAAGGGTTTTACATTGGGGCTAACAAAGTACAAGACCGCGCCAACCGTCCATTGAATATGAGCCAATATCATAGAAGTTAACACCAACTTGTTGGTCAAGTTATCAAAAGGACGAGAAGATAGCCATCCTGTGAGAGATTTGATGATGACTACTGCCATTAAAAGGAATAACAAATAAGGCAGATTGGAGTGTAAATGTAATAAGCCGATGTACATATGTCAATAATTTGCACAAAGGTAACGAATTTAATCCGTCAGTATTTCATAAATTAGCCATCTAATTATATTCAGTGGTTATGAAAAATTATTTTCTAACGTTTGTGATTAACCTTTTGTGCCTAACGGCAGTTTCTCAAACGACATTTCCTATAAATGGTGTTGCCAACACCTACGAAGAAATTCATGTGTTCACAAATGCCACCATTGTCGTTTCTCCACGACAGACAATTGAAAATGGAACCCTTACCATAAAAGGTGACAAGATACTATCAGTAAATTCTGAACAAGTCATTCCAAAAGGAGCCATTGTTCACAATTTAAAGGGTAAATGCATTTATCCTTCTTTTATAGATCTTTACACTGACTATGGAATTGAAGAGCCACCAAAAATAATGTGGTCACCGAGGCCACAATACAACAGCAAAACCAAAAACGGCTCTGGCTGGAACGAAGCCATTCATCCAGAAACTAAAGCCACGGACCTGTTTGCGGTGAGTGATAAAGAGGCCGACAATTATAGAAAAGTGGGGTTTGGCGTGGTACTTAGTCACCAAAAAAATGGCATTGCCAGAGGAAGCGGCGTCTTAGTAACCCTTGCCAACCAAACAGAAAACCTAAGCATTATTAATGGCACAGCCAGTGCTCATTACTCACTAGAAAAAGGCACCTCAAAACAAAAATATCCCAACTCACTTATGGGAACCTTGGCGTTGATAGAACAAACCTACCTCGACGCTGAGTGGTACGAACAAGGCAATGCTAGCGAATACAACCGGTCGTTAGAAGCGTGGAACGATTTACAAGTGTTACCTCAGTTTTTTGAAGTAAAAGATAAACTCGACATATTTAGAATCCACAGAATCGCCAATGAATATGAAATTGACTACATTGTGGTTGGCAATGGCGACGAATACCAACGAGTTGAGAGCCTAAGTAATACCAATTTTTCACTCATTGTCCCTTTAAACTTTCCTGATGTTTACGATGTCAGCAACCCTCGTGATGCTCATATGCTATCTTTAAAAAAGATGAAACATTGGGAGTTAGCCCCAAGCAACCCCTCTCAACTTTTTAAACACAATATATTTACGGCTTTTACCTCCGACAAGCTCGATAAGAAAAGTGACTTTATAAAGCAAATAAAAACAGCTATAGAACACGGCCTGTCAAAAGAAAATGCATTGGCAGCTCTTACCACCAATCCCGCCGAAATGGTCAACATGAGTCATCTAATAGGCACCTTAGAAGAGGACAAGCTTGCCAACTTTCTAATTTGCTCTGAACCCATATTCGATCAAGGTAAAATTCTTAGCAATTGGATTCAAGGCCAAGAATACGTCATAGAGGAAACACCCCAGTTTGACGCAAGAGGAACCTACCTAACCTCCGAAAAAGATACTTTAATAATTAGTGGTAAATCACCCAACAAAATAAATGGCAAATTAGCTAAAGACACCCTAAAACTTGATGCTCAACTATTTCAAGAAGGTGTTCATTTGCAAATAAAATATCAGGACAAAAACGACGTCTTTAGAATCATCTCCTTATACAACAATGACACATTGGTGGGCCAATTAACTTCTGCCAATGGTGATATTACTAACTGGTTTGCTTACAAAATAGAAAACCAAAAAGAAACAGAAAAAGAAATAGAAAAACAAAACGTAGAAGTCGGCGATGTGTGGTATCCTAACATGGCCTACGGATGGATCGAACAACCAAAACCAGAAAATATTTTCTTTGAAAATGCCACAGTATGGACTAACGAAAACGAAGGTATTTTATATGAATCAGATGTAGCAATAGCTGACGGTAAAATAATAGCCATTGGTAGTAAGCTTGATAGTAATAAGCTTTTTAAAAATCAGCCCTTCAAAGTTATTAACGCCAATGGAATGCACCTAACTTGTGGTATTGTCGATGAACATTCACACATAGCCATAAGCAGGGGGGTCAATGAAGGAAGTCAAGCCAGTAGTGCCGAAGTAAGTATTGCCAATGTGATCAACTCAGACGATATAAATATTTATCGTCAACTTTCTGGAGGGGTGACAAGTGCCCAACTATTACATGGCTCAGCCAATCCTATTGGTGGGCAATCAGGAATTATCAAATTCAGATGGGGAAATTTACCAGAAGATATGAAATTCGAGGACGCTCCTGGCTTCATAAAGTTTGCCTTGGGTGAAAATGTCAAACAATCCAACTGGGGTGACTACGAACGAATCCGATTTCCGCAAACAAGAATGGGAGTAGAACAAGTATTTTACGATCATTTTCTGAGAGCTAAGGCCTACGAAAAAAAATGGAATACCTACAACAGCCTGTCCTTATCTGAGAAGAGAACAACGAAAGCACCCCGTGAAGACCTAGAAATGAACGCTTTATTGGAAATTTTAAAAAAAGAGCGCTTTATTAGTTGTCACTCATACGTCCAATCAGAAATAAATATGCTCATGCACGTGGCCGACTCCATGGGCTTTACCCTAAATACGTTTACACACATTCTTGAGGGCTACAAAGTGGCCGACAAAATGAAAGAACATGGCGCTGGTGCATCGACCTTTTCAGACTGGTGGGCCTACAAGTTTGAGGTCAACGATGCCATTCCACACAACGCCTCTATACTAGATGAAATGGGCGTTTTGACGGCCATCAACTCTGACGATGCTGAAATGGCTAGACGATTAAATCAAGAAGCTGCCAAAGCCGTAAAATATGGCGGCGTAAGTCAAGAAAATGCCTGGAAGATGGTAACGCTAAACCCAGCTAAACTTCTTCATATTGACCATAGAGTTGGAAGCATAAAAGTAGGCAAAGATGCCGACCTTGTCTTATGGACCGACAACCCATTATCGGTATATGCCAAAGTACAGCAAACATACGTTGACGGCAGGTGCTACTTTGACCAAAACAACGACCTACTACTACGTAAAAGTGTGCAACAAGAGCGATCCAGATTAATCCAGAAAATGTTGGACGGAAAAGCCGAAGGGAAACCAACTCAAAAAGTAAAAAAAGAACACCACATATTGTACCATTGTAACACTTTAGACGACCACGAACATCTTCATGGACACAGTCACCATCATTAAACAATTCAACCTATGAAAACCGTTATCACTTTATTCATAATTTTACCATATATCACACTTTCCCAGCACATTCTTTTTTTGGGTGGAAAAGCCCATATTGGCAATGGAAGTATTATTGACGTCTCGGCCATTTCCATAAAAGATGGAAAAATAGACATGGTGGCCGATGCCACTACCATTCGCATCAACCCCCAAGAATACGACACCATATACCATATTTATGACCACCACGTTTATCCTGGATTTATCGCCACCAACACTACTTTAGGGATAACCGAAATTAGCGCCGTGAGGGCCACCAACGATTACAGAGAAACTGGTGTTTTCAAGCCACATGTTCGCTCACTTATTGCTTTTAACGCCGAAAGTGTTATTATTCCCACTATCCGAAGCAATGGGGTGTTATTAGCACAAGTAGCCCCTAAAGGTGGGCGCATCTGTGGTACTTCATCTGTTATGAAATTAGACGGCTGGAACTGGCAAGACGCCGTGCAAAAAACTGATGATGGCATTCACCTTAATTGGCCGTCTTACTTTGTGCAAACAGGCTGGTGGGCACAACCCGGTGACATAAAGAAAACAGATAACTACCAATCAAACTGTCAAGAAATCGAAACATACTTTGGAAAAGCCCAAAGCTACTACAATAACTCAAGTCGTGAAATGGATATCCCTATGCAAGCAATGACAGGCCTTTTTAATGGCCATAAGCGATTGTACTTACACGCCAACACCGAAAGAGAAATTATTGACGCTGTGCTATTTGCAAAAAACTTGAACATCCCTAATTTTGCCATTATAGGAGCTCAACAAGCACACCTGATAACCTCATTTTTAAACAAACACCAGGTGCCAATACTACTTGATCGAATACATAGACTACCAGCCACTGAAGATAGCGATGTGGACATGCCTTACAAACAAGCCAAACTGTTGGCAGATGCTGGTATTGAATTTGGATTTTGCTATCAAGGGGATATGGAAGCCATGGGGCAAAGAAACCTACCCTTTTCGGCAGGAACGGCTGTAGCTTATGGACTAGAGTACGAAAAAGCCGTTTCAGCCCTTACATACAATACAGCAAAAATACTCGG
>JAYYZE010000021.1:0-12036 GCA_036340235.1 Bacteroidota bacterium
TTATCCAAACCCATCAAGAGACATTTTCAATGTGTCGTTTACTTCTGAGGAAGCTCAAACGATCAGCGTGAAGGTAGTCAATATGATTGGTGAGGCGATTTATACTGAAGAATTGACGGACTTTGTTGGTCAGTACACCAAGGTGGTTGACATGAACACACAGCCAAAAGGCGTGTACTTCTTGGAAATCACTACTAACAATGGTGCTATCAACCATAAGATTGTTCTTCAATAATTTTTTGATAAACTGATTGATAAAAAGACCCGGACATTTGTTCGGGTCTTTTTTTAGTTAGCCACACATACAATACTAATTCTATTATTTGGTATCGTTTTAAGTAATTTGAAACACGGGCTTAGAGTTGCCCCAGTAGTTACTATGTCATCTAATAAAATTATATGTTCATTTTCTAGCTGTTGACTTTCCTTTAATTCAAAGACATTTTCAATTTCTTGAAACCGTTCAAATCGGTTTTTTTGTTTGTGACGGATTATTTATCTTCCTAATTAAAATATTACTTTAGAGTAATTTTGATGTACTTTTAATAAACGCATTGGCAATAATTTCGCTCTGGTTAAACCTTTCATCTTTTTCTAATGTATAGGTACTGGAGTGACGTGCTTAACATTCTAGAATTTCTGAAATCTAATTCTCATTTCCTCTCTTAGAAACACGCCAATTTCTTTCACTTGTTTATATTTAAGTAAATGAATGAGCCTTTGTATCATACCTTTTTATAAAATTTAAATAGACTATAATATTTTATATGATTGGTTATCAATGTAAGGTGTATGAACTTTTCTTTTTTTTTGGTATTTGAAGACAACATTTGATGCAAAGAGTCCGTTCTTGTTTGTGAAACACCGCATGGTAATAAAGACAAGTCTGCGGGTAGATGAGTTGACCGATAAGTCTAAGTAGCTTTAACATGACTTGCTTATTTGGTATTTAGTAAATCAATTAATGGTGTAAATTTGCATAAAAATCTGTTTATATGGATAAAAACGATCGTCTTTTTAGTCAGTTACTTTACTTATTGCATCAAAATGCCAATACAGCTATGAATTCTATTGATCCCAAGAACATTTCTGAGGAAGAGCACAATCAAATTCAGCAACACTTAGACATACTAAAAATGCTTAAAGAAAAGACCAAAGGCAATTTAGGAGATGAGCTAAACCACATTCAAGATATGATGTTAGAGCAGTTAGAGGCTAATTGTATAAAGAATTTTGTTAATTTTAAAAACGATGAACCAGCCCGATAATAGTAAACGATTAACTGATAATAAAGCTAGAAAAATTATCAATGTATTGGTGTTTTCTCTTATTATTTTAATATTGTTCTTTGTTATCCGTGAGAGCCAGCATCAGCAAAAGATAGAAACAGTTATTCAGTACGAACAAGAGAAAAATACGCTAAGAGATAACCTGGATGACCTTATTGACGAGCATGAACTATTAAAAGACGAGTACAGCGAACTTAGTGAACAACTTTCACAGCGTGATTCCACCATAATGGCATACGCTGACGAGATAAAACAACTTATTCGAACAAAAGGTCAGTTACAGCAAGCTAAGCAAAAAATAAAGCGGTTAAAACAAATTAGTATGAAGTACGTTTCAGCGATAGATTCGTTACTTGTATTAAATCAAAAATTACAATTTGAAAATGACAGTGTAAGACGTGCTAATAAACTCATAGAAAGACGTAATTTAACTCTTGAAAAAGACAATCAAAAATTATCTGAGCGTGTGTTTACAGCTTCTATGCTCCGTCTTGAGAACATTGAAATAGATGGGGTTTATTATAGATCAAGTGGACGTGAAGTTATCACATCCAGAGCTTCAAAAATTCAAAATATTAGTATATGTTTTGATGTCGTTGAAAACAAAGTTGCTGAGTCGGGAAAAAAAACCATATATATAAGAATGATTGATCCTGACGGTGATGTTTTGACTGTGGCAAATAAAATTCAAGAACTCAGTATCAGTAAAGATAGTTTACTTCAATACACTGTGGCAATTGAATTCGATTACGAAAACGAATTTCTAAATCATTGCCAACTATGGACGCGTGGTAACGTCCTTAAACGAGGTCTTTATTCCTTTGAATTTATTCAAGAAAATCAGTTAATAGGATCAGTAAGTAGAAAATTTAGATAAATTCTATTGAAAGTTATATCGTATAATATTAATGGAATAAGAGCCGCTCTAAGCAAAGGCTTGGATCAGTGGATAAAGGCAGCTCAAGCAGATATTCTATGCTTTCAAGAAATCAAGGCTAATGAGAGTCAATTTGACGTCCAAATTTTTGAAGATTTAGGATATCATACTTATTGGTTTCCAGCTCAAAAGTTAGGATATAGCGGAACGGCCATTTTATCTAAAATTAAGCCACAATCAATCAATTATGGAATGGGTCATGATTCATACGACTATGAGGGAAGGGTCTTGAAAGCTGATTTTGATGATTTTTCCATTATCAATGCATATATGCCTTCAGGAAGTAGCGGCGAGATTAGGCAAGCATTTAAATACCAGTTTTTGGATGATTTTTATAACTATATCAAGCAGTTATTGAATACTCATCCCAATTTAATCGTTTGCGGTGATTATAATATATGCCATCAGCCTATTGATATCCATAATCCACTTCGAAACAAAAACACCTCTGGTTTTTTACCACAAGAAAGAGAATGGCTTACCTCTTTTTTAGCACTCGGTTTTGTAGATACCTTTAGAAATTTTTGTGATGAACCACACCACTATTCATGGTGGAGTTATAGAGCTAACGCTAGAGCCAAAAATCTTGGATGGCGGATTGATTATTTATTAGCTTCTTTACCACTTCAAAAACACTTATCCTCAGCCCAAATTTTATCACAAGCCAAGCATTCAGACCATTGTCCCGTTGTGTTATCCTTAGATGTTTAATCAAGGATGATTTGTTGAAAACCTTTTCCTAATAGCGTATTTTCATGATTTTGCTAGTTTATATTTGGAATTTATAATCTTCGATAAGAATGTATAATAATCTAGCGATATCCCTACTTTTACTTCTTTTTTTTAGCGCTTGTGTATCTCCAAAAGTAGTTGAAGAACTCAAATCACAACAAGACGAAATACACGACGAAAACCAGCAAATAAAAAAAGAAAACACATCACTAACCACCCAAAATACCGAGTTGTTATACAACGTCAATCGATTGATGTCTGAAATTGATGCCTTGATTGCCGATTCTGTTGAACAATACAAATCTTACATTAGCTTACAGGATAAATACGACATTCTAAACCAATCGTATGAATTATTGTCGGCTAAAAATTCACAGATGATGGCTAATAGAGCCGATGAAGTCAAACGTCTGTTGGAAGAGTTGCAGCTAAGTAAGCAAGAACTATTAGAAAAAGAAGATGAACTAACAAAGATAGAAGAGAG
Source organism: Bacteroidota bacterium (assembly GCA_036340235.1). Lineage (GTDB taxonomy): Bacteria > Bacteroidota > Bacteroidia > Flavobacteriales > UBA7312. The sequence continues at coordinate 3,443 of JAYYZE010000021.1, forward strand.
TTTAAGTATTAAGCAAACTGAACTTCTTCAAACACAGAAAACGCTGGAAGAAAGGGAGCAAAAAGTTATCGAATTACAATCGGCTATTAATAGAAAAGATTCAGTACTGAATGCCCTTAAGAAGCGTTTGTCAAACGCCTTGTTAGGCTTTGAAGGTGATGGCTTGACAATAACGCAAAAAAAAGGTAAAGTATATATCTCATTAGAGGAAAAGTTATTGTTTGCATCAGGAAGCTGGCAAGTAGATAGTCGTGGGGTAGATGCACTTTCTAAGTTGTCTAACGCTCTGGAATCCCAGCAAGAAATAAACGTGAATATAGAGGGTCATACGGATAGTATTCCTTTTGGCGGTCGAGGGCAAATCAAAGATAACTGGGATTTGAGTGTGCTTCGTGCCACTGCCATTGTAAAGATATTAGCTAGTTCAAGCTCTATTTCACCAGAACGATTATCTGCTTCTGGTCGTGGTGAGTATTTTCCCATCGCATCAAACAAAACGGTAGAAGGAAGACGTACCAACCGACGAATCGAAATAATACTATCCCCAAAACTAGATGACTTGTACGAATTACTTAACAATTAAGAAGAAAATAATAGTCTGAAAACATCTTCAATTTTTCCAACTTTCACTATTTTAATGTGGTGGCTTTTATTTTCCAGTTTATTAAATTTAGAAATATAAATTTTTTCAAAACCAAGTTTTTCGGCTTCTAGAACACGCTGTTCACAGCGATTTATTGGCCTGATCTCGCCAGACAAGCCTACCTCGGCAGCAAAACAGGATTTATCGTCAATGGGCATGTCAACATTTGAAGAAAGAATAGCGCAAAGAACCCCTAAATCTATAGCAGGGTCTTCTACCTTTATGCCACCCGTAATATTTAAAAATACATCTTTGGCCCCTAGTTTGAAACCACATCTTTTTTCTAACACGGCTAATAGCATCGAAAGGCGTCTAAGGTCAAAGCCGGTTGCGGATCGTTGGGGGGTACCATACACGGCACTACTTACTAATGCTTGAAGCTCAATCATCAGTGGGCGCATGCCTTCTAAGGTAGCGCTAACCGCTACGCCACTCATTGACTCGTCTTTTTGAGAAAGCAGTACCTCAGAGGGATTTATTACTTGCTTAAGCCCATAACTTTGCATTTCATAAATTCCCAATTCGGATGTGGAGCCATATCGATTTTTATTTGCTCGTAAAATACGATATACATGATTTCTATCGCCTTCAAATTGAAGTACTACGTCAACCATGTGTTCCAAAATCTTAGGGCCAGCAATGTGTCCCTCTTTATTGATGTGGCCAATAAGTAAAACTGGCGTGCCACTGGATTTGGCGTATTGCATTAACTCAGAGGTACATTCTCTAATTTGCGATACACTACCCGCAGATGAGTCTATCGTATTGGTATGTAGCGTTTGAATGGAGTCAACAATAAGTATATTAGGCTTAACAGCTTGAATTTGTTGAAAGATATGTTGTGTGTTGGTTTCTGTCAAAATCATACATTCTGACTCCATTAACTTTAATCGCTCTGCTCTCATTCTAATTTGTTGATCGCTTTCCTCACCACTGACGTAAAGAACGCGTTCTTTTTTGATATTCAGAGCCACTTGTAATAATAAGGTTGACTTGCCAATCCCTGGCTCTCCTCCAAGCAAAATTAATGAACCGGCTACTATACCACCACCAAGCACACGATTCAATTCTTTGTCTTTGGTATCAATTCTTTGCTTAGCATTCAAATTGATTTCATGAACAACTTGAGCAGTACTAACTCTTGAATAGGAGTCATCTTGCCAAGCTTTCGAAGTTGGTTTGTTGACTACTTCTTTTACTATGGTATTCCATTGATTACAGGATGAACATTTTCCCATCCATTGGGCAAACTGAGTACCACAGTTTTGACAAAAGTAGGAAGTTTTGACTTTAGCCATTTTGTATTTTGTCTATTATATTGGATGTGGAGTAGCCTTCCAAAAAGGGAATGGTTTTTACCAAACCTCCGTTCTTTAAAACCAGCTCACCACCTATTATTTCATGGATAGCGTAATCGGCTCCCTTTACGAGAACGTCGGGCTTAATTTTACGTATTATTTCGAGGGGTGTTTGCTCATCGAATAATACAACGGCATCTACGCACTCAAGAGCTGCCAATATGGATGCTCTAGATTTTTCACATTGTATAGGTCGGCTTGTCCCTTTTAATTCTTTGACTGATTTATCAGAATTAAGACCAACAATTAATTTGGAACCTAATCGGCTAGCTTTGGTAAGGTAGTCAATATGGCCAAGATGTAAAAGATCAAAACAACCATTTGTGAATACAATTGTTTGATTCTCTCCCAATTTGTCTAAAGTTGCTTTTAGCGATTGAGTATTGTGTATTTTGTGTGTGAGGATAGTAATGCCTTTAACTTTTTAGTTTCTTATTGGATAAAAATACCATTAAAATTGAAATCCCCCCAAAAGCAAGCGTCATTAAGGTTTGGGCAGTATGTACGATAGTGGCAAACAAGAAGGATGATTCTTCAGAAATACCTAACAACACCAAGCCTTCAGTAACAATCACATGATATGCTCCAAAGCCACCTTGTACAGGAGCCACCATGCCAAACCCGCCTATGACCATAGCGTAGAGGCCATCTAAAATGCTAAGAACCCTTGTTTCTGTAATACTAAAAAAACAGATATATGTCATCAAAACATACATTAACCAAATTACAATGGTATGCAACCAAAATTCATGAGGGTTGCTCAATGTTTTAATACTTTTAAAGCCATCCAAAACACCTGTTAAAATAGACACTAGCTTTACATACAGCCTATGAGTTTTGAAAAAGAGTCCTAAACAATAAAACAATAAGAAGACAATAGTTAATGAACCTACCCCCCATAATATTGCTGAAAATACATTTAGTGTTAGCTCTCCAAACAAGGCTACATATAGTTTAAAAACAAGTTCAAATTTCATTATCAATGTAACAATTAGTAATGAAATTAGAATAATAAAATCAATTGCCCGCTCTAAAATGATGGTACCAAACAACTTATCAAGAGGAATATTTTCTGTTTGATTTAAGCTTGTGCATCGAGTGATTTCACCTGCTCTAGGGATAGCAATATTTGTAAAATATCCGATAGACACGGCATAAATGGAGTTGGACTTTCTGGCTTTGAACCCCAAACTTTTTAAAATAATTACCCAACGAAGGCCGCGACTAATAATGGCTAAGGCGCCAAAGATAACCGAAAGCCACACCCAGCTGTAATTAACATCTTTGAGAACGTCGACCAGCGTTTTTGGATTTTTATTTCTGAAGGCAAGGTACATAAGCCCTAAGCCAAGCGCCGCAAACAACACATATTTGAGCCATTTAAGCGTCTTCATACTTTTTAAAGTGAATTGTCAGAATTGGGAAAAATGATAGTTGGAGAGAACGATTTGGCCTCTTCAAAATCTAATAAGCCATATGAAATGATAATAATAACATCGCCTTTTTGAACTCTTCTAGCGGCTGGCCCGTTTAGGCAAATTTCTTTGGAGTTTGCTTGACCTTTAATGACATATGTTTCTAAGCGCTCTCCATTATTAATATTTACAATTTGCACTTTTTCGCCTGCTACAATATTGGCAGCATTCATCAAGGTCTCATCAATAGTAATACTTCCAATATAGTGAAGATCGGCACCAGTAACTGTGACTTGATGAATTTTAGATTTTACTACTTCAATTTGCATAGGTCACAAAACTAATCATTTAATGCCAAATTATCTATTAATCGAACCTCTCCAATAAATACCGCAATCAGAATGTGAGCTTCTACTATGTGAGTAGATGACTTTATGGGTTTTAAATTACGGGGATTTACAATATCTACGTAATCAATTATCATGTTTTTTTGAGAATTTATAGTTTTTGTGATAGTGGTTAAAATATCACTTATTGGTCGTTTTCCATACGATTGCTTTGCTTCGGTTAGAAGTTTATAAATGATTGTAGCATATTTTCGATCATGAGCACTAAGTAATTGGTTTCTTGAGCTCATAGCCAATCCGCTAGACTCTCTTATGGTTGGTCCCTCAATAATTTTGGTCTGCAATGTTGTTTCATTTACCATTTGCCTGATGATAGCCAATTGTTGAAAGTCTTTTTGTCCAAAATAGGCTCTATCGGCTTGTGTAATGCTTAGTAATCGGTGAACAACGGTACAAACACCATCAAAGTGTCCCGGTCGTTTAGCGCCTTCATAAACTAAGTCTAGACCATTAAGATTATAGGTGTTTGTGACTTCCCCATTTGGATATATTTCTGAAACGGATGGGGCAAATAAAATATCGCTTTCTGATTCTTTAAGCATAACCTTGTCCTTATCCAAATTTGTAGGATAAGTTGCCAGATCCTGTTTGTTGTTAAACTGTGTAGGATTAACAAATATGCTAACAATAGTTATGTCACACTCATCATTTGCCTTCTTAACTAGAGACAAATGCCCTTTGTGTAAGGCCCCCATGGTAGGGACAAAGCCAATTTGCAAGCCATCCGTTTTTAACTTTGATATGGTCTCAGTAAGAGTGCTTGTATGAGTAAATATCTTCAATAATTTTGTGTTTTAAAGGCATAAAAGTAAGCTATTACTTGATTTATGACTATAAATTTCGTAAATTTGCATATAGAATTAAAGTCTTCCATTATTTAAAACACATTCACTTTATGGAAAAGAAAAGAGTTCTATTTGTCACTCAAGAAATTAGTCCGTATTTATCAGAAACTGAATTGTCATGCCTTTGCAGAAGCCTTCCACAAGGTGTTATGGAAAGTGGCAAAGACATTCGTGTCTTTATGCCCAAATATGGTTGTATTAATGAAAGAAGAAATCAGCTACACGAAGTAATTCGTCTTTCTGGAATGAATATGATATTGGATAATTTAGATTATCCATTAATCATAAAAGTAGCATCTTTACAGCCCGTTCGAATGCAGGTTTATTTTATTGAAAACGAGGATTTCTTTCCTAAAAAAACATTCATGAATGAGCTTGATGGTGAGCAAATAGAATTTCATGATGAGCGAGCAATTTTCTTTTGTCGCGGGGTGCTTGAAACGGTTCGAAAATTAGGATGGAGTCCTGATGTAGTTCATTGCCACGGATGGATGTCGGCCTTAGTGCCCATGTATCTAAAAAAAGCATTTTCTGATGATCCAATTTACAATGAGACTAAAGTAGTATACTCACTATACGATCAAGCTAATGTCGATATTAGTGACGATATGGCACGTAAGTCAATCATAAACGGAGTTAATATAGAAGACCTTAATCTTATTTCTTCTCCAACAGTCAATGCGTTACATAAGCTAGCTATTAAATATGCCGATGCAGTAATATTGGGCAGCGAAATATTGGATGACGATATTCATCGCTTTATACACGCAAATGATAAGTATCTAGTGTCTTACCAAGACTATGAAAATTGTGTAGAAACTTACAATAATTTATATGATGAATTAATGGAAGAACCACTCACTGCTAATTTGCTGATTGACTAAATGAAACTTCATCTACTCTTTCTCTGCGTATGTTTATTTTTTGCGTGCACAGACCCTCAGTTGATTGGACTTGAAGTGCAACCAACTTCCGATCGAATTACCATTTCCACTCTTGACGAATCATCCCCTTTTAGTTTGCAGACAATAGGTGTAGATTCTGTTCGATCAGATGAACCATTAGCGGCTTTGTTGGGCTACTATGAGTCAGACCTTTTTAGAAATGCTAAAGCCAGCTTTTCAACCCAACTGCTTCTGAGTCAAAACTCTGTAGATTTTGGAAATAACCCTATTCTTGATTCAGCGGTGTTAAGTTTGTCATATTCTGGCTACTATGGCGATACAACCAATGAGATGATGATTCATATAGAGCAATTGGGGCAAGCTATCTTTTATGATTCAACATACTATTCTAATCAAGAAATACTATCTGTTCCTTTTAACACTCCCATAATTCATTCCTTTGAGCCACGACCAAACACATTGGTTTTTGCTACAAACGATACTATTGGTCAAAAAGTACTTTCTTTTAGAGTAGATGCTATTGGTCAAATGATTTTGGAGGCGTCTAGTGGACAGCTGGCTGACAGTGATGCTTTTTTAGATTTTTTTAATGGTATTACATTATCAGTCGATGACAACTCCACATCCTCATCCATCCTTTATTTTAATTTAAAAGATGGTGGGTCTAAGCTTACCATTTATTATAATGACTCTTTATCGTATGATTTATTGATTGGTTCAGGTGCAACGCGCATCAATCATTTCGACATGCAACAGGATCAGACATTTTTAGAGTCTCTAAACGGCATACAATCCATGGCAGGTTATGAGTTGGAACTGACATTTAATAATCTCACCAGTTTAAAGCAGTCATTAGAAAACAAGGTGGTTAATCAGGCCTTGTTACGTTTTTCGACTAACAATAATTCTGACATCAGACCCGCTCATTCTTCCCTATCATTAGTAAGAAAGGATTCGACAGGCAAAAAGTTTTTTATTGAAGATATTGCTGAAGGGCAAACTCATTATGGTGGGTATCTTGAAGGTAATGAATACGTTTTCAATATTTCAAAATACATTTTAAACCTACTTAATGAAGAGTTTACCTCTACTACTCTTGTTTTGGTTCCATCAGGGGAAGCTATAAATGCCAATCAAACCGAAATCAAGCAAGAGGTAGAGCTTAATATAATTTATACCGAATTTTAGTATGTGTGGAATCGTAGGTTATTTGGGATATCGGCAGGCCTATCCCATTTTGATAAAAGGCCTTCAGCGATTGGAATATAGAGGATATGATAGTGCCGGCGTGGCTTTAATAGACCGTCAAGGCCTTCAGACTTTCAAAAAGCAAGGTAAGGTAGCCGACTTAGAATTATTCTGTAAGGAAAAATACACACAAAGTACCATTGGCATTGGTCACACACGCTGGGCCACACATGGAATTCCCAGTGATGTCAACGCCCATCCTCATTGTTCTCAAGATGGAGAATTAGCGATTATACACAATGGTATCATAGAGAACTACGATACTATTAAAGAAGCTTTGAGTAGAAGAGGTCATACATTTAATAGCGATACCGATACGGAAGCTCTCATACACCTTATTGAAGATATTAAAAAGCAAGAAGAAACTACTCTCTTTGAGGCCGTTCGCCTTGCTCTTAATGAAGTGATAGGGGCTTATGCCATAGCCGTTATAGATGAAAATAAGCCAGAGGAAGTGATCGTAGCCCGAATGGGAAGTCCTTTGGTGGTTGGTATAGGTGAAAACGAATATTTTATTGCCTCGGATGCGACTCCAATTGTAGAGTACACCAAAGAAGTTATATACCTTGAGGAAGGAGAAATAGCACGTTTGTGTCTAACTGATGGGGTAGAGCTTAAAACGATAGAAAATATTGAAAAAACCCCATTTATTCAAGAGCTAGAAATGAATTTGGAGTCCATAGAAAAGGGGGGATATGATCATTTTATGCTCAAGGAGATATTTGAGCAGCCCAAATCCATTTCTGACAGTATCAGAGGCCGATTAATTAGTCAAAGCGAATTAATCAAAATGAGCGGTATTCAAGCCTATTCTGATAAAATTATTAACGCCAATAGAATCATTATTGTCGCTTGTGGTACATCATGGCACGCTGGGCTCATTGGGGAGTATTTAATTGAGGATTTGGCGCGCATTAACGTGGAAGTAGAATACGCTTCAGAGTTTAGATATAGAAATCCCATTCTTTCTGAAAAGGACGTAGTCTTAGCTATTTCGCAATCCGGGGAAACAGCAGACACTCTGGCAGCAATGAAGCTAGCCAAAGAGAGGGGAGCCACTGTTTTAGCCATATGTAATGTGGTTGGCTCTTCAATTGCTAGACTAAGTCACTCAGGAGCATATACGCATGCAGGTCCAGAAATTGGCGTGGCCTCAACCAAAGCATTTACAGCCCAAGTGTCGGTATTAACCTTAATTGCACTTCTGTTAGCCAAGAAAAAAGCTACAATTACTACTAGCTACTACAGGCAGTTATTAATTGAGTTGGAATCCATCCCTGCCAAAGTTCAAAGAATGTTGGAAATGAATGATTACATTAAAGATTTATCATCTACATTCGCTAACGCTAGTAACTTTTTGTACTTAGGTAGAGGGTATAACTTTCCGGTAGCCCTTGAAGGAGCTTTAAAGCTAAAGGAAATATCATATATACATGCGGAGGGCTATCCAGCCGCCGAAATGAAGCACGGCCCGATTGCATTAATAGATGAGGATATGCCCATAGTGGTGATAGCCACTAAAAAAGGTCATTACGAAAAGATTGTTAGTAATATTCAAGAAGTAAAAGCTCGAAATGGCGTCGTGATTGCCATAGTAAGTAAGGGTGATGTCAACGTAAAAGAAATTGCCGACTATGTGATTGAAGTACCAGAAGTTTCGGAGCCTTTGGTACCGATGTTGGCTAATATTCCTCTTCAACTCCTTTCTTATCATATTGCCGTAATGAGAGGGTGCAATGTCGATCAGCCAAGGAATTTAGCTAAGTCCGTCAC
>JAYYZE010000022.1:0-22653 GCA_036340235.1 Bacteroidota bacterium
ATTAGACTTTGAGGCATTGCTTTGAAGATCGAAAACCCACCGGATTTGTGTTTCAAAACAACACAAATTGGCGCTTTGTCCTTCTTCTATTGAGCTAGAGGGTAATCCCAATATACGTCGAGGGTTGTGAGAAAGCGCATCAATCAAGTTGCTCATGCCAATTTCTTTTTCGAGTTTACAGGCTAGAGGCAAAAGGGTTTGAGTGCCAATGATGCCAAATTCAGCGAGCTCAAAGGTGCGCACCTTGTGTTCCACATCTTCTGGGCAATGATCGGAGCATATGGCATCAATAGTACCGTCTTTTAGCCCCTCAATTAGGGCTTCTATATCCTTTGCTGTTCTAAGTGGTGGAAAGACCTTGTAATGGCTATCAAACTCTAGGCAATGACTGTCGTCAAGAATGAGGTTGTGGATAGCCACATCGCAACTGATGTTTAGCCCTTTTTGTTTGGCATCTCGTATGCGTTCCACGCTTTTTTGGGTAGATATACGATTGACATGGAGTTTGCCGCCAGTGTATTCTAACAATTCAATGTCTCTGGCTAGCATAATGTCCTCGGCAAGAGCCGGTATGGCTTTTACTCCCATGGCAGTACTAGTAAGTCCTTCGTTCATCAAGCCGTTGTTACTCACCGCTTTATCGTTGGGCTGATTCATAATAAGTCCATTGAAGTGTTTACTGTATTGCAAAGCCAGTTTCATCAAATTGGCATTTTGTATACTGTTGCGATCATCGGTAAATGCTTTAGCCCCAGATTGGCTCATGTCGAACATTTCGGTAAGATCCTTGCCAGCCTGTCCTTTGGAAATAGCCCCCGCGGGTACCACATTTACCAAGGCATCTTTGCTGCTATTGACAATGTATTCTACATGAACTTTGTTGTCCGTGATAGGGTGGTTGCTAGGCATGTACAAAACGCCAGTGATACCGCCTTTAGCTGCGCTATCCATACCAGATGATAAATCTTCTTTCCAATCATATCCTGGGTCTCTAAAGTTCACTTGTAGGTCAAACAGACCAGGCGAGAGATGTAGATTTTGACCGTTCACCACACGAAAATCACCTTCTGGCTCAATACGCGCTTTTATGCATTCAATAAGTCCGTTTTTAACAAGTACATCGACCACTTTTTGGTGGTGCTTGGACTGCGAGTCAATGATGGTTACAGATTGAAATAATAAGTTCATAGTAGTCGGATTAAAAGCGTTTCTAAAATGATAAATAGTAGGGATAGGCAAATGCAGTAAATCCAAAGCGGTTTGCCATTATTTAGTTGTCCCAAAAAGGCGCTTAATTCTTCGGTCTTTTTGTCTAATACAAGTATGTTATCATTGTTAGCTGACCATTGTTCTAATTCGTCAGCTTGGAGAGTGGTCAAGTCGCTTTCCTTACGGTCATAATTAAAGGCCAGCTGTGCCAGTCGCTGTTCGTTATAATCAAATAAATCATAATGACCAGCTGTTTTTATCTGGTCGCCTACAAATAGCGTTTTACCTCTTAGGTTGGGGATAAATTCAAATTCTGATTGCTTCATTTTGAATGGCAAATTGGTATTTCTAGTCAAAAATGGAATGCTTTGCTGACCAATAGTATAGGCCATTTGTTGTTTCCCTCCGGCGTAAGATGCCATATTGTAAAGTATAGGAACAAAAAGGGCGTGTTGGTCAAAATTACTAAAGGTTTTATCCAAACCAACACTCGAAAGATATACGCGCCCTTGTCCGATAGTAAATTCTTTAATGAAACTATCTTGGTTGATAAAAGAAAGAACGGACTGACCAGTAGTTTTACTCAAACTGCTAAGGCGAAAATAGCGTTTAACCAGAGGGAAATTCATATTTTTTTCTTGACTTTCAAACACCCCATCAAAAAGTATGTGTTCGTAGTCGATGTCAGCTAATTCATTAGTAAAAGTAACAATCTCTTTGTAATAGTCGATTGATAAAGACAGACAAAAGGCCCGATAACTCTCAAAATCAATCTCTGATGAAGGAAAAAGTATGAGGCTTTGTCCAGCATTTATGCCCTTTTGTAAATAGTCACTCAAGCCAGTAGACATTTCATTTAGCCCGTCCAGAATAATAAATTGACTGTTAGCTAGCTCGCTATAATTTAGCTGATTTACATTTTGTGAGCTATAATCAAAATAGTCATCCTCATCAAACAGTTTCTTTACTGATGGCTGTGGCTCGTTTTGAAAAATATGCTGTACGACCAATTGGGGCTTGATTTCGAAACTAAAATGATAGCTATCGTCAAAAGTGATGGGGTAATCTTGCAAGCTCAGAGTGCCATTATGCCATCCGTTTTCTTCAACCTTGAAGTTGAGCGATACAATGGCTTCCTCAGTTATTACGGTGTTGGTAATGGCCTTTTGTTGATCACCAATATTTAGAGACAGGGTAACGTCTCTTTCTTCAATGTTGAACCCTTTGATTCTAACTAAAAGCTCAATGTTTGATTGGTTTTGTGGGTTTGGATTAAGCATCCAACAGCTATCAATGTATAGGTTGCCTTTTTCGTAGGGGTTGATTTTTATGAGTCGAATATCGTAAAGAGTATCACTTTTCGCTATGCTTAAATCGCTAATGGTTTTTTGAAAATCAGATAAGATGTATATAATTTTTTTGTCGGCATCAGATGTTTCCAAAACATGCTTCTGCTGCTTTACTATTTGTTTGAGATTTGGTGTTTGGGCTTCTCTGTTAAGGCGATATATCTCATTGATTATTTCTTCTTTGGACAAAGCACGTTGATGAATGCCTAATTGTCTGTTGTCAATTAAGTACAGATCATCCTTTTCGGAATGACCTTCTACAATAGCAGCGGCTTGTTTCTGAGCTTGTTGCAAGAGTCGCCCCGTTTCGTTTTCAGCATCCATACTAAATGAATTGTCTATGTATATGCTTATGGCTTGCTTGTTGGCCATTTTAGCGGACTCTTGGGTAGGTAAGTAGGGTTGGGAAAATGCTAGTACGATAGAGCATATGCTCAATATTCTTGACAAAAGAATAAGTAAATGTTTGAGCTGAGATTTAGTTTTTGTCTTTTCTTTTACCGACTTCAAAAAAGACACATTGCTAAAAGGAATGGTTTTGTATTTCCTGAAATTAAATAAATGAATAATGATGGGGATAGCGACAAGTGCTAGGGCAAGCAGAAATTGAGGGTATATAAATTCCATCAAAGTGCAAATATAAAATAAAAAATCATTGGTGGGAGGTACTAAGGATTGACAATATTGCCATCGACCATTGTTAACTTTCTGTTGGTCATGTCTGCTAATTGTTGGTTGTGTGTGACGATGACGCAACTTTGACCTCTCTGCTTGCTTAAATTAATGAGGGTTTTGTGCAGTAACTCAGCATTTTTGGAATCAAGGTTTCCAGAAGGTTCATCGGCAAGCAGCACTTTGGGTTGGTTGATTAATGCCCTAGCAACAGCCACACGCTGCTGCTCGCCACCAGAGAGCATATTTGGCTTATGGTGAGCTCTGTCTTTTAAATTGAGTTGATCGAGTAGTTCATTGGCTTTTTTCTCAGCCTCGGACTTTGAAAGACCTTTGATATAGGCTGGCATGCAAATGTTTTCTAAGGCAGTAAATTCCGACAATAAATTGTGAAATTGAAAAACAAACCCAATGAATCCGTTTCTAAAATGAGAAAGTTCCTTGTCAGAAAGTCGTTTGATATGTGTGTTTGCAATAAGTACTTCGCCTTTGTCTGGCTGGTCTAGGGTGCCTATTATTTGTAATAAGGTTGTTTTTCCCGCGCCAGAAGCACCAACTATAGAAACGGTTTCACCGTCTTCAACTTCTAATGTTATACCTTTTAAAATCTTGAGGTTATCATAGCTTTTGTGTATGTCCGTTAACTTTATCATTTCTTTTTCAGATTTAAATAATCTAAATAATACCGTATCCTCAAAGATAAACTATTCTCTTGTGGGTTTTTTAATAGGGCATCTAAATTGTCTATGTAATAGCTTATTACCTGATTACCATTACTTAAAATAGCATTTTTCCATACGATGCTTAGTTCGCTTCCAGGAGCAAACCAAAAGTTATAGTTAAGATCAATATTCCAGGCGTTAAAGTTTACATTATGATTACCTTCATAATCACTTTTGGTCAAATAGCCGTTTCCATCTAGTTCATGAAAAGATCGGTTCTCTACTTGCTCCCAATGGTGTCTAAATTTTAAGTCAAAGCTCATTTTGTTATTTAACACAAATTGACCCGACAACACATTTGTGAAAAATTGGGTTTGGCGAATGGAAAATAAAGGTGTGTCATCAACTGTAGTAATGAAGCCAGATTCGTTTTCTTTTGTATTGGTTGAAAAGACGTAATACATAAAGAGCTTGTCGCTGAATCGTATTCTTGGCGAAAACCTAAAAAAATAGCCATACTCATTGTACATATAAGAGCGCCCACCACCAAAGCTCACATCGATGGCAATTTTTTTTCTGTAATCGCTTGAAAAAAAGGTGCGAGCACGATAATATTCTGAGCGCTTGAATACATCATTGATAGTGGTTCTTGCTTCAAAATAATCATTGGTTTCCGTTGGATTTAATTCGACGGAAAGCCCCCATGTTAGGAAGTTTTTGAATGTAGAAACTTGTTTGGCATCAATTTCCCATGTCGAAAAGAGGTAAGGGTCATACAAATAGCTAATTTCGGTTTCTAGTTCGGTTCTAAACTCAACTAATTGTTTGGTGGGTTTGTCGATTTTGTAAGAAACACCCCCAAAATAAGAAACTTCATTGTTGTTGTACAAAAAACCCATGTCATTAGGGTTATAAGTGTCAGACTCAATATTTCCGCCAATATAGTATTGATATTTTCCCGAAATCTTAGAAAGGTCGATGTTGGTAGCAAATCCGTTTAAGTCTTCATCATGGTGGTCTATTTTACTGTAATTAAAGGCGCCAATAAATTGATACGAATTGCGTTTATTTTTTAGTGACGATGTAAGGCCAGTAACATTAGCCCATCCTTCATTTTTTCTGTTAACATTGGTGTTGGTGATGGAAAGATATGAATTGTTAGGTAATGATTGGTCGATTGTAATAATGTTGTAATTACTAAGTGGCTGATCATCCGTTTTATTTGCGATGGCATTTAAAACCCCAATTCCTAAATTTCCTTTGGTTTTGCCGGTTACTTTTGTTGCATTGATAAGGTTGTCACTAATACGCCTAGAATAAAACAGCCGACTTTTATTAAATAGCTCAGTTCCTTCAGTAAAGAATGGTCTTTTTTCATCGTATTGAACTTCAAAAGGAGAGAGGTTCAGTACTCGGTTGTCAAACCCCACTTGACCAAAGTCAGGTATTAACGTCATGTCTAATGTAAAACTCTCGTTGATGCCGTATTTTAAATCCATTCCTCCATTTAAGCTGAGTTTTGTTTCATCATCATAATTGGATGCATAGGTGGAAATATAAGGCAACAAAGAAAGGCGGATAGGGGGGGTTATATTTTTTAGTTTTCTGATGACACCAGCTTGAGCACTCAGATCGCTACGCGTTAAGTCTAGCTTATTCCAGGAGTACGTACTCCTATCTCGTCGTATGTGACGCAAGACATTGAAACTCCAATCTTGTAAATCAGACTTTGCAAAACGCAGTGCTGAATAGGGTATTTTAAATTCTGCATACCATCCATTTTGGTCCATTGATGTTTCCCCAAGCCAAACCACGTCCCAGTTTTTGTCCTCAAAATCTTGCCCTATTTTTTTATCTTCCTGTACGGCAAATGGTGTCAGCTTGAAGCAAAAGTCCGTTTGTCCATCCATGTATGGATTGATATACAATTCTACGTAATCGTTATTACTGCCATACGTTTTATCTCTTTTGCACCATTGAGTCATAATGCTATCAGGATGGCTGTCATACATGTAAATGGCAAAGTAGATAGCTTGATTATCATACACTGCTTTCCATTGAGTAGTCAGATTATTTGAAATGGGTTGACCGCTTAAGGGCAAATAACTTAAAAAGTCGCCAGTAGCAGGAATATCGATCCAAAAGTCATCCTGAATATGACCATCAACAATAGGTGGCGTGTTTGTTCTACTGATGGTGTACTCTTTGGTTTGTGCTTTCAGTACCCCAGGAAGTAAGATGAAAAACAAGAAATAATATCTCACGTAGTATTTTTAATAAATCAATGCAAATTTAGTAAATAATGAAGGAGTATTATTTCATTATTCCAAACATTACTATACTTTTGTGTCACTAAAAAAACCCTTATGAATTTACACGAATATCAAGGAAAAGAAATTCTCAACAGTTTTGGAGTGCGAATCCAAAATGGAATAGTAGCCAGCACCCCCGAGCAAGCTGTCGAAGCTGCGCAAACACTAAATAAAGAGACTGGTACAACTTGGTGGGTTGTTAAAGCGCAAGTTCATGCCGGAGGAAGAGGTAAAGGCGGTGGCGTTAAATTAGCCAAATCTTTAGATGAAGTGGCCTCTATATCGGACTCTATTTTAGGCATGCAATTGGTAACGCCTCAAACATCGGCAGAGGGTAAGACAGTCCATCAAGTATTGATTGCTGAAGATGTCTATTACCCTGGTGAAAGCGAAACCTCCGAGTTTTACATGTCAGTACTACTTAATCGAGCAACAGGCAGAAACATGATTATGTATTCCACCGAAGGTGGAATGGATATTGAAGAGGTGGCGGAAAAAACACCTCATCTTATTTTTACGGAAGAGATAGACCCCAAAGTAGGCTTATTACCGTTTCAATGTCGAAAAGTAGCGTTTAATCTAGGTCTTAGCGGCACAGCTTTCAAGGAAATGACCAAGTTTGTTTCAGCACTTTATGCTGCATACGATGGCATTGATGCTTCATTGTTTGAAATAAACCCTGTTTTGAAAACTTCCGACAACAAGATATTAGCAGTGGATTCAAAAGTTGCGCTAGATGGAAACGCACTCTACAGGCACAAAGATTACGCAGCTCTGAGAGACAAAAGAGAAGAAGACCCCACTGAAGTAGAGGCTGGTGAGTATGGCTTAAACTTTGTGAAACTGGATGGTAATGTTGGTTGTATGGTCAATGGTGCTGGTTTAGCCATGGCCACCATGGACATTATTAAACAAGCAGGTGGTAATCCAGCTAACTTTTTAGATGTTGGAGGAACAGCCGATGCTGCCAGAGTAGAACAGGCCTTCAGAATTATTATGAAAGATAGTGGAGTGAAAGCCATATTAGTAAATATATTCGGAGGCATCGTAAGGTGTGATCGCGTGGCGCAAGGCGTTGTCGATGCTTACAAAAACATTGGTGAAATAAATATCCCAATCATTGTTCGCTTGCAAGGAACAAATGCTCAGGAGGCCAAACAACTCATCGACCAAAGTGGCTTGAAAGTGGTTTCAGCAGTTTTGTTGCAAGAGGCGGCCGACAAAGTCAAAGAGGTCTTATCCTAGAAAATCTGAAAAGACAAGAAAAAGCAGCATTTAGCTGCTTTTTTTTTGAATATATTTAGCGAATGAAAAAAATATTAGTAGCCAATAGGGGAGAGATTGCCCTTAGAGTCATGCGCTCAGCTAAAGAGATGGGCATACAAACGGTAGCCATTTTTTCAGAGGCCGATCGATTATCTCCTCATGTAAGATATGCTGACCAAGCAGTGTGTGTAGGTCCGCCACCTTCTTCCAAATCGTATCTCAACATTGATAAAATCGTAGAAGTATGCCATTCACTAAACGTTGATGCAATACATCCAGGTTATGGATTTTTATCAGAAAATGCTGAATTTGCTCGTCGCTTGCAAAAAGAAAATATTACTCTTATTGGACCCAGTGCTTCCGCAATGGAAATGATGGGCGATAAGCTCAAAGCCAAAGCTACAGTAAAGACTTATGATGTACCGTTAGTTCCTGGAACAGACGAAAAAATAACCGATGTAAGCAAAGCCAAAGAAATTGCTAACCAAATTGGCTACCCCATTCTCATTAAGGCCGCCGCAGGTGGTGGTGGTAAAGGCATGAGGGTAGTGAAACACGCTGATTCCTTTGAAGAACAAATGAAACTAGCTGTTAGTGAGGCAAGCTCTTCGTTTGGTGATGGCTCTGTATTTATTGAGCGTTATGTGGCATCACCTAGACACATCGAAATACAAGTATTGGCAGATGGTCACGGAAATGTCGTTCATCTCTTTGAACGTGAATGTTCTATTCAAAGAAGGCATCAGAAGGTTATCGAAGAGGCCCCATCCTGTGTGTTAACCCCACAACTCAGAGATGAAATGGGAAAGTGCGCTGTGGATGTCGCTAAATCATGTCAATACTTAGGAGCAGGAACGGTAGAATTTCTTCTCGATGAAAACAAGCGTTTTTATTTTTTGGAGATGAATACGAGACTTCAGGTTGAACACCCTATTACTGAACTGATAACTGGGGTGGACTTAGTCAAAGAACAGATAAACATAGCTAAAGGTTTTCCACTTTCTTTTAAGCAGGAAGATTTAAGCATCAATGGTCATGCTATTGAGGTGAGGGTCTATGCCGAAGATCCCTCAAACAATTTTGTGCCCGATATTGGTGTTCTTAAAACGTATAAATTGCCTGAAAGTAATGGCATTCGAGTAGATAATGGTTTTGATGAGGGCATGGAAATTCCCATCTATTACGATTCTATGATTTCTAAACTTATTGCATATGCCGATTGCCGAGAAGAAGCAATAAGCAAAATGAAAAGAGCCATTGCTGAATACACAATTGTTGGAGTGAAGACAACCTTGCCATTTGCTGACTTCGTAATGAAAAATGAACACTTTATCTCTGGCAACTTCGACACCCATTTCATAAACAACCATTTTTCATCCGTCAATTTAACACAGTCTGTCGAAGAAGAAGCTCAAGTAGCATCGATATTAGCAAAACAAATTATCGAAAAAAAGAATGATAGCCATATGGGCATTTCGACTAAAAAAAGTCAAAGTCTGTGGAAGGTGAATAGGTCTTAGTTATTTCCCCCTTCCTTCCAATATAATGAGTATGGTGTGGATCATGATTTTTAAATCAATGAAAAGAGACATGTTTTCAATATAAAGAATGTCATACTTTAAACGCTCTAACATTTCATCCACGTTTTCTGCATAGCCGTATTTAACCATTCCCCATGATGTTATGCCGGGCTTTACTTTATAAATGTGCTTATAGTGTGGTACTTTTTCAAGAATTTGCTTGGCATAAAATTCTCTTTCAGGACGTGGGCCTACAAAGCTCATTTCTCCAATTAGCACATTAAAAAACTGAGGAGTTTCATCTAATCGTATTTTTCGCATAATACGCCCCCAATTAGTGACTCTACAGTCGGTTTTGCTAGAAAGTTTAGGACCATCTTTTTCGGAGTCAACATACATGGACCTGAATTTGTAAATGTTGAATTGTTTGCCATACTTTCCAATTCGTTTTTGTTTGTAAATGATAGGTCCCGGTGAGCTAAGCTTTACCAAGATAGCACAAATGACAAACATGGGAAGGAAAAGTGTTATGGCGATGACGGAAAATACAAAATCCAAAAGTCGTTTGATGATATATTGAGTGGGTGTCTGAAACTTATGTTTTATTTCAATAAGCGGAGTTCCAAGAATTGAATTGATTTTTACCGTTCCAGAAAGGATGTCGTACATATCAGGTATAACTTTGATGTTGACATTCACAAACTCCAAATCATTGATTATTTTCTCAATTTTATTATGTTCGGATGTTTCAATGGCAATGATGATGTCCTCGATATTATATTGACTTACAATTTTATTAATTTGATTGTATTCCCCAAGATGAGGAATCATTTTTTCAAGCTTATAGGACGGTTTTTTTTCAATGCTTAAAAACCCTTTAACAATATGTCCGCTTGATTTTTGTTCATTGTCTAAATCATGAAATAGTTTTATTGCCTTTTGATTACTTCCAATGATTAAGGTGTTAAATCCGATGACTCTGTTGTGTATTTTGTTGGCTGTGTAGCTAGTAAGTGCAAAACGTAGCATAGCACTAAACCCAAATTGTAAACAGAAAAGAGCTAAGAACGAACTGTAATATTGTTTATAATTTAGGATTATGTCGTCTATAAGTACGGCAAAAAACAAAATAGTAACACCCAATAATGTAGTTGTAAATAGTTGATATATTTCACTGAGTCGTGATTTTCTGTAAATATTTGTGTAATTACCAGACAATGCAAAAAGCACCACCCAAAATATATTGATGATTAGTAAACTAATTATTCTGTCTTTATTTAGAAAAAAGTATTCTGACTGATCCAAATATACTGTTCTGTAGTAAAGAAATAGCAACCAAGAAACGGAGGCGCTCAGCAAATCCACCAACACATATTTTATAGTATGATTTAGGTTATTCTTCATAAACTAATCTAATATTGTCTAAAGAAAACGTATTTTTTTCTAGCGAGGTGTCGCGGGCCATTCCAAAAAATAATTTGAAACTTTGAGCATTGGCATAATTGGATATAGTTTCTGACAGAGAGATATATATTTTGTTCCAATTTTCTTTTGGGTTCAAATACATAATAGAAGTTTTGTTTACTTGGTTGGCGAAATTAACATAAAATCCAACGACTAAAGTGGAGTTGCATTTATAATCCATTTCCAAATAGGTTACTTTGTCGCTAGCAAGATTCAAATCGTTCGTTGTGCATTCAAAAATTTCGCCATCTAAACCATCAATTTCTACCATACCGTAGTAGTTACCAAAGGCACTATTTGAGTTGTCGTATATTTTTTGTATTTCATGATTTAAAGAGTCCGATGAAATCATAAGTTTGGTTCCTACATTTTCAAAGTTTTCTTCAAAGGGGAAGTTGTTGATAGAGTAGTTAACTTGAGGGACTAATTGTATACTTTTTCCGGTTTCAAGGATGGTGTCAATTTGAAAACTTGTAAAAAAAGGATATTTTTCTCTGCTGGCACTGATGCCGTTTTTTTTAATCCCAGCATCAATTATAATAATTTTTGAGCCACTTTTTAAAACCGGCAAGTATGCAGGTAAAGGAAAGATACCCAAAAACTCACTATCTACATATACCCATGCATCACTAATTTGCTGTGTATGATTGCCATCAACCGTTATATCCCTAATTTCAATTAAGGCTGGAGTATCCTCAATGGGATTAGACAATTCACATGCAGTCAAAAAACAGATTGTCAAACAAAATAAACTCAATTTCATCATTACTAAAACGATAATTTTAGGTTTGTATTACACCATATTCAATCGCTGACTGATGGTTATTTTTTCCATAATTTGTTCAGCTATTTGCAAAGCCATTAAGCCATCGTTAATAGTAACTTCGGGTTCTGAGTCATTAATAATGCAGTGGTGCAAGCTAACTAGTTCGTCCATAATAGCATTGTTATCCTCAATTTGAGGTACTTCAAAATAAATTTGCTTTTTGATTTTCTTTTTTCCAATATCTAAGACCATGGCTAATGGATCTACCTTATCATTGGCTTTTACGTTTTTAAGTCGAATTATTTCGGTTTTTTTGTCGAGCAGGTCAATAGAGATGTAGGCGTCATTTTGAAAAATACGTGTTTTTCGCATATTTTTTAGAGATATTCGACTGGCAGTTAGATTACACACACAGCCATTATTAAATTCTATTCGAGCGTTTGCAATATCTGGGCTGTCACTGACAATAGAAACTCCCGATGCGTGAATGTTTTTCACTCCTGATTGTACTACTTTTAGCATAATGTCAATATCGTGAATCATTAAATCTAGAACAACGCTTACGTCAGTACCTCTTGGATTAAACTCGGCTAATCGATGAGTTTCTATAAAAAGAGGGTTTTTTATATAGTCGTTGGCCTTTACAAATGCCGGATTAAAGCGCTCAACATGACCGACCTGCACTTTTACCTTTGCTTCATGAGCTAATTTTAATAATTCCTCTGCTTCTTGGAAGATTTGGGTAATTGGTTTTTCGATAAACACATGAGTCTTTGATTTGATGGCTTTTATGGCATGCTCATGGTGTGAGATAGTTGGGGAAACAATATTTACAACGTCAGCATCACCAATTAAATCATCTACGAATTTGTAGGCTTTTACTCTGAATTTTTTAGTAACCGCCTTGGCTATATCTTTATCGGGTTCGTAGAACCCAACAAGTTCAAATTGTTGGCTTAACTTTTGTATAATATTCAAGTGAATTTTACCTAAATGCCCCGCTCCAATTACTCCAATTTTTAACATGATGTGGTATTTTGGCTAAAATAGAATTTTTATGTGTAACAAAAGAGTATTTTTGGCGCTCAATGAACGATCACTTTAGACATCAAGGGCTTCGTCTTAAGCTAGTTGATACAATTCGACAAAAAGGCATTACCGACGAAGGTGTTTTAGCTGCCATTTCGAAAATACCAAGACACCTTTTTTTAGATCCTGCATTTGTAAATTTTGCTTACCAAAATAAAGCATTTCCCATTGCAGCTGGTCAAACTATTTCGCATCCATACACAGTTGCCTATCAATCTCAATTACTGAACTTAAAACCACGAGAAAAGGTGCTGGAGGTAGGTACGGGTTCTGGTTACCAAACGGCAGTTCTTTTGGAAATGAAGTGTCAGGTGTTTACCATTGAAAGACAAAAAGAATTGTATCTGAAAACCAAGGGTTTAATGCCTAAGTTGGGCTATCAGTGTATGTTTTTTTATGGAGATGGCTACCAGGGCTTACAACAACTTGCTCCCTTCGATAAAATTATTGTAACCGCTGGGGCAACGTTTGTTCCTCATGCCTTAAAAGATCAACTCAAAGTAGGAGGTAGGATGGTTATTCCGGTGGGTGACCGTCATTCTCAAAAGATGTTACTAATCACTAAATCATCGTCAAGTGAGTACCAAGAGCTTGAGTTGGATGAATTTTCATTTGTGCCACTTTTACCCAAAAAAAGCCAATAGTTTATTACTTTTGCAACAAACAACTAAACAAGATGAAACATATCGGTGTCATTGGAGCTGGAACCATGGGAAATGGAATAGCTCATGTTTTTGCTTTGAGTGGCTACTCTGTAAAGCTTATAGATCTTTCTGAAAAGGCTCTAGAGAATGCCCTTTCCACTATTGAAAATAATTTGAATAGAATGCTTTCGAAAGAAAAAATTTCGAAGGATGAGAAAGACAAAACATTAGCCAATATTGTGACCTCTACGGATTTAGCTACTTCCGTCAAAGGATTGGATCTAGTGGTTGAAGCTGCTACCGAAAACATGGAAGTCAAATTGAAAATTTTTAGTCAGCTAGATGATTTGTGTGATCAAGACACCATATTAGGTACAAATACGTCTTCTATTTCTATTACCAAAATTGCTTCAGCAACCACACGACCTGATAAAGTAATAGGCATGCATTTTATGAATCCTGTTCCTGTTATGAAATTGGTTGAAGTAATTCGGGGCTATGGTACAAGCGATAGGGTGACTAAGACTATTATGGACGTTTCAAAAACCTTAGGAAAAGTCCCTGTTGAAGTCAATGACTATCCTGGATTTGTTGCCAACCGTATTCTTATGCCAATGATAAACGAAGCTATTATTACCCTTCATGAGGGCGTAGCGGGTGTGGAGGAAATAGATACTGTAATGATGTTGGGCATGGCGCATCCTATGGGACCACTATATTTAGCCGATTTTATTGGTTTGGATGTGTGTTTATCAATTTTGGAGGTGATGCACGACGGTTTTGGCAATCCAAAATACGCTCCATGTCCGTTGTTGGTTAACATGGTAACCGCCGGTAAGTTAGGGGTGAAATCGGGAGAAGGATTTTACGATTATTCCGATGGCCCACGCAACAAAAAACTATCGAAACAATTTGTGAAATAACGTTTATTCAATGATTCCTTTTTGTTTGGCGTCTTGAATGATGTATTCTATCCATTTGTCTTCATCTACCGAATTAGGCTGAAAGGGAGTTTTTAGGTTGTTGTCATATAATTTTGCTAGTCCTTGCCAAAAGAAAGCATGAATACGCCCCTTGTAATCTTTTATAATGTCATATGTGCTTATGCCTGTTTCTCTATAAATCAGTTTGGAAAGAATTCGACCTTCCCATCGACTGAGTTTTTTTAAATCTTCAGCTAGGTAATTTTTTGCCCATTTTTCGGTTGCTTTTAGGTATGCTTTTTTTTTCCGCTTTTTAGGTATATTTTCTAGGTCTGTCAATACGCTATCTAACTTATCAGAAGCAAATTTAGCATATGGATATACTTTTAAGGTTTTGTATTTCAATCGTTTAAAATATCTCTCGTCCTCTTTATTTTTGAAGCGTAGAATACTCACTTCCTGAATCTCAGTCAAAACAAGCGTATCATTTCTGTCAAAATACATTTCTTTGATGATAAATGTATCACTTTGCGCTAAACAGAAAAATGGAAAAAAAGCTATTATAAAAACTAGTTTCACAGTACTAACTATAACGTAGAAGACATACACTTGATTATCTTCCTAAAACAAATCTAATAAACCAAAGGGTGTTTGAATATGAATTTCTCTCTTTTCTTTGTCAATCGTTTTGATGATTTGGTCGACGATTGGTACCAAAATCTCTTTTTCATGAAATTTAATAATGTATAGACTTTGGGCCTTGTTTTCTTGAATACCTATGACTTTTCCGACTGTGCCATGACTTTCATCAATTACTAGAAAGTCTAAATGCGATGAAGTGTGCGATTCATCATCTGGTAATAAATTAATGGGAATATAAATTTCTTTTCCAATCAAATTGTTGGCTTCCTCCTCGGAGTTTATATCCTCAAAATTTATAAGGGCAGTATTGTTGTTTTTGAATTTTATGTAAGTGAAAAAGTAAGGAATTAGGTTATTGTCAATATCGATAAAGATATGATCTAACTTTTTTAAAAAAGAAAAAGAGCTAATACCAACCTTTATATTAAGCTCTCCTTTATAACCATGTTTCTTACTTATTATACCTAGTAAGAAACCGTTTTCTTTTTTCATTATTTTTCGTCAGACTCTTTTTCAGTAGCCTCTGGTGCATCTTTAGACACTTCCTCATCAGTGGCTTCATCGGTTTCCTCAGAAACAGCCTCTTTGGGCACTTCATCAGCTGGCTTTTCTTGGACAGCTTCTTCAGTGGTTGAAATCGCTTCGGCTGCTTCTTCATTGGGAGTTTCTGCTGCCTCAGGTGTTGCATCCTCGCTAGGTGTTTCTACCATTTCTTCAGCAGCAACTTCGGCCTTTTCTTCAGTAGTAGCTTCTGTTACTTCCTCAGTGGTTTCAGCACTAGCTCCTTCCTCGGTAGTTATATCAACGTCGCTACTAGCTTCAATCTCTTGGGCTAACTCCGAATTGGCAACTGCCAGTTCTTGTGCTCTCTTTTCGTTAATTTCTTTCTCAGCAGCTAACCTTTTCTTATTTTCTTCCTGCTTATCTTTATAAAGAAGGTCTTTTTTGGAATTAATTTTCTCTTCCTTTTCGGCTAGCCATGCTTCAAATTTGCTTTCGGCTTCTTCTTCAGAGAAAGCGCCTTTTACAACCCCACCAAGAAGGTGTTTTTTCATCATCACACCTTTGTATTTTAATAAAGCAAGTGCAGTGTTTGAAGGCTGAGCGCCTTTCATCACCCAGTCTAGCGCTCGGTCAAAATCAAGGTCAATAGTTGCTGGATTGGTATTAGGATTGTATTGCCCAATGTTTTCAATGTATTTACCATCTCGCTTTGAGCGTGAGTCGGCAATAACGATTTTAAAAATTGGTCGTGATTTTCTTCCGTGTCTTTGTAAACGAATTCTTGTAGCCATAGTTTTTCAGTTTTACTATCTCTGTAGTATCTGGTTAATAAATCAGGGGTGCAAATATGCAACTATTTCTTTGAAATTAAAATAAAATCAAACTTTTAATATTTTTCAACAATGGTCTTTTCACTAAACAATATTTTTAATTTTACGTAGTATTCAATAAATCCTGCTTAGTGTACTTAATTTTTGATACTGAAACCACTGGTCTTCCTAGAGATTGGAAAGCACCTATTAGCGATACAAACAATTGGCCACGTTGTGTTCAAATTGCTTGGCAATTGCACGATGATTTGGGCAAATTGATTGAGCAAAAAGATTTTTTGATAAAGCCTGAGGGTTTTGATATTCCTTTTGACGTTGAAAAGATACACGGTATTTCAACAGATTTAGCTCAACAAAAGGGAATTTCCTTAAATGAGGTCTTGGTGCAATTTATCGATGTACTTAACAGAGCAACTTTCATAGTTGGACAAAATGTGGGTTTTGATATCAACATCATGGGTTGCGAGTGTGTTAGGTTGGGATTAGATACTCAGTGGACAACCAAAGCTATTTTGGACACATGCAATGAGAAAACAGCATTGTTATGCCAATTGCCAGGTGGCAGAGGAGGCAAGTTTAAGTTACCGAACCTATCTGAATTACATTCTTATTTATTTGGCACTAATTTTGAGCAAGCCCACAATGCAACCGCCGATGTGGAAGCTACTAGTCGATGCTTTTTAGAGTTAGTACGCAGGGGGCAATATTCTAGCCAAGAATTACTTTCAGAAACAGATTATATCAGTAAATTTCAGCAAGCAAATCCTGAAACTATCAAAGCCATAGGCCTGCGACACTTCAATTTAAAAGAAGAAAGTAAAGCACTAAAATCATCTGAAAAGTTAGAACTCCCAACGAGCAACATAGAAAGCGACTTGTCGGCTTTCCCATTTGTTCATCTTCACAATCACACACAGTACTCTGTTCTTGAGTCAACTACCAAGATTTCTGACTTGATTGATATGGCAGTGGAAAACGAGATGCCTGCCGTTGCTATCACTGACTATGCCAATCTATACGGTGCCTTTCATTTTGCTGATGCCATTCAAAAGCATACAGTAAATAAATCAATTATCGAACACAACAAGTTAGTTGAAAATGGTGAGCTGGATGAACCAAAAAAAGACCTAGCCATCAAAGGTATCATTGGTTGTGAATTAATGATTTGTCAAAATCATAAAGATCATAAAGTCAAAGACAATGGTCGACCCGTAGTTTTCTTAGCTAAAAACAAAAAGGGTTATCACAACATTTCAAAGATGAGTTCCATTGCCCAAACCGAAGGATTCTATTACGTCCCTAGAATTGATAAGGAAGTAGTAAAAAAATACAGCTCCGATATAATAGTTCTAAGTGGAGGGTTAAGAGGTGAAATTTCAGACCTCATATTAAGTGTAGGCGAAAAGCAAGCCGAGGAGGCTTTACTTTGGTGGAAAGAACTTTTTGGTGATGATTTTTACATAGAACTTATGCGTCACGGTTTGGAAGAAGAACGGCGTGTGAACGATGTACTCTTACGATTCTCTGAAAAGCATGCCGTTAAAGTAGTTGCGGCTAATAATTGCCATTATCTAAATAAAAACGATGCGAATGCGCATGACATACTTTTGTGCGTAAAAGACGCCGAGTTACAATCCACACCCAAGGGAAAAGGCAGAGGTTACAGATATGGTTTTCCTAATGAGGAATTCTACTTTAAATCTCAAGATGAAATGAAAACCATTTTCAATGATGTCCCTCATGCCATTGAAAATTTGAGTGAGGTGATTTCTAAAATTGAGAGTTTTCATTTGTCAAGAGATGTTCTGCTTCCTGCCTTTGATATCCCTAAAGAATACCAATCTCTAGAGGATGAGAAAGATGGTGGTAAAAGAGGTGAAAATGCCTATTTAAGGCATTTGACATATGAAGGAGCAAAAAAGCGTTACGGTACCATAACCGATGGGATAAACGAGCGCTTGGATTTTGAATTAGAAACTATCGCCAGAACGGGATATCCTGGCTACTTCTTGATTGTTCAAGATTTTACCAATCAAGCTAAAAAAATGGGGGTTTCAGTAGGTCCAGGAAGGGGATCAGCCGCTGGCTCTGCAGTGGCCTATTGTGTAGGCATTACCAATGTCGACCCTATCAAATACGACCTGCTTTTTGAGCGATTCTTAAACCCTGATAGGGTATCCTTGCCAGATATTGACATTGACTTTGACGATGAGGGAAGAAATAAAATTATAGATTGGGTAGTAAATAAATATGGATCAAATCAAGTGGCTCAAATTATAACCTACGGCACAATGGCCGCAAAATCAGCTTTGAGAGATACTGCCAGAGTTCTCGACTTGCCACTTTCTGAAGCAGATGGTTTAGCCAAAAAGATGCCCGACATAAAGCTCAACCAACTGTTCAACTTTGACGATGAACAACTGCAAGAAGCGCTTAATGCTGAACAACTTAAGATGGCCCTTGAATTTAAGAAAATGACCCATAGTGAGGACCTAAAATCTAAAACTATACAACAGGCAACGATTTTGGAAGGCTCTATACGAAATGTTGGTGTGCATGCATGTGGTGTGATTATCACTCCCGATGACATATCAAAGTTTGTACCCGTCCGTAAGTCAAAAGATGCCGATTTGTTGGTTACTCAATTTGACAATAGTGTTGTTGAATCGGCTGGAATGTTGAAAATGGACTTTTTGGGACTCAAGAACTTGACCATCATTAAAGATTGTTGCAAAATAGTTAAACACATTCACAAGAAGGATATTGACCCTGATAAAATTCCTCTCGATGACGAACTAACGTATCAATTGTTCCAAAGAGGTGAAACTAACGGTATTTTTCAGTTTGAATCGCCAGGAATGCAAAAAAATCTTAAAGCTCTAAGGCCAGACAAGTTTGATGACTTGATAGCTATGAATGCTTTATATCGACCTGGTCCTATGGATTATATTCCAAATTTCATTGCCAGAAAACATGGAAAGGAAGACATTGTTTACGATTTACCTGAAATGTCAGATATTTTATCTGATACATATGGAATTACAGTCTATCAAGAGCAAGTGATGTTACTTTCTCAAGAATTGGCAGGCTTTTCAAAAGGCGATGCGGATGTCTTAAGAAAAGCCATGGGAAAAAAAATCTTTGCTTTGATTGACAAGCTTAAACCAAAGTTTTTGGATGGGTGTTCACAAAGAGGTCACGATAAACAAGTGGCTGAAAAAATTTGGAAAGATTGGGAAAAATTTGCTGCTTATGCTTTTAATAAGTCACACTCAACCTGCTATGCTTTAATAGCTTTCCAGACAGCTTATCTGAAAGCCCATTTCCCAGCGGAATACATGGCTGCTTACCTTACCCATAACATGAGTGATATAAAGAAGGTTACGCAATACATGGAAGAGTGCAAGCGAATGGGCTTAAACGTATTAGGACCAGATATTAACGAAAGTTTCTACAAGTTTGCGGTAAACAAAAAAGGGGACATACGTTTTGGACTAGGAGCAGTAAAAGGTGTGGGAGAGGCGGCGGTTGAAGCCATAGTCTCAGAACGAAAAGAAAATGGCAATTATCATTCTATTTTTGATCTTGTTAAGCGAGTCGATCTTAAGGCCTTTAACAAACGTGCATTTGAAAGCGTCATCTATTCAGGTGGTTTTGATAGTTTTGGTCATTTACGCTCTGCATTCTTTGCAGAAGACGTTAACGGCATTGCCTTTTTTGAAAAAATCACTAAATATGGACAGAAAATACAAGAGAGTAAGGATTCGTCGCAAGTCTCTTTGTTTGGCGATAGCATTGACGAAGTAATCGTAGAGCCAGACTTCCCAACCGATGGCTCATGGACCACCCTAGAAATGTTGAACAAGGAGAAAGAAGTGGTTGGATTTTATATTTCGGGGCATCCGCTTGATGATTATAAGTTGGAGCTTGAACATTTTTGTTCTCACAACATGTCTGATTTAAATGAATTTGAGAAATTGAAAGGAAAAGATATTTTGGTGGGAGGGATGGTTTCTCAAGTAGATCACCGATTTACCAAAAACGGTAACCCATTTGGAACCATTACTATTGAAGATTACAGTGATCAATTCACTTTTTATCTTTTTGGCGATGATTACCCCAATTTTAAGCCCTACATGAGCGAAGGTTGGTTTTTGTTTGCTCAGTGCCGTGTTCAAGAAAGAAAATGGGATAAGGAAGGAAAATTAGAATTGAAACTTGTCAAGCTCGAATTACTTTCCGAGGTTAAAGAAAAATCCATTCGCTCTTTGCATCTCTCTCTCGATGTGAATGATTTTTCATCTGATTTATTAAATGAAATTACTAAACTCACTGGGCAGTATGAAGGAAGACACAACCTAAAGTTTTTAATCAGAGACAGAAAGGAAGGGTATTCCGTTCAACTGCGTTCTAAGGAGTGTAAGGTTGAACTTGACGAAACCTTTGTTAACAGATTAAAACAAATGCCATTCTTGGAGGTTCAAATAAATTAAATTAGTACCTTTGAGAATCTAAAAGAACTAAATTATGGCACTAGAAATTACGGACAAAAATTTTAAAGAAATAGTATTAAACTCTGACAAGCCTGTCTTAGTTGATTTTTGGGCTACTTGGTGTGGTCCTTGTCGAATGGTGGGTCCTGTTGTTGACGAACTTTCTAATGATTATGAAGGTAAAGCTGTGGTAGGAAAAGTTAATGTGGATGATAATTCACAGGTTCCTTCTGAGTATGGAATTAGAAATATACCTGCTTTATTGATTTTCAAGAATGGTGAAATTGTCGATAAAGTAATTGGCGCTGTTCCCAAATCAGTTTTAGCAGAAAAGTTAGATGCTCAACTTTAGTTATCTAACAAATTAAAATTAAACAAAGGGCATCATGCCCTTTTTTTATATGATAAATCAACAACAGTTATCGAAATTTGAAAATCTTGAATTACTGGCTCAACAAGTAGTGGAGGGCTTTATTACTGGTCTTCACAAAAGTCCTTTTCACGGTTTTTCAGTGGAGTTTTCTGAACATAGATTGTACAACAAAGGAGAAAGTACACGTCACATTGACTGGAAGTTATACGCTCGTTCCGACAAACTGTTTGTGAAGCGATTTGAAGAAGAAACTAATTTAAGATGTCGTATTATCATAGACAAATCGTCTTCTATGTATTTTCCGAATCCTGAATCTTCCTTCGAAAATCCAAATAAAATTATGTTTTCAGTGTTATGTGCAGCGGCTTTGATGAATATTCTTAAAAAGCAACGCGATGCCGTTGGATTGAGCTTGTTTTCTGACATTGTACATTTACATACCCGAGAAAAAACTAGCCAGACTCACCATCGTTTTTTACTGCACCAACTAGAAAAGATTGTTGCAAAACATGAGTCGTTACAGTCGTCACGAGTCACAGAATCCTTACATCAAATCGCTGATAATATTCATCAGCGATCATTGGTAGTTTTGTTTAGTGACATGATGGACAATTCAGAAAAAAGTGATGATTTATTTTCAGCGCTTCAACATTTAAAATTTAATAAACACGAGGTCATTCTCTTTCATGTGGTGGATAAATCTAAAGAACTAATTTTTGATTATGAAAATAGACCTTACAAATTTGTAGATATGGAAACAAATGAAGAAGTCAAATTGTCGCCAAATCAAATTAGAGAACAATTTACGAAAGCATCCGAACAGTTTTTAAATAGTCTAAAACTCAAATGTGCTCAATATCAAATTGATTTTGTAAAAGTCGATATTAACAAAGGTGTTGAACATGTGCTTCTTAACTTTTTCAAGAAACGATCTAAACTCAAATAGTATTTTTTCAATATTAGTTTTACATATCCAAAAAACAATTATATTTGCACCTCTTCTTTCTAGAAGACGCTCTTTTAAAGAAACGGTCTGGTAGTTCAGTCTGGTTAGAATACATGCCTGTCACGCATGGGGTCGCGGGTTCGAGTCCCGTCCAGACCGCCACAAACAAACCCTCATTATCTATTATGGTGAGGGTTTTTTCTTTAAATGGGGTTAAAAATTTACTATTTAAAAATTCAAATTGTTTTGTTTTTCCTTTAACTCTAGGAAAGTAATTAACAGTTTTATCTATGCCTGCTAATTTACAGATTTGCTTGATTTTATTATTGAATTTTTCTGATTTGATATTTGGAGTAGGAGAGAAGAGATTGTATTTTTTTATTTAGACGGGAAGGATTTTACGCGCAGGATTTATTTAATGTAAAAGTACTTTCAGTTTTACAAAAATTAGTTGTTGTTGTTCCCATTACTATTCTTTTCTTTTTTTAACTCCATTTTGAATATAAATGCGGCCTACAGGAAAGTTTTCAAAACAATTATTTGGATGACTTGTGATTTCATTATTTTCTACGCATTGAAAACAAAGCATTGTATCAACTCTAAAGTTTTTAATATTTGGATCAAACAATTCTTCAAGTAAAAAGATTGTATCACAAAGTTCTTTGTTTGGATTTACTTGATTATTAGCATTACTCACCCACCAAGGTGTTTGTTCTTCTATTCTTGAAAACTTTGCAAAGACAGTATCACCTGAAATCTCTCTATTATGATTTTCTTGTGAACTGGCAGTACCCACTATGAATACTGCTAGTATTGTAATAAATATCTTTTTCATTTTGATTGAATTTACTGTAGTATTAATTTATGATTACTTATTCCATTTAGTGTTCTAATGGTAAGACTGTAAATCCCTTTCGAATAGTTAGATAAATCAATTTGAGTGTAGGAATTCCCTACCTCTTTAATAGTTTCAAAATATACCTCTTTAC
>JAYYZE010000023.1:0-13745 GCA_036340235.1 Bacteroidota bacterium
CTGAAGCTATCTTAAATAAAGTAAACTCAAATATTCAGTTTTTTCCTCTTATGAATGATGGCGATAGCATACGTTCTGGTGATGTGGCCTTTGTTGTTGAAGGACCGTCTAGCTCTTTACTCACCGCCGAGCGATTGGTGCTGAATGTTATGCAACGCATGAGTGCCATTGCTACCAAAACACGACACATCACAAAACTGCTTGAAGGAACAAAAGTCAAAGTATTAGATACTCGTAAAACAACGCCTGGCATTCGGTTTTTGGAAAAATGGGCCGTAAGAATAGGAGGTGGTACAAACCACCGTTTTGGTCTGTACGACATGATGATGATAAAAGACAATCACATTGATTTTGCGGGAGGAATCGAAGCCGCTATTGAAAAAGCAAATGCCTACCAAAAAGAAAAGGGCCTAAACATCCCTATTGAAATAGAAGCCAGAAACTTGCAAGAGGTCGATGAGATACTGAGTATCGGGAAAGTTCATCGGATAATGTTGGATAACTTTTCATATAAAGACACACAATCGGCAGTTGCCCGTATTGATAAGCGATATGAAACGGAATCCTCTGGTGGCATTACCGAAGATACTATTAGGGAGTTTGCCCTATGTGGTGTTGATTTTATTTCAATGGGTGCTTTGACGCATTCTGTGAAAAGCTTAGATTTGAGCTTGAAAGCCATCTAACATGATAAAGAAAAAATTGTCGTTTTTTGTTGATTGGAGTAAACACATTGACTTACCCGGATTCAAAGGCATGAACTTGTATGAGGTGAGTTCGTTTTTTATAAAAGGACTCGAAAAGGGTGCCATTACCACCCGGGCTTCGTCCATTGCTTTTAATTTCTTTTTAGCACTCTTTCCGGCACTTATTTTCTTTTTTACACTTATACCATACATTCCTATCGACAATTTTCAAGAGATACTATTACAATTGCTAGGTGAAGTGTTGCCCCCTTCTACAAATGAAGCCGCTTTTAGCACACTCAACGATATCATTAGTCACCCTAGAGGAGGTCTATTATCTTTTGGTTTTGTACTGGCACTATATTTTTCAACCAACAGCATCAACTCCCTCACAGAGGCCTTCAATAGCTCCTATCACATTTCTGAAAACAGAGGCATGTGGACACAACGCCTCATTGCTTTAGGACTGACAATCGCTCTGTCTGTTATGTTGATTTTGGCTATTGGCATAATCGTATTTACCCAAATAGCCAGTGCCTATTTTGTAGATATAGGTTTACTCAATAAAAGTTCTATTCTATTCATTAAAATGGGTAAGTGGTTAACCCTGCTGATTTTTTTGTTTTTGGGCCTTTCTTTACTCTTTCAGTACGCTCCAGCCAAAAAAAGCTATTGGCAGTTTTTCTCTCCAGGAGCTATTTTGGCTACACTCTTTATTGTAATTACCTCAATAGGATTTGGCTACTATATCGACAACTTCGGACAATACAACAAACTGTACGGATCCATTGGTACGCTCATTGTCATTTTGTTGTGGATGTATTTCAACGCCATTGTAATGCTTATTGGCTTTGAACTCAACGCTAGCTTGTACAGCGTGCAAAAAACTAAAAAAAGTTAGCATCTTTTATCTATTTTTTCTAATAATAGCAAAATAGCGATTAGCAGCACAATGGCAATCACTCCCATACCAATTTTGACTATTAGCATGCTTAAAAAGTAAGGGTTTTATCGCAATCACGCACCAGCTCATATAAGTCCTTCATACTCGACAGTGGG
The DNA here is from genome assembly GCA_036340235.1 of Bacteroidota bacterium. Lineage (GTDB taxonomy): Bacteria > Bacteroidota > Bacteroidia > Flavobacteriales > UBA7312. Next base: position 1,746 of record JAYYZE010000023.1, read on the forward strand.
CACATCTCAGTGCCGTCTTTCTGACGCAGTTTTAGGCAAGTGCCACATGCCATAATACGCCCTCCATCATCTAAAAAAGACTGGGCTAAATCAATAATTGGGAATTGAATAGAATGTAGGTTTTCGTACTCTACCCCACTGGCTAACAGAAAAAGATGAACATCGTTTTTTTCTGTTAAAGAGTAATTAGCTAAGCGAATGGCGTTAAAGACTACCTCTGCATCGGTGCTATGTATTATTATCCCTATTTTCATTAGTTTATTTTTAATCGGATTCCAGTGTATATAAGTCGTCCCATGACTGGTGCCCAAATGAGGGAAGCATCAAAATTACTACCAAATGGATCGTTACTTCCCAATATAGGATCGTCTTGCTTATAGTTAAGTAAATTTTCAACCCCTAAATAGATATCAAGCATTTTAAATCGTTTTGTCACTTGGCTATTCATCACATAGAAAGGGTCTGAAAAGGTTTTACCTGTCTCGGTTAAAGGATGATAGGGTATTCTACTTTTACCAATATAATTCCAAGTATAATCAAATAACCATTGATTTTTATGATTGGTACTGTATGCAAAATTGGCTAAAGCCCTATTTTCCGGTACCAGTGGTGACAGTTGTTTTTTACCGTCAAAAGTGGAATACACCTGGTTGATCTTGTAGGCCAATTTTATGTCAAATCGTTCAAATAATTCATAGTTAACATCGAACTGAATACTATTAGAATAGGATTCTCCCTCTAAATTATAGAAACGTAGTTTGCTAGGGTCTTCTATATCCACCACTACTTGGCTTTCAAACTGGGTACGATAAGCATCCACGTTAAAGGTTGCCTCTCTTTCAAATAGTTTAAAACAATGTGAGAGATTAGCACCAATATTCCAAGCCAGCTCAACGCCCAAGCTATCTTGTACTTCAAAGGTTCTTGAAGAAGCAAAAAAAGTCGTGTTTTCGGCGATAGGATTGGCAACACGCATGGCTTTACCACCAGAAAAGCGAACAACGGTTTGTTCCCCTGGGTTGTATCTTATATTTAATCTTGGCAAGAACTCAAAGCCATGTGAATTGAGGTAATCCCCTCTTACCCCTGCTACTAAAACTAATTTATTATCTAAGCTAGTGTAACTATACTCTGAAAATACACCCGTAGTTAAGTCTGTTCGGTCAAAATTAGTTGACTCATAATTTTCGTTGTATCGATCGGCATAGTAACTGGCACCATATCTTAATACGTTGTTAGTAGTACCAATGTAGGTTTGAGCAATTAAGTTTAAATAGGCACTTTCTTGCAAGGCCATATAATTGGTATTGCCGAACAAAATCTCTTGGTTGTGTCTTCTAAACGCAGTTTGTAAACCCACACTCTTCCCCTCTTTTTCAGGCATTTTAAAGCCGGTTTTAGAATTAAACTCCAACAAGGTATTGTCGAGAATGACTTTATAAGGGTTGGTGATGGTTCGCACCTGACCGCCTATTCGTTCGTCAAACAACACCCGGCCCACTAAATTAACTCCGAAGCGTTCTGTATCTCTTAACCAACGGTTCAAGATATTTAATGACTTGATATGTGGCATATCCAAAAAGCCATTGACATCATGATCTACATCTTTAGAATGATAATTTACACTGGTAAATAGATTACTGGTCCATTTACCTGCTTTTTTGGTGAGTTGCAAATTATTTTCAAATTTACTTTCCGTATTGGTATAAAAATTCCAAAAAATCTTGTCGGCATTTTCAGGTTTGAAATATTCAAGATTTATTTGCCCTGCAAAGGATTCAAAACCATTAATAACTGAACCTGCTCCTTTGATTACTTGTATAGATTCTATCCAAGTACCCGGTACATAGGTTAATCCATAAGAAGAAGATAGACCTCTAATAAGTGGCACATTTTCCTGGGTAATATGAGTATATATACCATCTAGCCCTAACATTTGAATTTGTTTGGCTCCTGAAACGGCATCTGAGAACGTCACATCTACTGTGGCATTGGTTTCAAAGCTTTCAGATAGATTACAACATGCTGCTTTTTGTAATTCTTTTGAAGAAATATTTTGCACTTGCATAGGGTTTATCATCGAAAGTTCAGTCGTATTGACTTTAGATTCTACTTTTACTTCACCAATTTCTACAGACTCACTGAGTAATATTGTTAAAAATGACATGTTTTTTACCTCTACAATTTTGGATTGATAGCCAATATAAGAGGCTTTCAATTTTACAGGTAGTTTGTTGATGTCTAATTTAAAATTACCATCCAAATCAGTGGTAGATCCTTGTGTTGAGTTAAGAATAACAATATTCGCACCTATAAGCGGATTGCCTTGTTCATCATTAATTTTTCCTTTAAGTTTTTCTTGAGCTGAGCAACACAATAAACTCAGCTGAAATAACATTATTACTAAATATTTCATATTATTTGATTTTAACTAATTAAAACTTGTGAAAGTTGAAAAAGTTTTAGAATTAGTTAAATCTCATAATCTAAATACTTGAAAAACAGAAAGTTGTTGTGAGTATGGAATGAGTGGTGGTAAATCAAAACGGTTTAGTGAATGTTGAGGTTCATTAACTAAAAGATTAAATGGATTAAGATTTATAGAATAGGCCTGTATGAAATCAGGAATTAGTTTGGTATAATTTAATGGTATATCGAATGAAAAAGGAAGTAATTTGAGTTCAAAAAAGCAACAACAACATGATGCAATTAAATTACAATTGCACTCAGAACCGAGTTTTGATGTGTGTGTAGTTACTTCATTAGTAGTTTCACAACAGCTGCTTGTTGTAGTTTCACAAATAGGTTCAGATTCAACAATGTGACATACTTCATCGAATGCAGTGTCGGAAACGTGAATATGGTCGACAGTGGGAATACCAATACTCAGTAGGAGTACTAGAATACTCAACAAAAAAGTGAGGGTATTTGTTACTGACCTCATTTTGTAAAGTTATAAAAATTATTTTTCAAATTGTATTATAGTGCTTTCTATGATGCCTATACAAGTCATTAACTGGTCTTTGGAAATGACCAAAGGAGGGGCAAACCGAATAATGTTTCCATGTGTTGGCTTAGCCAGAAGTCCGTTATCTCTTAATGCCATACACATATCCCAAGCGGTTGAACTATCTTCGGTATCATTGATTACTATGGCGTTTAAAAGTCCTTTTCCTCTTACCAAAGAGACGATGTTTAAATGTCCAATTCGTTTGATTAGTTGTTCTCTAAATATACGACCTAAAGATTCAGCATTACTGGCAAGATCTTCTTCAACCACCACCTCCAAAGCAGCTTGTGCTACTTGACAAGCCAAGGGATTACCCCCAAAAGTAGAACCATGCTCTCCTGGCTTAATGCATAACATAATCTCGTCATCAGCTAAGACGGCAGATACTGGCAATACACCTCCAGAAAGGGCTTTGCCAAGAATTAGAATATCAGGTCTAGCATCTTCAAAATCACAGGCCAACATTTTACCAGTTCGAGCAATACCAGTTTGAACCTCGTCGGCAATGAAAAGTACATTGTATTGAGTACATAATCGACGAACATCCGCAAGATAACCCTGATCTGGAACAACTACGCCTGCCTCACCTTGAATGGGCTCTACCATAAAGGCACAAACATTAGGATCTTTCAATTCCGTTTCTAAAGCGTGCAAATCATTGTAAGGAATTAAATCGTATCCTGGCATGTAGGGACCAAACCCTGTGTAAGAAGTTGGGTCATCAGAGCTTGAAATGGCGGCCAATGTACGTCCCCAAAAATTACCTTTTGCGAAAATGATACGTGCCTTATTCTCAGCGATTCCTTTTTTCATGTAGCCCCATTTTCGAGCTAATTTATTGGCCGTTTCACCACCTTCAACACCTGTATTCATTGGTAATACTTTATCGTATCCAAACAAATCTGTAACGAATTTCTCGTATTGACCCAAGATATTGTTATGAAAGGCTCTAGAGGTGAGCGTTAAAGTTGACGCCTGCTCGTTTAGTGCCTTTATAATTTTGGGGTGACAATGTCCTTGGTTAACCGCTGAATAAGCTGATAAAAAATCGTAATACTTTTTACCTTCGACATCCCAAACATATACCCCCTCTCCTTTGGCTAAAACTACTGGTAGCGGATGATAGTTATGAGCACCATACTTTTCTTCTATCTCTATAAGGTCTTTGGAGTTATACATAACGGCTTATTTTTTAATTACTGACAAATTTAGAAAAATCAATTTGGTTTTGACAATAATGCCATGCTTTATATTTTATCTTTGTGGTATGGGTAGAAAGAGAAAAAAAATGCTGCTTAAGGAAGTCAAAATTATGGATGCTGGAGCCAAAGGCAAAGCCATTGCTAGACTAGACAATGGCCTTGTTTTGTTTGTTGAAGGGGCTGTTCCAGGCGATGTGTGTGATGTTTTGGTTCACAAAAAACGCCGCTCTTTTCTAGAAGGTAAGCCAATAAAATTTCATTCGTATTCTGAAAAAAGAAGACCAGCAAAATGCGAGCATTTTGGCCTATGTGGCGGTTGCAAATGGCAGTTTATGGACTATGCCTATCAATTGGAGTATAAACAAAAAGAAGTAGAGGATACTTTGAACCGTTTGGGAGGCATTGAACTACTTAAAATAGAGAGCATTTTGGCTTGTGAGAATGAATTTCGTTACCGCAATAAAATGGATTTCGCATTCACCAACCGTCGATGGATAACAGAAGAAGAGAGTGCAAAAAATCAGCAGATAAGAGATAGAAATGGCGTTGGCTTGCGAGTAGCTGGTTTTTGGGACAAAGTTATTAACCTAAACGAATGCCATTTACAAAAAGAACCATCCAACGCTATCCGAAAAGCCGCCAGAGACTACGCTAATCACAACAATTATGAATTTTTTGATATAGCTGAAAAAAAAGGTTTTTTAAGAACCCTTACCATTCGAATGAGTAGCACTGGCGACATAATGGTATTATTTCAGTTTTTCTTTGAGGATATTGAGAAAATAGAAGGTCTCCTAAATCATATTGCTAATCAATTTCCAAAAATCACGTCGCTACTATATACTATCAATCATAAAGGTAACGAAACTATTTTTGATTTAGATATTATAACCTTCAAAGGTCAAGATTGTATTTTCGAAGAAATGGAAGATTTACAATTTAAAATTGGTCCAAAATCCTTTTATCAAACCAATTCCAAGCAGGCCTATGAATTATACAAAGTAGTCAGGCAGTTTGCCAACATACAAGATAATGATATCGTCTATGATTTATACACTGGCACAGGGACCATTGCTCAGTTTGTTTCCAAAAAAGCCTTAAAAGTGATTGGCGTGGAGTCCGTACCAGAAGCCATCGAAGCGGCAAAAGAAAATACCAAAATCAACAAAATTGATAATTGTAAATTCTATGTGGGTGATATGAAAACTGTTTTTACTGAAGAATTGATAAGAAAAAATGGACTTCCTGACGTAGTAATTACAGACCCTCCTAGAGACGGCATGCATAAAAAAGTGATAGGTCAATTGCTAGATGTAGCTCCAAAACGCATCGTTTACGTGAGTTGTAACCCAGCCACTCAAGCTAGGGATTTAGTTCTAATGAACGAACATTATAAAGTTGAAAGAGTACAACCAGTGGATATGTTTCCTCAAACCTACCACGTAGAAAACGTGGTCCTATTAGAAAAACGATAAAAAATGTTAGATAGAACCTTTTGGGATAGTCGGTACATTAACAACGATACAGGTTGGGATATCGGCTATCCTTCTACCCCATTGACCAATTTTATTGACACCCTTAAAAACAGACAATTGAATATTCTGATTCCTGGATGTGGTCGCGCTTATGAAGCTGAATATTTGTACAATAAGGAGTTTAAAAACCTCACCCTTATCGATATTTCACCAACAGCTTTGGATGAGTTTTCTAAACGGTTACCCTTCTTTCCAAAAGACAAATTGGTTGTAAGTGACTTTTTCAAACACAAAGGAAAATACGATTTAATTTTAGAACAAACATTTTTTTGTGCTATCGACCCCAATTTAAGGCCAAAATATGTATCACATTGTCATGATTTACTAACGCAAAATGGGCGTATTGTTGGACTTTTGTTTGCCGAGGACTTTGGTAACGACCATCCCCCTTTTGGTGGCACAAAAGATAAATACCAACACTTATTTTGCGAACGTTTTGATATTGAAAAAATGGAAATATGCAATGAGTCAATTGAGGCCAGGCAAGGACGAGAATTATTTGTTTCTTTTAAAAAGAAGAAATTATAACTTAGCAATATGGATTTAGATTCAAAAACATTGATACTGAACGCTCAGCAAATAGAACAGAAGATACAACGCATGGCTTGGGAAATCTATGAAAAAAACCATTCTCAGAAGCAAATTGTCATTGCAGGTATACAGCCACAAGGAGCCATCCTTTCACAACGATTAACTGATTATCTAAGAAAGATTTCATCCATCAGCGTAGAGGTTATCGAAATAACTATTGATAAAAATAAACCCTTGTCATCACCAATAGAAGTTAGTCAACATGAGGACTTAAACGACAAAGTAATTGTTTTAGTAGATGATGTTCTTAAGTCGGGAAAAACTCTTATGTACAGCACCCAATATTTCTTAAACGAACCCATTAAAAAATTGATGACTGCCGTTCTTATCGATAGAAATTATCGTATGTATCCCATTAATGCTGATGTAGTAGGCACCAAACTATCCACCACCTTTCAAGAGCACGTAACCGTTCAATTCGGAGACTCTGAGTCGGTATATCTTGCTTAACAGCGGATTTATTCTGTAATTCCTTCCAATTTGAACAAGAATGCGTATTTCAAAGCATTTTCGTGAAGTCTTTTGAAACGTCCAGAAGCTCCACCATGGCCAACATCCATATTGCACTGCAGGATGAGTAAATTATCATCTGTTTTGTACTCTCTTAACTTGGCCACCCACTTGGCTGGTTCCCAATATTGTACTTGGCTGTCCCAATAGCCAGTAGTAACTAACATATTTGGATATGCCATTGGTTGTATATTGTCGTAAGGTGAGTATGATTTTATATAATCGTAATAGTCTTTGTTTTTAGGATTGCCCCACTCATCAAATTCACCTGTGGTAAGTGGTATGGACTCATCCCACATGGTATTGATGACATCGACAAATGGGACCTCAGCGATGACACCATTCCACAAATCGGGCGCCATATTAACTACCGCACCCATAAGGAGACCACCAGCACTTCCCCCTTGAGCGTACAAATGCTCTGAAGAGGTATAATTTTCATTTACTAGAAAATTGCCACAATCAATGAAGTCGTAAAAAGTATTTTTCTTTTGTAGAAGCTTACCGTTCTCGTACCACTGCCTTCCCATTTCTTCTCCGCCTCTTATGTGCGCAATGGCAAAAGCAAAACCTCTATCTAATAAACTTAGTCGTACTGAACTAAAATAAGGAGACAAACTAGCGCCATAAGAACCATAACCGTACAAAAGCAATGGTTGATTGCCGTCTTTTTTGAAGTTCTTTCGGAAAACTATGGATATAGGAATTTGAGTACTGCCATCTCGGCTTATAGCAAACAGACGTTCGGAAGCGTAATTTTCTACTTCAAACTCCCCACCTAACACTTCGTCTTGTTTTAATAAAATACGTTCTTTGGAAAGAAGGTTATAATCATAGACTGATGACGGCGTTGTCAAAGAGGTATAAGCAAAGCGAAAGACCTCAGTATCAAATTCTAAATTGGTACTCGAGAACAATGAATACGCCGGATCGTTAAATTCAATGTAGTAATCACTATCTCCGTTCCAACTTTTTACTCTTAGAAAGTCTAATCCGTCTTTTCGTTCCTTTAATACGTAATGGTTTTTAAATATATCAATGTCTTGTATCAACACATTATCTCGGTGTGGTATAACCTCTTGCCAATGATTTTTGGTGGTCTTATCAATAGGTGTTTTCATTAACCTAAAGTTCTTGGCCTGCCAATTGGTTAGTATATAAAAATGGTCTTCAAAGTGACTGACCCAATATTCTAAATGACGTTCTCTTGGCTGAATAATTGTCCACTTACCGTTGGGCGTGTTGGCATCCAAAAAACGGTATTCGGTTGACAAGGTCTGACTAGACCCAATGACAAGAAATCGGCGTGATTTGGTTTTGTAAATAAAACAACTAAATTTTTCATCGGTTTCTTCATAGACGAGCTCATCCAGTGATGCATCGGTTCCCAAGACGTGTTTATATATTTTGTTGGAACGTAGAGTTTGTTCATCTTTTTTAGTGTAGAAAAAAGTGTTGTTGTCATTAGCCCATGTGATTCCTCCAGTGGCATTTTCAATCTTGTCTTCTAAGAGTTCACCGGTTTCTAAGTCTTTGACGTATATGGAATATTGTCTTCGAGAAACCACATCAGTACTGTAGGCCATGTAGCGATTATTTTCACTGATGGATTTATCTCCTAAACGAAAGTACACATGATCTTTAGCCATTTCTGGAAGGTCTAACAAAAGCTCTTCATCAGCACCTTCACTATTTGCCTTTCTGTAATGTCGCTGATAGTCTTGACCTTCTTCGTATTTTGAGTAGTAGGTATAACCATTGTAGCTAATGGGCAGCGATTCGTCATCTTGTTTTATTCTTACAACAAATTCGTCATATAGGATTTGCTGAAAAGAGTTCGTTTCAGCCATTTGCGACTCTAAATACCGATTCTCACTGTTCAGATAATCAATAACTTGCTGAGTTTGTTCATCTGGATTTAGCGCTTCCTTTTGTTTGTCCGACAGACGCATCCAGTGATAGTTGTCAATGATGGTATCGTTGTGATAGTATAAAGTGGTTGCTAGTTTTTTTGCCATTGGTTGTGTTGTGTTCTTTTCTAGAGTACAGTTGTAGAGAAAAAAAAGGGGTATTAGAAGTAAATATTTCATTTGTAAAATTTAAAAGTGATCATTTAGTAAATGTACTAATTTCCTAAAACTTCAACATTTCTGTGTGGGGTATATCATCTTCTAAATATTCTTTCCCATGAGTTGAAAAACCAAAACGCTCATAAAATGGCACCAAATGCGATTGAGCAGAAATTCGATTTTTGGTTGTACCATAAAGTAGTTTGGACTGAATAATCCCTTCCTTCATAAGGGCAACACCTATGCCTTTACCTCTTTCACTGGTAGCTATTACAATTCGTCCAAAAGACATTTCAGGATAGCTTATGCCTGGTTTTACTAATCGCAAATAGGCCACCAATTTTAATTGAATGTAGCCCATCAAATGATGGGATGATGTATCCTTCTCGTCAGCGTCTTGATATGGGCAGTTTTGCTCTACCACAAATACTTGTTGTCTCAATACCATGATTTGGTGTAGCTCGGACTTTGAAAGATCATCGTACGATTTAAACCGCCATTCTATTTGCATGGTGTAAAAGTATAACAGATATATAAACAAATCAACACCGAATTTTTTGATTTTTGTGAAGTAAAAACTCGCTCATAGTCACAATAAAATCAATGGTTTGTTTGCTAACACACATTCACCTAACAAAAGAAGATGTCAGCAACATTTTATCTTCGGTTAAAAAGGTTTCCAAATTTAATCCCGAAGTAAATAGTTCTAGGTGATAATGGCCCATAGACATAGGCAGGATCACGCTCAATACCACTATCAAAATCGCTTTGGTATGAGTTGAAAATATTTTTAACACCACCCAAAACCTGAAAATCGGCATTACCTAATTTCAAGGAATAGTTAAGTTTTAATCCCAAATCAAAGAAACTTTCCGATTCTATTAGCCCATTGACGTCTACTGGTTTATCCTCAACTCCTTCGTAAAGAATACTCATAGTTCCTGTGTAGTTAGCGTTAGCAGAAAGAGATAAACCCTTCATAAGCTGGCAGTCTAGCATAAAAAAACCATATTTATTAGGTGTACGGAGGAATTTTTTTGTACCCCAATTTTGCACCTCTTTATATTCACTAATTTGACTTGTAAATCCAGATGAAAATTCGAACATATTGCTTGGTTTTAAACGTAATTCTACATTTATTCCTTGCACCTTAGCGCCGCTTGAGTTTACTCTGGTGTAAATAACATTCCCACTTTCATCGGGGTCTCCCAGCTCGTTTGCGAAAGCATCATCCAGTTCATTATAAAAACCCTCCAATAGGACAGCTGTGTAAGTGGTACCTATCAACTTATTGTAGTCAAAAGAAAGTAAATAGCTTTGACTGCTTTCTTGTTTTAAATTAGGATCATTTTCATGTGTAACTTGTCTCAATCCAGAAGTTTTTATGTGTAAGTCTTCATCGAAAATTTGAGGAGCTCGATACCCTTGGGAGTAGGTACTTCGTAATTGGAAGCCATCTAAAATTTTGTACATGGCACTAAATCGAGGACTCACAACTGTGTTTGACTTGACAGCTTCAGTCTTATGAGCAAAATCTTCAATCATGTAATTATCAATTCGAGCACCAATTGAGGCTTTAAATTGATTTATAGTAATATCGTATTGGGCAAAAGCTCCCGAAGTAATAGACGACTGGTCAGCCACTAACGTATTATCATATCTTGGATAAGTTATACTAGAGTCACTCCAATCAATAATTACACTATCAAGATCTAAATATCCCAGTTTCATATCCTTCAAAAAATCAGTTGTGTTTTCAACTCCTACTATCAAAGAACCATTGTCTAAGTGAAATTTGTATTGAGCTCCCAAATTATAAGTTATTCCTTTTGAGTTACCATAGTCAGCAAGCGATTGTTCTGCTCCATAGTACGAATCACGGTTCAACAGTTGACCTGAGGCATAAAAGGTCAGCATATCGTATTCTCTTAAATATCTTTCATACTTAAGACCACCAACGTTCATGTCGTGAGTAAGCGACTCGGCAATGTCCCTTTCATGTAGAGTATAATCTTGCATATTTCCTCCCTCGCGTTGTTCCTTAATTCCAAAGTAGTCAATAGTCAGTTTGTCACGATAATTAAACTTGTGAAAAATCTGTCCCCCAAATGATAGATTCTCTAAAAGAGCTAATTCTGAAAAACCATCATTGTTAGCATCATAAATTTCTCTTTTCCTGCTAAAACCATAAACAGACGCCCCTGATCTAGCGTCGTCTGATACAACAGAGGCATTGAAATTAACAGTGTAGTCAGGTGAGGCTTTTCCTTCTGTATTATAACCAGATAAGGCATAGTTAGAACCTACTTCAAAACCACTAGACTTAGGTTCGTTCATAATAATATTCACTGTTCCTGCAATAGCATTACCTCCGTATAATGCTGATCCCCCCCCCCTTACTACTTCGATTTTTTCAATCATATTGGTGGGTATTAACTCCATTCCGTAAACACCTGCTAAACCACTAAAAACAGGACGACTATTAATAAGTATTTGAGAGTAGGGACCATCCATACCATTCATTCTTAATTGTGAAAACCCACAATTTTGACAGTTATTTTCAAGTCGTAATCCAGGTGAAAAACTTAAACCTTCAACTAAAGTTAACGCTTGAGTAGCATTAATTAGCTTTGTTGACAGAGTATTGACAATTACGGGTGATTCCATGCGTTTTTGCTCACTTCTATTAGCAGAAACTACAACCTCCTCAATGTTTAATACATCTTCAATAAGATCAAACTTTACTTCGATGGTTGTTCCTTTTTCTAGTAAAACCTGACGCTCTTGGGGTTTGTACCCTATTACACTTACAAATACCGTTTGGTTGCCCAAGGGCATGTCTATTAGATGAAAATGACCTGTGGCATCAGTTGAAGTACCAATCGTAGTTCCTTTTATACCTATGGATGCAAAAGGTACGTTTTGGCCCATAGAGACCACATATCCCACAATATTGGCATCAGTATTGTCTAATAATTTTTGAGAATATATGGCTTTTTGGTAGCCAAATAAACAGAATAAAATTAAAAACACAGTCACTGTTCTTTTGAAATAGTTCATTCTTTTTTGCTTTAAATAGATTA
>JAYYZE010000024.1:0-9479 GCA_036340235.1 Bacteroidota bacterium
TCTCAAAATGAGATGGATTCCGCTTTGGTGGAGAAGAGCGGACTCGAACCGCCGACCTCTTGACTGCCAGTCAAGCGCTCTAGCCAACTGAGCTACATCCCCAACACGCTTGCAAAATTATCATTTTTTTGTGTCTTTAACAGCTATTATCATAAAATTGCTAATCTCACTAGCAATAACTATTTTTGCCAACTAAATTTGACAGTATGCATACAAAAAAGTTAGAATCTAAAAAAGCGCCGGAGCCGGTTGGTCTATACCCTCACGCTCGCCAACACGGAAACCTGTTGTTTCTATCAGGTGTTGGTCCTAGAGAGCGTGGAACTAAAGATATACCTGGGGTAGAGTTAGACGAAAACGGAAACATAGTGTCATACGATATTGAAAAACAATGTCGGTCTGTATTCAACAACGTCAAAACTATCGTAGAGGAAGCCGGTTCTTCGTGGGAAAAAGTCATTGATGTGACCGTCTTTTTGACCAATATGAAAGACGACTTCAAAACCTACAACAAAGTGTATGCCGAATATTTTGCCGATAATCAACCTTGTAGAACAACGGTCGAAATTAACTGCCTACCTACCCCAATTGCCATAGAGCTAAAAGTCATTGCCACTATATAAATGAAGAAATATCCCGAATATAATTTTCTAGACTTAAGTAAAATAAATAAAGAAGTCTTAACAAATTGGAAAGAAAAATCTATTTTCAAAAAAAGCATTAAATCTAGAGAAGGTAAACCTAACTATACCTTTTATGAAGGCCCACCATCAGCAAATGGGATGCCTGGAATTCACCATGTTATTGGGCGTACCATCAAAGATATTTTTTGCCGATTCAAAACACTACAAGGGTTTAAGGTTCAACGAAAAGCGGGCTGGGATACTCATGGTCTCCCCGTTGAATTAAGTGTAGAAAAAGAACTAGGAATTACCAAAGAAGATATTGGAAAACGTATTTCTATTGCCGAGTACAATCAAAAATGTCGGGAAAATGTCATGAAATACAAAAACGTGTGGGAAGACCTAACCGATAAAATGGGTTATTGGATAGATATGAACGACCCATACGTTACCTATGACAATAAATACATCGAAAGTGTCTGGTGGTTACTCAGTGAAATGAGCAAAAAAGACATGCTCTACAAAGGGCATACTATTCAGCCCTATTCACCTAAGGCGGGCACAGGGCTAAGCTCTCACGAACTTAATCAGCCAGGGTGCTACAAAAACGTTAAAGACCAATCTGCCGTTGCTCAATTCAAACTAGCAGAAAACAACGACAGTACGTCTTTATTTCAAAATAATCATGCAGACATATTTTTTCTAGCATGGACAACCACTCCTTGGACACTTCCGTCGAATACCGCTTTGGCCGTTGGAAAAAATATTGATTATTTGCTTGTTAATACATTTAACACCTACACGCATCTGCCAATAAGTGTGTTAGTTGCGAAAGCCCTTTTTTCAAAATATTTTTCTGAAAAAAACCAAGATCTTCAATTGTCTGACTACCAAGCAGGCGACAAACGTATTCCATACGAAGTAGTTCAAGAATTAAAAGGCACAGACTTAGAGGGGCTTCGATATGAGCAACTACTCGCCTACACACAACCAGTAGATGGGGATTGTTTTAAAGTACTTGTTGGTGATTTTGTAACTACTGAAGATGGAACAGGAATAGTGCATTTAGCACCAAGCTTTGGTTCTGACGATAATCTGGTCGCCAAGCAAAACGGTATTGGCTCACTTACTTTGGTCGATGCACAAGGTCGCTTTGTCAAAGAGGTCAGCGATTTTGCTGGCATGTATGTCAAAAACGAATATTACGAAGACGGAAAAACACCGGACAAATCCGCCGACGTACAAATCATTATCAAACTCAAAGAAGAGAATAAGTGCTTTAAAGCAGAAAAATACGAACATTCCTATCCACATTGCTGGCGAACCGACAAACCTGTTTTGTACTATCCACTAGAAAGTTGGTTTGTAAAAACGACCGCCGCTAAAGACCGAATGGTAGCACTCAACAAATCTATACACTGGAAGCCAAAATCGACTGGCGAAGGACGCTTTGGTAATTGGCTTGAGAACCTGGTCGATTGGAACTTATCGCGATCACGCTTTTGGGGTATTCCCTTGCCTATTTGGGTATCTGAAAATGGGCAAGAGCAAATATGTATTGGCTCAGTAACGCAACTGAAACAAGAAATAGAAAAAGCAATAGAAGCTGGCGTAATGACACAAAACCCACTCTCGGACTTTGAAGCCGGAAATATGTCCAAAGCCAATTACAACACCTTTGATTTGCATCGCCCATTTGTAGACGAAATTATCTTGGTTACTTCTTCCGGTCAACCCATGTACCGAGAAAAGGACCTTATAGATGTTTGGTTTGACTCAGGATCCATGCCATACGCTCAGCTTCATTACCCATTTGAAAACAAAGAGCAATTTGAAAGTGATTTTCCAGCTGACTTTATTGCTGAAGGTGTCGATCAAACGCGCGGATGGTTTTTTACCCTACATGCCATTGCCTCCATTTTATTTGATAGCGTAGCCTTTAAGAATGTAGTGTCTAATGGTCTTGTTTTAGATAAAGAGGGTAATAAAATGTCAAAACGGTTAGGCAATGCTGTCGACCCTTTTACAACCCTAGAAGAGTATGGGGCAGATACTACTCGATGGTACATGATTAGCAATGCCCAACCATGGGACAATTTAAAGTTTAACAAAGATGGGCTAGCTGAGGTCAAGCGTAAATTCTTTGGTACTCTTTACAACACCTACTCCTTTTTTGCCCTATACGCCAATATAGATGGATTTACATACAAAGAATCAGAAATTTCCAATAAAAATCGTCCAGAAATAGATCAATGGATACTTTCAGAACTAAACACCTTAAAAAAACAAGTTCAATCGTCTTTTGAGGATTATGAACCTACCAAAGCGGCCCGTTTAATTCATTCCTTTGTGAATGATAATCTTAGTAATTGGTATGTACGATTATGCAGAAGACGCTTTTGGAAAGGCGACTATGGCAATGACAAAATATCGGCCTATCAAACCCTTTACACTTGCCTTGAGACAGTAGCTATACTTAGTTCTCCAATCGCTCCGTTTTTTATGGATAGACTCTACTGTGACCTAAATGTGGTGACGCAACGCAACACCAATGAGTCTGTACACTTAGCACTATTCCCCAAAGTAGTTGAGGAGTTGATTAATAAAGAGTTAGAAGATAAAATGAGAATTGCACAAGGAATCACTTCTCTTACCTTTTCACTGAGAAAGAAAGAAAACCTAAGGGTTCGACAGCCACTAAGAAAAATTATGGTGCCAGTACTGGATGAAAAAACCAAACAACAAATAGAGGCCATAAAACCATTAGTACTAGCAGAGGTAAACGTTAAAGCATTAGAATTTATGACTGCCGATTCGGATATTATGGTGAAAAAAATAAAACCGAACTTCAAAACACTTGGTCCTAAATTTGGTCCTCAAATGAAGCTCATTGCTCAAGCCATTGCTCAATTTACATCTGAAGATATTGATAGTATTGAAAATAATGGTAGTTACTACATAATAATAAACGATCAGAAAATACAAATAGACCTACAAGATGTAGAAATAAGTACCGAAGACATTACTGGTTGGGCAGTCACTTCTTTGAATGGATTAACAGTAGCTTTAGATATCAGTTTAGATCAACAATTAATCAACGAAGGACTTGCTAGAGAACTAGTTAACAGAATTCAAAATAGCCGAAAAGATAGTGGCTTTGAAGTGACTGACAGAATACAAATCTCGGTAACTGCCAACAACATTCTAAAACAGGCAATAAAAGAGAATTTAGATTATATTTGTTCAGAAACACTAGCAGATAAGCTACAAATTGTAGAAAAAGAAATGAAGAAAGAACAGCTTGTCGAACTAGTTGACGGTATTCAAACAAGTATAGAAATACAAAAAAAATAAATCGATGACAGAAAAAACACGATATACCGACTCTGAATTAGAGGAATTTCGTCAAATCATAGAAGAGAAAATACTAAAAGCAGAAAACGACTTAGTGCTTATTAAAAGCGCATATACTAATGATTCCAACAATGGAACAGACGATACCTCACCCACATTCAAAGGGTTTGAGGAGGGTTCCGAAACCCTTTCAAAAGAAGAAAATGCCCAACTTGCCTTGAGACAAGAAAAGTTTTTATTTAACCTAAAAAATGCGCTCAAACGAATTGATAACAAAACGTATGGCATTTGTCGAGTAACAGGAAAGCTAATACAGAAAGAACGCCTAAAATTAGTCCCACACGCCACCCTAAGTATAGAAGCCAAGCGTGCCCAATAAAGTTTGATGTTAAGAAAGCCTATTCTTTTAATAATTCTTGTGTTATTTTTAGACCAATGTCTAAAAATTTGGATTAAGACCAATATGATGTTGGGGCAAGAACACCATATTTTTGACTGGTTTATCATCCATTTTACAGAAAATAAAGGAATGGCCTTTGGGATGGAATTTGGGGGTGAAATCGGCAAGTATTTTCTGAGTATTTTTCGTTTAGTAGCCATTGGCTTTATTGCTTTATATCTAAAAAAACTAGCTACTCAAAACGTAAATAAGGGCATATTGTATAGCGTCGCATTAATCCTTGCTGGCGCCATAGGAAATATGATTGACAGTGCGTTTTATGGACTTATTTTTTCCGAAAGTTACGGCCAGCTAGCCACTGTATTTCAAGGGGGGTATGCCGGTCTCTTGCAAGGCAAGGTGGTCGACATGTTTTATTTTCCGCTCATAAACAGCCACTTTCCAGATTGGGTGCCACTAATCGGAGGCAATCATTTTATTTTCTTTAGACCTGTCTTTAACATCGCAGATACCTCAATTAGTGTGGGAGTGATTAATATTTTACTATTTCACCGTTCCTTTTTTAAGTAAGGCTGTTGGTGCTGCTGTAACAACTCCTTATATACTTTCTGAGCATTGGTATCTCTATGGCTATCATATTTCCAGAATAGTTTACGAACTTGGCGCATTATTCGATAAGCTAAGCGATAGCCCAAAGGCACTTTCGTCTTTTTCCATTGTTTGGGAAAAGCCATTTGATGTTCCTTTAAGTACGGACCAAAAATGGCTAGTCCCACAGCATTATTTTCTGCAGTATAATAGCTTAAGTAAGACGCCTTCTCTGTAGTTTTATTGACAACAGGCAGTGGCCGCTTTGGTTCAATACCGCAGTGTTTTAGTGCCGTTTGAAAATCGTCTTGCAGATGGTCAAAACGAAGAATAAAATCACAAAAAGGTTTGGTAATACTAAACCAATTATCAAATGGAAATTGATAGTATTTTTTTAAAAAGGTGGTATAGTCAGCCCCACTCTCTCTGAAGTATTGGGCTAATTTATAATCCCTGAGTTTAAGATGTCCTCCATTTTTTCTCAATAATTTTTCGTTGCTAAAATTGCCGCTAACATCTTTAATCATTTTTGTATAATAGCTAACCGAAATATCAAGTGGGCTTCTAACACATGCCAATACTTTGAAAGTCTGTTCTTCTTTGGTCGCTACTTTTAGAAAATCTTGGTATAAAGAGTGTTTGGAAAGTATGGGCTTTCCTTCATAGTTTTCACATAGTTCTTTGGAAATAGCAGTTGAAGCCGCCAATGGCAAACCTACAAAAACGTATTTATGTTTGTGGCTAATAATCATATAAGACCACCTTGAATTAAATACTCAACAATTTGAATGGCATTGGTGGCAGCCCCCTTTCTTAAATTGTCTGAAACTACCCACATATTAAGCGTATTTTCTTGTGAAAAATCACGCCTGATACGCCCAACAAAAACCTCATCTTTTCCTTCAGCATATATGGGCATAGGGTAAGTATTAACATCCACATTGTCTTGTACGATTACTCCAGGCATTTCATGCAATAGCTGACGTACTTTAGAAAGATCAAAGTCAGATTCAAACTCTACATTTACGCTCTCGGAATGACCTCCAATTACAGGGACTCTAACGGCCGTGGCACTAAGCTCGATGGTATCATCTTCCATAATTTTTTTGGTTTCTCTAGAGAGTTTTATTTCCTCTTTTGTATAGCCATTATCTTCAAACACATCGCAATGTGGTAAAGCGTTTTCATGAATAGGATACGGATAGGCCATTTCACCTTTAATGCCTTTTGTTTCGTTTTCTAATTGTTTAACAGCTTTTACGCCTGTTCCAGTAATCGACTGATAAGTAGAAAGTACTATTCGTTTGACCTTGTACGCATCGTGCAGAGGCTTTAGCGCCATCAACAGTTGGATAGTAGAACAATTGGGGTTGGCTATAATACGATCATTTTCATTAAGAAGGTAACCATTAATTTCAGGAATAATAAGCTTATGCTCTGGAGACATCCGCCAATAGGATGAATTGTCAACAACGGTAGTTCCTTTTTCGACGAAGCGTGGTGCCCATTCTTTTGAAACATCACTACCTGCCGAAAATAACGCCAAATTAGGAGCCCGTTCAAGGGCGTCTGCTGTAGACACAATGGTGATAGCTTGCTTGTTGAACACAACCGATTTTCCGAGCGACTTATCTGAAGCCACAGCTATCAATTCAGAAACAGGAAAAGAGCGCTCTTCCAAAACTTTAAGCATGACTTGGCCTACCATTCCGGTAACTCCTACTACTGCAACTATCATTTAATATTCTATTTCAAACCAAAAATAAGTATATTTGAAAGACTATCTAATTGATTTTCTAATAAAATGAAAAAACCCATTCTCGTTTGTCTTTTCCGATGTTTTTATCCGTCCAGTTTACTGAATATTTCAACGACTTTGCTAGCTGCTATGATGACACTTACTGCTTTGTCATAGATTCATTAAACCGCTTACAGCTAATGGCGCCTAAACAGACGGGTAATATACTCGTTTGGCATCCAAGCTCTGCCCTTATACAAGGCCAACGGGAATTAGACATCATCATGTATTTTAACCCCTCCCGCACTCCATCAGTAATTACACCAATATTCACTTGTTATTAGATAGCTTAGGCAATAGCTAATTTGTAAAACTAGGCGGTACAGAAGATGCTGTTAGTCTGTATAAATTAACTTGCGGTGATAAATACTTATTAATTAGCGGAATACGCGATTTTTTTGATAGTTCTTTTGTCGAAATTAATCTATTATTAAGCAGAGGTTCTTTAGGGAATTGGCGTTTGGAGTCCAAGTTTTTTCAAGATAGTTCCTACAACTTACAAGGGCAATATGTTGATGAGAGCTATTTGACAGCCAAACGTTTGGCAAAGAGAATAATTAAACAAAGCACTAAAGTCACTGAGTACAGAAACTTCTCTGCGCAGTTAAAAGAAAAACAAGAGGTAGACAAAGAAGCATAAATCCGTATTTTTGAAACGTGAGCAACGTTTCAAAAAACATACAATTAGTTTTACAAAACCTTACTAAAGAGCCGGGTGTTTATCGCTTTTATGATAGCAAGGATGACCTGCTTTATGTAGGTAAAGCCAAAAACCTAAAGCGGCGCGTTTCCTCTTATTTTAATAGATCGCATGAAAGCTTTAAAACCACCTATATGGTAAGAAAAATACATCGTATAGAAATATTGGTAGTAGAAACCGAAATGGACGCTCTTTTGCTGGAAAACAACCTTATCAAAAAATACCAACCTAGATATAACATATTACTCAAAGACGACAAAACCTATCCTTGGATTTGTATAAAGAAAGAACCTTTTCCAAGGGTGTTTTACACTCGTCAACTCATTAGAGACGGTTCCGAATATTTTGGTCCTTACACCAATCCCAAAATTATCAGTACCATGCTCAATTTTATTCGCCAAATCTACCCGCTTAGAACATGCAAATACCACTTGTCGGACGATAACATACAGGCCAAAAAGTTTAAGGAATGTTTAGAATTCCACATTGGTAACTGCTTAGCGCCTTGTGTGGGCAAACAGCCTTCTTACGATTACGAAAAGGACATAGAGCACATTCGACAAATCCTAAAAGGAAACATTCGAACAGTAGTCCAGTATTTTAAATCAGAAATGAATAAGCTTTCCGAAAAAATGGAATACGAACAAGCCCAATTGGTCAAAGAAAAAATTGAACAGCTAGAAAATTATCAATCCAAATCATCCATTGTTAGTCCAACCATTAATGATGTGGACGTCTATGCTATTACTTCTGATAAAAAATATGCCTTTATTAATTTTTTCAAAGTTTCTAGTGGGGCCATCATTCAAGCTCACTCTATGGAAATAAAAAAGAAATTAGACGAAAGCGATGAAGAGCTTCTGACAATAGCCATTACAGAAATTCGTCAGAGGTTTCACAGCACATCCAAAGAGGCCTACTTAAACATTCCTTTAGAGTCTCAATGGGAACAACTCAAAATTAGTGTGCCAAAGATTGGTGACAAGCACAAACTAGTTAATTTATGCTTTAAAAATGCCAAAAATGTTCAAAAGGACCGCATTCGCAAAAATGAAGAATTGCGACACCGTTTAGACAACAAGAGAGTGTTAGAACAACTACAACAAGACTTACATCTGAATACAAAACCAAAGCATATTGAGTGCTTTGATAATTCCAACATGCAAGGTACTAATCCTGTAGCGGCCTGCGTCGTATTCAAAAATGCTAAGCCTAGCAAAAAAGATTACCGTTTATTTAACATCAAAACTGTAGAAGGGCCAGATGATTATGCCTCTATGGAAGAAGTAGTATATCGGCGCTATAAACGCCTTCAAGATGAAGCTCAAGATTTACCTCAACTAATCGTTATTGACGGAGGAAAAGGACAACTAAGTTCTGCTCGTAGAAGTTTAGAAAAGTTGAATTTACATCATAAAATTGCCATCATTGGGATTGCCAAGCGATTAGAAGAAATTTATTTTCCAAATGATAGTATCCCTTTGCATTTAGATAAGCGTTCGGAAAGCTTAAAAGTCATTCAGCAACTAAGAAATGAGGCACACCGCTTTGGCATTAACCACCACCGCAATCGACGAAGTAAAGGTAGCTTGGGCACTTCACTTGATGGCATTGAAGGTATAGGCCCTAAAACTGTCGAAAAACTGGTTTCTCATTTCGGCTCTATCAAGCGAGTGTTAGAAGCCAACGAACAACAACTCATCAAATTGGTAGGGAAAAGCAAGGCCACACTAATACTAAATTCAAAATAAGGTTGTAATTTTAAAACAACTCTTATCCAATGAAAAATCAACTGTTTGTAATTTGTATTGTTGTAATTCCTTTTTCTTGTTCTGGTAATTACAAAGCCGTTTTGGACGCTCGTGCTGATACTATGCCAACCGACGAGGCCTGTCTAACTTATTTCGAGAGACGTTTTTATGATTCAGAAGGCAATGTATGTGAACAAATAGCCTACAGTGGTTATAGTGAGAGATGCTTTGAAAGTTTGGAGGCCTGCCAGGACTGTCTGTACAA